>JAULYZ010000134.1:0-2093 GCA_032117595.1 Acidimicrobiia bacterium | reverse complement strand
CGAGTGGCGCAACCATCCCTGCTCGAACCACGAGCGCAGCATTGCCGGCTGTGCAGCCCACCACGTGGGGTAGACGAGGATCAGCAACTCGCAGGAGCGCAGCATCGAGATGTGCTGTCGCACCACCGCGTCGTCGGCCCGGGCGCTGAAGCCGCTCGCGTACAGGTCGATCAGTTGGGCCGTGCCGCCGCCCGCACGGAGCCCGTCGAGCACGGCATCGCGCGCCGCGGCTCCGAGGCTGTCGGCGCAGGGATGGCAGTGAACCACGAGGGCGTTCACCACCGGAGGAACCGCCGCTCGACCTGTTCGAGGAATGCGCTGCGTCGTTCCTCCGACGTGGTCCCGAGTCGCGTGAGTGCGTCCCAGGAAGTTCGGGTACGCAGACCTGTGGACGCGCGCAGCGCTCGGAGCAGCGTGCGTCGGCCGCCGTCGGTGGAGCGGAGCAGCTCGGCGCGCCCCTCGTCGTAGGTGACCACTCCGGCGATCCGGCGAACATGGCGCAGACGCGGTTCGATCGTGCCGTTCTCGTCGAAACCGAAGGCGACTCCCGGGACCATCACCTTCTCGAGCCACCCCTTGGTGAGCGCCGGAAGTCCACACCACGTGCTGTGGTAGACGAAGACGAGGGCATCGGCGCGGTTCACCATTTCCCCGTACCGGCTCACGAGCGGATCGCGCACCGGAATCTCGGTGAAGTAAGCGGTTCGTTCCTCAGACGTCATGAACGGTTCGAAGCCGTCGGCGTCCAGATCGACGAGGTCGACCCGGTGATCGGAGAGCGAGTTGCTCACGGCGCGCATGCACCGCGACACCATGTCGCACGTTTCCGATCCTGCAACGACGAGAGTCACGTTCATGCAAACCTGATTCAACGCTACTGGTACGAACCTCCTCGGCGTTGGCGTGGGAGACTGCTCATGATGTCTGGAGCAGTAGGGAGCCGCAAGTATCGGATCGATGACCGATACACGATGGACGACGGTCGGGTATTCATGTCGGGTTCTCAGGCCCTGGCAAGACTCGTTCTCGAGCAACTGCGAGTAGACCGGCGCCACGGCTGGCGCACCGCGGCGTTCGTGTCCGGCTATCCCGGTTCGCCGCTCGCGGGCTTCGACGGCGACGTTGCTGCCGCTGCGGCTGCGGCCGCTGCGGACGGGCTCGACCTCGTGTTCCGGCCGGCCCTCAACGAGGAGCTCGCTGCAACCTCGGTGATGGGTTCGCAGCTCGCCACCACCGTGGATGGCTGCAAGTACGACGGGGTGATCGGTGTGTGGTACGGAAAGGCTCCGGGTCTCGACCGTGCGAGTGACGCAATGCGTCATGGTGTGTTTGCCGGGGTGTCGCCGCGAGGTGGTGCGATCGCTCTGGTCGGGGACGATCCTGCTGCTAAGTCGTCCACGCTGCCCAGCTCATCGGACTCGAACATCGTCGATCTGCACCTTCCACTGCTGTACCCCGGCGACGTGCAGGAGGCACTTGACCTCGGACGTCACGCCATTGCGGTGTCGAGGGTCTCGGGCTTGTGGGCGGCAGTGAAGGTCGTTGCGGCGGTTGCCGACGGTACGGGGACCGTCGATCTCCATCCCGATCGCATCGTGCCGCACGTCCCCGACTTCGATCTCGGTGGTCGACCCTTCGTCCCGCATCCGGACGGGCGCCTCGTGACGCCGTACACGCTCGAGATCGAGCGGGAGTTCCTCGAGGTTCGCCTCCCGCTGGCCCAGAAGTACGGCGTCGTCAACCACCTCAATACGATCAGTGTCCGCTCGGACTCCGACTGGATCGGCATTGCCGCCTCCGGGCACACGTATCACGAGACGCTCGAGGCGCTCCGGCTGCTCGGTCTCGACACGCCAGAGCGTTTGAGCGACGCCGGTATACGCATCCTGAAGCTCTCGATGCCGATCCCGCTCGATCCGGCCATCGTGCGCGAATTTGCCGTCGGCCTCAGCGAGATCCTCGTGGTCGAGGAGAAGAACCCGACGCTCGAGTGGCTGATGAAAGACGCGCTCTACCCGCTTGCGGTCCGCCCGGTGATCACCGGGAAGCGCGATCCCGACGATCTCCCCCTCATCCCGCTGGCCGGCGCTCTT
>JAULYZ010000133.1:0-6239 GCA_032117595.1 Acidimicrobiia bacterium | reverse complement strand
ACCGGCCTCGGCGGCCATTGCCTTTGCGAGGTAGGTCTTGCCGGTTCCCGGGGGCCCCTCGAACAGCACGCCGCGTCTCGGTGAACCCCCGAGCTCATCGGCGAAGGTTTGGTGAGCGAGGAACAAGTTGAGTGTCTCGACGGCCTCGCGCTTGGTGGACGACGCACCCACCACGTCGACGAGGCGCACGTTCGAGTCCGACGGGCGCAGCAGGGTGTGCGGTGAGCGGCCTGCGGTGAGGAACGGAATGCCAATGATGAGGCAGAGGAACAACATGAGACCCACCGAGATCCAGATCTCGGGCGACTCGCGCACCGCATCGGGAAGGCCGAGGCGGATCGGGTTGTGCGTGTAGGTGCGATACCAGACCCACATCAGTGCAGCGAGCAGCACGAGCAACAGCCGGCGGACCCGCCGCCGGCGTCGACGCTCGCGGGTGACGGTGGCGTCAACGGTGTTGCCACGGATGATCGAGCCGGAGGGCAGATCGGCGATGTCCATGTCGGCAGGCTAGTGACCGCTACCTTGCGTGACAAGGGGCCACGCAATGTCGACATTCCGTGGTCTCGGTAGGGTCTTACCTGACTCTTACTTGAGAAAACCTCGTTGAGCGGCTGCCCCAAACGGTCCGGCAGGTCACCGGGCATCCGGTGCTGCGGGGCATCGCCCCGCACCCCCCTGATTGGCACAACAATGGTTACCGAGATGGAGTCCAGTCGGCCCCTGGCCGTGTGTTTCGGTGGCGGTGGCCTGTTCGGGATCGCCTACCTGCTCGGCGTTGCCGAGGCCCTCGCCGACGGCGGGGTCGATCTGTCGGGCGCTCCCTCGATCGGAACGTCGGCCGGTGCCTGGGCTGCCACGGCGGTGGGCCTCGGCATCCGTTGGGACGACGCCGTCGAGGTGGTGGCCCCGATCGTCCCGCGCTTTCCCGACCTGCGCCCGGGGCGACTTCGCTCGGTTGCTGCCGAGGTGTTCGGCGAGCAACGGGTGCCGACGATGCGGGTATCGGTGTGCTCGCTCCCACGCCTGCGGCGCGTTGCGCTGTCGGGTGCCGACTTCCCCGCAGCGGACCTCATTGCGGCATCGTCGGCGGTGCCGGGTCTGCTGTCCCCGCACCGCGTCGGTGGCACCCTCTACGTCGATGGCGGCGTGCGTTCGATGGTGTCGGTCGACCGTGCCGACGCCGCCCAGAACCTCTTGGTGCTGGCCCCCATCGCCGGACCGATGTTCGGTCCTGCGGGCCTGCTCGCGGAGCGTTCGCTGAACTCCGAGGTTCGCGCATGGAAGCGTTCGAACCCCGACGGCGACTTCTGGCTCATCCGCCCGAACCGGGCGATTGCCGCACTGGCGCGGCTGCCCAACAACTTGTTCGACCTCGAGCGGGCGCGCCGTTGCTACGACCTCTCGTATGCGCAGGGCTGCGGCATCCTCCGGCGCTGGAACGAGGACCGTGGACTGCGCCCGCCCGAGTTCAGGCGGTCGGGTCGAGCAGCACCTTGAGCACGCCGTCCGTCCGCTCGTCGAACATTCGATAGGCGGCGGCGGCCTGCGAGAGCCCCACGCGATGCGTGAACACCTGCTCGGGATGAAGTCGACCCGTTGCGATGAGTGGGATCAACGCGTCCCAGGTGCTGGGGATCGACGCAAGGGTCACCCGGAAGGTGAGTCGTCGCATGAGGGCGAGTGGCATCGGATACGGGAAGGCCATGTTGGTGCTGACGCCGATCACCGACACGGTGCCGCCCGGCGCCGCGCACAGGAGCGCATCGGACACCGTGGCGTCGACACCGACGGCCTCGATGACCGATGTGGCACCGCGCCCCTTGGTGGCCTCGAGGACTTGCGCGACGGTGTCGCCGTTCGATGCATCGATCGGCTCCGCTCCGAGCTCGGCCGCACGGCGCAGTCGTTCGGGAACACGGTCGACGGCCAGGATGCGGGCGGGCCCGAAGAGGGCCGCGCACTGGAGGGCGAACACCCCGACCGGGCCGAGCCCGAGGACGACCACGGTCGAGCCCGGCGTGATGTCGGCGCGCAGCGCGCCGAGGTAACCCGTGGGCAGGATGTCGGTGAGGAGCACCGACTGTTCCGTGGAGACTGCGTCGGGGATCACCATGGCAAAGGCGTCCGCCCCGGGGACAGTCACCATCTCTGCCTGACCGCCATGAAGGTCGGGGCCCACGCCGAACACACGTGGCCCGCCGCCCGAGCACGTGACCGGGTCGCGTGCGAGGCACGACGCGCACCGGCCACACCCGATGACCCCCGAGACGAGGACGCGGTCGCCGCGTGAGATGCGGTGCACGTCGCTGCCGGTCTCGAGCACGGTGCCGACGAACTCGTGCCCGAGGCGGATTCCGGCAATGCCGATGTCGCCGTGGTAGAGGTGCAGATCGCTCCCGCAGATCGCCGTTCGCTCCACGGCGATCACCGCCGAATCGGGCGAGGTGATAGAGGGGTCGGGAACCTTTTCGACCGACACCGATCGGTGGCCCTGGAGAACAACGGCTCGCATGGACGCACGCTAGCGTTCGGCCGCGACCCCGGGGCCCGACGCCCTGCAAGCACGAGGAGAACGCCGTGAGCGAGAACGAGGCCGTCCTGACCGAGCAGCGGGGGCGCGTGCTCCTGATCACGCTGAACCGTCCTGAGGCAATGAATGCCATCAACGGCGCGCTGTCGTCGGGCTTGTGGGCTGCGGTGCAGCGCCTCGACAGCGATCCCGGCCTCACCGCGGGGGTGCTCACCGGGGCCGGCAAGGGTTTCTCGGCGGGCATGGACCTCAAGGCGTTCTCGCGCGGCGAGGACATCGGGCCGATGATGACCTTCATCCAGAACGGGTCGAAGAAGCCGTTGATCGGCGCCATCGAGGGCTTCGCCCTTGCAGGCGGCCTCGAGTTGGCGCTCACCTGCGACCTGCTCGTCGCGGCAAAGGGAGTGAAGCTCGGCATCCCCGAGGTGAACGTCGGTCTGTTCGCTGCCGGTGGCGGTCTGCTGCGTCTGCCGAGCCGAGTGGGCTACGGGCGCGCGATGGAGATGGCCATTACCGGTGACCCGATCCGCGCCGAGGAAGCGGCCTCGCTCGGTCTCGTGTCGCGGCTCGCCGAGCCCGGTACTGCCGTGGAGGTCGCGCTCGAGCTCGCTCAGCGCGTGGCGAGGAACGCCCCCCTTGGCGTGGCAGCGTCGAAGCAACTGATCCGTGCGACGCAGGGCGTGACCGAGGACGAGTTCTGGAAGATCCAGGGCCCGTTGCAGGGGTCGGTGTTCTCGTCGAACGATGCGAAGGAAGGCCCGAAGGCCTTTGCCGAGAAGCGCGCACCGGAGTGGACCGGCACCTGAGTCGCCTCCTCGGCTGCGTTGATTACGGCGCCGGGGCGATGGGCGCCGCAGACCGGGCGGCGGTGTTCGGTCCTGCTCCGGCCTCGTTCACGGCGGCCACGCGCAAGCGCACCGTCACACCGTTCGTGAGGCCAGTTGCGGTGTACTCACGCAGTGCGCCGTCGACCGTGTCGAGCACGGTCCAGACCACACCGTCGGTCGACGACGAGATCCGGTAACCGGTAATCGGCGCTCCTCCCGTGGACGTGGGCGCCTCCCAGCGGATGGTCATGGTGCTGTCGCCCGGCACCAGCACGGGATTGCGCGGAACTCCCGGCGTGGTGCGCGGCCGGACGGAAACGATGTCGGTCCAGGGTCCGCGTCCGGCGACGTTGACCGCAGCGACTCGGAAGCGGTACGTGCGACCGTTGGTGAGCCAACGTGCCGTGTACCCCGTGGCGAGTGATGTTCCGGTGTAGAGCGTGCTCCACGTGATGCCGTCGGTGGAGCGTTGGAGCACGTAGCGCTGCAGGGCTGCGCCCCCGTTGTCGCCCGGTGCCACCCAGGCGAGTGTTGCCCGGCGGTTGCCTGCGTTCGCGGCCATCGAGGTCGGTGCACCGGGAACCGTTCGTGGTGTCGCCGCACGCACCGGCGACCAGTTCCCGGGTCCCGAGGTGTTCACTGCTGCTACCCGGAACCGGTAGCGCACCCCGTTGGTGAGTCCGGTGACCGTGTACGCAAACGCCGTGGAGACGCCGTCATCGACCTCGTCCCAGAGCAGACCGTCGGTGGATTGTTGGATCACATAGTCGGTGACCGGTGCACCGCCCGATGAATAGGGCCGGGTCCACGAGAGACGGACGCCCCCATTGATCGGCGTTGCCCGCGGATACCGCGGGGCGTCGGGCTTTGCCGCCGGGCGCGCACTGATGCTCGTCGACCACCCACTGCGCCCGATCGCATTGAGCGCGGCGATGCGGAACCGGTAGGTGACGCCATTGCGCAGTCCGCCGACGGCGAGCGACGGAACCGTCGAGACACTGTCTGCAACCGTGGTCCACGACACGCCACCGTTCGAAGAGCGCTGCACCACGAAGTCGATCACCGGGTAGCCGCTGGGATCGGGCGGGGCAGTCCACGACAGGGTCACGACGTTCGGCGACGTGAGCGCAACGAGGTCGCTCGGCGGGTCGGGAGTGACGAACGAGCCCGCGGCGACGACCGATGCGTGGACATCGAGGATCCCCGCGCCGCATCCATCGGAGACGCAGTTGTTCCACGAGGGGCTGGGGAACGCACGCACGTTGTCGACGAGCAGCGTGCGGATCTGCGCGGGAGTGAGCGACGGGCCGACCGAACGCATGAGCGACACGGCGGCCGAGACGAAGGGTGCTGCCATGCTCGTGCCCTGCTGGCAGCGGTACGTCGCCGAGGCGGGACCCTGGGTGCCGGCGTTGAAGAGCGAGCGAATGCCGGTGCTGCATGTCCCGCTGCCGCCCGGTGCAGCGAGCGTGACGGTGTTTCCGTAGTTGCCGTACGACGCGCGGAAGCCATCGTGACGGCTGCTCGTGACGTTGATGACGCCGGCACAGTTGCCCGGCTCGTTGTTCGCTGCGTTGGTCCCGCTGTTCCCCGCCGCCGTGACGATGACTGCACCTGCGGCGATGGCGTCATTGATAGCGCTCTGCAGGGGCGAGCTGCAGACCGCGCTCGAGCCGCCGAGGCTCAGATTGATGACGTGTGCAGGGTTCGGGTTGTTCGGCACGCCGCTCACGGCGAGACCGGCGGACCAGCGGATCGCATCGATGATGTCGCTCATCTGGCCGCCGCACTTGCCGAGTACACGGACCGGCAGGATGCGCGCGCCCCAGTCGATACCGGCGACGCCAATCGAGTTGTTCGCTGTTGCGGCGATGATCCCCACGAGGTGCGTGCCGTGCCAGGAGCTGTTCTCGACGAAGCAGTCCTCGAAGGGTCCGTCGAAGGTATTGCTCTCGGTGTAGGTGATCCAGTCACCGGGGTCGTGGGGGTCGTTGTCGCGGCCGTCGCCATCGTTGGCCGTGTCCGAGTCCGAGATGAAGTCGTAGCCGGGAACGAGTCGCGCAGGGTCGAGATCGGGGTGGTCGGTGTAGCCGGTGTCGAGCACCGCGACCACCACCGACGACGAACCGGTCGTGATGTCCCACGCGGGTGCGACATTCGCGCTGTAGTTCGGCGTGGCGGGCGGCGAACCCTTGAGGGCCCACTGATACGTGTTGTAGTCGGGATCGTTCGGGGTGACGGCGCGCTGGAGGCGCCGGTCGATCGTCACCGAGGCGATTCCGGGTTCGTCGCCGAGCGACTCGAGCGCATCGGTCAGGCCCTGGCCCGAGAGCGTGGTGTCGAGATCGAGCACAAAGGTTCCGTCGTCGAGGCGGCGTGCACGGTCCACCTCGATGCCGGCCCGCTCGGCGGCCGCAAGCGCCACGGCGGTGGCACGCGTGCTGGTGTCGTCGAGTGTGACGATCAGGCCGGGGGCCGATGTGCTCATCGAGTCGGCCGAGGGGTCGGTAGCGGAGCCGGTCGTCGACGCATTCGCCAAGCTGTCCGTCTGCGCGGGTGCCGTTGCGACAGCTTCGGCAGCAGCCCGGTCTGGGCCGACTCCGGTGATCACCGCTGCGGCGGCGGTGATCAGCACCAACCCGACCGCACTGCGTCGACGGCGCCCATCGCACGGCGGCCGACCGCCACTGCCGCGTGGCGTGGTGGTGCTGCCGCCGAGCATGAGCACACGTTACGTCGTGGTCCGGGGCCCCGGGCGGGCCGGACCCAGCCAGCGGGACAAACGTCCCGGGATGCATCCCGGGACTACGGTGCCCGCGCATGATCGAGCGCGAGATCGGGATCGACACGGGTGAGGGATCGATGGGGACCTTCGTGGT
>JAULYZ010000132.1:0-15694 GCA_032117595.1 Acidimicrobiia bacterium | reverse complement strand
CGAGGCCTGCGGGTCGAGGTACGGCAACAGCACGAGGTCGAGCGGGCCATCGGCAGCCTCGACGGTGATCACCTCTCCATCGCTGGGATAGCCACCGCGGATGAACACACCGCTGCCGTCGAGCAGGCCGCCGTAGTTGGCCACACGGTCGGCACCGTCGTGGTTGCCGGTGATGGCAGCCACCGGTGCGCCGGTGGCGCGGAGTCGGCCGAGGGTCTCGCGGAACAGCGCAACGGCCTCCTTCGGGGCGATGGCGCGGTCGAACAGGTCGCCGGCCACCACGACGAGGTCGATCCGCTCGCTGCGGACGACCTCGACCAGCCAGTCGACGAACACGGCTTGGTCGTCGAGGAGCGAGACGGTGCCGAACGAGACGCCGAGGTGCCAGTCGCTGGTGTGCAGGATGCGCATCGAGATCTCCTGTGCCGACCGGGACCCTCCCGGTACCCCATGTTGTACGGACGAAGGGTCCGAAGGTGTGACATGGGGTCTCGATACAGCGTGTCGACCGGCAGGTGGGCACCGCCCGTGCGACAGGAGGCGGCGGGGCGGGGCCCCGCCCCTCACCCGGCTACGGCGTGATCCAGGAGGCGCAGTTGTTCGTCCCGGCCGTGAAGAGCGAGTTGTTCCACGTGCCGCCCGCAAGCGACACCTTCGTGACGCACAGCCGCACCGTGACGCCACGGGCGATCTTCACGTTGCTGAAACCCAAGGTCGCCACGCCCGAGGACGAGGTGCTCCCGGTTCGCGTGGAGTAGAGGCGGGTGCCGATGTACCACTCCACCGTGACCGACGCTCCCGACACCGTCACACCGCTGCCGTCGCGCACCACCACCGTGCCGGTGGCGCTCGTGCGCGAGGTCGACGCGTTCCGGGTTCCGGTGAGGCTCACCGAGGACACGTCGATCTGGCGCAGTGGTGCCGACACCGTGATGGTCACCTGCGCGCTGGTGCTCAGGCCCGACCCATCGGTCACCGTCAGCACTGCAACGTAGGTGCCGGGCGTGCTGTAGGAGTACGACGGATTCGCCGCCGACGAGGTGCCCACACCGTCGCCGAAGCTCCATGCATAGGTAAGGGCTCCGCCATCCGGATCGAACGAGTTCGACCCGGTGAAGCTGACCGCAACCGGCGCGACACCCGAGGTGACCGAGGCGCTCACCAGCGCCGTCGGGGGCTGTCCCGAGGTGGGGGCAACGGTCGCCGAGATGCGGTAGTTGCCGAGGCTGCCGTAGTCGGAGTAACCGGTGCTCAGCGGGTCGCCGAACGCCACGCCGTCCACGAACAGGGTGTAGGTACCGGCTGCGAGCGAGAGCGTCGTGCTCGCCGCGAGGCCGAACGGTGCGTCGTAGTTCGAGGATCCCGAGGCCGGATTGATCGAGGCAACGAGCGTGCCGTCGGCGGCGCGCACGTCGAGCTTGACGTCGAGGTTCGGGCTCACGGGAGTGGTCGACACGGTGAAGGTCGCCTGACCCGCACCGGCGGTCACGGTGAAGGCGTCGACATCGCTCGCTGCGTGGATCACGCCGGCGATCGTGCTGTTGCTGGCGATCGGCGTGGCGGTCGCGGCGCTGTTGCCGTGATCGTCGGAACGCAGCGGCAGACCGTTGCTGCCGGCCACCACGAAGTCGTCCTGGAACTGGCTGGCGCCGGCGTACTCGCCCTTGCTCCACTGGGTAATCGCCTTCGAGTAGCCGACCCCCATGATGGGCGCCCAGCTGCCGTGGCCGGTGTAGTAGCCAGCGGTGGCGGTGCCGTCGTGCGACAGCCCGATGTTGTGGCCGGCCTCGTGCGATGCTGCCTCGGCGATGTACTTGCCGTTCGACCCGACTCCGTTCTGGAACACAAATGCCGGCTGGTAGTAGTCGTGCGTGCTGCCGGTGCTGTCGAAGACACCCACGTACGCAACGCCGCCGCAGCCGCTCCCGCACGCCGCGGCGTACACGGTCTGACCGTTGGGGCACGCTGCGCTCGACTTGGTGATGAGCACCCGGGTGCCGAACACCGTGTCGCTCGACGAGGCACGGTTGATCGCTGCGTAACCGGGATCCACCGTGGTGACGTTCGCATCGAAGGGCGCGTAGTCCTCGGCAACACGCCGCCACACACTGATCACGATGTTGCGCTCGGCATCCGAGAACGTGTCAGGGGCGCCGTCGGTATCGAAGGGCTCTGCGTAGCAACTGCCGCCCATCGAGTTGTTCCACGCCGTGCCGGTGAGCGTGTGGCCGTCGAAGTCGAGATACACCGTGCGGGCAGCACCCGGACGGCTCGAGAGCAAGAACGCGCTGGCCGGGGCGATGGTGGGGTCCATCGGTGTGGGCTCGTTCGACGCCGACACGGCTCCCGTGGGGGCGGGGTCGGCGTAGAGGAGTCGATCGTTGTCGTCGAGGCGGAGGTACTTGTCCTCGCGCAGGTGCTTGCGCAGTTCCTGGTCCGACATCCCGTGCACGGCAGCGACGGTGCCGAGTCGGTCGCCGAGGCGGGAGATGGCTGCCTCTCCCGACCACTTCCCCTGACCCGGGCGGTCGGCTGTCTTGGCGGCGACGGCACCCTCGGCCGACGACGCGGTGGCCGAGGTGGATCCGAGGACGAGTGCGGTGGGCACCGCCACGGCGATCAGCGCCACGGTGGCGCTTTTCCAGTGCTTCGAACGTCGGGGATACATGCGGAGATCCTTCACTCAGGGGAGCATCAACAACGCTATGCGTAGTGTGGACCTCACGACGAGTGATGAACGTACCGTTCCGGGGCCGCGGCCCCGGCCGAGACCCCGGCTCAGTTGGCGAGCGAACCGCCGTAGATCTGCCAGGCCAGCACGCTCTTCGCAGCAAGGCTCAGCACGAGGTACACCTTCTCGCCGTAGACGTAGTTCGTCCACTTGCCCACACCCCGGTACTGGAGCCACTGGTTCAGGGCGAAGCTGAAGAAGAACACCTGCTCGGCCACCACGATGCCGAACACGAAGCCCGGCACGGTGTCGGCGCCGATGACGTTCACCCACACCGCCGCCCACGGTGCCATGCCGGCGAGCGTGCCGAACCAGAACGGGAGCATCGTGGTGCGCGTGCGCCCGGGCGGGTTCATCTTCTCCTGCAGCCAACCGAACAGGATCATCGCCACGTTCGCCCCGGCCACTGCGATCACCGCAGTGATGTCGGTGATGCCGCTGTACGAACCGATGAGGACCACCATGAGCGTGGCGCTCACCGAGTACTCCACCCAGCGGAAGCGGTTGATGCCCCGGTACAGGTCGGCCTCATAGGTGGACCGCAACACCGTTGCTGTCAACAGGTGGTCGATGGCGGCGAGGGCCAGGAACACCGCTACAGCCGCGCCGATGCGCAGGTCGAACAGACCCTCAGGGGTCTCGAGTCGGGTACCCGGAGGGCCGACCGGGAAATTCGAGGTGATGGTGATGGCGAAACTGCCTGCCATTGCAGCGATGAGCACGGCCTGCACCGCATGCAGCACCGTGAGACCGAGGTTCCACTTGCGCAGGTTCGCAAGACGCTCCGGATTGACACCTGTTGCGGTCACCGTGGATTCCGACGAGGTCGACATGGCCCACACGCTACGGCGAACCGGGTCAGCGCGAACGGACGGCGACTCCATCGGGACGCCAGCGGGGTTTCGCGAGCACGATCTGGGCAACGCTCACGTGGCGCTCCAGGAACGCCGCTTCGCAGTAGGCGAGATAGAAATCCCACAGGCGCCCGAGCTCCTCGGTGACGCCGAGCGATGCAAGGTCGTCCCAGCGTGCGAGCAACTGGTCGCGCCACCGGTGCAACGTCTCGGCGTAGTGCAACCCGAGGTCCTCGATGTCGACGATTCGAAGGTCGGTTCGGCGGGTCACTGCATCGGCGATCGACGTGAGCGACGGCAGCGAGCCACCGGGGAAGACCCATCGCTTGATGAAGTCCTCCGTCATCCGGGCGCGCGCCCATCGCTGGTCGGCCATCACGATGGCCTGCAGACCCATCACACCGTCGGGGCGGAGCAGCCGCGCACACGTCTGCAGGTACCCGGGAACCTCGCGCCAGTCGACGGCCTCGATCATCTCGATCGACACCAGTCGGTCGTAGGTGCCGGTGAGGTGGCGGTAGTCGACCTCGCGCAGGTCGATGCGGTCGGCGAGGCCCGCTGCAGCGAACCGCTCACGGGCGAGTGCCGCCTGGGCCGCCGACACGGTGGTGGTGGTGACGTGTGCCCCGTACCGGCCGGCTGCGTGCAGGGCGAGGCTTCCCCAGCCCGTGCCGATCTCGACCAGATGATGTGCATCGGTGAGGCCGATCTTGCGGCAGATGCGATCGAGCTTGGCGGTGGAGGCCTCGGCGAGCGACATCGTCGGGTGCTCGAACACGGCAGACGAATACGTCATGGTCTCGTCGAGGAATGCTGCGAAGAATTCGTTCCCGAGGTCGTAGTGCGCCCGGACATTGCGACGATCGCGGTCGGGGTTGGGTCGACGCAGTTGCCGCACCGGATCGAGCAGAGGCCGGGTGAGCGCATGCAGACGGTCGCGGCGGCGGTCGATCGGCCTCATCACCCCGATGAGCATCCGCAGGAGTCCGACAAGATCATCGGCGTGCCACCAGCCGCGGAAGTACCCCTCGCCGAGACCTGCGCTTCCCGACCGGGCAGCCGCCGCATACGCACGATGGTCCATCACCGTCATCTCGTGCGGGCCGCTCGGATTCGACTGCGCCTGTGCCACAGGCCTCGGTACCGCGCCGCCGCGGTGCTCCACGACGGTGAGCCCCTCCACCCGTGCAGCAAGGCGGCGCACCACGGCACGTTCGACGCGCACCCGAGGGGCGCTTGCGCTGCGGATCTCCGCGGCCGGTGGGCCGACCAGCGATCCACCCGTCACGGCGCCCGTTGTTGCTTGCGAGGTCGTCGACGTCGACGTCTCTTCGGTACCGGTCCCGCTCATCGCTGCTCCCCGCCCCGCCTGCGCTGCCTCCGGCTCGCCGCATCGGGATGCGCCACGAACCGCGCGCCCTTGCGCCACAGGCGGGCCGCCTGCACATGGATACCTGCACTCACGCGCTGCGTGGGTGTGCGCAACAGCACACGTCTCAGGCCTGCCGCATCGAACGATCGACGCCGGCCGTCGAAACCGCCGGAGAACACCATCGATCCAGCACCGCGGTCGGCAAGCACGTCGAGCCGCAGGGACACCTGCTCGCCCGGCGCGGATTCCTCGAACCGATAGGCAAGGTCCATCGGGAAGAACGGTGACACGTGCATGGCCTTGTCGAAGGTAACGGGCCCCGGAACCGGGTGTGCACGCCGGTCGATGACATAGGCGTGCCGCTCGTGCCACGGGGTGTTGGTGACCAGCACGAGCTCGGCGATGGGGTTGCCGTCGCGGTCGTGGCACCAGTACACGGCGATGGGGTTGAAGCACCATCCCCAGGTGCGCAGGTTCGCGAGCACGTACACCGGACCCTCCGGTCGGACACCGAGTTCGAGCAGCACGCGATCACGCACTGCATCGGCAGGGGACTGGGACGCATCGCCGTAGAAGTCGGACCGACGGATGCTCACCGGCGCCCACCACGCCCTGCTGCTCCACGGCCTCACCGCCGCACCGTCGAGATCGTCAAGATCGAGCCACGCCATGGTGGCGCGCTGGTGGAAGCGGTGCGGCGGGTCGAATCGCCGGTGCCACACCACCCCCTCGTAGAGCGCGTGCTGACCTGCACGTCGCACCGAGGGCACTGCGTCAGCGCGGCTCGACGTCACGGTGCACGTCCGATCGAGTCCGCCACGCGCACGCCGCTGGCCGCACCGTCCTCGTGGAAGCCGTAACCCCACCACGCACCGCAGTACCACGTACGACGGACGCCGTTCACCTCTGCCCAGCGCAACTGTGCAGCGAGTGCCGCATGGTCGAACACCGGATGGTGGTACTCGATCACCCGATGGATCTGTGCTGGATCGATCTCGTCGGTGCGGTTGAGCGTCACACAGATCGAGTGCTTCGAGTCGAGCCGCTGGAGACGGTTCATCAGGTACGTCACCGTCGGCACACCGGTGTCGTTGCTGCCGAGGTGATAGTTCCAGGCAGCCCACGCCCGCTGCGAGCGCGGGAGCACGTTCTTGTCAGTGTGCAGCACCGCCTCGTTGCGACGGTACGAGACTGCGCCGAGCACCTCGCGTTCGGCAGCAGTCGGATCGGCGAGTAGTGCCAGGGCCTGATCGCTGTGCACCGCGCTCACGACACCGTCGAAGCGTTCGTGGGCCCCCTTGATGGTGAGTTCCACATGGTCGTCGTGACGTCGGATGGATTGAACGGCGGCATCGGTCCGCACCGTGAAACGCTCCTTCGCCACCGCAGCACTCAGGTAGTTGCACGAGCCACCCACCACGGTCCGCCACTGCGGTCGGTCGACCAGCGTGAGCAGCCCGTGGTTGTCGAGGAAACGCAGCAGGGCAACGGCGGGGAAGCGGCCGAAGCCGGCGGGGTCGGTGGACCAGATGGCCGAGCCGAGCGGCAGCAGGTAACGATCGGCGAACACCGGAGCGAAGCGATGTTGCGCAAGGAACTCGTCGACCGTCGGACCGCTGTTGCCCGCAGCGGAACCGGCCTCGGCGAGGGTGCGGCGCCCGATGCGTCCGAAGCGGACGATCTCGGCCAGCATCCTCAGGAATCCGGGACGGACGAGATTGCGTCGTTGGGCGAACAGACCGGAAGCCCCGGTCCCTGCGTACTCGAGGCCGGTGCGTCCGCACGAGACGCTGAAGCTCATCTCGCTCTCCTGCGTTGCGACACCCCACCGGTCGAGCAGACCGCAGAACACGGGGTAATTGCGCCGGTTGTGCACGATGAACCCGGTGTCGACCTGATGTGTCTCGCCCTCGAGGTCGAGTTGCACGGTGTTGGTGTGGCCGCCGAGTCGCTCCGATGCCTCGAAGAGTGTGACGTCGTGGCCGCGGTCCGACAGGAGCGTGGCTGCGGTGATGCCCGAGATGCCGCTGCCGATCACTGCGAGTCGCACGCAAGCCCTTCCTTGTCGACCTGTTCCCGGGGGCCGTGACGACCCGGCCTCGTTGCCGTTCCGGACCGTCCTTCGGGAGTGGTCAGCGTACCGACGGGTGTTGCCCGTGGCCGAACCGGCATACTCCGCCTGTGGGCATCGGGATCGAGCTTGCGGAGCGTGGATGGATCCCCGACCCGGTGCTGCGTGCAGCAGTTCGCACACGGGTTGCCCTCCTCCAGCGTCGCCTGCGAGCCGGCGGTGTCGACGCCGAGTCGGAGCGCCAGCGGGAACTGAGATCCGGGGGCGCAGTCGCGCCGATCACTGCGCTCGCGCGCCGCGCGAACGAACAGCATTATGAGGTGCCCGCTGCGTTCTTCGACCTCGTCCTCGGCCCGAGGCGCAAGTACTCGAGTTGTTGGTGGCCGACGGGTGTCGACGATCTCGCTGCGGCCGAGGAGGCGATGCTCGCCCTCACTGCCGAACGAGCCGGCATCAAGGACGGCCACAGGATTCTCGACCTCGGTTGCGGGTGGGGCTCGTTCACGCTGTGGGCCGCCGAGCACTTCCCGAACTCGGCCGTCATCGCCCTGTCGAACTCGCACGGTCAGCGCATCGCTCTCGAGGCCGAGGCTGCACGCCGCGGCCTCACGAACGTCCGCGTGCACACCGCCGACATCGCCGACGTGTGCACTGGTCGGGCCACGGTGCTCGCCGAGGGTGAGCGCGTCGACCGCGTGGTGTCGGTGGAGATGCTCGAGCACGTGATGAACCACCGTGCCGTGCTCTCGTGGATTGCCAGCCGGCTCGCGCCAGGGGGCGAGGTCTTCATCCATGTGTTCTCGCACCGCAACGCCGGATGGCGCTTCGCCGACGACCAGCGCGACTGGGTGGGTCGGTGGTTCTTCGCCGGCGGGACGATGCCCAGCGACGACCTACTGCTCCACGAGCAGCGGGACCTCGTGGTGCTCGACCACTGGCGACTCTCGGGCCAGCACTACGAACGCACGCTCAATGCGTGGCTCGAGCAACTCGACCGCCACCGGGACGAGGTCCGGCAGGTGCTCAAGCCCGTCTACGGGCGTGAACTCGACCGATGGATCCAGCGGTGGCGGATGTTCTTCATCGTGAGTGCCGAACTCTGGGGCTACCGCCGCGGACGCGAGTTCATCGTGTCGCACTACCGGCTCGGCCTGCGGCCCTGAGGCGGACCACAACCCCGGTCTACCGATGGGCCCGTCCCGGACAAACACCGGGATTCTGTGGGCGAGGCGGGACTTGAACCCGCACGTCCTTACGAACACTGGCACCTGAAGCCAGCGCGTCTGCCATTCCGCCACTCGCCCGAGTGGATGCTCAACGGTAGCCGCCAGTGCCGGGACACCCAACCCACGCTGGGCAAACGCGGCGCGGAGCGACCACTTCGGGCACTCACGGGAAACTACGCTCCTCGTACTTGTGGGTTTGCAGTCATTCGAACGAGGGTTGGAGCGGATTGTGGACGGACTGTTCTCACGCGCTTTCAAGACCGGTGTACGTCCCATCGAGCTCGGGCGACGGATGCTGCGCGAGATGGACGAGCACCGCTCGGTCGATGTCCGGGGTCGGCGCATCGTGCCGAACCAGTTCGCCTTCTTCCTGAGCACCACAGACATGGCGAACTTCGCCGGGATCGACGACGCCCTCACCGCAGAGCTCGCCGAGTCCGCCCAGGACTACGCCGCTCAGGAGGGCTACTACTTCATGGGGCCGATCACGGTCGACTTCGTCGAACGGCCCGACATGAAGCCGGGTCGTTTCGCCATCAAGTCGAAGATGAGCGAGGACGTGAGCCGCCCGATCGGACGGTCTGCAGGATCGAGTTCGGCACCCCTCGACCCAACCGGGGGCGATCCCTTCGCCGACTACGCCGCCCCGAACCCTGCCGACGACCTCACCGGCAACCCATGGGCGCGCCAGGAGGCAGCCGGCGTCCGCGCCCCCGGGCCACGCGGCCATCTGCTCCTGCCCACCGGCGAGCGCGTCCCGGTGGGAAGCGAACCGGCGGTGATCGGCCGGGTCACGGGCTGCGCAGTCGTGCTCGCCGACCTCAACGCGTCACGCCGCCACGCCCATGTGTTCTTCAGTGCGCAGGGATTCGTGGTGGAGGACCTCAACTCCACCAACGGCACGCTCCTCAACGGGATCCGCCTCACCGAACCCCGCTACCTCTACGACGGCGACGTGATCACCATCGGCAGCACCCACCTGCGCTTCGAGGCGTCGTAGGTACGGCCGCCGCATGTCCGACCAGATCCTCGACATCCTGAAGCTTGCGTTCTTGGTGCTGCTGTACCTCTTCTTCGTACGCGTGCTCTGGGTGGTTGCCGCCGAGGTTCGATCCGGACGCGGACCCCAAGCCGGTCAGGCGCCCAATGCCCCCTCAGCCGCCCCGGCCCACAACCCGTTCCTCGACTCGCCGGCCCGCATCGCCGGCGCAGTCGTGGTCGAGCCGGTCGCCGGGGTCTCACCTGCGCCGGTGCCACCGCTGGGCGGCCGCGCACAACGGGGCCGCCGCGGACGCGTAGGCCGGCTCTTCGTCGTGGAACCGGCAGCACGGCGCGGCGACACCTTCCCGATCACCCACGAGATCACCGTCGGTCGTTCGGCGGGCTGCACCATCCAGATCCTCGACGACACCTTCGTCTCGAACCTGCACTGCCGCATCTACCGCGACGAGGCGAACAACGCCGTGCTCGAGGACCTCGGCTCCACCAACGGCACCTACCTCAATGGCGACCGCCTGGTCGTTCCCAAGCCGCTCCGCAAGGGCGATCGGGTTCAGATAGGCGGAACTATCGTGGAGGCGCAGTGAGTACGCCCTTGGTCCGAGTCGGTGCCTTCACCGATGTCGGACGCGTCCGCAACATGAATGAGGACGCCTTTGTGGTGACCGACTCGGTGTTCATGGTTGCCGACGGCATGGGGGGTCACCTGGCGGGTGAGGTCGCTTCGGCGATGGCGGTGGAGGCAATGGGCTCGCTCCCGACAAGCCTCACCACCGACGACGCCTGCCGCACGGCGATCGACGCCAACCTGTCGATCCTGCACCTCTCCATCACCGACTCGTCCAAGCGGGGCATGGGCACCACGCTCACCGGACTCGTCATGGTCACCGGCGACAACGACCGACCCGGCCTTGCGGTGCTCAACGTGGGCGACTCCCGCACGTACCGCATGCGCGACGGACAGCTCACTCAGGTCAGCATCGATCACTCCTACGTGCAGGAACTCGTGGCGGCAGGCCACATCACGAAGGCCGAGGCTCGTGACCATCCACAGCGCAACATCGTCACCCGCGCGCTCGGCATCGAGCCCGGTGTCGGTATCGACGTGTGGTCGCTGCCGCTCGTGGTTGGCGATCGTTTCCTCGCGTGCAGCGACGGACTCGTCGACGAGATCGACGACGACGTCATCGAACTGGTCCTGCGCGGCACCGCCGACCCACAGGTCGCGGCCGAGGAACTGGTCCGGCTGGCCAACGCCGCCGGCGGCCACGACAACACCACCGTGGTCGTGGTGGACGTGCTCGAGGGCCTCACCGCCGACGAGGCCACCGACGACGACCTCGGGCGTTTCACCACGGTGCGCGCCGATCTCTCCGAGTTCGAGGAATTCGACACCTCCGAGCTCACCGACGAAACGCCCGCCGCACGGCGCGACCCGACCGATCAGCGCTCTCACGACGATGGCGAGAACGACCGCGACATCACCCTCATCGGGCTTGCCCCATCAACGCGGGGTGCTCATGACGACGATGGCTACGACGATGACGGCTACGACGGCGACAACCGCTCGACACACGGCGACCAGGACGCCACGCCGGTGAACGATGCCGAGCGCTCTCGCCGCAGCGTCCGGGCGAACACTCAGTTCATCGCCTACGGGTTCGCTGCTGCGCTGGTTGCCCTCATCATCGTGGTGATCGTTGCCCTTGCGAGCGGGAACTCCGACGACGAACCCGGTGACTCCGTCCCGACCGACTCTGTCCCTACCGTTGATACGAGCCTCACCGGTGCCCCGGTCGACGACAACGACCCGACGGCCACCGTCGCCGGCCTCGACGACACACCGAACCCCGAGGGCTGATGAGCACATCACCGATCGCCACGCGGCGTCGGAACAACGAGCTGATCCTCGTGCTGATGGCGGCCGCCCTCACGGTGGGTGCCTACCTTCTGGCGTCGCTCGGCAAGACGGCGAACATCCCTGCCAACATCATCCCGTTCCTGGTCGTCGTGGTGGCCCTGCTCGTCGGGGCGCATCTCGCCACGCGGCTGCTCGCGTCGGGCGCCGATCCGGTGCTCCTCCCGCTGGCAGCACTCCTCAACGGACTCGGCTACGTGTTCATCGTGCGCGTGGACACACGCAACCGACTTGCGGGTCTCCAAGCCGCATGGATCCTCATCGGGGTCGGGCTCTTCGTCGTCACCATGCTGATGGTTCGTCGTGTCCCCGACCTGCGCAGTTACAAATGGACCCTGCTCGTGCTCGGTGTGCTGCTGCTCGTAGCACCCGCCATCCCCGGGATCGGTACGTACAACGGCACCAATGCACGGCTCTGGATCGCGGTCGGTCCGCTCAGCTTCCAACCGGGTGAGTTCGCGAAGATCTTCCTCGCAATCTTCTTCGCCGCCTATCTCGCCGAGAACCGGGAGCTCATCGCGGCCGGCACCTGGCGTGTCGGGCCCTTCAATCTTCCCGAGCCACGTCACATCGTGCCGCTCGCGCTCACGTGGGCCTTCTCGGTCGTCGTTCTCGTCGGTCAGAAGGATCTGGGCTCGTCGCTGCTGTTCTTCACCCTCTTCGTGGTGCTCCTCTGGGTCTCCACCGAGCGCAAGTCGTTCCTCGTCGTCGGCGGAACCCTCTTCGCCGTCGGTGCCGTCGTTGCGTGGCGGGTCTTCGACAACGTGCAGTCGCGCGTCGATCTCTGGATCGACCCGTGGTCGCGCTTCGGCGGCACCACCCCGGGCGGCGACAAGGGCCGGCAGGCGGTGCAGGCGTGGTTCGCCTTCGCCAACGGCGGTCTCTTCGGCACCGGGCTCGGTCAGGGCTCGCCGAACAAGATCCCGGCGGTGCAGAACGACTACATCTTTGCTGCCATCGGCGAGGAGCTCGGACTCTTTGGCGCCACTGCGATCCTCATCGCCTTCCTGCTCATGATCGGCGCGGGTCTGCGCATCGCAGTTCGGGCTGAGCGCCCGTTCGAGAAGCTGCTCGCCACGGGCCTCACCACGATCCTCGGTGTGCAGGCCTTCGTGATCATGGGAGGGGTGACCAGACTCCTGCCCCTCACCGGTGTCACGCTGCCGTTCGTGAGCTACGGAGGATCCTCCCTGGTCGCCAACTTCGCGCTGCTCGGCCTCCTGCTGCGCATCTCCGACTCCTCGGCGCGACGCAACCGCGAGATCCCCGATGAACCGACCTTCAGCGAACGGATGGAGGCACGGCGTCTGCAGCGCCGCCTCAGCAAGCAGGAGGCGCGCGCCAGCGGCGGTGCCGAGGGATCGGCGTGAACCTCCGTATCCGCCACCTCGCGATCGGGCTCATCGTCTGTTACGTGGCGCTGTTCCTCTCCCTGCAGATTCCGCAATTCCTGAAGACCGACCAACTCAATGCCAACCCGTCCAACACCCGCCAGATCGAGCAGGTCTTCGACAAACCACGCGGCCGCATCATCACCGCCGACGGTGTGGTCATCGCGCAGACGGTCGACGCCAAGCCGGGTGACCGCTTCAGTTTCCAGCGCGAGTACCCCAAGGGTGAGCTCTACGGTCACATCACCGGGTACTTCACGCTCGCCAACGGTGCCACACAGCTCGAGCGCCAGTACAACGGCGTGCTGTCGGGCCGCAGCCTGTCCATCCGCAACCTCAACGACATCGTCCGCACGGGCGGCAACACCGGCGATGTGATCCTCACGATCCGTCACGATTACCAGCAACTCGCGGCACGAACACTCGGCGAGCGGGAAGGGTCGATCGTGATGCTCGATCCCCGCAACGGTGCAGTCCTCGCCCTCTACTCCTGGCCCACCTACGACCCGAATCTCATCGCCGACCACAACCTCAAGCAGGCGACCTCGGTGCTCGAGAAATTGCTCAAGGACAAGCGCAAGCCGCTCCTCGCCAACGCCTACCAAGAGCGGTACATGCCGGGCTCCACGTTCAAGATGGTCACCACCACCTCGGCGCTCAAGTACGGAGTCGTCACCCCGGACACCGTCTTCGCACCCGAGAACAAGTACCTCCCGCCGCAGACCAAGGATCCCATCGAGAACTACAGCCGCCGGACCTGCGGGGGCGATCTGCGCGAAGTGTTCCGGCGCAGTTGCAACACGCCCTTTGCGCGTATCGCCGTCCAGCTCGGCGGTGAGCGGTTCAGCCAGGGGGCCGACGACTTCGGGCTGAACGAGGCGCCGCCTTTCGACCTCCCGAGCGCGGCGGCGAGTTTCGTGAACGCCCCGGGCGAGGACTTCGATGACAAGATCCCGATCCTTGCCCAGCGTGGCTTCGGCTCCGAGAACGTCCAGATCACGCCGCTGCAGATGGCGATGGTGGCCGGCACGATCGCCAACGGCGGCAACGAGATGGCTCCATTCATCGTGGCCCGCACCACCGATCGTGACGGCAACACGCTCACCACCACCCAGCCCAAGGTCTGGAAGACCCCGATGACCACCACGGTGGCCAACACGATGGTCGAGTTGATGATCGGCGTCGTGAACGGCCCCAACGGCACGGCACAGGGCCGGTTCCGGTTGCCGAACAACGCTCAGGTTGCGGCAAAGACAGGAACGGCCCAGTTGAACCCCTCGGGACAACGCCAGCGTTCGCACGCATGGATCGCTGCCTTTGCTCCCGCTCAGCGTCCACAGGTGGTCATCGCCGTCATGCTGAAGGGCGTCAACGACACGATCTCGACGGGCACGGGCGGCAAACTCGCCGGGCCGATCGCTAACCGACTCCTCGGCTACGCCGTCACCCACCCGTGAGTTGCGGGGCACCCGACACAACCGCCCCCTCTGAACTCGGTAGATTCGTCAGTCAATGTCGTCCACCGAACGACCGATCCTCAACGAGCGCTACGAACTCGAGCAGCGCATCGGTCGCGGCGGCATGGCCGACGTGTTCCTTGCGCGGGACCAATTGCTCGACCGGCCGGTGGCGATCAAGGTCCTCTTCCCCGAGTACGCCGCCGACCCGGCCTTCGTCGAGCGCTTCCGTCGGGAGGCGCAGTCGGCGGCAAACCTCAACCACCCGAACATCGTCGGTGTCTACGACTGGGGGCGCTACGGCTCCACCTACTTCATTGCGATGGAGTTCGTGGCGGGTCGCACGCTCGCCGATGTGCTGCGCACCAACGGCAACGTCACACCCCAGCAGGCCACCGATGTGGCCATCGAGGTCTCGGCGGCCCTGGCCTTCGCCCACCGCAACGGCGTCGTGCACCGCGATGTCAAGCCGGCGAACATCCTCGTCGGTCACGACGGCCGGGTGAAGGTTGCCGACTTCGGCATCGCGCGCGCGCTCAATTCCGCAGCGGAGGAGAACCTCACGCAGGCCGGTTCGGTGATGGGTACCGCCACCTACTTCTCGCCCGAGCAGGCACAGGGCGCCCAGCCCGACCCGCGCAGCGATCTCTACTCACTCGGCATCGTCATGTACGAGATGGTGTCGGGTCGCCCGCCGTTCACCGGTGAGAACCCTGTTGCCATCGCGTACAAGCAGGTGCACAGTGCAGCACAGCCGCTCGGCGAACTCGTGCCCGACGTGCCACCGGCGTTCGAGGCGATCGTCTCCAAGCTGCTCGCCAAGAATCCCGGTGTCCGCTATCCCGATGCCGACGCGCTCCGCGAGGACCTGCGGCGCTTCAAGGACGGCAAGGCCGTCGCAGCACTTGCAGCCGGCGGTGCTGCTGGCGGCGCAGCGGCCGTCGTCCTCGGTGGGGGTCCTGCCGGTGCAGCCCCCGGTGCGGCCACATCCGCCGGCGTTCCACCGGTTGCACCCGCGCCCAATGCGGGCTCCCGGTACACCCCCATCCCCCAGGGTGCGAACGTCCCGCCAGCGCCGATCCCCACCATGCAGCAGGGCTATGCGCCACCGCCGATGTACCCGCCGGCGCAACGGCGCGGTGCGGGCGTCATCATCGTCGCCACCTTCATCCTTGCGCTGCTCGCAGCCGGCGGTGTGGTGCTGTTCAACGTGCTGTCCAACCGCGAACCGGGCGGTGGTCAGGTCGGCACCCTCGAGGTTCCCGATGTGCGCGGCTTCACCATTGCCGATGCCCAGAAAGAACTCCTCGAACGCAACCTCCTGCCCGATATCCGTGCGGTCGAGCGCGAGGACGTTGCGCCCGACACTGTCTACGACCAGGACCCTGCACCCGGCGAGGTCGTCGACGAGGGCTCGCGCATCGTGATCACCTACAACCCGGCGGCGGGTACCAAGCTCGTCGAGATGCCCGACCTCATGAACCTCTCGTACAACGAGGCGGTCAAGAAACTGGTTGCGCTCGGATTCGACCCGGCGAAGTTCAGCGAGCAGAAGAAAGAAGCCCCCGGGGTCGAAGCCGGTCTCGTCATCGACCAGGCACCGGGCAAGGGCCAGCAGGTCCCCAACAGTTCCAATGTGGTCCTCGTCGTGTCGGCACCACCGAGTCGGGTCACC
>JAULYZ010000131.1:0-1577 GCA_032117595.1 Acidimicrobiia bacterium | reverse complement strand
GAACCGAATCCGGGGCCGCGCTGGAGGATCCGTTCGCTGATGGCCATGTCAGCCCCGGTCCGACGCCGTCACGATGTAGGTGTAGTTGTCGAGGCAGTTGGCGTTGGGCAGCGTCTTCGGAGGTGCTGGCACCACGGCGGTGAGGTCGAGCGGATCGGCCTGTCGGACACGGTCGAGCCTCGGGTAGAGGCCCGACACGGCGTAGAACAGACACTTCACCACCGGGGCAGCCGCGACGGCGCCGTAACCCGATCGCTCGAGGTAGGCGCCGATCACGTAGGGAATGTCGGGGTCCTGGCTGAAGGCGACGAACACCGACGAGTCATTCTCGGAACGGTTCCCTGCACCCTGGGCAGTGCCGGTCTTGCCGGCGAGCGGCACCTTGTCGAGCGGGAACCGCGTGAACACACGCCCTGCGGTCGATGAGTGTCCGTTGATGCTCACCCGCTTCACCACCTGCGAGAGTCCCTCCATGATGGGGTCGCGCAACTCGGGACGCATGTCGAGGGTCTGGACCACCTTGGGTACGCGCTGCAGCACCAACTCGGCTTGGAGCATGTCGGCGTAGCCCGGGGTGGCGGAGTCAGGTGTTCCGGGCGCGTAGATCGCGTGGAGCACCGACGGCTGCAACCGGCTCCCGCCGTTGGCGATGGCGCCGTACGCGTTCACCAACTGCATCGGCGAGACCGCTAGGACACCCTGGCCCACGGCGAGCAGAATGCTCTGCCCGGACGTGAAGGTCTCGTCGGGGTTGATGACCTTCTTCTTGCGCAGTTCCGCCATCACCTGACGGTCGGGCAGGATGCCCGACCGCTCGAACGGGAGGTCGATGCCGGTGCGCTGACCGAAGCCGAACTGTCGCAACTCGTTCTGGAAGATCGGCTGGCCACCGGTGAGCTCGAGGAACTCGTCGCCGATTTGGTAGAAGAACGTGTCCGACGAGACGATGAGTGCCTCCGACACACCGATGAGGCCGTAACTCGTGGGGCGACCGAGTGCAGCGTTCCATGCGTTTCGGAACACACACTTCTGGGTGAGTTCGCGTGATCGGTCGCGCTGGCACGCAATGATCTTGTAGGTGCCGTTGTCCTGCCACTTGAAGTCCTTGCCGCCGGGCAGCAGCCCGGCCTGCAACGCGGCGTAGGCCGTGAAGGGCTTGAACGAGGACCCGACGTTGTAGCCACCCTGGATCGCGCGGTTCGTGAGCGCGGCCTGATCCGGTGGGACGTTGGCCGGGAACAGCTGCTGGAACTTGCCGGCCGGGATGCTGCCGTCGAGCCAACGGTTGTCGAACGTCGGGTACGACGCCATCGCCATGACCGCGCCCGTCTGGTAGTTCTGCACCACCACCGAGCCGGCCGTTGCCGGGTATTTCTTGCGACCGAACTGTTTGAGCTCCGCAGCGCTCTGCACCGCATTCACGGTGCGCCGGTAGCGCAACTGGGCATCGAGCGCCTGTTCGGCGAACTGCTGGATGGCGAGATCGACCGACAGCTGGATGTCCTGGCCATTTGTGGGCGGGACTTCCTCCACGATGCGCAGCACACGACCATTGGCGTCGACCTCGTACACACGCT
>JAULYZ010000130.1:0-2731 GCA_032117595.1 Acidimicrobiia bacterium | reverse complement strand
TCGAGGTCCTCACTGCCTGAGACGGCCTGACGACGTGCCTCAGGCCATCGCTGGCGGCAGCGGACGCGAGTGCACCACCGTGAGGAATCGGGTGCTGCGGGTGAGCGCCACATACAGCGCTCGTAGCCCTTGCAGTTCGTGCTCGACGATCGCGGCCGGCTCGACCACCACCACACCGTCGAGTTCGAGTCCCTTCACCACGCTCACCGGCACCACGGTGATGCCGGTGATGATCCCGCTGCGCGTGGCTCGAGCATGGGCAACGCCCGCCGAGTCGAGCGCCTCGGATACCGCCTCGACCATCGAGTCGTCAGCGACAACGGCGACGGTGCCGCTCGACAGCTGATCAGACATCTCGCGAGCAGCGCGAGCCACCCTGGCGAAGAGTTCGGCGTCGTTACCCACGGCGATGATCTCGGGACGCTCGTCACCTGCGCGCACGCTGACCGGAGCCCGCAGGGTGGGTGTAGCCGCCAGCATCACCCGGTTGGCCAATTCCATGATGCGGTCAGGGATGCGGTATCCGACACTCAGACCGATCACCCGAGACGGCCTGTTGTCGGGGAGGTGGGCGAGCACATCGTCCCAGTCGTTCGGCGCCAGCGCACCCGTTGCCTGCGCGATGTCGCCGACCACCGTCATGGAGCCGTTGAGCGAGCGACGCGATGCCATCCGGAGTTGCATCGGCGTGAGGTCCTGCACTTCGTCGATGACGATGTGACCGAACGTGCGAATCTCCTCGTCATCTTTCTGGGCGACCTGTCGCTGCGGTCGGGGCCCCAGGAAGTTGCGTGCTTCGTCGAGCAGCGCAATGTCGTTGTCGGTCCAGCGCACCTCGTTGACATCGCCACAGCGGGGACGGTAGAGCGACAGGTATTCGTCCTCGGTGAGAAACCGCTCGCCGGCGAGGCGGAGCAGCGCTTTCGAACCGAACAGGTCGTGCAGCAACTGGGCCGGTGTGAGTACCGGCCACATCCGCTCGAGTGCTGCTCGCACCTCTGGCAGCAACCGGACGTGCTCACGCACATCTGCCGGGTCGGCTTCGCCATCACGGGTGGTGGCGGCCATTGCCGCCCAGACCTCGCCCTCGAGCCATTTGCGGGCAACGTTGTGGCGACGGTACCGGCGCCGAGCGGCGCGCACGATTCGCGCACTTTCGTCGACACGCAAGCGGATGAACCCCGTCCGATACGGCACGATCAGATCTTCACGCAGCGGACGCTCGCGGTCGGTGACCGCCTTGTCGATCAGATCGGCCATACGCAGGTCGCCCTTGACGGTGGCCGCAAGATGGCTGTCGCTTGGATCGACACCAAATCGGGCCCACTCGACATCGCTGACCAGGTCGTTGAGCACCACCTGCTCGACCCCCGCCTCGCCGAGCGAGGGCAACACCCGCTCGATGTACCGCAGAAACACACGGTTCGGCCCAATCACGAGCACACCCTGGTCTTCGAGCGGGAACCGATACGTGTACAGCAGGTACGCGGCGCGGTGCAGCGCCACGACCGTCTTACCGGTACCCGGACCGCCCTGCACCACGAGCACCCCGGACTGCGGGCTGCGAATGATCTCGTCCTGTTCGCCCTGGATGGTCGCAACAATGTCGCCGAGCTGGCCCGTACGGCCCCGCTCGAGCGCCGCCAGCAGGGTCGAGTACCCACGCAGACTCGATGGAGCCACCCCGGAGCCGGAACCCAGCCCATCGTCGGCACCGAGGCCGAGATGTCCCTCGCCGAACAACTCGTCCTCGAGGCCCAGCAGGGTGCGACCCTGGACTGCGAAGTGGCGACGGCGACGAAGCCCCATCGTCTCGCGTCCGGTGGCGCGATAGAACGGCTCGGCGACCGGTGCCCGCCAGTCGACGACCACGGGCTCACTGTGTTCGTCGGCCACTGCAAGACGACCGATGTGGAAGCTCTCGACCTCGGTCGGCGACTCGGCGGACCGGTCGATGCGTCCGAACACGAGCGCAGCATCGCCGAGGTCGAGTTTGGTCAGACGGTTGATCAGCGCTTCGTCGAACACGTCACGCTCGTAGCGGGCCTGAAAGGTTCCGCCGAGCGTCGCCTCGGTCAGGTCACGCAACTTCCAGGCATCGGTGCGGCTCTGTTCGAGACAGTCGTACGCATGGTCGATGTACGCCTGTTCCTCAGCAAGGTCAGGGTGCTGCTCCGTCATGGGTCGGACAACCCTACCGGGACGGTTCTCATCTTGGGCAACGAGGGGCCGACGCACCTGCCGGTAGCGTCCCTGCGGATGTCACCGCACGTGCCCTTCCTCGCCGCTGCCACCGGCCGACCATCGGCCCACACTCCGGTGTGGTTCATGCGCCAGGCCGGCCGAAGCCTGCCCGAGTACCGCGCAATTCGCGGCCCCGGCAGCATCCTCGACGCGATTCGCAACCCCGAGCTCTCGACAGAGATCACGCTGCAACCGGTACGGCGGTACGGGGTCGATGCCGCAGTGCTCTTCAGCGACATCGTCGTGCCTGCGCACGCCGTCGGATTCGGCATCGACGTGGCCCCCGGCACCGGTCCCGTGGCCGAGCAGCCGCTTCGCAGCGAACACGATCTGCGCCGCCTTCCCGAGCTTCGGCCCGACGACCACGTTCCCTATGTGCAGCGCACGGTGGCAATGCTCTCGGCCGAACTGCCAGCCGAGGTTCCGCTGCTCGCCTTTGCGGGCGCGCCGTTCACGGTGGCGAGTTACCTCATCGAGGGTCGGCCGA
>JAULYZ010000129.1:0-9455 GCA_032117595.1 Acidimicrobiia bacterium | reverse complement strand
GCGATCCTCTGGTCGAAGACCGGCTCGTCGGTGTCGCCGAGTTCGTCGAAGAGCGAAAGCACGCCCTGATCGCGCTCTCTTCGCCGGGACACCGTCGTATCGATGATCTGTTCGAACACGGCGAGGAGGCCCTTGCGCGGATGGCCGAGCGAATCGAATGCCCCGGCCTTGATCAGTGACTCCACCGCACGCTTGTTGAGCACCTGCTCGGGGACCCGCTCGGCGAAGTCGTAGAAGGACTCGAACGGTCCGCGCTCGGCGCGCTCAGCGAGCAGCAACCGCACGAGTGCCTCGCCCACATTGCGTACGGCAGAAAGGCCGAAGGTGATGGCGCGGTCCACATCGGGGTCGGGGGCGAAATCCAGTTCGGACCGATTGACGTCGGGCACCAGCACCTGGATCCCCGACGCGCGCGCGTCGGCGAGGTAGCCGCCCGCCTTGTCGAGGTTCGACTTCACCGAGGTGAGCAGGCAGGAGATGTACTCGACCGGATAGTTCGCCTTGAGGTAGGCGGTCCGGTAGGTGATGAGCCCGTAGCCGTAGCTGTGGCTCTTGTTGAACGCATAATCGGCGAAGTTCTCGATGATGTCGAAGAGTTCCCGTCCCAGCTGCTGGCCGTAGCCGAGGCGTTCGCAACCAGCCTCGAACCGGCCGCGCTCCTCCTCCATCATCGAACGGATCTTCTTGCCGCAGGCCTTCCGGAGGTTGTCGGCCTCGGCGAGCGTGTAGCCGGCGAACTTCTGGCTCACCCGCATGACGCTCTCCTGGTAGATCATCAGGCCGTACGTGTCGGCGAGCACCTCCTCGGCGTCGGGGTGGAAGTACTCGACCGGCTGCCGCCCGTTCTTGCGGTCGGCGTAGTCGTAGTGCATGTTCACGTTCATCGGCCCGGGCCGATAGAGCGCAATGAGGGCCGAGACATCCTCGAACGAGCTCGGGGCCATCGAGCGGATCAGCGCCCGCATCGGGGCGGACTCCAGCTGGAACACCCCTACGGTGTCGCCCCGCGAGAGCAATTCGTACGTGGCCGGGTCGTCGAGCGGTACGGCGTCGACCTCGAAGTCGGGGTCGTGACGACGCCGGATCATCTCGACGGCGTCGGTGATGACGTCGAGGTTCCGCAACCCGAGGAAGTCCATCTTCAGCAGCCCGAGATCCTCGACCCCGTGCATCTCGAACTGGGTGACGATCGGTGACGACTCGGGGTCGGCTCCCGGCTCGGGCTTGCGCTGGATCGGCAGGTATTCGGTGAGCGGTTCGGGCGAGATCACCACGGCGGCGGCGTGGATGCCGTCCTGACGACGGAGTCCCTCGAGACCGCGAGCAACATCAACCACCCGCTTCACGTCGGGGTCGGTCTCGTACATGGCGCGCAGGTCGGCCGCCGCCTTGTAGCCGTCCTCGAACTTCGGGTGCGGCTCGATACAGGCGTAGAGCGGCGTGTCGCGACCCATCACGAGCGGGGGCATCGCCTTGGCGATCTTGTCGCCCACGCCGTACGGATAGCCCAGCACACGGGCAGCGTCGCGGGCTGCGGCTCGCGCCTTGATGGTGGAGAACGTGATGATCTGGGCCACGTGATCTCGCCCGTATTTCTCGGCGGCGTAGCGGATCATCTCCTCCCGGTACCGCGAGTCGAAGTCCATGTCGATATCGGGCATCGAGACCCGGCTCGGGTTGAGGAAGCGCTCGAAGATCAAGTCGTACTTGATCGGGTCGAGATCAGTGATGCGCAGGCAGTACGCCACCGCACAGCCGGCTGCCGAGCCTCGGCCGGGTCCGACCCGGATGCCCATCTCGCGTGCGTGACGAATGAGGTCCCACACGATGAGGAAGTACGAGGAGAACCCCATGCTCGCGATGATGCGGAGCTCCTCGTCGAGCCGTTCGAGTGCCGAGTCAGGGACCGGATCACCCCAGCGCTGCTTCGCCCCCTCGTGGGTGAGGTGCGCAAGGTACTCCGTGTCGTCGGTGAACCCCTCGGGGACGTCGAAGCGCGGGAGCCTCGCCGTGCCCTCCTCGATCACCACACCCGCACGTTCGGCCACCCACAGGGTGTTGTCGCATGCCTCTGGGTAGTCGCGGAAGAGCGAGCGCATTTCGGCGGAGGTCTTCAGGTAGTGCTCCTGACCCTCGAACTTGAAGCGCTTGGGATCGCTCATGAGCGCGCCGGTCTGTACGCACAGCAGGGCGTCGTGGGCCTCGTGATCCTCGCGGTGGGTGTAGTGCGAATCGTTCGTGGCGATCAGCGGTGCGCCGATCCGGCGAGCGATCTCGATGAGCTTGGGATTGGTCTCGCGCTGGGCCGGGAGCCCATGGTCCTGGAGCTCGACGAAGAGGTTGTCCCGACCGAAGATGTCTTGCAGTCGCGCCGCACGCTCGAGTGCGCCGCGCTCGTCACCGTTGAGGAGGCTCTGGAGCACATGGCCACCGAGACAGCCCGTCGTGGCCATGAGGCCCTCGGAGTACTTCTCCAGCAACTCCCAGTCCATCCGGGGCTTGTAGTAGTAGCCCTCGAGGAAGGCCCGGCTCGAGAGTTGGATGAGGTTGCGGTACCCCACGTTGTTCTCGGCGAGCAGGGTGAGGTGGTAGTAGAGCTTCTTGCCGCCGTCGGTGTCGCCGCCGGAGTCGTCCACCCGACCGCGCCGGGTCGGTCGCTCGCTGCGGTGCTCGTGCGCCATGTAGGCCTCGGTACCGATGACAGCCTTGATCCCCTGTCGCTTGCACTCCTTGAAGAACTCGAGGGTGCCGTACATGTTCCCGTGGTCGGTGATGCCGATCGCTGGCTGTCCGTCGGCGACTGCCTTGGCCACCAACTCCTCGAGGCGCGCCGCACCGTCGAGCATCGAGTACTCGGTGTGTACGTGCAGGTGGGTGAACGAGTCCCCCACGGGGCTCCTCGGCTGGTCCGGGCGGGGTCGAAACCCACGGCGTCTTACAACAGTGTGATTCGGCAGGCTAGCAGTCGGCCCCCGCCCGACACCGAGCGACGCCCGGGTTGCTGTTCGACCAGTTCAGAGGCCATTTCTCGATTCCCCCGACGGCCTGCGCACCGAACCCCTACAGGTAGGTCCCGGGCCGTTCGGGCGGTTGGGCGACGAAGTCACCGGGCGCCATGGCGCCATCGGTGGGAATCCCCCGCATGCCACCGGGTCCGAGCTGGGAACGCATCTGCTCGAGCTGCTGACGAGCAGCGATCTGCTGAGCGAACAGCGTTGCCTGAATCCCGTGGAAGAGCCCCTCGAGCCAGCCCACGAGTTGGGCCTGGGCCACCCGCAGTTCGGCGTCGCTCGGCACGACCCCCGGCTCGAACGGCAGTGCCATGGAGCGCAGTTCGTCAGCGAGGTCGGGTGACAGCGCGCCGGCGACCTCGTCGATCGAACGCTGGTACACGAGCGCGAGCCGCTCGCGACTGCGGTCGTCGAGCGGCGCCGACTTCACCTCGTCGAGCAACTGCTTCACCATCGACCCCACGCGCATCACCTTGGCGGGCTCGCTCACGGTCTCGGTGAGCGCGCCGTCGGGTCCCGGCGTACCCGGGCTGGCGAGCAGCACAATCTCCGGCTCGCCGTTCATTGTCTCGTCGTTCATTGTCTCGTCGTTCATCGGCTCGTCGCTCATCGGCTCCACATCCATCAGGTGCACGTCGCTCTCGACCCTGTGCTCACACTCGCACGGTAGGGGTGGCGTGCCCCGGAGGCCTCACCGTCCTACCGCCGCGACCAAGGGTACGTACATCTCGGCCGAAGTCAGCGAACCGTGACGACAGACGAGCGAGAACGGGCCGCTATCGGACGGGTCGTCGAAACTCACCGGCTCGCGGGCCACCAACGCCACGTCCCCGAGTCGACGCGCCACATCAGAGGCCATCGACGGCCCGAACCAATGCTCGTCGAGCACTTGCGCCCGGCTCACCACCCAGGCCACATCGGCGTGCGCAGCGCACGCTTCGAGGAGTCCATCCGCTGCCCCGGAACGGCCGTGGAACCAGCGGAACCGTCCCTCGCCGCTCTGATGGCGGGTGGCGTCGAGCACCGACTGGTGGGGACGGATCAGCGCGTCGCCGACGTGAACCTGTCCGTGGTCGGCGGTAACGCACAGTGCTGCGCCCGCAGGGAGGGTCTCGAGAACATCGGCGACCATCCGATCGATGCTGCGCAACTCGGCGTCGTAGTGCTCGCCGAACCCGTACTCGTGCGCGACCTTGTCGAGGCCGTCGTAGTACGCGTAGACGAAGGCCTCACCCGCACGGACCAACCGCGACACCTCCACCACGAGGTTGGAGGGCACGCGCCAGCCGTGGTTGCGCACTCCACGAAGGTGTGCCTCGGAGAACGCCGACCCCTCGAGGTCGACCCGGCTCACCACCGGCACCGGCTCGCCGAGGAACGGACGGTGCGGCTGGAATCGCTGGGGTGGAATCCGCTGGCGGGCATCGCCTCGCGGGCCGTACCAACGCAACATGTTGACGACCTCACCGGCGACGTCGACCCGATAACCGAGGATTCCGTGCTCAGCGGGCGTCAGCCCCGTGGCGATCGAGGTGAGCGCTGTCGACGTCGTCGTCGGCGCCACCGTCGTGATGGGTCCACCCGTCATCGAGTGGAGCACCGGCGCAACGTGCGGACGATCACGGAGCTGGTCCCACCCGAGACCGTCCACCACGAACAGCACGACCTGCCTCGCCTCGCGCATGGGCGCCGGAAACCACGGAGGCCTCGCCCCGAGTGACCCACGTGTGCCGAGAAGTCCCGGGATCACACCCCGGACATTCGGCCCGGAGTAGTCGGGAAGGATCGGAGCGGTCACCACGGGGTAGTTGAGCACCTCGCTCCCCCGGAAACAACCAGCCCGGTCGTGGTGGCCCGAGCACGGGCAGGGCCTAAGCGCGGTCCTGCCATCTACGATGCAGACGTGCGGGTGTCGACGAGGGGGGACTATGCGTGCAGAGCGCTGCTGTCGCTCACGCTCCACGGCGATCAGGCCGGGCCGACTTCGGTCCGTGACATCGCAGAACGTACGGGGCTACCGCAGCCCTATCTCGAACAGATCCTCCTCGCCCTGAAGGGCGCCGGGCTGGTGCGTTCCAAGCGGGGTGTCGGCGGTGGCTACGTGCTTGCCCGGCCGGCCGACCAGATCCGCCTCTCCGAGATCGTCTCTGCGGTCGACGGCCCGATCGTCCTCGGCGACTTCGGCCAACCGCACCAGGACGGGGCCTGTGATCACGAGGGACAGTGCGTGCTCCTCGCTGTCTGGCAGGCAGCCGGCGAGCACATGCGACGCCATCTGGAGTCCTACACCCTCGCATCGATCGCGGCGTCGACGCGTGGCGAGGCCCCATGGCCCTCGCTCGATCACGATCATCCGCACTGAGGCGCGGACCCCGTCAGTCGAGGTCGCCCCGTTCGAGCGCATCGAGAACGGCCTGCAGGTCAGCGGGGAGCGGCGCGTCGAAGGCCAGATGCTCTCCCGAACGAGGATGATCGAATCCGAGGCGGGCGGCGTGCAGGAACGGCCGGTTGAGCCGAATCTGGCTGCGTGAGCCGCCGTAGGTTGCGTCGCCCACCACCGGAAACCCGCTCCCCGCGAGGTGTACCCGGATCTGATGGGTCCGTCCCGTCTCGAGGCGGCATCGCAGCAACGCGACCTTTGGCCGACCGAAGCGTTCGATCACCTCAAAGCGCGTGCGGGACGGCTTGCCCGATGCCACCACCGCCATGCGCATGGGGTCGCGCGGGTCTCGGCCGATGGGGGCGTCGATCACACCCTGATTCGCCTCGGGGTGTCCCCACACCAGACACAGGTACTCGCGCACCACGAGACGCTGTGCGAGCGCTGCCACGAGCACGTCGTACGCCCGTTGCGAACGCGCCACCACGAGCAATCCGCTCGTTCCCACATCGAGGCGATGCACGATGCCGGGCCGGTGCTGCTCTCCGACGGCGGCCAGCTCCGGGTACCTCGCAAGGAGCCCGTTCACCAGGGTTCGCTCCGGGTTGCCGGCGCCGGGGTGCACCACCTGTCCGACGGCCTTGTTCACCACGATGACGTCGGCGTCGTCGTACACCACATCGCACTCCACCCCGGGATCAGCAGTGGGTGGTGCGCTCACCGGCACGCCCGACTCGTCGATCTCGATTCGCTGGCCGACCTGCACGCGCAGCTTTCCGACCAACGACACCGCCCCGTCGAGCGAGACGTGGCCACCGTCCACCAGTGATGCAGCCTCCGAGCGCGTCACATCGGCCAGCAGGGAGACGACTCGGTCGAGCCGCTCACCACCGAGCACCGGGGGGATCTCCTCGACGATCACGCTGCGCGCCGCCGGGGACCCCACACCGAGGACACAACGAGCAGCAACCCTCCCACCGTTACCCCGATGTCGGCGATATTGAAGACCGGCCACCACTGCAGGTCGATGAAGTCGACCACCGCACCGCGGAACCACGCCTCGCCACGGAACAATCGGTCCACCACATTGCCTGCCGCACCGCCCACGACGAGCCCGACGGCGACCACCCCGAGACGACTGCCCTCTACCCGGAGGCCAACGAGCAGAACGACCACCACCACCAGCGCGACCACGCCGATGACCGGGCCGAGACCCTGGCCCCGGCCGAACGCCATCCCGCTGTTGAAGGACAGGTTGAACCGCAGCGAACCGACCACGTCGATAACCCGACCATCGCTCAGTCGAGCTACCGCCCACGACTTGGTGATCTGGTCGAGGAGTATCCAGAGTCCAGCAACCCCGAGGCTCAGCGGCTCGACACGAAGCCGACGACGGCTCACTCGTTCCACCGCTGCGGGCTCTGTGGAGTCGTCCTCCGCCCGGTTCGACATGATTGCTGTACCGCCTGTGCTACCGACCGCGCTCAGCGGCGGCCGATCCCGCCAGCCTTCTCGTCGACACGGAGCGTCGCCCACGGGATCGCCCGCAGACGCTCCTTCGGGATCGGCAGGCCCGTCGAGATGGAGTAGCCGTACGTACCGTTGGCAATCCGCGCAATGGCATCGTCGATCTCGACGACGATCTGCCGGGCCTGGGCGGAGAGAGCGAGATCGCGCTCGCGCTCGACCACCATCGTGTCGCCCTCGCCGCTCTCGTCGTCGAACTGAACATCACCCATCTCGACGTCCTCGATCAGCGAGTTCGCCTCGTTCTCGAGGCGCGTTGCCTGACCGGTGAGCTGCTCCCGTTCCTCGAGCAGCGCTGATCGCTGGCCCTCGAGGAACTTCTGGTCGAAATCCTTCGAGGGCGTGACCGTGACGCCCGGCTTGGGGACGATGGGCTTGGGGCCCTGATACACCGGCTTGAGGGGAGGCTTGGGCTTGACCGGCTTGACCGGCTTGACCGGCGTCTTGTCGATCACCGTCGTCGCTGCTGCAGGCTTCGACGTCGCCTTTGCGGCAGGAGCCTTCTTGGCGGGTACCTGCTTCGCCGGAGCCTTCTTCGCCGGAGCCTTCTTCGCTGGCGCCTTCTTCGCGGGAGCCTTCTTCGCGGGAGCCTTCTTCGCCGGAGCCTTCTTCGCCGGAACCTTCTTCGCCGGAGCCTTCTTCGCCGGAGACTTCTTCGCCGGAGCCTTCTTCGCCGGAGACTTCTTGGCCGGAGACTTCTTGGCCGGAGCCTTCTTGGCCGGAGACTTCTTGGCCGGAGCCTTCTTCGCCGGAGCCTTCTTCGCCGGAGCCTTCTTCGCCGGAGCCTTCTTCGCCGGAGCCTTCTTCGCAGGCGACTTCTTCGCCGGAGACTTCTTGGCAGCGGTCTTCTTGGGCTTCTGCTTCTTTGCCGTGGCCATCGTGAGGTTGCCTCCTTGTGCGGGGCCGTACTGTACCGTCACGGCCGGGCCAAAGGTCGGGCCCGACGGGGCAACGGTCAGGCCCGAACGACCTCGATGTCGGGTTCGGCGCCCGAAGCGAGCGACGTCTCGAGCTCGACAGCGAGCGTCTCCCCGCAGACGAAGTCGCGGAACTCCTCGAGAGCGTTCAGCCAATCCGATGATGCCCGGACGGTCAGGCGGATTCGATCGCTCACTGCGAGTCCAGCCGACCGGCGCTCCTGCTGAACCAGCCGGACCAGATCACGGGCCAGGCCCTCACGCTCGAGCGCTGCGGTGATCACCGTGTCGAGGATCACGACGCCCGCGTTGCCCGGCAGGGCGCCGCAGACCCCGTCGCCAGTCGGGACGAGCCGCTGCTCGTACTCGCCGGGGAGCAGTTCCACGCCACCGGCAATTACCCGATCCCCGTCGAGCGACCAATCGCCGGACTTGACCGCACGGATCACCCGCTGTGTCTCGCCACCGAGCCGGGGCCCGACCGCCTTCGGGAGCACGCTGAGGTCGAAGGAGGCGTGACGCTCCACCTCCGTCGTGAGGACGAGATCCTTCACGTTCACCTCGTCGCGGATGAGATCCACGTGTGGTCGGATCAACTCGACGGATCCATGCTGCGCGATGAGGGCCGAGGCGAGGGGCTGGCGGACGCGAAGCTCATGCTTCTTGCGGAGCGCGAGGATCGTCGAGCAGACCGCCCGTGCCTGCTGCATGCCGCTCAGCAACGACACGTCGGACGGGAACGACTCGGCTCGGGGCCAGTCCTCGAGGTGCACGCTGCGGCCGCCGGTGAGTCCTGCAAAGACGTGGTCGGTGGCGAGCGGCAGGAGCGGGGCCGCAACACGACAGAGCACCGAGAGCGCCGTGTGGAGGGTATCGATGGCGTCCTGGTCGCCGGCCCAGAAGCGATCGCGGCTACGACGGATGTACCAGTTCGTCAACGTGTCGAGGAACGAGGCGATCTCATGACACGCGCTGAACAGGTCGTACCCATCCATGTGTTCGGTCACGCGGTCCACCAGCACCCCGAGCTCGACAAGGAGATACCGGTCGAGGACATCGGTCTGGTCGGTGCGCTCACGGCCCGAACGGCCTGCGGCATTCGCGTACAGCGAGAGGAAGTACCAACTGTTCCAGAGGGGCAGGATGACCAGGCGAACGGTCTCGCGAATTCCTGCCTCGGAGACCGAGAAGTCCGCTCCCCGGAGGATTGCGGACGACAGCAGGTGCCACCGCATCGCGTCGGACCCGTACCGATCGAACATGACCATCGGATCCGGGTAGTTGCGGAGGCTCTTCGACATCTTCTGTCCGTCGTCGCCGAGCACCACGCCGTGACTCACGCAGGTGCGGAACGCCGGGCGGTCGAAGAGCGCAGTTGCAAGCACGTGCAGGGTGTAGAACCAGCCCCGCGTCTGGGCGATGTACTCGACGATGAAGTCGCCCGGGTAGTGACTCTCGAACCATTCACGGTTCTCGAACGGGTAGTGCACCTGGGCAAAGGGCATCGAACCTGACTCGAACCAGCAGTCGAGCACCTCAGGGACGCGTCGCATCATTGATTTGCCGGTGGGGTCGTCGGGATTGGGGCGCACGAGGTCGTCGACGAACGGCCGATGGAGA
>JAULYZ010000128.1:0-2705 GCA_032117595.1 Acidimicrobiia bacterium | reverse complement strand
GAGCGGGGCGGTGTCGGCGAGCGTCGCCCGGTCGCCCATCCTCAAGGGGTAGCCGAGACCGTACGGCCCGTCCGGCACCGTCAGCCCGAGAAGCGGTGCCGTAGCGCGGCGCAGGCCCAGCGGACGACGGTACGGGCGGACCATGCCATCGGGCGTGACCGCCATGACGTCGTCAGCCAGGTAGGGATGCCCGCGGAACGCGCAGGCTGCGGTCAGGGTGCTCTTGCCGGCTCCTCCGAGTCCGACGAAGGCGACGGCAACGCCGTGGATCGTCACCACGCCCGCGGCCACAACAGTGTCGGTGTTGACGACCGACGCCACGGCAAGATCGTTGACGCGGCGGCGCGCCGCGTGGAGCGTATCGTCGTCGGCCTGGCGGCGCTGGTGTCGCACCTCGACGATGGACTCGGCGGGAGCGTCCTGGGCGTTCGTTCGTAGGTCGGCATACGCCTCGGTGAGGATGCCGGCGAAATGCCGATCGGCCCGCAGCTCGAATGTGGCCTCGAGTGCCCGGTAGATGCCGAGGGATCTCACGGGCGGGCGAACCACCGGCGACGTTTCGCCACGGCGCCATCCCCGCAGCCGAGGCACGGCGGTGGGGTCATGGGTTCTGTGCCGTCGAGGATGCCAAGGCTCTCGAAGGCCCGGATGGCCTCGCCGACCCGGTCGTGGGCTTCGGCGGAGTCACCCTGCCAGAAGTCGACGGCTTCGGAGGCGAGATCCTCGGGCGAGCACTCGCCATCGCATGCGTCGAACACGATCGCCAGCCAACCCGACAGCTCGTGCACCAGGTGATTTCGCGGATCGAACACCACGAACGATGAACCGAAGTCGGCCACCTCGACGAGATCGCTGCGCCGCGGCATCACCGCCGGGAGGTGGGTGGACTGACTCGATGCCGACTCGCCCGCCTCGAACGCCATGGCGGTGATTATAGCGATCTGCGAGTTCAGCGAACCACTGGGTGCCCCACGACTTCGCGGTAGAGCGCGACGTGGGCATCGACTACGTCGTCAAGTTGCCAGTGGGGCGACGCAGCAGCGCTAGCACCGAGCCGGCGGCGCAGTTCGGGGTCGGCAGCCAGTTCGGCGATCGCTACGGCGAGGGCCTCGGAGTCCCCGGGCGGCACGACCCGGCCCATCGACGGGCTCACGAGCTCTGGCACTCGACCGACCGCCGTCGCCACCACCGGGCGACCGAGCGCCAACGCCTCCATCACAACCAGGGGTTGTCCCTCGTAGTCGCTGGCCACTATCAAGACATCGGCGGCGGCGATGCGCGCCAGAACATCGTGGGTTGCTGGCTCGAACGTGACGGCCAGATCGAGACCCAGCCGATCCGCCAGCAGACGGTGATCATCCAGCCGGGGGCCCTCACCGATGGCGGTGAGGTGCAGACGCGCCCCCTGGTCTAGCGCAGAGCGCACCGCGAGCAAGAGATTGGGGTAGTTCTTCGCTTCGCGGTGGCTGGCGACCGTGATCATCTGCACCGGGCCGCCACCATGAACCGGTGGACCAGCGTGTTTCAGAGCCTCGATGCGTCGACGGTCGATGCCGTGCGGGATCACTCTGGCGCGCCGGCGGCTGCGGGCAGGCAACGACGACACCACTGCGGCTGACACGCCGATCATCACGGCATCGCGCCTTGCGGTCACGGCCCACAGCGCCCGGGTGACACTGTGCAGCGATGGAAAAGGCGTGTGCGACGTGGTGACGATTGGTGTGTGCCAGCAGCACATTCGAACGAGCGAGGCAGGGAGCGGCCCGTGGACGTGCACCACCCCGAAGCGTCCCGAGTTCACCAAACTGGTCAGGGCTCGCGCCGCAGTGACGCCGATGTAGTCGCTACCGCCCAGTCGGTGCAGCGCGATGCCGGCAGATTCGATTTCGCCGGCCAGGGCGCAGCGACGGTCATTGACCAACGCGACCTCCACCTCGACCCCACGTTCGCACAACCATGTGGCCAGGTCGACCACGACCCGCTCCAACCCTCCCAGGTCCAGACCCTTGACCACCAGCAACACCCGTGGCATCGTCACCCCAAAATTCTCACTCCCAGTTCGCATCCGGTGCTCGAGACTCTTATTGAGTGATCGACACGCGGCGGAGAACGCGAGTGTTGCTGTTGGGTGCCACCGGCCGCTCGACGTGCCCCCAGAGCGGCAGGCAGAAAGGCAGCAGGAAGAACGGCATCACCAGCGAACGCTGGCGGGTGAGCAAGCCGAGGTTGCCGAAGCTGGTGAACGCCACGCCGAACATCACCAGTACCGCCGCCACCAAGATGAGATACGGGGTGCGCGAGAACAGGACGGGCAGGTTGACGATGCGTCGCCAACTCACGAAGGCGAGCACGAGCAGCGCGGTCATCTCGAGGCCCGGGAGCAACTCGGTGAAGCTGTCCACCTCGATGAGTAGGGGACGCGTCAGGGTGCGCAGGATCGCGACCGGGTAGTCCTGTGGACCGGAGATGGTGATCACGTCGAACGACGAGCCACCTTGGCTGGTGCGCCGCTCGACTTCCTCGAAGATATCGCTGACTCGCTTGGTCACGGGCGCGGTGATGTCGGTTGGCCCTTCCTGCGGAGGATCGAGGTACTGCAGCGTGGCAGCGGCCAACGAGGTGAGCCCGCCCACGGCCAGCACGGCAAATCCCAGCGTTTTGATGCGGCCCGGCGCATCGCGTTTGGAGTTGCCGGTGAGGAAGCC
>JAULYZ010000127.1:0-18969 GCA_032117595.1 Acidimicrobiia bacterium | reverse complement strand
CCTGCGTAGGCAGAGCCAACGGGTTTACAGCCCGTCCCCTTTAACCACTCGGGCATCCCCCCGGCGGCCGCGGACGAGGGGTCCGGCGGGACCGCGATGGTAGCGCCCGCGGCGCCGGCGCGAGGCGGCGCGCGGGCTCACACCGGGTCGGGCGTGAGCGTCACCGCCACCCGGGCCCGGCCCGCCGGCAGCGGCACGAGCACCTCGAGCACACCGGCGGTGCCCGGCGTGACCTTCTCGCGGTGCTTGAAGCGCAGCCACGCGGTCGCGAGCGGTCCGGGCGCCGTCACGCTCGCCGCGTAGCCGCCGGCCGACTGGCGCACGCGCACGCGCAGCCCGCCCTCCACCGGCTCGGCCTCCGGCACCTCCGAGTTCGTAGCCGAATAGGACGATCTAGAGGAAGAACACGTCGAAGAACCGGCCGAGGAAACCTACGCGTGCGAGGCGCGCAAGCCCGTGGTTCTCGACGCGCAGATGCACACCGTGTCGCTCACGACGTTCTTCCTCGCTGACGAACTGCAGGAACGTGTCGGGTCGACCGCCTTCAGCATCGGCGAGGGTCTCGATCGTGAGCACTACGGCCGGGACGAGAATGTGGGTGCCGTCCTTGGTGTGTTGGCGCAACGAGGAGGCAGCGACGTAACGATCTACGGCTGCGGGAAGAAATCGTTCGTCGCGGTTGAACCGGATGATCGGCTCGAACCGACGCAAGAGCGCGAGGTCGTTCGTGTCGTCCACGGCAGTCATCGGCGTGAAACTAGTTGACCAGCAATCGCACCCTCCCGACTGCGCGCCCCGTGCCCGGTGGCACGCACGCGGGCCGCCGACTACGTTCCGCCCATGCGCATCTCCACCGACGATCGCCTCGACATCCTCGAGCTCCCCGGGCGTTACGCGGACGCCCTCGACTTCCTCCAGCCGGACGATCTGCGGTTCGTCTTCACGGAGGACGCGATCTGGGAGGTGGTGGGCAGCCTCCGTCTCGTGGGGCTCAAGGCCATCCAGGAGTTCATGGGACGCACCGATGTGCACCCCGGGGCACACCTGATGACCAACATCTACATCACCGACGTGATCGACGATCCCCGTGACGGTGGACCGTTGGTGCACCTCCGCTCGCGCGGCGTGTATCCCGTCGGCCCCTCGAACCGTGACGACCCGACGGGTGTGTTCTACGGGTGCTACGAGGACGATGTGGTGCGCACGGCCGACGGTTGGCGCATTCGTCATCGTCGCTACCGCCACGGAACGCGCTAGTCCGGCGCCGATCCCGACGCCACGCAGGCCCAGTATCTCTGTTACACCCCGTTGCGATGATGGTCGCATGGAGTTGGGGGCGGTTCTTGCGCAGTGCGAGGCAGCAGCAAGTGCGGTTGCATCGGTTGACGCATCGCTGCTGAACCGTCGTGACTTCTTCGCCTTCGTGGAGGGCGTGCAACGACATCTCGATCAGTTGCACGTTGCCCACGCCCGCTCACTCCTTCACGGTCAGGAGGTTGGTCGTCATGTCGGGACGGGAGCCCGCTCGATGGCCGACTGGTTGTCGCAACACACGGGGGCGGCGTACGGAGACACCATCGGCAAGGTGCGACTCGCCGACACACTCGGTTCGTCGCCGGAACTTCGCGAGGCGGTTGGTGCCGGCGAGGTCTCCCCGGCAACGGCCCGGGTGCTGTTCGAGGCCGTCACGTGTCCACCCGCAGGTGCCGATGTTGCCGAACTCGTCGAACGCGTGAAGGGTGCCGACCCGAGCGCTGCGCGTGCCGAGGTCGAGGCCTGGCGCGCCGAGCACACCGCCGAAGCACCCGAGGACGCCGAGGAACGCCGGTACGGGCGGCGATCACTGGTGTTCGGCGAACCGGTCGACGGAATGATCGCCGGCAGTTTCGTTCTGCCCACACTCGCCGCACGTCAGGTGCAGGCCTCGGTCACGTCGCTTGCGGGGAAGCCTTCAGCAACCGACCAGCGCACCACGGCGCAACGCTGTGCCGACGGATTGGTGCTGCTCGCCGACGCCTACGCCAAGGGCGAGCTCACCGGCGGCCGAGAGCGCGCCACCCTGCTCGTCACGGTTCCGGTCAAAACGCTGACCGGTGACCCAGTTCCGGGCTCCACCGTGTACGGCGATGTCGTTCCCGCACACGTGGCGCGTCGTCTCGCCGGCGATGCACGGGTTCGACGTGTACTCACCACCGGGACCGAGATACTCGAGCTCGGACACACCGTTCGCTGGGCCACCACACGACAGTGGGAGGCCTTGGTGGTACGCGATGGCGGGTGCCGCTGGGGGCGCTGCACCATCCCGGCAACGTGGTGCGATGTCGATCACTTCGTGCCGTGGGAAGCAGGAGGTACCAGCGACCTCGACAACCTGTGGTTGCTGTGCCGGCACCACCACACCGAACGACATCGACCCGGGGTCACCCTTGCTGGCACCGTGATCGAGCCGGTGCTCACACTCCCCGATGGCACCACGATCCCGTGTTCGTTACCCCGAAGCCGACGAAGTCCGGCGGCGGCCTGACGCCCGCAATGACAAGCACGAGGATCTGTTCTCGTGTCGCTGATCCGGCGCGCAGACCGGCTCCTGCCGGCGGCAGTACCCGGCAGCACGTCGATGTGGGTATCTAGAGTTCGTTTATGCCCGACAACAGGGAACAATCGGCGAGAATTCGGCGCGGGGTGGGTGAGTGGAACCGGTGGCGGCGCCTGCATCCCACCGAGACCATCGACCTCAGAGGAGCGAACCTACGCGGGGCCGACCTCCCCGGCGCCAACCTGCAGGGCGCCAACATCTCTAGCCCAATTCGCACGATCATGACCTCGCTCCAGGAAGCCAACCTGCAGGGCGCCAACCTCCAAGGAGCCAACCTCCACGGGGTGGTGTTGACGCGTGCAAACCTCCGGGGCGCCAACCTCCAAGGAGCCAGCCTGCGCCGAGCCGCCCTTGCCGGGGCCAACCTCGCCGGCGCGGACCTCCGGGGCGCTGATCTCCGACAGGCCTGGCTCGACGGAGCCGACCTCAGCCAAGCTGATCTCGAGAACGCAAACCTCAGCGACACCGATCTCAGCGGGGTCAATCTTGACGGCGCATGGTTGGACGGCGCGAACCTCGGCGGCACCCGAGGTCGTTCAACACAACAAGCGGACTCCTCGCTGGTCGAGTTCGCGCGGAACCGCTTGAAGCCGGGCGTCGATCGACTCATCATTCACAACGGAGACCGATGGCTCGCCGTGCACCGCACTGAAGCAACGGCCTACTTCGCCAGTTGGGCTGACGCCCTCGGGTGGTGCGAGAGCAATGGACTCCGCTTCGATGCCCTCGTGGAGGGCGGTTACGACGATGACGACGACTGACGGACCTGTCATCGTGGTGCCGGAAGCGCTGCTGAACAGCGAACCCCACCCCTTTGGATCGTGGTCGTCAACACCCGTACCAAAGGGTCCGCCCGGGGTGTACACCATTTGGCGCGGTGAGGAGTTTCTCTACGTCGGGATGTCATGGAAGGAACCAGTGCCCGGTTCGAAGGCGAAAGGGCTCTGGGGGCGTCTCGACAGCCACGCATCAGGCCGCCGTTCGGGGGACCAGTTCTGCGTGTACATCTGCGACCGATTCGTGATTCCAACGCTCTCCAGTGCACAGCTTCGCAATCTGGAGACCGGCGCTCGGATCCTCGACCCACTCACCAAGGAGTACATCAGGACTCACCTTGCATACCGGTTCGTGACGACCGAGACAGGACAAGCCTCTCGTGACTTGGAACGCGTCATCCGCGGGCAGGGTCTGACCGGGCATGGACTACCGCTGATCAATCCGGCGGCGGCCTGACGCCCGCAATGACAAGCACGAGGGCCTCACTACACTTCCCCCATGTCACGCCCTCCTGTCTCGCTCCGGGCCCTCGCCGTCGCCCGTGGGGACGAGCCGGCTGATCTGCTCGTCACCGGCGGCCGCGTCTTGTCACCCGTCACCCGCGAATGGATCTCCACCGATCTCGCCATCGCCGATGGTGTGGTGGCCGGCTGGGGGAGGCGGGAGGCCCACGAGACGGTCGACCTCGGCGGGGCGGCCGTGGTGGCCGGCTTTGTCGATGCACATATGCATCTCGAGTCCACCAAGCTCTGGGTGGACGAGTTCGTGAAGGGCGCACTGCCCTGTGGCACGACTGCCGTGGCCTGCGATCCGCACGAGATCGCCAACGTCTGCGGGCTCGATGGCGTCGCAGCCGTCGCGGCAGCCGCCGAGCACATGCCGTTCACCTTCGGGATCGCTGCCTCGAGTTGCGTACCCGCATCTCCGTTCGAGAGCCCGGGCGCAGCGTTCTCGCCTGCCGACGTCCGCTACATCATCGACGAGTTCCGAGCCATCGGCGTCGGCGAGGTGATGAACTATCCCGCTGTCATCCATGGCGACCCGAGCTTCCGGGAGATCATCGCGGCGGCGGGCTGGCGCAGTGTCGACGGACACGCGCCCGGACTCCGTGGCCACCAGCTCGATGCGTATCTCGCGGCAGGGGTGGAATCCGATCACGAAGCCTTTGCCCCCGACGAGGTCCACGAGAAGCGGCAGAAGGGGATGTGGATCTTTCTCCGCTACGGCTCGGCGTGCCGCGATCTCGTCGAGTTGTTGCCGTCGGTCCTCCAGCACGGCGGGACCCGGGCCGCGCTGTGCACCGACGACCGCGAGCCCGACCAGATCCGCACGATCGGACACATCAACCACTGTGTCCGGCTCGCAGTGGAAGCGGGACTCAGCGAGATCGACGCCTTGATCCTCGCGTCGTACAACGCCGCCGACTTCCACCACTTCTTCTACCTCGGACAACTGGGCCCCGGCTACCAAGCCGACCTCGTGGTGTTCGACACCCTTGCCGGATTCCGGCCGTCCGCCGTCTACCAGCGCGGCCGGCTCGTGGCTCGCAACGGATCGATCGTTCCCGGTGTGGTCCCCTCGACACCCGCACCCGATCTGCTCCGCAACCGGATCAACGTGCACCATCTACCGTCGGCTGCGGAGCTCACCATCGAACAACCGGCATCGGGGCGAGCGCTCGCCATCGGCGTGAACGAGGGAACGATCCGCACCCATCGAGTCGAGGTGAACGTCGGCGACCCCTCCACCGACCTTGCGCGCATCGCCGTGATCGAGCGGCACAAGAAGACCGGTCGGATCGGTCTCGGATACGTCGTCGGATTCGGACTCGAGCGTGGCGCCATCGCGTCGAGCGTCTGCCACGACGCTCACAACATCATGGTGGTCGGCTCCCGCGACGCGAACGGACCCGCCGACATGGCGATCGCCGTACGGCGGCTTGCCGAACTCGGCGGCGGACAGGTGTTGGTCCACAACGGACAGGTACTCGCCGAGGTGCCGCTTCCGGTTGCCGGGCTGATGAGTGACCAACCGCTCGCCACCGTCGCCGATCAGCTCGAGAACATGGAACGGGCCAGCCGACAATCCGGCATCCGGATTGCTGCACCGTTCATGCTGCTCTCGTTCCTCGGGCTCTCCGTGATCCCCGAGGTCCGCATCACCGATCTCGGGCTGATCGACGTGGACAAGTGGGCACCCGTCGCCGTCGCTCTCTGAGCCGGCGCCGAACGGCTATCGGCGCACGACCCGCTCCACCAAGCCGATGATCTGGGTGATCAGCACTGCCACGAGGACCGAGGTGGTGGCGACGGTCCAGATCATCCCGTAGTCGAGCCGACCCCGCGACTCGTTGAGCAGACCACCGAGCCCCTTCCCGGTGGCGAGATACTCGGCGATCATCACGCCGAGCAGCGCACGCGGCGCGGCAAGGCGCGCCGCCGTGAACAGCGCCGAGGTCGAACCCGGCAAACCGACGTAGCGGAGTGCCTTCAGCCGCCCACCACCGCTGACCCGCACCACGTCGACCGCCGCAGGCGACGTCGAGGCAAGAGCCTGGCTCACGGTCACGAACGACGGGAAGAACGTCACCGAGATGCACACCATCACCGTCGCAAGCACGTCCCGACCGAACACCAGCACGATAAGGGGAGTGAGCGCCGGGAGCGGCATGGTCTGGGAGATGAGTGCGAATGGGAGCACGCTTCGGCCGAGACCGGGCAGGAGGTGCAGCAACACGGCGAGAGCAAGTGCGACGACGAGGCCGAACAACAATCCGAGCAGGGCGAGCGGCACGGTCTCCTGATAGGCGTCGAACAATCGGCTGCGCGCTTCGCCGGCGTCGTCGTTCGTCGTCAGGTATCTCACGACCGCAAGCGGCGACTTGGCGACGACGGGCGACATCCCGAGCATCTCGAGCACGAGTGCCCACACGCCGAGCACCACAGCGGCCGACGCAATCGCAAGGACAAACCGGCGAAGGAGCGAGCCCTTGGCGGACGACACGAGCGTTGTCTGCACGGTGGCGGCGAGCGACGTGCGCGTCAATCTCGCCGCAAGCAGGGCGAACACCGCATAGGCACCTGCGGCGACGAGCGTGGCCACCAGACCGATCCCCCACAGGCGAGCCGGGTTGGCCTGGCCGAGCGAACCCAGCAGATAGGTGCCAAGTCCCCAGCGACTCCCGCCACCGAATTCCGCAAGGAGCGTCCCGAGGAGAGCAGCGGGAGCCGACACCTTGAAGGCGTTCACGACGTGTGGGAGGGCCGACCGCCAACGGATCCACCGCGTGACGGCGTACTCACCGCCTCCCGCAACACGGACGACGTCCACCAACCTTGCGTCGACAGAGCCCATGCCGACCACGGTGGCGACATACGTCGGGTAGTACACCGCCATCGCTGCAAGCACGATCCGTGGCACCGTTCCCGAGAACGCGAGCAGCAGCACCGGCACGATGGCGATCAGTGGCATGGCAAAGAGCGAGACACCAATCCCCCGAAGGAGCGACTCAGCAATCCTCCACCGTGCGCTGACCGCACCGAACACGATGGCCACGAGGTTCCCGAACACAAAGCCGAGACCGGCCGACTTCAGGGTCACCGAGAGGTGTGGCGGGTAGTCCGACCGATCGTCAAGGAACTGGCGGACGATGTCGGTGGGGGGCGGCAGTGCTCCGCTCGCCACCCACTCGAGCTGACCGATCAATTCCCAGATCGCCAGAATGACCGCAACGACAAGGGCGCCCTTCAGCACCCGTTTCCAGGTCATGTCGCCGAGCCGGCTCCCGAGTGGAGCAGGTCAGAGAGGTGATCGGCCAGAGCGTGGAACTCGGGACTCCGCAGCAGATCCGGATGGCGCGGACGGTCGAAGGTGATGTCGACGATCTCCACGATCCGGCCGGGCCGCGGCGACATCACGGCAACCCGGTCCGCAAGGAAGACCGCTTCCTCGATCGAGTGGGTCACCAGCACCGTCGTCGGCCGCCGGTCCGACCAGATCCTCTGCAGCTCGAGGTTCATCGACCGACGAAGGATCTCATCGAGCGCGCCGAACGGTTCGTCGAGCAGGAGGAGGTCGGGCTCGGTGACCAACGCCCGCGCGATGGCGACCCGCTGGCGCATACCACCCGAGAGTTGGCCGGGCAACGCGTTGTAGAACTGCGCAAGACCCACCAGTTCGATGAGTTCGGTGATGCGCTGTTCATGCTCTTTCACCGACGCACCCGACACTTGAAGCGGCAGAGCGACGTTGCTGCGCACCGACCTCCACGGGAGCAGCGCCGGGTCCTGGAACGCCACCCCGAGTCGCCCGGCCCGGCGAAGCGCTCCCGGGGCGTGTCCGCCGATGGAGAGCTCGCCGCCGTCGGGCTCGTCGAGTCCGGCCAGGAGCCGAAGGAGCGTCGACTTACCGCAGCCGGACGGGCCGATCAGGGAGATGAACGAACCCGTCGGCGCCGACAGCGAGACATCGTGCAACGCGTGCACGAGTTCGCCGTCGAGGCCGAAGGTTCGCTCCACCCCGCTGACCCGGAGCAGGCCCGCTCCCGACTGCTCGTCCCCGGGAGGAATCAGATCTCCTCGAGGAGCGTCGTGTCGAACATCTCGCGGGTGCCCTTGATGCCGATCTCCGAGAGTGCCGCAAGGTTTGCCTCGATGCCTTCCTCCGTCATCGAGAACACACCACCTGCGGCCTCCATCAGCGGCTTCTGAGCACCGTTGAAGAAGACCTCGTTGGCGATGGTGCGGCCTGTGCCCTTGAAGTAGGTCTGCTCGAACTTCGGCGGATACTTCGCCGTGTCCTTGAAGTTCTCGTCCCAGCCCTTGCGGCTGGCGCGCAGCCACTTCACGATCTCGGCACGATTGTTCTTCAGCGCGTCCTTCGTGACGACGACGGTGTCGTTGTAGACGGTGAACCCGAAGTCGTAGAGCAGGAACGACGTCGCCGGCTCTCCGGCCTGCTCAATGGTGTAGGGGACGTTCGTCGTGAAGTCGATGGACGCATCGATCTCACCCTTGACGAGCGGTGTCGGGTCGTAGGCGTAGGGAACGATCGTGATGTCATCCTTGTTGACCCCGCTGAGCCGCAGCATTGCCTCGACCGACAGGGTGTTCGCCGGCGGCACTGCCAGGGTCTTGCCGACAAGTTCCTGAGGGTTCTTGATCGGGTTCTTCTGGAGGCTGACCACACCGATCGGGTTCTTCTGGTACTGCGCCCCGATGATCACGAACGGTGCGTTGTCCTTGATGATGGCGTTGATCGTGCTCTCCACCGTGGTGAGGGCGAGCGGCGCCTTGTTCGACAGCAGACTGCTCTCCGGGATGACGTCGGGTCCGCCCGAGAGGTAGTTGAGCTTGAGGCCCTGCTCGGAGTAGTACCCGTTGTCCATGGCGATGAAGTAACCCATGAATTCGGCGTCGTTGATCCACGCTGCCTGCATCGTGAAGTCGGCAAGGTCTCCCGAGCCTCCCGACTTGTCCTTGTCGTCGCTGCAGGCGGCGAGGATCGCCGGAAGCGAGACCGCTCCGGCTCCAACGGCCGACATACGCACGAGCATCTCTCGGCGTGTGAGTCTGTTCATGGTGGTCCTTTCATGGTGGCTGCCCGCGTGTGATCGCGGCTCAGGATGGTTTGTTGCGAAGTAGTTCGCGCAATTCGGAGACGATTCCCAATTGCTCGAACTCGGTACCCGGGATCATCTCCCAGAACACCTGCCCACGGGGGCGGGAGGACTGATCGATGTGGAGTGAACGGGTGGGGGTGACCACCCAATCGACAGCGACGTCATGCCGCTCGGCGGGCATCACCTCGTTGACGAACTGACAGTCGTGGACAACATCCGCCACGACCGACGACTGGTCGGTGAGCCCCAACTCGCTGAGGACGGCCCACTCGAAATCGAAATAACCATGGCCCTTGCCGAAACGGACCCCATTACTGCTCACTGCACTCCCACCCGTGACGAGCAAGGAGAAGGGCCGCCCGCGGCGCAGTTCTGCGAGGGACACGGGACGGGCGAAGCGATCGAACCCGTCGAGGGTTGCTGCGTAGCGGTGCGCAGACACCGGAACCGAGGCCGAATCGAGCTCGTAGAAACCACGGACGATCCCGTAAGTGGTCATCACGAACGGGACTCCCCGGGTGATGAGTTGGTAGCGCAGGTCCTCGAGACAATTGTCGGGCGTCACGAAGATCCGTCGATCGCCGCGCCCCGTGAACGCCGCGAGCTGCAGCACGCGGTCGGAGCAGAGTTCGCTCCCCTCAAAGTCGCAGATGAAGCTCGAGAAGTCCCAGTGGAAACGCGAGTCGGGACGTGCGACTTTGGCGAGCTCGGCCCAGATGCGCTCGCGGTACTCGTCGGTGCTGATCGTGCTCATACCACGCTCCGGAGACGGGTGGACGTGCCTTCCTTCGACAGGGAGCCATCTCCCCAGACGCTCAGCAGTCGGCTGTTGCTCGCAATGAAATCGATGAGGCAGTCGTGGCTGGCCTCCACGAGCTCGTCCACGACCTGACAGTCGTGGACCACAGCAACAACCGGCACGTCGGTGGAGACGAGTCCCAGCTGCTCGAGCATCGCCCACTCGAGGGCGAGATAGCGCTGACCGCCACCAATGTGTCGACCGTCGGTGGTGACCGCAGTTGCACCCGTCACGATGAGCTCGATGCTGCCGAACTGTCGGAGATCGCCCGGACCGATCGTGGTTCCGTACTGCTCCATACCGTCGAGCGATGCGGCATGCCGGATGTCGGATCGGGAGATCAGCGCGCCGTCCAGGTGAACGAAGCCTCGCCTGAGACCGTACGTGGGAACGAGGATGCGCTTGTGCTGAGCGAGTGCCTCGCGCCGGAGTCGTTCGACACTGTTGTCCGGCGTCATGAAGAGTCGTGACGCCTCGCTCCAAGCCGAGAGGCGGAGCACTCGCTCGATGGCTTGATCGGATCCCGAGAAGTCAGGCACGAACGAACGCAGATCGCGATCGAAGCGGGAGTCGGGCACGGCGACATGACGCAGACGGTCCCACACCACGCGGCGAATGCGCTCCTCCTGGTTGACGAAGGTTCCGCGACCCTGCTCGGCCGACAGCAGTCCTTCCCTGACCAAGTCGTCAACGGCCCGACGAAGGGTTCCTCGACTCACCTCGAACAGCTCCATCAGACGGGGTTCGGTGGGCAGGGGACTGGTGTCGTCGAGCGCCCGGGCGAGGATGAGACGGGTGAGTTCGTGGCGAACCCGGGCATAGAGCGGCTGCTCACCGGCGTGTCCGCGCCCCGCTCCCATGCCCGGACTGTAGACCGGATTCGTCTAGACGAATAGCGAGCGCCGATAGCGACTTTGTTTCGGCTTGGTTCGCCCGCGGCCCCCACCCACGCGAGGCTGGGAGGGCCGGGGAACCGGCAGGCGTGGAGACGATGGGACTCGAACCCACGACCCCCTGCTTGCAAAGCAGGTGCTCTAGCCAGCTGAGCTACGTCCCCGCGGTAACGAGGAACGCTCAGGCTAGCGACTCGACGGCGTCACCCGGGCGGGGGCTGGCCGAGCTGCTGGCGCAACAGCCGGGCCGGGTGGCCCGGGTGGGTACCTGTCGATCAGCCTGCGCCGCACCGTGGGCCCGGTCCAACCGATGATCCGGTGCGCCAGCCCTGCGTCAATCGTCCTTGAGTGCCACGGCATTCGGCGTGACGTTCATCTTCGGCACGTAGTCGGTGGAGTCGACCTGCTTCTTGTCGCCACCCAGTTCCGCACGCAACTGGTCCCGGCACGATCCGCACGGCCCGTAAAAGCGTTCGGACACCTCCGCACCGCACCGCGGACAGGCGAACGTGTTGGCAAGGTCGAGCGACTCCATCTCGTCAGTTCACCATGCCGCTATCGATCGGTGGTGGCAGTGAGCTCGCGAATGGCGTCAGCCACCTGGTGCACGTTCGGATACCGCATCATCGAGAGATGGTCCCCGCCCACCACCAGGTGTCGCAGATTCGGATGGTCGTCCCACTGATCGATCACCGAGGACCCCGCCGGGCAGATGAGCAGGCCCCGCACCGCAAGCGGCCGAATCCGGTGCTTCCGTGCCGCCCGAACGGCCAGGCGGAAGAACGCTCCGTACCGTGCCTCGGTCCCCACCGGTCGGAGCAGCCGCTTCCAACGACGGGCCAACGAACGCCGCGCACGGACCGAGCGCCACGCCGTCCATTTCATCGCCCAGACGGGCCAGACATCACTGCGGTGAGCGACTGCCGGCGGCGGTATCGGTGGCGGATCGAGCACCGGAATCCCTCGACGCCGTGCATCGAGGAGGACCAACGACACTTCTTCGCCGTCGTCCACCAAGATCGATGCCATGTGCTGAGCGACGAGCCCTCCCCACGAATGGCCCAGCAGGACATACGGCCCGTGAGGCTGTCGGCGGCGGACATCGGCCAGATTGCGATGCGCCACCGCGTCCATGGTCCGGTCGCTGCGAACACGCCGGTGGAGTCCGTACTGCTCGTACACCACGAGTGGCTGGGACACGCCGAGTTCGGAGGCGAGGAAGCGGAACGCGAGGGCCGTGCCACCGGCACCGGCGACGGCGAAGACGGGCAACCGATTGCCGGTTTCGTTGATCACGACTGCGTGGGACCGTCGTTGCGTCGACACTGACGACGTCAGTGCAGCCAGTTCGCGACACGTGGTGAGTCCGACAACCAACAATGGGTCGATCTCGACGCCGATCATCTCCGACAACGAGGTCACGATCTCGAGCGCACCCAGCGAGTCGAGCCCAAGATCCCAGAGCTGGTCGTCCGGCAGCACCTCGTCGAGATCGAGCGCCAGTGCCACCTCGGCACAGACGCTCGACAGCCGGTCATCGATGGGGCCGCTCGGCAGCGACGAGCGCCACGGCACCACCTCCATCTCGCGCAAACGCGCGCGGTCTGCCTTACCGCGTTCGGTGATCGGGAGCGAGTCGTGACGCATGAGCACACCGGGGATCAGATGACCGGGCAGGGCTCTGCGCAGTGCCGCACGCAACGAATCACTGGTGGTGCCTTCGTCCACGACCACATGCGCTACCAGTTGGAAGGTGCCCGAAGGCCGCTTCCGCGGTGTCACCACCGCTTCGCGTACCCCAGCCAGGCTCCTCAGGATGAGCTCGGCCTCGAGTGGCGCAACCAAACGGCCGTTGATCTTCACCACGTCGTCCCGACGGCCGCGCAGCCACAGGACTCCGGCGTCATCGAGATACATGAGGTCGCCCGTGCGCCAGAAACGCACTCCGTCGTCGTCGATCCCGAACCGCTCGGCGGTGAGCGCCTCATCGTCGACATAGCGCTGTGCCACCTCGCCCAGTACCACGAGCTCACCCAGACCATCGGTATCGGGAACCGGATCGATGCGAATACCCGACGGGTTCCTCGGTTTCCCGGTGGCCACGCGCGGTTCTGGGTGCTCCACGCCCCATCGGGCGAGATCGATTCGGTTCACCGCCAACACCGAGGTGACCTCGGATGCCCCGTAGTACGGGCAGAGCACAGCAACCTGCGGCAGACGCCGCCGGACCAGCTCGACATCGGCAGCATCGAGCGCCTCGCCACCTGCCCAGATCTCGCGCACCGACGCCAGATCACCCGGGGCCGCGTTGGTGGCGATCGTGTGCAGCAGCGAGGGCGCGAGGTGGAGCCGTTCGATCGAGCGTTCCCTGACGAGATCGTCGAGCGCACTGCGGCTCGTGGTGCGGATGTCGACCAACGAGGTGAACCGGCCGCTTGCAAGTCCGCCGAGCGTGGCCGTGAAGCCCGCCGCGAAAAAGATGGGAAGAAACATCGCGGTGCGCTGCATGGCAAACAGGTCGCCGTTCGAGAGTTCCCGCTCGATGTGACGATCGATGTCGAGAACCGATCGCACCACCCCCTTGGGTCGACCCGACGAGCCGGAGGTGAACAACACGGCACCCGGCAGATCAGGCGATCGGCGCAACGGTTCGACGCCGTCTGACTCGATCGCTGCGAGTCCGGGACCCACCACGGCGTGCGCACCAACACGCTCGACGATCTCCGCCACGCGTGCCGGTGGGTCCTCCGCCGACAACGGCACGACGGCACCGCCCGCCCACAGCACGGCCAGCACATTGACCACGCTGTCAACCGTCCAGTCGCACAGCACCACCACCGGGGAGGCCTCGCGCAGATCGCCGTGTGCGGCGGCAACCCGTGCGACTCGATCCACCAAGACCCCGTACGACACGACGCCTGCGCGGTCGCCCAGTGCCTCGGCGTCAGGTTGCTGGAGGCCCTGTGCGTGCACCCGCCGGATCAGGCCAATTGCACCCGGAGGCGACGACACCGAACCCTCCGGATTCACTTCCAACGATCCTCAGATGATGTTGAGTGCGTCAAGCACCGGCGCCGCAGCATCGGCATTTGCCCCCGTGAGCGAGCTCGTCGCCCGCCAGTCGGCGCGCTTGGTACCCCACGACACGAAGTCGTGCGCTGTGGTGCGCAGCGTGGGCGCGCCGGCGAGTGTTCCGGGCCGGATCGTCCACAGGTCGACGCCGGGCTCGAGTACGAAGTCCTGCTCGGCAACGCCGTCGAAGTGGAGGTTGACCGACTGCTTCGGCACGCTGGCAAGTGCCTCTGCACACATCTGCGGCAGCCCCATGAGCATCCACTCCACGGTGGGCCCGAGCGAACCGGGATCGCGCGGTAGCGCCGCTGCGCGGGGGATCGCCGCCCCGATGTCGTGTCGGAGATGGCAGTAGTGATCGAACACGATGGCGTTGGCAAGGATGTGCATCGGGTGCTTGCCCAGATTCCCGAGCGGGATCACGGTGTCGCTCATCGGCGGTTCCTGCAGGGCGGTCAATGCACCGATCCCCTGAGGTGCCCACTCCCGGTACTCGGCGGCCACCTGCGCAGACGTCCATCCCTTTCGGGGTGCCACAGCGAGCTCGGCGCTCTTCTCTGCATCACCGGTGGGGTCGGCGGGAATCGAGGTGTCGCCACAGATGGAGCGGAACACGGCGCCCATATGTGCCACCACGTCCTGCACGCGCCATCCGGCGCAACCCGAGGGAGCGTTCCACTCGGCGTCGGTGAGGGTGTCGATCAACGCAAGCACCTGCGCCGATTCGTTGTGGAGGGCCGGTACGGCTGCTGCGCTCATGGTGATGACTCCGGTGATGACGTACGGGTTCTGGACTGCTGGACGTTCAGTCGGTCGACCGAAGGGTTCGACCGGCGAAGGTGCCGGTGTGGGTGCCGTGATCCATGGCGATCCGTCCGTTCACGATGGTGTAGTCGTACCCGGAGGCCCCCTGGACGTAGCGGCTCGCTCCGTTCGGCAGATCATTCGCCACGCGTGGCTGGTCGAGGGTGAGGGCCTCGAAGTCGATCACGTTGATGTCGGCGAACGCTCCGGCGCGCAGGACGCCGCGGTCGCGGATCCCGAACACCTCGGCGGTGTCGCTCGTGAGACGACGCACCGCCTCCTCGAGGGCCCAACGCTGGCGCTCGCGGATCCAGTACGTGAGGAAGAACGTCGGCTGGCTCGCGTCCATGATCTGGCCGACGTGGGCGCCGGCATCGGCGAGTCCGAGCGTGACGAGTCGGTCGTCGAGCATCTCCTCGACGGCTCCGAGGTCCTGGTTGAGGAACGGGTAGTTGAGCACGACATCGCCGTTGGTCTCGAGCACCATCTCGATGAAGGTCTCGGCGGCCGACTTGCCGCGGCGCTCGGCGTGCGAGGCGATCGAGTCGGTGGGCTTGCAGTCGTACCGCGGGCGTCCGTCGAGCGGCAGCACGAAGATGCCGTTCAGATCGACGGGCGGCGGGTTGTCCGCTGCCTCGCGCACCATGCGCTCACGCCGCGCGGGGTCGCGCAGAGCAGCAATGCGCTCAGTGGTCCCCATGGAACGGAGTTCGCGCCACGAAGCGTTGCGGTCCCACGGAGTACGTGTGCCGATGTTGTAGAGCACCCCCACCCCACGCGCCGTGGTCTGCGGGCGAATCTGGGCGCCCGTCGAGTTCTCCTCGTGAGCGAAGCCCACGACACGACGGAACAGCTCGGGACGACGGAACGAGTGGGTCACGCCGAAGCTCACCGGACGACCCGAGCGACGAGACACCTCGCCCATCCACGCCACCTCGGCGCGTGTGTTGACGAGATCGTCGGTGTCGCGCTCGCCGAGACGCAGTGCTGCCTCGAACACACCGTTGCCGCGACGACCCATCACGTCGGCGATCGCAAGGAGCTCGTCGCCCGAGGCATACGTACCCGGCACGGGACGGCCATCGGGGACTCGGTGCATGTAGGTGCGCGAGGTGGAGAACCCGAGCGCACCAGAACGCATCGCTTCGTCGACACACTCGGCAATCGCTGCAATGGATGCAGCATCGGCCGGTGTCTCCTCGAGACTGCGCTCGCCCATCACGTGGTAGCGCACTGCACAGTGGCCCACCATGCCACCGACGTTGACGCCCTTGGGCATCCGGTCGATGGACGCCAGGTACTCGCCGTAGGTGGTCCAGTCCCACGGCAGACCATCGAGGATCGCGTCGCGCGGGATGTCCTCGACGCTCTCCATCAACTCGGCGAGGTACTCACGGTCGTTCGGCGAGCACGGCGCGAAGGTGACCCCGCAGTTGCCCATCACCACCGACGTCACACCGTGGTGGCACGACGGCGTGGCCATGGGGTCCCACGCGATCTGGGCATCGAGGTGCGTGTGGATGTCGACGAAGCCAGGTGTGACGAGACGGCCCGAGGCGTCGATCTCCCGAGCCCCCCGCTCGCTGATCCGGGGCTCGACCGCCGCGATGCGGTCGCCCTGCACCGCGATATCGGCCTCCCGGCGCTCGGCGCCGGTGCCGTCCACCACGATTCCCCCGCGAATAACGAGATCGAACGCCATCGTGTACTCCCCTCGAACTGCAGTTCTGCTTCCGGAGAAGTGTCTAGCAAGCAATCGCGCCGGTTGTGAATACCGACGGAGCCACCCGGGCCGATCACCGTAGATTTGTCGCCATGGGATCCGTCGGAATGGACTCGGCTCCCCGGGTGATCGTGGTGCTCGGTGGTACCCGAAGCGGCAAGTCGGAGGTGGCCGAACGCATCGCGGCCGACACGGCAGGGCCGGTCGTGTATCTCGCCACCGGTACCCCCGATGGCTCCGACCTCGACGGGCGGATCGCCGATCACCGACGACGCCGTCCGTCGACCTGGACCACCGTGGAGTGCGGGGCCGCTCTCGCCGATGCGCTCCGCTCGCACCCCTCCGGAACGGTGCTCGTCGACTCGCTCGGAACCTGGCTCACCGCCCACCACGACTTCGCCGCCGATACCGACGACCTCCTGCGCGCCATCGCCGAACGGAACGGCACCACGGTGATCGTGTCCGAGGAGGTCGGCCTGGCCGTCCATCCCGCCACCGAACTCGGACGGCGGTTCGTCGATGCACTCGGGTCCCTCAACCGGGCGGTGGCTGCTGTGGCCGACGACGTCGCACTCGTCGTGGCCGGTCGCACCCTGTGGCTCCCGGCCGATGAAGCCGGGCCGCGCTGATGCTCGGAGCGCTCGGGTTCCTCACCGTGCTCGGTGGCGCGCGGCCGCCATCACCGACGCAGCAGTACTGGTTCCCCGTGGTCGGCGCCGCCATCGGCGCAACCGTTGGTCTGGTGTTCTGGGGAGCGTCGATGTGGTGGCCGCTCCCCGTAGCGGCCGCCCTCGCCGTCGTCGCCGATCTCGCCCTCACGGGTCTGCTCCACATCGACGGTCTCGCCGACTCCGCCGACGGACTCCTCCCGCACCTCGAACCCGATCGTCGGCTCGCCGTGATGTCGGCCCCCGACACCGGAGCGTTCGGGGTCGCCGTGGTGGGTGCCGCGCTCCTGGTGCGCTGGGCCGGGTGGGCATCGAGCGGACTCCGCGGGGCTCAGGTGGTGGCGGCCACCGCCGGTCTCTGGGCGCTCGCCCGCGGGCTCATGGCACTCGTACTGCGGCTCGGCCGATACGCCCGGCCCGGCGGCGGTATTGCCACAGCGTTCGGGGGTGAGGCGCAACGGCGATCCCCATGGGGCACCATCATCCTCATCGCGCTCACGGCACTTCTCGGTGGTGGAGGTGTGCTCCTCGGACGGGGTGTGCTTGCCGGCATCGTGGTGTGTGCTGTTGCGATCACGACTGGACTCGGTGTCGTGTGGGTGGCGCATCGGCGAATCGCGGGTTACACCGGTGATGTTCTCGGCGCATCGGGCGTGATGCTCGAGACCGCAGGCCTCATTGCTCTTGCGGCCCGCCCGTGAGCCGCGGCTGCACGGCGCTGCGATGAGCGCTACGCATCGAGAGTTCCTCCCCGGATAATCCTCCCCAGAGTTGTGCGGTCCCTTCGGTAGCGTGACGACATGGCAGGGGAGCTCATCTACGCATATCGAGTGATGCGCCTGCCGCTGCTCGACCACGGTGGCAAGTCCATCGGGCGCATCGACGACATCGTTGCGGTACCCGGGCGCAAGGACCAGGCGCCGCGCGTCATCGGCCTGGTCGCGTCCAGCCAGCGCCGCCGCATCTTCGTCAACATCGGGCGCATCTCGGGACTCAGCGCCGAGGGTGCGCGCCTTGCATCGTGGGACGTCGACCTCAACCCGTTCAACCGTCGCCACGGCGAGTTGCTCCTCGGTCGGCACGTCATCGACCGACGCGTCGGCGACGAGACCGTGAGCGACGTTGCCCTCCGACCCGTCGAGGACGAGCGCGGCACGAGGTGGGAGGTCACCAAGGTGCGCCTCATGCGTCGCACGGCGCTGCGGCGGCGGCCACTCGTTCGCTTCGCCGACTGGCACGAGGTCGGCTCGCTGTTCGCCACCACCGAGATTGCTGCCGAGGCAGCACGACTCCACGACATGCACCCGAGCGATGTCGCAGCAACCATCCGGGCACTCCCCATCACCCAGCGACGACAGCTGGCCGTGATGCTCGACGACGATCGTCTCGCCGACCTCCTCGAGGAACTCCCCGAGGCCGAGCAGATCACCATCGTCGAGGGCCTCGACGGCGACCGCCTGATGAACGTGCTCGACGAGATGGAGTACGACGACCTCGCCGACCTCCTCGGCCAGATGCCCGGGGAGCAGCGCACCCGAATCCTCGAGGCCATGGAGCCAGATGATGCTGCGGTGATGCGCACCCTGCTCTCCTACGGCGAGGGAACCGCCGGTGGTCTCATGACGCCCGAGGTCATCGTCATGGGACCCAATGCCACCGTGGCTGCGGCGCTCGCCGAGATCCGTCAGCCCGACTGGCTCGTCTCCATTGCATCGCAGGTGTTCGTGTGCCGCGCCCCGTTCAAGCCCCCCACGGGCAAGTACCTCGGGGTGGTGCACTTCCAGCGACTGCTGCGCGAGCCACCGGGCATGGACCTCGGATCGTGCATGGTGGACGAGCCCTCGGTCTCGCCGCACCTCACCGACCGCGAAGTGGCCGAGCGTCTCGCCTCGTACAACCTGCTCGCCATCCCCGTGTGCGACGACTACGGCCAGTTGCTCGGTGCCGTCACCGTCGACGATGTCCTCGACCGCGTGCTGCCCGCTGGGTGGCGTCAACGACGACGGCAGGTGAGCGC
>JAULYZ010000126.1:0-2973 GCA_032117595.1 Acidimicrobiia bacterium | reverse complement strand
TCGGGCAGCATGCAGAGCGGCGTCGCCTTCCAAGGTGTGCGCGACCTGGTCGTCGCTCGGATCAACACGAGCGGCAGCCTCCGCTGGACACGACAATACGGAACCGCCGGGAGTGACCGCGCCTACGGGATCGCCGCCACCCCAACCGGAACGGTCACGGTGGTCGGCACCACCGAGGGAACACTGGGCGTCAATGAGGGGACTCCGTGGGCCACACCGGCAGCTGGAGATGACGACATCATCGTCATGAAGTTCAACCGCAACGGAACCCGTACCGCAGTCCGCCAGTGGGGAACTTCTGCGTACGACGAGGCAGGTGCTGTGGCGGTCACCAGTCGTGGGACGGTGTACATCGCCGGTAGCACTCTGGGCACACTCGGTGCCTCCAGCGCAGGCGACATGGACGCCATCGTCATTCGCTTCAACGCCTGATCGTTCACGGGCCAGAGTGCCCACGAACACAACCGATAGCGTGCCCGTATGCAGGCACCGACACCACTCCGGGTACTCGTCACCGGCGCATCGGGTTATGTCGGTGGCCGACTCGTCGCCGAGTTGTTGGCCCGTGGACACCACGTGCGGTGCGCAGTGCGAGATCCGCGCAAACTCGATCCCGCCCCGTGGAGAAACCAGGTCGAGGTGGTGCGCGCCGACGTGGCCGGTGACCTCACCGATGCGATGGACTCCGTCGACGTGGCCCTCTTCCTCATCCACAGCATCGGCGAGGGAGACGACTGGGTCGAGCGTGAACGCTCCATCGCCCGCAACTTCCGCACCGCTGCCGAGCGCGCGGGCGTGCGGCGCATCGTCTACCTCGGTGGTCTCGGCGACGACGACTCCGCCCTGAGCGACCACCTCCGGAGCCGACACGATGTGGGCAGGGAACTTGCTGCAGGCCCGGTGGAGTGCGTGGAACTGCGTGCCGCGGTGGTCATCGGGTCCGGATCGGCCAGCTTCGAGATGCTGCGCTACCTCACCGAGATGCTCCCGGTCATGGTGACGCCCAAGTGGGTCCGCACCGAGTGCCAGCCGATCTCCATCCGGGACGTGCTGCGCTATCTCGTCGCCAGCGTGGAATACGAGCAGCCGCTGTCCGGTGTGCTCGAGATCGGTGGACCCGATGTGGTGTCGTACGCCGAGTTGATGGCGCTCTACGCAAGCGCAGCGGGGCTGCGCCGGCGACGTCTCATTCCTGTGCCCGTCCTCACGCCGCGCCTCAGCTCGCTGTGGGTGGGTCTTGTCACACCGGTGCCTGCACAGATCGCTCGACCGCTGGTCGACTCACTCGTGAACGCCGTGGTGGTCACCGACCATCGGGCCGAGACGCTGTTCCCGTTCGAGCGTGTCCCGCTGCTGGAGGCGATCCGACTCGCGATCCGACACACCGCCAGCAACGAGGTGCCCACCAAGTTCGATGATGCATCGTCACCGGTCTGGCAGGCGTCGAGCATCGACCCCAGTTGGACCGGCGGCACCGAACTCACCGACACGCGCACGATCCTCACCGCCGCACCCGCAGACGCTGCGTTCCGTGCGGTGTGCCGGGTGGGTGGCGACCGCGGCTGGTACAGCGGCGAGCTGCTCTGGAAGTTGCGCGGTCTCATCGATGTGGTCGTCGGCGGACCCGGATTGCGCCGGGGTCGTCGCGACCCCGATCACCTCGCCATCGGTGAGCCACTCGACTGGTGGCGGGTGGCCGACCTCGAGACCGACCGACGCCTGGTCCTGCACGCCGAGATGCGCCTCCCGGGCGACGCATGGCTCGAGTGGGAGATCACGCCCACCGCCACCGGCAGCGTCGTGGTCCAGACCGCACGATTCCGGCCGCGTGGCCTGTTCGGCCGCGTCTACTGGTACGCCGTGCTCCCGTTCCACTCGCTGGTGTTCCCCGGCCTGCTCGCCGGTCTGCGCCGCGATGCCGAATCCCTCGCTCGGGAGGCCGCCGCACCGCATCCCGGTGCGTGAACCCTCGACTCTCCTGCGCATCGCAGCCGATGCTGCGGGCGCTTCAGGCGCTGCGGGCGCTTCAGGCGCTGTCGAAGGGCCGCAGCGAAACAGCGATCAGGCGGGGAGTCCCTCGAGACGCAGGTCGATCGTGTAGTCGATGGCGCTTCCCGAACCGAACTCACCGCTGCGACGGCCATCGACGATTCCCGAGCCCGTGACGTTCACGAACTGTCCCGTGCCCCCGAGCACCTCGACCTCGCCGCGGAGGATCCCCTCGCCGTCCCGCTGCTCGGAGCGTCCCGAGTAGGTGAAGGCAAGACGATCACCGTTCTCGGCGGTGAAGGTCCAGAAGCCCTCGAAGGGTCCGTTGCCGCGCAGGTAATTGAGGATGCAGAGCAGTTCCACCTCCACGGGCTGACCGTCGAGCTCGGCCCGGCCCACCAATCGGGCCTCCCCATAGCGGTGCTCCTTGTCCGCCCCGACCTCGTTCACCACCAGCAACGGCGCATCGGCGGTGTCGAGCACCAACGTCACCACCACGGCCTCGCCGGTGTCGGGGCCGTCTCCTGCGCACGAGACAAGCACCGGGGCACCGAGTCCTACCACTGCGGCGACACCGAGCACGGCGAGGGAACGAGAACGGATCAGGACCGAACGCAACATGGTCGGAGACTAGGTCGCCCCGCCGAGCGACTCGGAACCCGTGTGACAACGGCCCCGGTTCTCGATCCGGGCAGCGACCCCGGTCACCCCTAGTCTTGGGCCAATGTCTGCTGCTGCTGTTCGAGTCGGTCTGCTCGCCTACGGGGCCATCGGCCACGAACACAACCTCGCCGTCCAGTCCACGGCAGGCCTCGAGCTCACCGCCGTGTGCGATACCAATCCTGCGCGTGTCGAGGCCGCTCGCGAGCTCGCTCCTGGCGCAGCGGGCTTCTCGGATGCCGATGCGCTGCTTGCCTCGGGATCCCTCGACCTCGTGGTGGTGTCCACACCGCCCAACAGTCATGCCCACTGGGCGCGCCGGGC
>JAULYZ010000125.1:0-2612 GCA_032117595.1 Acidimicrobiia bacterium | reverse complement strand
AGGGTCGGGCGGGCGTCCTGGCCCGGCTAAGCATTCCACAATCTGTGGACAACTTGTGGGAAGAGTGGGACGTGCGTGACGAGGGGAGACCTACGTGGACACCACCGCTGCTGAGCTCACGGAACTATGGGCAAAGGCGCTGGAATCCCTCGGCGACGGCACCCTGACCCCTCAGCAGCGTGCTTTCGTCTCCCTGACCCGGCCCCTGGGCCTGGTCGAGGACACGGCGCTCATCGCCGCACCCAATGACTTCACCAAGGACGTCCTCGAGACGCGTCTGCGGCCTGTGGTGACCGCCGCCCTCACCGCTCAACTGGGACGCGAGGTCCGGCTCGCCGTCACGGTGGACCCCGGCATCGCCGCTCCTCCCACTGAGGACGAGATCGACGAGGTTGCGGACGCCACCTATCCCGCCGAAGCAGACCTCTTCGACAACCAGGCTGATCGCCCGGGCACGGGATCCCCCGGCCCCAGCGGCGATCGTGTCGCCGCGCGCAGCGAGGACGGGCGCCTCAATGCGAAGTACACCTTCGACACCTTCGTCATCGGGTCGTCGAATCGCTTCGCGCATGCCGCGGCTGTCGCCGTCGCCGAGCAGCCCGCCAAGGCCTATAACCCACTATTCGTCTACGGCGGATCGGGCCTCGGCAAGACGCATCTCCTCCACGCCATCGGCCACTACGCCCGCACGCTCTACAAGGGCACGCGTGTCCGCTACGTCAGTTCGGAGGAGTTCACCAACGAGTTCATCAACTCGATTCGCGACGACAAGTCCTCGGCATTCCAGCGGCGCTATCGCGACATCGACATCCTGCTCGTCGACGACATCCAGTTCCTCTCGGGCAAGGTGCAGACGCAGGAGGAGTTCTTCCATACCTTCAATACGCTGCACAACGCCAACAAGCAGATCGTGATCACGTCAGATCTTGCGCCCAAGCAGCTGCAGGACTTCGAGGACCGCATGCGCTCGCGATTCGAGTGGGGACTCACCACTGACGTCCAGCCCCCCGACCTCGAGACCCGTATCGCCATCCTTCGCAAGAAGAACGCCCAGGAGCGGCTCCAGGCGCCGCCCGAGGTGCTGGAGTTCATTGCGTCCAAGGTGTCCAGCAATATCCGTGAGCTCGAAGGTGCGCTTATCCGCGTCACCGCTTTCGCCTCACTCAATCGCTCCGCCGTGGACCTGGGGCTTGCCGAGCTGGTCCTCAAGGACCTCTTCCCCGCGGAAGCCGGTCCTGAGATCACCGCGGCCCAGATCATGACGACGTCCGCGGCCTACTTCGGTGTCACCGTCGACGACCTATGCGGGACGTCGCGCTCGCGGGTCCTCGTCACCGCGCGGCAGATCGCGATGTATCTATGCCGGGAGCTCACCGATCTCTCCCTCCCGAAGATCGGGCAGGCGTTCGGTGGCCGTGACCATACGACGGTGATGCACGCCGACCGCAAGATCCGCCAGCTCATCGGTGAGCGTCGCAGTCTCTACAACCAGGTCGCGGACCTCACGGCCCGCATCAAGTCCCAGTCACGGGGGTAACTCAACTAGTCAGGCGTCCCAAGGTCACCGGGAGGTCACGGCATCCCCAGAATGGGGAATACCTGTGGAAAACTCACGTGCCGCTCCCCACAACCATGGGTCCACCTGTGGACAACTTCCTCTGATTTGTGCGTTCGTGGGGTCGCCGTTATCCCCCTCCACCGGTGACCCGTCGTCTCCCACACTCCATCCACAGCACCTGTGGGTGACGATTCCGCCTCTGACGTGGAGCGACGTACCTCATCCCCAGCGTCCACCATGGCTACGACGAAGACGAGTAATCACATCAGGAGAGTCCAAGATCTCCGTAGACCTGCGCACTCCTGTGGGCTCTTTCCCGCACCTCCCGCGGAGATACCCCTAGCCCGGATATGGGCTCGGTGGCAGGATGACGCGTCTGCGGGCACGGGCGTGCCCCCTTCGGAGGTTGCTGTGAAGTTCCGCGTCGAGCGCGACGCCCTCGCTGATTCGGTGGCCTGGGCGGCACGCACGCTGCCGAGTCGACCGTCCATGCCGATCCTCGCCGGCCTACTGCTCGAGACAGATGCCAGCGGCCTCGTCGTGTCGAGTTTCGACTACGAGACGTCATCGCGTGTGGGAATCGATGCCGATGTCAGCGACCACGGACGGGCACTCGTGCCCGGCCGTCTTCTTGCCGACATCAGTCGTGCACTCCCTGCTGCACCGGTCCAGATCACCCTCGATGGCACACGCGTGAGTGTGATTTGTGGCAAGTCGACCTTCGCTCTGCCGACCTTCCCCGTCGAGGACTACCCCACACTGCCCACCATGCCGGAATCCTCGGGATCTCTGACGGGCGCGGACTTCGCTCACGCTGTCGCGCAGGTGGCCATCGCGGCCGGGCGCGACGACACCCTGCCCACACTCACCGGCATCCGGGTCGAGATCGATGGCACCCGGGTGACGCTCGCAGCCACCGATCGCTACCGCCTGGCTGTGCGGGAGTTCACCTGGACGCCGGCCTCACCCAAGCTAGAGGTGCAGGCGCTTGTCCCCGCGCGCACGCTCGCTGACACCGCTAAGTCCCTCGCGGGTGCGGAGACCGTAAACCTGT
>JAULYZ010000124.1:0-8533 GCA_032117595.1 Acidimicrobiia bacterium | reverse complement strand
GTTGACCGTCGAGGCAATGTGGTCACGGCCGATGTTGAGCGCCTGTCGGTACACCTGCCACGCCGTCGCGTCGGGTTGCGCCCCGCGCAGTTCCGCCACCGCCGAGACCTGGGTGACGGTGACGTCATCGAGTACACCGAGCGAGCCGATCACGACACCGGCGAGCAGCATTCCCTTGAGATTGACGTCGATCCCGAAGGCGGGCAGCACCGTTGCGTACTCGTCGGCAAGCCCGGTGAGGCGCGACACGGCCGAGAAGATGGCGGCGAGCACGCCGATGATCGCCATGCTCGTGAACGTTCCGATGAGAGCGATTGCTGTTCCCACATTGAGGCCGTGCGAGAGGAACAGCGCGATGAACGCGATGAGCGACGAGCCGACGAGCGCCACCAGCACGGCATCGTTGCCGCGCAGGATCGAGGGGAGCACGAACAGGGTGAGCACCAAGAGGCTCGCCGCCAGTCCGCCCAGTGCACCGAGGCCGCGGAGTCGACCGAGCGCGAGCACGACCACCACGAAGATCGCCAGCAGGACCATGAGCGGTGTCGATCGTCGGAAGTCGATGAACGACACCTGCAGCTCGCCCTCGGCGTCGAGGAAGGTCTCCACAAGGATCCGATCACCCTCGTCGAAGCGTGTGGTGCCCGGACCGCCCGGGGCCTGAATGCGCGATTCCTGGCCGTCGTACTCGCCCGAGGTGATGCGGACGACGAGGAACTGACACGTCCCGCTCTCGGGGTCGTCGGCGTCGCAGGTATCGCGCCCTACCGTGTCGATCACCGCATTCACCGGGACGCCCGGGGCCTCTACCTCGGCGGTGGAGGTGCGAACCTTGCCCGTGGGCCACAGCAGGATGAGCCCGACGACCGTGGCGAGTGCGCACGCCGCGAGTGCGATCCACACGGCACGCTCGAGGCGGGCCGAGCCGAGACGCAACGAGCGGAAACCGCCATGATCGTGACCGGCCACATCCCGAGGGTACGCGTCTCGCGGGACGCGCCGGCGTCACTCGTCAGGCCTTGACGACCTGGATGTCGAGGGTGATCTGCACCTGCTCGCCGATCAGCACACCACCGGTCTCGAGCACCGCGTTGTACTCGAGTCCCCAGTCCTTGCGATTGATCTCGGCGCTCGCCGTGAATGCCGCCTTGGTGTTGCCCCACGGATCCTTCGACGACCCCTCGAACTCGAGGTTGAAGGCCACACGCTTGGTGACGCCCTTGATCGTGAGGTCGGCGTCGAGCACGAAGTTCGAGCCGTTCTGGCGGATGGCAGCAGTGCGCAGGGCCATGGTGGGGTGGTGCTCGACGTCGAAGAAGTCACCGGTGCGGAGGTGTCCGTCGCGGTTCTCGTCACCGGTGTCGACGGAGGCCATGTCGACGGTTGCGTCCACGGTGGAGGCGAGGGGATCGCTGGCGATGGTCACGGTCCCGGAGAAGGTGCGGAACGAGCCGCGGACCTTGGTGATCATGAGGTGGCGAACGCTGAACGAGACCGACGAGTGCGACGGGTCGACGTTCCAGGTGCCGGGGGTGAGGGTGCTGAGGTTCGACATGGGGAGATCCTTCGGGAGTGCCCGCCGGGCGGGGGTTCGGACGCCGTGTCCGTGGCAGCCAGTGAACCGGCAGAAGATTGCAAGTACAACATTTCGTGAAAGAATAGTTCGCTAGCATAGAAACTATGACGCAGGCCGCCGACACGACCCGCTGGCTCGACGACGAAGAGATGGCCGCCTGGCGTGGCCTCATCGAGACCTTCGGCGATCTCACGTCGGTACTCGACACCGAACTGCTGGAGCAGCACGGGATCCCCCTCCACGGCTACGCAACGCTCGTCGGCCTCTCGGAGGCACCGGACCGTCGGCTCCGGATGTGCGACCTCGCCGCACGGCTCCATGTCTCGGCGAGCGGGCTCACCCGCCGGGTGGAGGACCTCGTACGACGCGGCTGGGTCCGACGCGAGTCCGATCCCGACGACCGTCGTGTGGTGTACGCAGTGCTCACGGATGCGGGTCTGGCCAAGTTGGTGTCGGCTGCACCGTCACACGTGGAGGGTGTGCGACACCATCTGCTCGACCACCTCTCGCGCCCGCAGATCCGCCAGCTGGCGAGCATCCTGCGAACGCTCAGTGTCTCCCGCGAGCAGGGGTAGCGGGTGGGGCCGTGCGCCCCGTGCCCTAATGTCCGTCCATGGCACTGCATCCGAACGGGGTTCACCACCTTGCGATCAGCACCACCGACATCAAGGCCCAGATCGAGTTCTTCACCGATGTGCTCGGCGGTGAGCTCAAGGCGCTCTACTGGATGCACGGGGTCGAGAACACGTTCCACGGCTTCATCGAGCTGAGCCCCGAGTGTTACATCGCGTTTGTGCAGCACCCGGGCAACACCAAGCGCCAGGAGCTCGGTGTCACGCATGCTGGAACAGCAGCCGGGCCGATGCCCGGGGGCACCATGCAGCACCTTGCACTCAACGTCGACTCGCTCGACGAGCTGCTCGAGTTGCGCGACCGAATCCGCAGCAGGGGCATCGTGGCGCTGGGACCCATCGACCACGGCATGTGCAAGTCGCTGTACTTCGCGGGGCCCGAGGGTCTCTGCCTCGAAATCGCAACGGGTGGTGGCATCGACGAACGCTCGTGGATCGACCCGGAGGTGGTGTCGCTCGCCGGTATCAGCGCCGAGGAGCTGCGGCAGTTCATCGCTCCGGCCGGGTACGAACGGCCTGCGGCTCCGGTGGCCCAGCCGGTGCCCGATCCGTCGAAGCCGAACCTCGGCTATCCCGCCGCTGCGTACGAGAAGGTGGTGGCGCTGCCCGACGAGGTGTTCTGGAACTCGGTGGAGAACCAACCACCGGTGAGGGCGTGAGGCGCGCGCGATGAGTGAGGTGCTGTTCTCGGTGATCGACCGCCTCCAGGCGAACGTCACCTCCGGGCTCCCCGACCAGGCGCCGGCGCCGATGAAGGTGCCGGCCACCTCGTACTCGGATGAGGCGCAGTGGCGTCGCGAGATCGACGAGATCTTCCTCCGACGCCCGATGCTCGTTGCACTCACGTGCGACATCCCCGATCCGGGCGACTTCCAGGCCTTCGAGATCGTCGGCCGACCGATCGTCGTGGTGCGCGGCGACGACGGTGTTGCGCGCACCTTCCTCAACATCTGCCGTCACCGTGGCGCCCGCGTCACCGTGGAGGAGTGCGGGAACGCAAAGCGTTTCATGTGCAACTACCACTACTGGAGTTACGACCGTCAGGGTCGACTGGACGGCGTACCGGGTGCCGAGACCTTCGGCGAGATCGGTGTGCAGGGACTGGTCGAACTGCCCACCGAGGAAATTGTCGGCGCGATCTTCGCCGTGCTCGACCCGAACGGTGACCTCGACGCCCGTCGATGGCTCGGCGGGATGGAGGAGTCCCTTGCTGCGCTGAGACTCGACGCGCTCTACCCCTACCGCGCTGTCACGAAAATCGCGAGCCCCAACTGGAAACTCGCAGCCGACGGCTACCTCGACGGCTACCACATCGGGTACCTCCACCGGAACAGCATCGGCACCAAGGCCATCACCAACCGGAACACCTACGACCTCTATGGGCCGCACGTGCGGATCGGGTTCGCCACGAAGCGAACGATGGAGTTCGACCGCTCGATCGAGAACCCGAACCTGCCCGACTACCTGAGCCTCGTGCACTACGTGTTCCCGAACGTGTCGATGTCCGGTGGGCATGGCGACACCCTCCAGTTGAGCCGGCTCTTCCCGGGGCCCACGGTGAACGCGTCGCTCACCACGCAGCAGCAGTACTTCCGCGAGCCCGTCGTGGGCGACATGGTGCGCGTGGCCGAGGAGAAGCGCGTGGTCTACGAGCAGGTGGTGCGCGATGAGGACTGCGCCACCATCTTTGGGATCGATGCGGCGCTCCCGGCGCTCGGTGATGGTCACGTGTTGTTCGGTCGCAACGAGATGGGCAATCACCACCTCCACCGCCAGATCGCCGAACTCACCCGCTGAGCCCCGGAAGCACTCCCTCGGGCCGTAGCGTTCCAGCCGTGAGCACCACACCTGACGCACCCGCCACCGGAACCCGACTCGTGCTCGTGCGCCACGGAGAGTCGGTCGCCACCGCCAAGCGCTACATCGGCGGTCACCGCACCTGCAAGGGTCTCACCGACCTGGGCGTCCGCCAGGCCGAGGCGCTCCGCGACCGCTGGGCAACTGCGCTCGACTTCACCCCTGATGCAGTGATTGCGAGCCACTTCCCGAGGGCGATCGAGACCGCCAACATCGTCGTGCCCGCGCTCGCCGGACTCCCCGTCGCCATCGATCCCGGTGTGGGGGAGCATGATCCCGGGCCGATCGTGGATGGCATGACGTTCGACGAGTACGTGCAGCGGTGGGGCACCGGGCCCGACTGGGAAGACCCGTACCACACCGTCTTCGAGGGCGGTGAGACCATGTCGGCGTTCCACCACCGAGTGGCGACGGCGCTCCACGCGATTGCCGCAGCTCACGCAGGTGGGACCGTGGTGGTGTTCTGCCACGGCGGGGTTGTCGACGTGGCATTCCGATCGTTCCTCCGGCTGTCGATCGCCGGTGGCTTCGAGTTGCACACGCTCAACACCTCGGTGACCTCGTTCATGCGATTGGGCTCCACGCGCTGGCGGCTCGAGCGCTACAACGACGCCTCCCACCTGGTCGGCCTCGGCTGAGGCGAACCGTGCGTTACACACACATCGTGGTAGGGGCGGGTTCGGCCGGCTCGGTCATTGCGGCTCGTCTGTCGGAGCGCCCGGAATGCACGGTGCTCCTCCTCGAGGCCGGCCCCGACCACCGCAGCTCCGAGACACCCGAGGGTGTGCGCGGCAACAGTTTCTTCGATGCTCTCGCCGAGCCGGGTCGTTCGTGGACTCAACTCCTCGCCACCCGCACCGAACACCAGGATGCCTCGGTGTACCGCCGGGGTCGCGGCGTGGGGGGTTCCTCTGCCGTGAATGCCATGGTGGCAATCCCGGGGATCCCCGACGACTACGACCGGTGGGAGCGACTCGGTGCCACCGGGTGGAACTGGTCGTCGCTCGCCCCGTGGTTCGCCCGTACTGCTCTCGTCACCACCCTCGCCGCCGAGCACGAACGCGGCCCCGTGGACCGCGCGCTGCTCGAGGCGCTCCCCGCTCAGGCCGGTGCCGTGCCGCTCACCCGCGATGCAGGTGGTCGCCGGGTGTCCACGAACGACTGCTATCTCGAGCCCGCGCGCAGTCGAGCGAATCTCACCATTCGCGGCGACGCCCACGTTGACCGCGTGCTGCTCGATGGTCGTCGCGCCCGGGGCGTCCGTCTTGCCGACGGCACCGAGTACGAGGCCGCCGAGGTCATCGTGTGCGCCGGTGCAATCCATTCGCCGGCGGTCCTCCTGCGAAGCGGTGTGGACACACCCGGCATCGGCGACGGCCTGAAGGATCACGCGGCGTTCCCCGTTGCCATCGAGCTGGGCACCGGGATCGACTGGGACCCGTCGTCGCTGCCCATCTCGGTGGTGGCACGGGCGAGCTCGGGTGAGTCGCCGGCCGATCTGCAACTCCTCCCGATGAACCATCTCGGCGCAGAGGTGCCGCGCGTGGGTCTCGTCATGGTTGCACTCATGGAGGTGCAGTCCACGGGCACCGTCCGCCTCGCCTCGACCGACCCGTTCGACGACCCGGTGGTGGACTTCCGACTGCTCTCGCACGAGACCGACGAGCGCCGGCTGAATGCAGGCATCGCGCTGCTGGTACGCCTGCTCGAGCACCCTGCCCTCCGCCGACTCGGCAATGCCGCAGTGCCACCCACCGATGCGGTGGGTGTGCGGGCCAGCCTCGGCGACTACGTACATGCATCGGGCACGTGTGCCATGGGCCGGGTCGTGGATCCGCAGTGCCGCGTGGTCGGGTATGAGGCACTGCGTGTGTGCGATGCGAGCGTGATGCCGGATCTCCCGCGTGCGAACACGCACCTCAGCACGGTGGCCGTGGCGGAGCGGTTCGCCAGCATGTTATGAAGCGGCAATGAGCCACTACGCCTGCGGACTGCACGAACTCGGCGACGGGTGCCTCGCCTACCTCCAGCCCGACGGCAGTTGGGGCTGGAGCAACGCCGGATTGGTGGTCGGCGACGGTGCGTCGCTCCTCGTGGACACGCTGTTCGATCTGCGTGTCACGGCAACCATGCTCGAGATCATGAAGCCGTGGAGTTCGTCGGCGCCCATCACCACGCTCGTGAACACGCACGCGAACGGCGACCACTGGTTCGGCAACGAGTTGGTGACCGGCGCCGAGATCATTTCGTCGGCCGCCACCGCGCGCGAGATGCCCGAGGTCCCGCCGTCGATGCTCGATGCGCTCAACCGAGCTCCCGGTGAGGTCGGCGAACTTTTTCGCAGCTTCTTCGGTGCCTTCGACTTTGCAGGGATCGAGCCGACCTTCCCGACCCGCACGTTCGACGGACGGCTCGAGATCGAGGTGGGCGGACGGGTCGTCGAGCTCATCGAGGTCGGTCCCGCCCACACCCAGGGCGACACCCTCGTCGTGGTGCCCGACGCGAACACCGTGTACACCGGCGACATCCTCTTCATCGGTGGCACACCCATTGTGTGGGCCGGGCCGCTCTCGAACTGGATCGACGCCTGCGACCTCATGCTCGGGATGGACATCGACACGGTGGTGCCGGGACACGGGCCGGTCACCGACAAGGCTGGCATCACCGAGGTCCGCGACTACCTCGCCTATGTGCAGCGCGAGGCGACCGGGCGTTTCGCTGCAGGCATGGATGCGTGGGATGCGGCGCGAGACATTGCTCTCGACGGATTCGGGTCGTGGGGAGAGTTCGGCCGTATCGCGGTGAACGTCGACACGGTGTACCGGTCGCTCGACCCGACGCACCGCTCAGCCGACATCGTCGAGCAGTTCCGTCGGATGGCGATGATCGAGCGCGGTCACTGACTGACGGCGGGCGAGGCTGCAGCAGCAGCTGCCGCTGCCTCGCGTGCGGCCTTCTTCCGGCGGTCGCGCACCGCCTTGCGCACCACGAGGCACCAGCCCGCGATGGCGGCGAGGCTGAACACGAACCACTGCACCATGTACGACAAGTGGGGCCCCGAGGTGCGCTCCGGCAGCGGGATCAAGGCCACGGCATCGTCGGCGGGTTCGCTCGTGACGACCTCGAGGTACATGGGCACGGCATCGCCATCGATCTGTTGGTCGAGCCGGGCGATATCGACGCGGTTGAGGCGGTCGAGCACGCCTTCGGCCGGGTCGGCCTTCTCCCACGAGTGCTTCTTGCGCTGACCGACACGGAGACGGCCTACGAGTTCGATGTCGCCGGTGGGTGCCGCCGGCGCCACCTCGGTGGTGGCACCCACCCAGCCGCGCTGCACCGCGAGGAACCGACCGTCGGCGAGGCGCAGCGGTGTCACCACGTTGAAGCCCGGAGCGCCCTCGAGGGAGCGGTCACGGATGAGTACCTGTGCGCCCTGCTCGTACGTGCCGCTGACGGTGATCTGGCGCCACTCGAGTTCGCGCAGCGACGCAAGTGCAGGGTCCGATCCGGGGAGCAGCGATGGCTCGTAGGGAACCGGTCCGAGGGCGAGACGTTCCGCCACCGTTCGGTTGAGGTTCTTGCGCTCCTGGTGGCGGTTGAGCTGCCAGAGCGCAAGGTTCACCATCACGACCACGAGGGCTGCCATCACGGCGCTGAAGATCACCCACCGGGGCCGCAGGAGGAACCGGAACATCACCGTGAACGTACCTGCCCCATGGCAAAAGTCGCCGCCATGAGGACATGAACCACGATCAGCAGGGTCCAGACCCGCTGCCCGCCGTGCAGGAGCGGCTCGGCGTCGCGCGACTCGCCGATGAGCGCAATGGTGAGGGCGACACCGATCCCACCGCCGATGCGGCGACACATCTGGTGAAGAGCGTTGCCCTGGCCCATGTACGCCGGTGGAACGTGGGAGAGCGCCGAGCTCGACACGAAGTTCCCCGTGATGGAACTGCCGATCCCGAGCACCACGATGCCGGGAGCAAGCGCCCAGCCCACGTTCGGCGAGGTGGAGAACGTGATGATCCACCATGCGCACGCAGCGATGACCATGGCGGCTCCCACCTGGATCATCGCGTTGTAGCCGTGACGCTCCGCCCAGCGCGCACACGGGAACACCACGAGTGCGGAGATGAACATCGACGCAGCCATCGCCCAGCCCGCCTCGACGGTGGACCAGCCCCATGCTCCCGTGAGCACGAGCGGTAGGGAGAAGAAGTAGCTGAAGAAGCCGACCTGCTGGATGATGGCCGCCAACGTGAGCAGGAGGTACTGCCGGTGTCGGGCGAGCGCGGGCGGTACCAGCGGCCGCGGGTGTCGCATCGATCGCCGCGCCACGACGGTGAAGAGGACGAGGCCGACGGCCATCGAGCCGAGTGTCTCCCGACTCAGCCAACCCCACGCCTGACTGCGCGCAATGGCGAGCACGACGAGCGCCACGCCGCCAGAACCGAGTACGACACCGAGG
>JAULYZ010000123.1:0-2719 GCA_032117595.1 Acidimicrobiia bacterium | reverse complement strand
GAGATCTCCGACTAGCGTCGTCACGTGTCGCTGGCGGAGTTCTTCGGTTTCGTCGCCGCGGCCCTCGGTGTCCTGCAGGCGCTGCCGCAGACGCTGCGCGTGCGCCGTCTGGGGCACGGCAGGGGAGTCAGCCTGGCGATGTGGCTGATGATGACCGGTTCCAGCTCCGTGTGGCTGGGGTACGGCCTGCGCATCGGGTCACCGAGCCTGATCGTGAGCACCGTCGCGACCGGCGCGATGAACATGACGGTGGTGCTGGCCCTCACCGCGGGTCGCAGGGGGTTCCTGCCGGGGATGCTCGCCCTCTTCGCTGCGGGCACGGCCGCCACCGCCCTGCTCCCGTCGTGGTTCGCGACGCCGGTCCTGTATGCGATGACCCTCTCGCGGATGCCGCAGGTGGTGAGGTCGTGGAAGTCGCGCCGCGACGGGGTCACCGGGTCAGCAGTGTCGCTGGGGTCGGTGGCAACGAGCATGGCGTGCCTTCTGTGCTGGGAGGCGTACTCCGTCCTCCTCGCAAGTCCCACACTCATTGGCACCACCACGGTGGCGCTGTGCACCAACATCGCGGTCGCGTGGCTGGAACTGGGCAACAGGTCATCGTCACGCATTGCTGCCACGTGAACGCCGGGTTACTTGCACCGATGTAATTCACTCAAAGTTTATTGAGTGAAACGGCAATGCGGGGTACTTTCGTGCCTGTGACAGTGGAGGACCGCGCCAGGAGATTCGCCGCCCTCGGTGATCCTGTGCGTCTCGCGATGGTGGAACACCTTGTCGCCACGGACTGCACACCGCGGGATCTGGGGATGCACGTGGGAGTCGCCTCCAACCTCCTCAACCATCACCTCCAGGTGCTGGAGGACGCCGGGCTGATCCGCCGGTCGCGCTCCACGGGCGACGGGCGTCTTCGCTACGTGAGTCTCGAGGAACGCGCACTCGATCTCGTCACCCCGCGTCGCGCCAGGCGTCCGAGACGGCCGTTGTTCGTCTGCACCCACAATTCGGCCCGCAGCCAACTGGCGGCTGCCGTATGGACGGCGGTGACGGGCGACGATGCAAGCTCGGCCGGCACCCACCCGGCCGACAGGGTCAACCCCGCGGCGGTGTCGGCCGCACGACGCGCGGGTCTCGATATCTCTGCGAACGTGCCGCGCTTGGTCGGGCCGTCGGACCGTTCCGCCGATCTCGTGATCACCGTGTGCGACCGTGCCAACGAGGAGATCACTGCGGGCAGGCCGAGGGTCCACTGGTCGATCCCGGACCCGTCGGTGTCCGACACAGCAAAGGCGTTCGACAGGGCCATCAGCCAGATCGAGAACCGCATCCGGCGGCTCGTCGACGAACCATCAACAGTCGGGAGAGGCAAACCATGATTCAGACCAAGTACATCTCCGAGCTCCCGCTCGACCTGCAGCACCTCGTTCAGCGGGCCGCGGAGGTCCTGAAGAAGGAGTTCGAGGGCACGTTCGGGTACGAGACCGTCGAGAGATTCATCGCGGACTCGCTCGACCAGTTGATGCCACGCGCAAGCATCACCACGTTCGTGCCGATCCTCACCGAGCGCTTCGCTCGGGAACGCCTGAAGGCGCTGGCACGGATCGAGAACTCCGACCAGGAATGCGCACCCGGTGTCCTGTTTCTCTGCGTGCACAACGCGGGCAGGTCGCAGATGGCCGCAGGCTGGCTGCGGCACCTCGCCGGTGACCGCGTGACGGTGTGGTCCGGTGGTTCCGACCCGACATCGGAGATCAACCCATCCGTCATCGAGGCAATGAACGAGGTGGGGGTAGACATCTCCACCGAGTTCCCCAAGCCGTGGACGGACGAGATCGTCCGTGCAGCCGATGTGGTGATCACGATGGGTTGCGGCGATGCGTGCCCTCTCTACCCCGGCAAGCGATACGAGGACTGGGAGCTTCCCGACCCGGCCGGCCAGGGCATCGCCTTTGTGCGTCCCGTGCGTGACGAGATCAAATCACGCGTCGAGCAGTTGGTCTCCACGCTGAGTCTCTCGTAGGGGGCACTCACTGACCTGGAGTCCCGCCCGTGGCATGATGACGAACATGAGCGACGCAGTGACCATCACGCCCGAGAGATCCTCCAACCTGCGGAACTGGAACATCGGCCTGACCGTTCTGCACGGCGCCCAGGCCCTGCTCATCCTCTTCCTCGCCGGTGACTTCGCGATCACGGTCACCTCCACGTTCCCGCAGGGCCCTCCCGGGACCCGTCTCGACACGCCCGGTTCCCTGTTCGACCTGCCCATCGGTCCCGCAGTGGCCGTGTTCCTGCTGATGGCGGCCGTCGACCACCTGCTCACTGCCACCGTCCTCCGCGGCACCTACGAGGCCGACCTCAAGAGAGGAATCAACAGGTTCCGCTGGGTGGAGTACTCGTTCAGCGCCACGCTCATGCTCGTCCTCATCTGTGCCTACTCGGGCATCACGGACATCGCCGCGATACTCACGATGATCGGCGCGAACGTGGCCATGATCCTGTTCGGATGGCTGCAGGAGACGATGAACCCGCCGGGCCGCACCGTCACCACCATGAAGCCGTTCTGGTTCGGCACGCTCGCTGGCATCATGCCGTGGGCGGCGGTGTGGACGAACGTGATCGGGGCGGACACCGTCCCGGGTTTCGTCTTCGGCATCGTCGTCGCCGAGCAGATCTTCTTCTTCTCGTTCGGCCTCAACCAATGGCTGCAGTACAGGAAGGT
>JAULYZ010000122.1:848-3695 GCA_032117595.1 Acidimicrobiia bacterium | reverse complement strand
GTCACCGCATCGCTCGCTGCCCTCGATCGAATCGTCTTCGAGCCGGCGCTCCCTGCGCCGCATCTCGATGCGCTCGCCAAGATCGGCCGCGGCCGCGAGGGCAAGGTGTTCGCAGTCTTCGAGGAGGCCTTCTGGTCGCCCCTTCGTTCGTTCGTGGCGGCCGCGGATGAGTCATGGGTGCAGACCTTCGTCGACGTGTCGGTGCTGGTCGGTGAGCCTGCGCTGTGCGGTTTCGCCCCGCATCGGCACACGGAGTCCCTCGAGGCAGCCGACGACCACGAGGTGCGGGCCCAGATCGCCCGATCACTCGAGCAGGTCTGGCGCTGGTCGCTGGCGCAAGCGGCGCACTGAGCCCGCCGCGTCGCACGTCGCTCACAGCCGGGAGGCGTGTGTCTCAGCGGAGTGCCCGATAGGCGCGACACGGCTGGCCGCGCAGGGCGCCGCACGCCGGTGCACCACTCGGGACCTCGATGCCCCGCACCACGGGCAGCACGACGGTCGACGGGTACTCGTCACCGGTGAGCACCGTGACGGTCCCGCCCGCCGGAAGGTTCTCGAACGACCAGTACGCGTGGTTCCCGCCCGGTGAGCCCACGATCACGCGCAGACGCGAGCCCTTGCGGAACACGTGGGCGAAGGGCAGTACGGCCACGCGCACAAGTGTTGGCGTGCCCGGTTCGAGCATCTCGGCGTCGCGCTCGAGTTGGGTGTACACGGGATGCAATGGCGTGGAGGTGGTGCGATGGATTGCCCGCTGACTGGCCCGAACCCGACCGGATTGCACAAACACTTCCGAACCGTCGGGACGCACCTCGGTGACCGTCACCTCGATGTCGGTGTTTGGCGCTGTCGAGGTGATCCAGAGATCTGCCGAGGCAGGGCCGATCATCACGGTGTCGGAGGCGTACGGCGTCGACTCGAACGCAACGACGTGGTCGTCGGGTGGTTGTGGCCACGTCCAGGTCACATCCGCTCGCCAGATTGCGGTGGTGGACCCTTCGTAGTACGTGTCGGGAGCCGCGTCGGGGTTGTACGTGTACGAGACGCCGCCGGCTCCGGGCGACAGGCGCAGCGTTGTCGGGGTCAACCCCGGAACCGGCCAGCGCGCAAAACTGCGCACGAACCTTGGCACTGGCGCGGCACGCCTGACGCCCTGCGCGGCCCCCTCCTCAAAGAGCACCCGCACACGGGGCTCGGCTTCGAAGCGGGTGAGTGCCTCTGCATGATCGAGACCCTCGAAACGTGGCGGCGGAAGTACGAGGCCCGGTGAGTCGAAGAGGGTCCAGTACACCACGGTGGGGATCACGGTGCCGAGCAGACCGAGGCGCGGCGTGCGCTTTGCGACGTAGAGATCGAGGAACTCGTAGTAGCGCTCGAGCGCACCGAGCCCGAGGGCCTCGGTGTGCAAACCGTTGGAGAGCGTTGCGTAGACCTTGGTGGCCGGTGAGAAGCGAGTGAGTAAGGCCGGGAACGCGCCGCCGGTCTGCTCGTCCTGCCAGGCGCCAGCGAGGAACACCGGCACCTCGATGCGGTCGACGACCAACGACGGGTTCATGCGGTCGGCTATGGCCGGTTCGTAGTAGGGGTGCTCGGTGATCAGCGATAGAGCGTCCTCGTTCCCGGAGCGTGCCGACTGGTTTGCCTCGCACACCGAGTCGCCTGCGTCGGCGCGTTGTTTGGTCCACGTCTGCCCGAAGGGCTGTGCCTGCCGGGCGCGGTCGGCGGCCCAGTCGACGGCGAAGCCGGTGTTGAGCATCCCGCCCGGATACAGCGTGCTGCGGTAGGCATCATCGAAGACCGAGAGCGGCGTGATTGCCGCAAGGCTCGGCGGACGTGTCGCAGCGACGAAGAGCTGCGTGATCCCCGAGTACGAGATGCCCACCATGCCCACGTGGTTGTGGAGGACCCATGGTTGCGCAGCGATGGTCTCGATCACGTCGTATCCGTCGACGGCTTGTTGTTCGTCGAACAGTGCGAACGATCCGCCCGAGCATCCTGTGCCGCGCAGATTGACACCGACGTAGGCGTACCCGAGCGCGTTGAACACCCGCCCGAACAGTCCCGAGTCCGGGTTGCTCGGGTCGTAGCCGGAGTATTCGACCACGGTCGGGAACGGTCCGTCCTCCGCGCGATCGGGGAACAGCACGTTGATCGAGAGGGTCGTGCCGTCAGGGAGTTCGAGGTAGCCGTAGCCGGGCGCGGGGAGCACTTGGCTCACGGGAACCCGGTCGACAGATGCTGCGGTCGTTGTGGGACTGCTGCTCGGCGGGGGAGCTGAGGTCGTGACGGCCGCAGTCGTGGAGGGCACAGCAGTGGTGGCAGCCGTGCTGGCGGGCGGCGCCGGGGTGACGGGCGGTGGCCCGTCGGAGGAGCAGGCGATACCGAGGCCGCACAACGAAACGGCTACGAGACGCGCTGCGGCAGCAGCGACGGTACGGGACCGACCTCGGGAAAGCATGCTCACGATGGTGCCACGCTTGGCCACCGCCGACGCCCGCGCCCCGCCAGAATGTGCCCGTGCCGATGCGTCACGAGTGCAAGAACTTCGAGAGCCGCACCTATGCCAACGGTGAGACGGTCCAGAAGTGCAATATCGATTTGGCCCCCGATGCGCCCTGGCGATGCCCCGAGAACTGTTCGGGCTTCGAGCGGCGCATCGTCGACGGGGGGTGGACCTACGGCAGTCTCGCCCCGCCGTCAGCCCCCGCAGAGCCGCCGGGCCTCGATGATGGTTCGGCTGCGGCGATCCTCGACATGGCCGAGGACATCGTCAACGCAGTGGTACACGAGACCATCGCCGAGGTCGAGCGTGAGCGCCAGCTCGACCAGAGTCGTTGGCGCTTCTGG
>JAULYZ010000122.1:0-838 GCA_032117595.1 Acidimicrobiia bacterium | reverse complement strand
GAATTTCGGGGCCAGCGTGCACGCCATCGTTCACCTCCCGAAGTGGTTTCCCCCGTTGCTCATGACCCCCGACCTTGTGCGTTCGATACCGGGCCCGGACTGGCTCGGCTCCCGGCGGGCCGCCGCCGCCGAGCGGGCCGCCGCCATGCCGATGCCGAGTCCCGACGAGGAGATCTGGCGCTACAGCAGGGTTGCTGAGATCGACCTCTCGGCGTACTCCCTCGCCCCGTCGGCGCCGACGGTCTCGGGGAGCACCGGTCAGGCGACCGAGCCCGCTGAATCCGATCCCGAGTGCCCGTCGCCCGACGTCTTTGCGCTCTGGAACTCGGCGCTCGCCGAGCCGCTGGTATTGCGCACCCGCCCCGGTCAGGTGGTGGAGAGTCCGATCATCGTCGAGCACACCGTGCTCGACGGCCAGCTCACGTTCCCCCGGTTGGTCATCATCGCCGCACCCGACAGCGAACTCACCGTGGTGGAGCGGTACCGCAGCGACAGCGGTGCCCGCTCGCTGGTGTGCCCCGTTGTGGAGGTTCGCGCCGGCGCCGCTGCCCGCGTGAAGTACCTCGCCGTCAACGAGCTCGGTACGTCGGTGAACGCTGTTGCTCACCAGTTGGCATGGGCCGACCGCGACAGTTCCGTCACACTCGCAACCGTTGCGCTCGGCGGCGATTACGCCCGCGTGCGCACCGAGGCAGTTGCAACCGGGCAGGGCTCGTCCACCCGCCAGATGGCGCTCTACTTCGCCGACGGCAATCAAATGCACGACTTCCGCACGATTCAGGCACACGAGGCGCCGCGTACGCAGTCGAACCTGCTCTTCAAGGGTGCCGTCAAGGAC
>JAULYZ010000121.1:0-2595 GCA_032117595.1 Acidimicrobiia bacterium | reverse complement strand
GCCGCACGATCCACGTGCAACCCCATGTCGAGGCTGCCGTTGTACGACATCACGGTGAGGTTGAACGCCACTCCGGCGATCGGTCCGAGCGGGAAGTTCGCCAGCACCGCTGCGCCGCCCACGAAGACCGGTATCGGCGCCGCACGCAGATTCGAGGTGGCGAAGTCGACGGTCTGTGACTGCATCCGTGCGATTCGGGTGAGTGCGGCACCCGGCAGTGTCTGGGCAAAGGCGGCGAGGCGTTCGAGGGGTGCAGCGGTCGAGGTGCTGCGGGCGGCCTCGGCCTGCTCGTGCACCAGAGCGAACCGTTCGCCGGGCGACATCTCGCCGGTGGGCACGGTGAACCGGGCGAGCGTGAAGGCGTTGTTGCCCGAGTCGTCGGTGCGAGTGCTGATGGCCATCGAGGCGCGCAGGGTGTCGACTGGTGCCCCGAACTCCCGGTGGTAGGCGCCCGCAGCATCGGCAACGGCGGTGAGCAGACCGACATTCAGCGTTCCGCCGAGCCGTTTCGAGGCGACCCGGAGCCTGTCGAGCGGGAACTTCAGTGTCTCGAGGCCGCGTGACAGCGACCGTTCGGTCCACAGCGGTGACTGCGCCTTGCCGAGGTCGGTGAGTTGGGCCATGAGGAGCCGAAGGTTCTCGGCGGCCGCTGGGCTCGTAGCGGCCTCACCGAGCAGATCCTTCACCTGGCGCAGGAAGTTGAGTGGTGCCTTCAGACCGCCCGAGAGCAGATCGGTGATCGAGTCGCCGGTTGACGGCGGTGGCGGCGCGGGCGCGTCGGGCTCGTCGGCGGGTGCCATCGGCTCGGGGTCGGGCGCATCGCGCTCGAGATCGATGAACGACAGCGTGAGGCGCAGACCGGTCTCGCCATCTGCGACTGCATGGTGCAGTTTCTGCAGGATCGCAGCACGACCGCCGCGCAGGCCCTCGATGACGATGAACTGCCAGAGCGGTCGCGTGCGGTCGAGCGGGTCGGCAACCAGCAGCGCCGCAAGATGGTGGAGCTGTTCCATCGTTCCGGGTTTGGGCAGCGCGATGCGCCGAACGTGGTAGTCGAGGTCGAAGGCCGGGTCAGCGACCCACTGCGGGGGGTTGAGGTTGCCCGGCGAGGGCAGCACGCGCTGGTGCAGGCGGTCGATCGAACCGGCGGCCAGTGCGAGTCGACTGCGGACGCGACGGAAATCCGGAGCACGGTCGAGGATCGAGAGGTTGCCGAAGGTTCCCGAGAGCGCGGGGTCGCGGTCGAGGCGCCACATCAGGCTCTCTGCGTCGCTCATGCGATCGGGGGCGGGGCCGGGAGCCACGCGCCGAGGCTACCGACGACTCCCGTGGACGAAGCCCCGCAGCCGGTGCTGCCCCGGGGTCGGGAGCAGCACCCGGTCAGATGCGGTACGGATGCGTTCGGGCTCGGCTACCAGCGCACGATGCGCCGGGCGGCCGCGGCAAGGACGAGTCCGGTGGCGAGGCCAGCCACCACATCGCTGGCGTGATGGATGCGCACGAACGCTCGGCTCAACGCCACCACTGCGGCGATGCCGTACCAGAACGGGCGCATCCACGGTGCGCTGCGCGCGGCGAGCAGAGTTGCCGCAAACGCCGCAGCACTGGCGTGCCCGCTGGGGAAACTCGACGTGGAGGGTTGGCGAACCGCGTAGCGGTCGTCGCCCGCCACGGTGGGGCGGACCCGTCGGAAGAGGCGCTTGACGCCCTGATTCACGATGAGGGACTCGGCGCCGATGAGTGCGGCAAGCACGAACGCGTCCTGGGTCGCCCGTTGCGAGCCGAGGCCGCGGGCTGCGCTGAGCAGGTGCCAGATGAGCGAGAAGTCACCGAGTTCGGAGGCAGCGGTGAAGACCCGGTCGGCCGCCGTGTTGCCACGCAGGTGGTCGAGCAGACCATCTGCCCAGCGGTCGAAGGCAGCAACGGCGGGACCGAGGTGATCCTGGCCGGGGGTGTCGGCCGTCGTGAGCCCATCCGGCGCCGTTGCCATGCGGCGTGGGAGGAAGCGAATGGTCTGCTGAGTGGGTGCCGACGAGAGCACGCGCCTGCTGGGCACATAGATGAGGCGCATCTCGCTCGGCCGTTCGCCGAGCGTCTCCTCACAGAGCCAGGCATAGAAGTGCATCGCCGCAAAGCGTTCCTGCTCCTGCGATGGCGGAGGTGCTTTGCCCGTCTTGTAGTCCACGATGACGAGCGTGCCGTCTGCAGAGCGGTCGAGTCGGTCGATGATGCCACGGAGCTCGAGTTGGCCGAGCTGCGCCGCGATGCGCAGTTCGGTGCCGACCGGTTCGATTGTGGAGGGTGTCTCGATCTCGAAGTACTGGTCGATGAGTACGCCGCACTCCGAGCGCATCGCGTCGCTCTGCGCCTCGTCGAGACGCAGGCGCAGGAAGTCGTCGCTGACGCTGCTCTCTGACCATGCCTGGGGGAGCAGCGCATGGGCTGCCTCGTGCGTTCGTTGTGCGGGATCGAGGGCAAAGAGCAGTTCGAGCACTCGGTGCACGATGGTGCCCTTGATGGTGCTTGCGTTGCCGGGGTCGGGGAGGTTCTGGATCGAGGCGAACCGGAAGGCGAGCGGGCACTTGGTGAAGGACT
>JAULYZ010000120.1:0-19344 GCA_032117595.1 Acidimicrobiia bacterium | reverse complement strand
CCAGGTGCGCATCGGCCTGTCCCGGATGGAGCGCGTCGTGCGCGAGCGCATGACCACCCAGGACGTCGAAGCGATCACCCCGCAGACGCTCATCAATATCCGGCCCGTGGTGGCTGCGATCAAGGAGTTCTTCGGGACCTCGCAGCTCTCGCAGTTCATGGACCAGGTGAACCCTCTGTCGGGCCTCACCCATCGCCGCCGTCTCTCCGCACTCGGCCCGGGCGGCCTCTCGCGTGAGCGAGCTGGGTTCGAGGTTCGCGACGTGCACTTCTCGCACTACGGACGCATGTGCCCGATCGAGACCCCGGAAGGCCCGAACATCGGTCTGATTGGAGCGCTCTCCACCTTCGCCCGCGTGAACGAGTTCGGCTTCATCGAGACGCCGTACCGTCGCGTCGTCAACGGCCGCGTGACCAACGAGGTCGTGTACATGGCCGCCGACGAAGAAGAGAAATGGGTCGTTGCGCAGGCGAACACCCCCATCAACGCCGACGGCAGTTTCAAGGATGAGCGGGTGCTCGTGCGCCGGTCGCCGCAGGCCGCCAACCTCGAACAGCTCAAGCAGATGCTCGAGGCCGAGAGTTTCTTCGGCGCCACCACCGACATCGGGTACGTGAAGCCTGATGAGGTCGACCTCATGGACGTGTCGCCGAAGCAGATCGTGTCGGTGGCAACCGCGTTGATCCCCTTCCTCGAGCACGACGATGCGAACCGCGCACTCATGGGCGCGAACATGCAGCGACAGGCCGTGCCGCTCGTGCGGCCGGAGGCGCCGTACATCGGCACGGGCATCGAGGCTCGTGCAGCCCGCGACGCCGCCGACCTCATCGAGGCCCGCGGACCCGGCGTGGTGCTCGAGGTCTCGGGCGACCAGATCGTGATCCAGTACGACAGCGGCGAGAAGGCAGTGCACACGCTGCAGAAGTTCCGTCGGTCGAACCAGGACACCTGTATCAACCAGATCCCTCGTGTGGTCGAGGGTCAGCGTCTCGACAAGGGCGACATCGTCGCCGACGGCCCGTCCACTGATCACGGCGAACTGGCGCTCGGCAAGAACCTCCTCGTGGCGCTCATGCCGTGGGAGGGCTACAACTTCGAGGACGCCATCATCCTCAACGAGCGCATCGTTCGCGACGACGTGCTCACCTCGATTCACGTGCACGTGCACGAGGTGGATGCCCGCGACACCAAGCTCGGCCCCGAGGAGATCACGCGGGACATCCCGAACCTCTCCGAGGACATCCTGCGCGACCTCGACGACCGCGGCATCATCCGCAAGGGTGCAGAGGTGGGCCCCGGCGACGTGCTCGTGGGCAAGGTGACCCCCAAGGGCGAGACCGAGCTCACGCCCGAGGAGCGGCTCCTGCGCGCGATCTTCGGCGAGAAGGCACGCGAGGTGCGCGACACCTCGTTGAAGGTTCCCCATGGTGAGAGCGGCAAGGTCATCGACGTCAAGGTGCAGACACGAGAGGGCGGCAACGAGCTGCCCCCCGGTGTGAACCAGCTCGTTCGCGTGTACGTCGCCCAGAAGCGCAAGATCTCGGTCGGCGACAAGCTCGCCGGGCGTCACGGCAACAAGGGCGTGATCTCCAAGATCCTCCCGTCCGAGGACATGCCGTACCTCGACGACGGCACTCCGGTCGACATCATCCTCAACCCCCTCGGCGTGCCGAGCCGCATGAACGTCGGCCAGGTACTCGAGGCTCACCTCGGTTACGCCGCCCGCTGGGGTTGGCACGACGTGAGGAACAACACCAACGTCGGCGACAAGGCAGTTCGCGGTACCGAGACCAAGACCCGGGCCATCACGCCGCCGGCGACGTTCATCGCCACGCCGGTGTTCGACGGCGCACACTGGGACGAAGAGGAGCAGGCGGGCAAGCACCCGACCATCCAGCAGATCTTCGAGAACCTGAACCCCGAGAGCGTCGATGGAGTTCGCCTCATCGGCCGCGACGGCAAGGTGGAGCTCCGCAACGGTCGCACCGGTGAGAAGTACGACAACAAGATCACCGTGGGCTACATGTACATCCTGAAGCTCGCCCACCTCGTCGACGACAAGATTCACGCGCGCTCGACGGGCCCGTACTCGATGATCACCCAGCAGCCGTTGGGCGGCAAGGCGCAGTTCGGCGGTCAGCGTTTCGGCGAGATGGAGGTCTGGGCCCTCGAGGCGTACGGCGCTGCCTACTGCCTGCAGGAGTTGCTCACCATCAAGTCCGACGACGTGCTCGGCCGTGTCAAGGTCTACGAGGCGATCGTCAAGGGCGAGAACATCCCCGAGCCCGGTATCCCCGAGAGCTTCAAGGTGCTCATGAAGGAGATGCAGGCCCTCTGTCTCGACGTGGACATCAAGGGCAAGGACGGCAAGGAAATCGAGCTGCGCGACTTCGACGAGGACGTGTTCCGCACGGCCGAGGAGCTGGGCATCGATATCAGCCGGCCGGAGCGTGGCTCTGACGAGGACGACCGTGAGCGCGAGCGGCCTCGCCGCGAGCGTTCCTACTGATCAGACGTTGACGGACAAGAGGCGAGGGAAGACGCAATGCTCGATGTGAACATGTTCGACCAGTTGAAGATTGGCCTGGCAACGGCCGACACGATCCGGCTGTGGTCGAGCGGTGAGGTGAAGAAGCCCGAGACGATCAACTACCGCACGCTCCGCCCCGAGCGTGACGGGTTGTTCTGCGAGAAGATCTTCGGGCCCACCCGCGACTGGGAGTGCTACTGCGGCAAGTACAAGCGTGTCCGCTTCAAGGGCATCATCTGCGAGAAGTGCGGCGTTGAGGTCACCCGTTCGAAGGTTCGGCGCGAGCGCATGGGCCACATCGAGCTGGCCGCGCCCGTCGTGCACATCTGGTACCTGCGTGGGACCCGTTCGTGGCTCGCCTATCTCCTCGCCGGCATCGAGCCGAAGGAAGAGCTCAAGGCCAAGCAGCTCGAGAAGGTCATCTACTTCGCCGCCAATCTCGTGACGTTCGTCGACGAGGAAAAGCGCCACACGGAGAAGGCGAATCTCGAGGCCGAGTTGCGCGAAGAACTTGACGTGATCCGCAAGGAGACCGATCTCGCGATCGACCGCCGTTTCAAGGAGGGCGAGCAGGAGATTGCTGCGCTCGAGAAGGACGGCGCACGGGAGAGCGACCTCAAGTCACGCCAGAAGATCATCGACCGCGACGTTGCGGCGCTGCGCGAGCGCGGCGAGCAGGAGATCGAGCTCGTCACCCGCACCTGGGACGAGTTCAACGACCTGCACGCCCGCAAGATCATCGACGACGAACTGCTCTGGCGCGAGCTCCGCGACCGGTACAGCGACTACTTCGAGGGCGGCATGGGTGCCGATGCCATCAAGTCGCTCATCGACCGGATCGACTTCGAGGAGGAGGAGAAGCGCCTCCGCAACGCGATCGAGCCGGGCGAGGGCAAGAAGCCCCTCTCGGCGCAGCGCAAGCAGAAGGCCATCAAGCGCCTGAAGATCGTGTCGGCGTTCAACCGTCGCGATGAGTCCGGCCGCCGGGTCAATGACCCCAAGGCAATGATCCTCGAGGTCGTGCCCGTGATCCCGCCGGAGCTGCGTCCCATGGTGCAGCTCGACGGTGGTCGTTTCGCCACGAGTGACCTCAACGACCTCTACCGCCGCGTGATCAACCGCAACAATCGCCTGAAGCGGCTTCTCGATCTCGGCGCTCCCGAGATCATCGTGAACAACGAGAAGCGCATGCTCCAGGAAGCGGTCGACGCGTTGTTCGACAACGGCCGCCGCGGTCGCCCGGTGACCGGTCCCGGCAACCGTCCCCTGAAGTCGCTCTCCGACATGCTCAAGGGCAAGCAGGGTCGGTTCCGCCAGAACCTCCTCGGCAAGCGCGTGGACTACTCCGGACGCTCGGTCATCGTGGCTGGCCCCACCCTGAAGCTCCACCAGTGCGGTCTCCCCAAGCTGATGGCACTCGAGTTGTTCAAGCCGTTCGTGATGAAGCGCCTGCACGATCTCGAGCTCGCCCAGAACATCAAGTCGGCCAAGCGGATGGTCGAGCGCCGTCGCCCGCAGGTGTGGGACGTCCTCGAGGACGTCATCCGTGAGCACCCGGTGATGCTCAACCGTGCGCCAACCCTGCACCGACTCGGGATCCAGGCATTCGAGCCGGTACTCGTGGAGGGCAAGGCCATCCAGATCCATCCGCTCGTCTGCACGGCCTTCAACGCAGACTTCGACGGTGACCAGATGGCAGTTCACCTGCCGCTGTCTGCCGAGGCGCAGGCCGAGGCGCGAGTGCTGATGCTCTCGTCGAACAACATCCTGTCGCCCGCGTCGGGCCGTCCGATCGTGACGCCGACCCAGGACCTCATCATCGGTGCCTTCTATCTCACCGAGCAGATCGATGGTGCGCGCGGCGAGGGCCGCTCGTTCCGCCACCTGTGGGAGGTGGAGCGCGCTATCGACGAAGGAACGCTCGACCTGCACGCCACGATCAAGATGATCGGCGATCGTGCTGAGGATGGCGAGCGTGTGTCGCGCGAGACCACGGCCGGCCGACTCAAGTTCGAGGCGGCGCTCCCCGAGGCGTACACCCGGGACTTCGGCTACATCACGAGCCCGGTCCGCAAGAAGGAGATGGGTGTCATCGTCGAGCAGCTCTCCGACACCTACGCCAAGGGCGTGGTTGCGGTGTCGCTCGATGCGATCAAGTCGGTGTGCTACCGGTATGCATCCCAGTCGGGCCTCACGGTCTCGATCGATGACGTGAAGACGCCGCCCGAGAAGAAGCAGCTGCTCGACAAGTACGAGAAGGACGCCGAGAAGGTCGAGAACCACTACCGCCGCGGCATCATCACCGACGGCGAGCGCCGTCAGCAGGAGGTCCAGATCTGGACCGATGCGACCGAGGACGTCAAGCAGGCAATGGAGCGCGCCTTCAAGGCGGCGAAGTTCAACCCCATCGACATGATGGTCGGCTCCGGCGCTCGAGGGAACATGCTGCAGGTGCGCCAGATCGCCGGTATGCGAGGTCTGGTGGCCAACCCCCGCGGCGACATGATTCCCCGTCCGATCAAGTCGTCGTTCCGCGAGGGTCTCCAGACCCTCGAGTACTTCATTGCCACGCCGGGTGCCCGCAAGGGCCTCGTCGACACCGCACTCCGGACCGCTGACTCGGGTTACCTCACCCGTCGACTTGTCGACGTGTCACAGGAGCTCATCATCCGCGAGGACGATTGCGGCACCAATCTGGGTGTCTGGATCGAGAACGTCGAGCCCGATACGACAAACCGTCGCAGCTACCTCGAGACCAAGCTCTTCGGGCGTGCACTCCTGCGCGACGTGACACTCTCCGACGGGACCGTGATTCACAAGAACACCCTCGTTGGTGATGTCGAGATGGTGGCGCTGCGCGACGACCCGAAGATCAACCGGGTGCAGGTGCGCTCGGTCCTCACCTGCGATGCCGAGCTCGGCGTGTGTGCGCTGTGCTACGGCCGGTCGCTCGCCACGGGCAAGCCCATCGAGCTCGGTGAGGCAGTCGGCGTGATCGCTGCGCAGTCGATCGGTGAGCCGGGTACCCAGCTCACGATGCGGACCTTCCACACCGGTGGTGTGGCGGGTACCGACATCGCTGGTGGTCTGCCTCGCGTCGTGGAGCTCTTCGAGGCGCGTACCCCGCGCGGCGCAGCCCGACTGGCGCGCCTCTCGGGTGTGGTGCGGATCGGCGAGGACGAGGGCAAGGGCATCCCCGTGACCGTTGTTGCCGACGACGGAACCGAGGACACCGTCACCCTGCCGTCGCAGATGCGCATGCTCGTGTCCGATGGACAAGAGGTGAAGGCTGGCGACCCGATCACCTCGGGCCCCTTCGACCCGAAGGAGCTCATGGAGATCAAGGGCATCCGCGAGACCCAGGTGTACCTCGTCGAGGAAGTGCAGAAGGTGTACCGCGACCAGGGCGTGTCGATCCACGACAAGCACATCGAGATCATCGTCCGTCAGATGACGCGTCGGATCGGCGTGCAGGAGCCCGGCGACACCGACTTCCTGCCCGGCGAGCGGGTCGACTCCAAGGTGTTCCGCGACACCAACCGGCGCACGGTCGAGTCCGGCAGCAGCCCGGCCGAGGGTCGTCCCGAGATCATGGGGATCACCAAGGCGTCGCTGGCCACCGAGTCGTGGCTCTCTGCCGCCTCGTTCCAGGAGACCACCCGGGTGCTCACCGAGGCCGCCATCGATGGCCGCGGCGACGGTCTCCTCGGTCTCAAGGAGAACATCATCATCGGCAAGCTCATTCCTGCAGGTACCGGGATGATGCGCTACCGGGAGTTCGACATCGCAGCCCCCGACTACACGCCGATGGCGTACTACTCCTCTGAAGAAGACCCCGCCGAGATGCTCGCCCGTCTCCACGGCGACTACAACCCCGACGACCAAGCCGCAGAGGGCTGAGCCGACAGCGTCGACCGGTCCGACCCGGTCGACGACGTGCGGTTGCCGACAGCGTCGGGACACCCCTAACCTTCCCAAGTCCCCGAACGGCCCGTCCGTCCGGAACCGGGCGGCCTCGGTCGCCCCGGACACCACCACACGGGTCCCGACGGGCCCATCGTCACGAAAGCACCGAGAGGTAGCGCGTTGCCCACCATCCAGCAGCTCGTCCGCCAGGGACGCAGCACGAAATCCACCAAGACCAAGACCCCGGCGCTGAAGGGCTCGCCCCAGCGCCGCGGCGTGTGCACCCGCGTGTACACCAACACCCCGAAGAAGCCGAACTCGGCACTGCGTAAGGTGGCCCGTGTGCGTCTCACCAGCGGTGTCGAGATCACTGCGTACATCCCGGGTGAGGGGCACAACCTGCAGGAGCACTCCATCGTGCTCGTGCGCGGCGGTCGCGTACGCGATCTCCCCGGTGTTCGTTACAAGATCATCCGCGGCGCCCTTGACGCTGCCGGTGTGAAGAACCGCAAGCAGGCTCGCAGCCGGTACGGCGCGAAGAAGGCGAAGTGATCTGAATGTCTCGCAAGGGTCCCGCCAGCCGTCGTGAACTCGCACCCGATCCGGTGTACCGCTCGCTCCTCGTCACCCAGTTGGTGAACAAGGTGCTGCTCTCGGGCAAGCGTTCCATCGCCGAGAAGATCGTCTACGACGCACTCCAGATCGTCGAGCAGAAGACCGGTTCTGAGCCGGTCGCCACCCTCAAGAGGGCGATCGACAACGTGAAGCCCCCGCTCGAGGTGAAGAGCCGTCGCGTGGGTGGTGCCACTTATCAGGTGCCGGTCGAGGTTCGTCCCCGTCGTGCGTCGACTCTCGCCATCCGCTGGGTGGTCGGGTTCGCCCGTGCACGCCGCGAAAAGAGCATGGCCGAGCGCCTCGCCAATGAGCTCATGGACGCAGCAAACGGTCTCGGCGCCTCGGTGAAGCGGCGCGACGACATGCAGAAGATGGCGGAGTCGAACAAGGCCTACGCGCACTATCGCTGGTAAGCGCCCGCCCGAAACACACGTTGCTGATCCGGCCCGCCTCATGGCGGGCCGGTTTCGCGTGGTGGGGCTGATCCGGCCCGCCTCATGGCGGGCCGGTTTCGCGTGGTGGGGCTGATCCGGCCCGCCTCATGGCGGGCCGGTTTCGCGTGGTGGGGCTGATCCGGCCCGCTGTGCGCGACGTCACACGGCGGCGAGAAAGAAATTGGAATACCGGGGGCGGGTCCGTTGGTTGACCACGTGACTGCTTCGGCTGTCTCCGGTGTGCCCCCACACCGGATTCCCCCCAAACACTTGGAGATTCACGTGAACAAGACCCGTACCCGCCGTGCACGGCTGGCTGCGGTCGGTGTAGCAGGTGCGCTTTCGCTCTTCGCGGTGGCCTGCAACGACAACGCCGACGTTGCCGAGACCACGACGACTGCTGCCCCCACCACGGAGGCACCGCCCACTTCAGCTGCTGCTCAGACGATTGTCGACATCGCCGTCAGCAACCCCGACTTCTCGATCCTCGTCGAGGCAGTGACCGCTGCTGGTCTCGTCGAGACCCTGCAGGGAGCCGGCCCGTTCACGGTGTTCGCACCGACGAACGCCGCCTTCGGTGACCTCCTCACGCTGCTGAAGCTCACCAAGGAGCAGCTGCTCGCCGACACCGAGACCCTCACCAAGGTCCTCACCTACCACGTCGTGCCCGGCAAGGTGCTTGCTGCGGACGTCGTCGGTCTCAACGGCAAGGACGTTGCAACCGTCGAGGGCGGCACGGTGAAGGTGACCGTCGAGGGCGAGACCGTGAAGATCAACGAGTCGACGGTCGTCCAGGCCGACATCGAGGCATCGAATGGCGTGATCCACGTCATCGACAAGGTCCTCCTCCCGGCCGCTGTTCAGCCGCCGAAGTCGATCTCGCAGATCGCCATCGAGAACCCTGACTTCTCGATCCTCGTCGAGGCCGTGACCGCTGCTGGTCTGCTCACCGCCATCGAGGCCCCGGGGCCGTTCACGGTGTTCGCACCGACGAACGCTGCCTTCGAGGCTGCGCTTGCTGCGCTGAAGCTCACCAAGGAGCAGCTGTTCGCCAACACCGAGCTGCTGACCGCGGTGCTCACCTACCACGTGTTCTCGGGCAAGGTCCTGGCGGCCGACGTGGTTGGCCTGAACGGCCAGGAGGTCACGATGCTCAACAACCTCAAGGTGAAGGTCACCGTCGAGGGTGAGACCGTGAAGATCAACGATGCCACGGTCACCACGGCTGACCTCGTGGCATCGAATGGCGTGATCCACGTCATCGACAAGGTGCTGCTGCCCCCGGCCTGATCCGGGAGCCTCATCACGATCCCTACGAGGACGGCCCGCCGGTTCGCCGGCGGGCCGTTCCATTGGGCGGGCCGGCGCTGACAAGCGGGGCCTGCGACCCCACCGGGGCCGTTGGAGCAGGGTGGTCGACGGGTACGCTGTTGAGCCGTGCCAGAAACCGATCGGCGCCCCTCTGCAGGTCGGTCCACCCAAACCCCCGAAGCCCACGACGCGGAAGTAACGACACATGGCAAAGCGTGAGTACCCCCTCGAGCGATACCGCAATATCGGCATCATGGCCCACATTGACGCGGGCAAGACCACCACGACCGAGCGCATCCTCTTCTACACCGGCAAGTCCTACAAGATCGGCGAGGTGCACGATGGCGCCGCCGTGATGGACCACATGGTGCAGGAGCAAGAGCGCGGCATCACCATCACGTCCGCTGCCACCACCTGCTTCTGGCGTGACCACCGCATCAACATCATCGACACACCCGGCCACGTGGACTTCACCATCGAGGTGGAGCGTTCGCTGCGCGTGCTCGACGGTGCGGTTGCGGTGTTCGACGCCGTCGCCGGCGTGGAGCCCCAGACCGAGACGGTGTGGCGTCAGGCCAACAAGTACCGCGTGCCGCGTATGTGCTTCATCAACAAGATGGACCGCACCGGCGCCGACTTCTACCGCTGCGTGTCGATGATCGAGAAGCGTCTCGAGTCGACCCCGTGTGTGGTGCAGCTCCCCATCGGTTCGGAAGCCAACTTCCGCGGCGTGGTGGACCTCATCCGCATGAAGGCCATCATCTACACCGGCGACGAAAAGGGTGAGACCTTCGACATCGTCGACATCCCGGACGACTACGTCGTCGAGGCCGATGAGTACCGCGCCAAGTTGCTGGACCTGGTGGCCTCCGAGGACGACGAGTTGATGGAGAAGTTCCTCAACGACGAGCCGCTCACCGAGGAAGAGGTCATCCGCGGAATCCGAAAGGGCACGCTCGCCTTCTCGTTCGTGCCGGTGCTGTGCGGTTCGGCGTTCAAGAACAAGGGCGTTCAGCCGATGCTCGACTGCGTGATCGACTTCATGCCGAGCCCGCTCGACATCCCGGCTACCACCGGCGTGAAGAATGCCGACTCCGACGAGGTCGTGGTGCGGAAGGCTGACGAGAGCGAGCCGTTCGCTGCGCTGGCGTTCAAGATCGTTGCCGACCCGTTCGGCAAGCTCACCTACTTCCGTGTGTACTCCGGTCAGGTCAGCAAGGGCGACGAGGTCTACAACTCCACGAAGGAGAAGCGTGAGCGTGTCGGCCGTCTGTTGCTGATGCACGCCAACCAGCGCGAGGACATCGACACCGCTCTCGCCGGCGACATCGTGGCCGGCCTCGGCTTCAAGGAAGTCACCACCGGAGACACGCTCTGCGACCGCTCCAACCCGGTGGTGCTCGAGCGCATGGAGTTCCCCGAGCCCGTGATCCACGTGGCGATCGAGCCCAAGACCAAGGTCGACCAGGACAAGCTCGGCAAGGCACTGAAGTCGCTCTCCGATGAGGACCCGACATTCCGTGTCCGTACCGACGAAGAGACCGGTCAGACGATCATCTCCGGCATGGGTGAGCTCCACCTCGAGATCCTCGTGGACCGCATGCAGCGTGAGTTCAACGTCGACGCAACGGTGGGCAAGCCCCAGGTGGCCTACCGCGAGACCGTCACCCAGAAGGTCGATTCGGTGGAGTACCGCCATATCAAGCAGACCGGTGGTACCGGTCAGTTCGCCGTGGTGCGTCTCACGGTCGAGCCGAACCCGGGCGGTGGCTACAAGTTCGTCGACAAGATCACCGGCGGCCGTGTGCCCCGTGAGTACATCCCGGCTGTCGATCAGGGCGTGCAGGCCGCACTCGAGAATGGCGTGCTCGCCGGCTATCCCACGGTGGACGTGCAGGTCAGTCTCATGGACGGCCAGTACCACGATGTCGACTCGTCGGAAATGGCCTTCAAGGTTGCCGGTAACCAAGGTTTCCGCAAGGCCGCCGAGATGGCCCGCCCGATCCTGCTCGAACCCATCATGGGCGTCGAGGTGGTGACTCCCGAGGAGTACATGGGCGATGTGATGGGCGACCTGTCGAGCCGCCGTGGCCGCATCGAGGGCATGGAGGCCCGTGGCAACACCCAGGTGGTGCGGGCACAGGTTCCCCTCGGCGAGATGTTCGGGTACTCCACTGACCTGCGTTCGCGTACGCAGGGCCGGGCCACCTACACCATGCAGTTCCACTCCTACCAAGAGGTTCCCAAGAACATCGCGGAGGAGATCACCAAGCGGGTGCGTGGCGAGTAACGCCGCGCTAACCTCACCAACCTGTTCCCGGGTCGTTCACCGGCCCGCACCGATCATTGACAACCCCTATCAGAACCACGGAGCACGAGAACCGTCATGAGCAAGGCAAAGTTCGAGCGTACGAAGCCCCATGTGAATATTGGGACGATGGGTCATATTGACCATGGGAAGACGACGTTGACGGCTGCGATTTCCAAGACGTTGGCGGATAAGGGGTTGGCGCAGTTCACGCCGTTCGATCAGATCGATAAGGCGCCGGAGGAGAAGGCGCGTGGGATCACGATCTCGATTGCTCATATCGAGTACGAGACGGCGAAGCGTCACTATGCGCATGTGGATATGCCGGGTCACGCTGACTACATCAAGAACATGATTACGGGTGCTGCGCAGGTGGATGGCGCGATTTTGGTGGTGGCGGCGACTGATGGTCCGATGCCCCAGACGCGTGAGCATGTGTTGTTGGCCCGTCAGGTGGGTGTGCCGTACATCGTGGTGGCGTTGAACAAGTCGGACATGGTGGACGACGAGGAGTTGTTGGATCTGGTGGAGCTCGAGGTTCGGGAGTTGCTGAACGAGTACGAGTTCCCGGGTGATGATGCTCCGGTGGTGCGTGTGTCTGCGTTGAAGGCGTTGGAGGGTGACGCTGGGTGGCAGGACAAGTTGATGGAGTTGATGGATGCTTGTGACTCGTTCATCCCGGAGCCGCAGCGTGAGTTGGACAAGCCGTTCTTGATGCCGATCGAGGATGTGTTCACGATCACGGGTCGTGGGACGGTGGTGACCGGCAAGGTGGAGCAGGGTCGGGTTCATACGGGTGACGAGGTGGAGATCGTGGGTCTGCGTGCGACGCAGAAGACGGTGTGCACGGGTGTGGAGATGTTCCGCAAGTTGCTCGATGAGGGTCAGGCTGGGGACAACATTGGTGCGTTGTTGCGTGGCACGAAGAAGGAGGATGTGGAGCGCGGGCAGGTGTTGTGCAAGCCGGGTTCGATCACTCCGCATACCGAGTTCGAGGGTCAGGTGTATGTCCTGAACAAGGAGGAGGGTGGCCGTCATAAGCCGTTCTTCAACAATTACCGTCCGCAGTTCTTCTTCCGTACGACGGACGTGACGGGGACGGTGCAGTTGCCGCAGGGGACCGAGATGGTGATGCCTGGTGACAACGTGACGATGACGGTGGAGTTGGGTAAGCCGATCGCTATGGACGAGGGCCTGCGGTTCGCGATCCGTGAGGGTGGTCGTACCGTGGGCGCCGGCCGCGTCATCAAGATCCTCAAGTGACGTCACCCGGGCGACACGGGATCGACGAGTAACCGGAACACGACGGCGACGCGACAGGAGCGACCATGCCGAAGAACGACAAGCGGGTGAAGATCACCCTCGAGTGCACCGAGTGCAAGCGGCGCAACTACATCACGATGAAGAACAAGATCAACGATCGTGAGCGCCTCGAGATGCAGAAGTACTGCTCGCACGAGCGCAAGCACACCCTCCACAAGGAGACCCGCTGATCCCAGAGCGGCCCGGCCGCACATATCTCCCGGTCCCGGCCGGATCGGCCTCGGCTACCCCGTGGTAGCCTGACTGATCCGCCAACCGAGGGCAGTAGCTCAACTGGCAGAGCAGCGGTCTCCAAAACCGCAGGTTGGGGGTTCGAGTCCCTTCTGCCCTGCTCAACCCAACACGCCATCACCGTCCAGACCACGTCAACCGGAATCGAGTAGCCACGCCATGTCGATGGACATGAACCGCGAGCAGAAGCGACAGCTGAAGCGGATGGGCGCCCTCACCGAGCAGGGTGCACCCACCCGCTCCCAGGCGCGCACGAGCACTCGCTCCCACGACGAACCGCGCACCACGTTGCCGCAGTACGTCCGTGAGGTCCGGTCCGAGATGCGCAAGGTTGCGTGGCCCACCTGGCCCGAGGTGCGCAAGTACTCGATCGTGGTGCTGGTCACGGTGGCCATCGTGACGGCCATGGTGTTCGGACTGGACTCCCTCTTCGGATGGGCCTCGGGCTGGCTGTACGGGTGATCAAGATGACTGACGATTCCATGAACCTCACCACCGAGTCCGACGACACGACCGCTCCGCTCGGAGCGTCGGTTGATCTGGACGCCGACACCCCGGACGTGGAGGCCTCCTTCGACCTGCAGTCCGACGTCGAGGTCGACGCCGAGGCCGACGAGGCCGAACCGTACGACAACCCCTGGCTCCGGCCCGGTGCGTGGTACGTCGTGCACACCCAGTCGGGGTACGAGAAGAAGGTGAAGGCCAATCTCGAGGCCCGTATCCAGTCGATGAACATGGAGGAGAAGATCTTCGAGATCGTCATCCCCATGGAAGACGTCGTCGAGTTCAAGGGCGGTCGCAAGCAGACCGTGCAGAAGAAGGTGTTCCCCGGCTATCTGCTGGTGCGCTGCGACATGGACGACTCGTCGTGGTACTGCATCCGCAACACGCCCGGTGTCACGGGTTTCGTCGGTCAGAACAAGTTCGGCCAGAAGCCCACGCCGCTGTCGCGCCGTGAGGTCGAGACCTTCCTGTCGGTGAAGGGCAACGCCGAACTCGCGCCGCGCCGCAAGCCCAAGCTCGAGTACCAGGTTGGCGAGAGCGTCCGGGTCAAGGAAGGCCCGTTCGCCGATTTCTCGGGCCAGGTCGTCGAACTCAACCCCGATCACATGAAGTTGAAGGTGTTGGTGAACATCTTCGGCCGGGAGACCCCGGTCGAGCTCGACTTCAGTCAGGTCTCCAAGCTCTGAGCACCCGCTCAGGTCATACGAAGGGAAGCAGCCATGGCCAAGAAGAAGGTCGCGGCAATCGTGAAGATCCAGATCCCAGCAGGCAAGGCCACCCCGGCCCCGCCTGTCGGTACCGCGCTCGGGCCCCATGGCGTCCCGATCATGGACTTCGTGAAGCAGTACAACGCAGCAACAGAGGCGCAGGTGGGCACCATCATCCCGGTGGAGATCACCGTGTACGAGGACCGCTCGTTCTCGTTCGTGCTCAAGACCCCGCCCACCCCGGTGCTCCTTCGCCAGAAGGCCGGCCTCGAGAAGGCCTCCAAGGAGCCGGGCAAGAACATCGTCGGTCAGGTCACCGAGAAAGACGTCGAAGAAGTCGCCAAGATCAAGATGCCCGATCTCAACGCGTACGACCTCGAGGCCGCCAAGGAGCAGGTGCGTGGCACCGCTCGCTCCATGGGTCTGAAGGTCGTTTCCTGAGTAGCGAGTCGCTCCGGCGTCTCGTCCCGTTTCGTCAGTAACCAACACATCCCCACGCCGGATCACCTCGCCGGCGGGGCAGACCAATGAGGGAGGCAATCATGCCGATGTCCAAGAAGTACTCCGATGCGCTGAAGCGCTTCGACCGTGATGCGCAGTACAGCCCCACTGAGGCACTCGCACTCGCCAAGTCGCTGGCATCTGCCAAGTTCGACGAGACGATCGAGCTCGTCGCCCGGCTCGGGGTCGACCCCCGTAAGGCCGACCAGAGCGTGCGCGGCACCGTGGCCCTGCCGGCCGGCACCGGAAAGACCCTGCGTATTGCGGTCTTCGCTGCCGGCGACGCGGCGCAGGCTGCGCGTGACGCCGGCGCCGACTACGTCGGTGCCGATGATCTCTTCGCCGAGGTCGAGAAGGGCATGATGGACTTCGATCTCGCCATCGCCACGCCCGATCTCATGCCGATGGTCGGCCGACTCGGTCGTGTCCTCGGTCCCCGCGGCCTCATGCCCAACCCCAAGACGGGAACGGTCACCCAGGACGTCGGCCGAGCGGTCTCGGAGTTCAAGGGCGGCAAGGTCGAGTACCGCACTGACCGTTACGGGAACGTGCACGTCCCGCTGGGCAAGGCATCGTTCGCTCCCGAGGCACTCGAGGAGAACTTCCGTGCTGTGCTCGACGAGCTCCAGCGTGCCAAGCCGGCGTCGGCGAAGGGCAAGTACCTGAAGAAGATGGTGGTCTCGTCGACGATGGGTCCCGGCATCAAGATGGATCTCAACCGGCTCAAGCCGGAGCAGTGATCGGCGGCGGCTGATCCCGCGACCGCTCACGTGGCTGCCCGCCCGGCGGCCAGGTAGTTTTTCAGACCTACAACCAAACGGTTCTCGCCAGAGACATCCGGTCCACCCGTACGACGGGCGGGCAATGGGGCAGTGGTTACTGCGCCGCCGGACGAGGCGGACTCCTCACCGACAGATCCTCTCTGTTCCTCGGGGTGTTCGCGCATAGCGAGCACCATCGAGTCGAACGAGAGGAGGTGAACCATGGAAAACCCCCGGCCCGAAAAGGTCGCAACGGTGGCCGAGATCGTGGCGAAGCTGCGTTCTGCCGACGCTGCGATTCTCACCGAGTATCGCGGCATGACGGTTCCGGCGATGGCCGAGATCCGTCGTCAGCTCCGTGCAAACGGTGGCGAGTGGAAGGTGTACAAGAACACCCTTGCCCGCCTTGCTGCACGCGAGGTGGGCTCCGAGTCGCTCGTCGGCGAACTCGTCGGCCCCACCGCGATTGCCTTCGTGAAGGGCGACGTTGCCGCCGCAGCAAAGGTGCTGCGCGAGGCCTCGAAGACCAACCCGTTGCTCGTGCTCAAGGGCGGAGTGATGGGTGACAAGGTCCTGTCCGCGAAGGAAGTCGAAGTCCTCGCCGACCTGCCGTCCCGCGAAACGCTTCTTGCGATGTTCGCAGGACTGCTCACGGCACTGCCCCGCAACTTCGCCTATGGCCTCAAGGCACTCATCGACCAGAAGGAGGCGGCGGCGGCCTGATCGGCAGCGCTCGCTTCGTTACATCCATTCATCATTCGGTTTCACACCATTCGTCTCGTAAGGAGTACAACTCACATGGCTCTCACCAAGGAAGAGATCCTCGACGGCATCGCTGCGATGTCACTCATGGAAATCAAGGAACTGCTCGACGCGTTCGAGGAGAAGTTCGGCGTCTCCGCTGCTGCCCCGGTAGCAGTGATGGCTGCTGGTGGTGGCGGCGCCGCTGCACCGGCAGAGGAAGAGAAAGAAGAGTTCGACGTCATCCTCAGCAGCGCTGGCGCCCAGAAGATCCAGGTCATCAAGGTGGTGCGCGAGCTCACCAGCCTGGGCCTCAAGGAGGCCAAGGACCTCGTCGACGGCGCGCCGCAGAAGGTCCTCGAGAAGGTCAACAAGGACGACGCCGAGAAGGCCAAGGCCAAGCTCGTCGAGGCCGGTGCCGAGGTCGAGGTCAAGTGATCTCGTCGGTGGGCGCCTGAGCCCACCACCTTGCGCATGTCCGCACCGTTGGGGCGGGGGCACGAGCCCTCGCCCCAACGGCGTTTTCCGGACACAATGACGACCGGGTTCGACCGGACGGTCGCGCCACGGGAGGGTCAACCATGACGGAACTCTGGAAGTACGGGGCCACGGAGCTGGCCGCGATGATTGCAGCGCGCACGGTGTCGAGTGCCGAGGTGGTCGAGGCTCACCTCGCCCGGATCGAGGCGGTGAACCCGATGCTCAACGCAATCGTTCGAGTGCTGGCCGATGAGGCCCGCTCGGGTGCGGCTGCCGCCGACCGTGCCGTGCGCTCCGGGGAACCACTCGGACCGTTGCACGGGGTCCCCTGCACCGTGAAGGAAAACATCGATCTCGCCGGCACACCCACGACCCAGGGCATCGTCGCACTGAAGGACGCGGTCGCACCCAGCGATGCCCCGGTCGTCGAGCGCATGCGCGCAGCAGGTGCCATTCCGATCGGGCGTACGAACCTGCCCGATCTCGGGCTGCGTGTCCACACCGATTCAGAACTGCACGGCCTCACGCGCAATCCGTGGGATCTGGGTCGGACTGCGGGTGGCTCCTCGGGTGGTGAGGGGGCGGCACTGGCCTCGGGGATGAGCCCGATCGGACTCGGGAACGACATCGGTGGTTCGCTGCGCAACCCGGCCCACTGCTGCGGCATCGCCTCGATCAAGCCCACTACGGGCGTGGTTCCCCATGCGACGGTGGTGCCGCCGGAGGACCCGGGCATCTCGTCGCAGCTCATGCTGGTGGAAGGCGTGATGGCCCGGCGCGTCGCCGACGTGCGGGCGGGGTTGTTGGCGGTTGCAGGTGCTCACTGGCGCGACCCCTCGAGCGTGCCGGCCCGGCTCATCGACCTCCCGGACGGGGCCCGATGCCGGATCGCTCTGCTCCCCGAACCCCCCGGTGGCACCACCCATCCCGGGGTTGCCGCAGCGGTGAGGGCGGCGGGAGCAGCGCTGGCCGAGCGTGGGCACACCGTGGTGGAGGCCGTGCCGCCGGGTTACGAGCAGTCGCTGGAGATGTGGGCGAACCTGCTCGGCCTCGACCTTCGGAACCAGCTGCCGCTGCTCGAGATGGTGATGGGCCCCGACGGCAAGCGGTTCCTCGTGAATGGCGTCGACATCTTCCCGGTGCTGGACCTGCCCAGTACCCTGAACGGCTTCGCCGCCCGCCAACGCCTCCAGCGCGACTGGGGGGCCTGGTTCGAGGGGTTCGACGCGCTGATCTCGCCGGTGTGGACCCAACCACCGTTCCAGCATGGCTTCGACATCGAGTCCCCCGAGACCGGGGCGGCAGTCCTCGACCTGCTCAGGCCGGTCAAGCCGGCCAACCTCCTCGGCCTCCCGGGGGCAGCGGTGCCCGCCGGAACCGTCGATCAACTCCCGGTTGGGGTGCAGGTGATGGGGCCGGCCTTCTCGGACCTGCGCTGTCTGGGTCTCGCAGCCCAGATCGAGGACGCCCTCGGCCTGCCCACCCCCATCGACCCCCGGGGCTGAGCCGCCGCCCCGGCAGGGGGCCAGTCCGGTGGTCGGGGTCCTTGACGGCCCGGGGCGGCTCCTTTACCGTTCGCGCCCAAGAGCGAACCGCCCGGCCGGTCCCGGTCGTGGCGGTTGATTCCGGTCGTCCCGAGCCGTTAGGCTCGTCGTTTGCCGTGCGTCCCGACCCCTCTGCACTCCGTTCTGTGCTGACGTCGCGCGTCCCGGCAACGTTTCACCTTCCGCTCGACCCCGAGGAGTGACCCTTGGCCGCCCGTACCTCATCCCGCGAGCGCTACTCCTTCGCAAATCTGACCGAGGTCCTCGACCTCCCCGGTCTGATCGACGTGCAGCGCACCAGCTTCGACTGGTTCCTCGAGCACGGCCTCGCCGAGACCTTCAGGGACATCTCCCCGATCAAGGACTTCGGCGAGACCCTGCAGCTCGAGCTCGAGTTCGACCCGAACGACGAGGATCTCAAGCCGCTGCGCAAGTTCACCGTCGAGGAGTGCAAGGCGAAGGACATGACCTACGCCGCCCCCATCTTCGTGCGCGCGCGCTTCATGAACCGCAATACCGGCGAGATCAAGGAGCAGACGGTCTTCATGGGGGACTTCCCGATGATGACCGACAAGGGCACCTTCATCATCAACGGCACCGAGCGCGTCGTTGTGTCGCAGCTCGTCCGCAGCCCCGGCGTCATCTTCGAGCCGGGTGAGCGCTTCCGCCTGCGCAACCTGTCGAAGCACCAGTTGGTGAAGGGCACCATTCACCCGTACCGCGGCGAATGGCTCGAGTTCGATGTTGAGCAGAAGCCCGGCAAGGACGTCACCGCCGGCACCCGCGTTGCGCGCAAGCGCCGCATGAGCATCTTCACGCTGCTTCGCGCCCTCGGCTACGACGAGGAGCACGCCCCCGGCTTCATCGACCGTTTCGTCAATCACTTCGAGTTCCTCGAGGGACAGTGGGAGAAGGACCGTCACATTGCGCCCACGCAGGACGAGTCCCTGATCGAGATCTACAAGCGCGCCCGCCCTGGTGAGCCGCCGACGCTCGACTCGGCCCGCGCCTATTTCAAGAACGCGTTCTTCGAGAACCGCCGCTACGACCTGAGCCGGGTCGGCCGTTACAAGCTGAACCGCAAGCTCGGCGAGGAAGTTGCCCGTTTGGGCGATCTGTTCGGCCTAAGCGGCGACTTGCTCGACCTCCCGCAGGAGGGACAGGACGTCCTGAGCCGCTGTGAGGTCGTTGCAGCCATCTCCTACATGCTCCACCTCGTCAAGCAGGAGCGCGGGTATCGCCTCGACGATCAGGACCACTTCGCCAACCGTCGCATCCGCTCGGTGGGTGAGCTCATCCAGAACCAGGTGCGCATCGGCCTCTCCCGGATGGAGCGCGTCGTGCGCGAGCGCATGACCACCCAGGACGTCGAAGCGATCACCCCGCAGACGCTCATCAATATCCGGCCCGTGGTGGCTGCGATCAAGGAGTTCTTCGGGACCTCGCAG
>JAULYZ010000119.1:0-30325 GCA_032117595.1 Acidimicrobiia bacterium | reverse complement strand
TCACTCGGGCAGGATCGCGCCCCGCTGCGCGGTGATGCGTCGGTACACCTCGGGGCGGCGGTAGCGGTCGAAGTCGAAGAGGGTGTTCTTGTAGCGAGCGCACCAGTCGAGATCGCACCGGGCCACGATGAGCTCGTCGCCGGTGGTGTAGGCCTGTGCCACGATCTGGCCGCTCGGTGCAACGATGCACGACTGGCCGAGCGAATCCACGCCCTCTTCCACGCCGCCCTTGGCGACACCGACCACCCACGTGCCGTTCTGATAGGCGCCCGACTGCATGACGAGTGCGTTGTGGAACCCCTGCAGGATGTCCTGGCTCGGATCGGGCACGTAGTGGATCGGGGTGTTGTACCCGCAGAGGATCATCTCGACTCCCTGCAGCCCCATCTCGCGGTAGGTCTCGGGCCAGCGTCGGTCGTTGCAGATCATCATCCCGAAGATTCCGTCGAACGCCCGCCACACGCCGAAGCCCTCGGGGCTCGGCTCGAAGTAGTACCGCTCGGCGTGCTGGAAGGGCCGGTCCGGTTCGTGGTGCTCGTGGCCCGGGATGTGCACCTTCTTGAAGGTGCCCACGATGCGGCCGTCGCGCTCGACGAGGGTCTGCACGTTCCAGCGGCGACCGGCCCCGTCGAGGAGTGCGTAGCCGAGACAGAAACCCACACCGAGTCGCTTGGCCTCGTCGAAGAGCGGCTGGGTCTCGGCGTTGGGCATCGAACGCTCGTAGTAGTGGTCGAACTCGGTGATGTCGGCAACGAACCAACGGGGGAAGAAGGTGGTGAGGGCGAGCTCGGGGAAGACCACGAGGTCGCAACCCTGCTTGGCGCCCTGACGAAGCAGGGTGACGAGGCGCTCGACGACGTCGGCACGGGAGTGCTCCCGGTTGACGGGGCCGAGCTGGCCGGCTCCGACGGTGACGATGCGACTCATGGGTGTTCATGCTGCCACGCACGACCCACACGGGCCGAACAGGGCCTTCGTCCCGGGTTGGTGAGGTGTCCCCGCCTGCGCGGTGAGACCCGCGGTGAGATCTGCGGTGAGGTCGCCGGCGCACCCTGCGCCCATGCCGACCCCATCACCGAACCACCCGACCGCACAGCGCCTCGACCTCGACTGGCGACGACTCGTGCGCTCCACGGAGCACTGCGACCTCGACGAACTCCTCGTGGCCTCGGGCTGGCGTCCCTCACCCGCCCCGGGCGACGTGACCCGCGGCAACGGGGACTCCGACGCCACGGCGCACGCCGATGCCGACCGGGCGCTTGCTGCGCTGGTCACTGCCGCCCGCAGCGACCCGCTGGCTGCCCGGGTGGTGCTGCAACGACTCGTCCCCGGCCTCATCGCCGTTGCGCGGCGTCGGGCTGCCTGGATGGGGCACCCACCGGGAGCGGTGCTCGACGATTTGCTCGCCGAGGCGTGGATCGTGATCCGGCACTTCCCGGTGGAACGACGCCCGGTGCACCTCGCCGGGAACCTGCTGCGCGAGATCGAGTACCACACGTTCACCCGCCCGGCGCGCCTGCGCCGCCACGGCGCGCTTGCGGGCGACGGCGTTGCGCTCCGGTGCACGGCAGCTCCGGCCGGGTCGCCCATCGACGGCACCGTCGAGACCGCGCAGGTGCAACGGCACGAGCGATTCGGATCTGGAAGTGCCTTCGACGACGTGGTCGACGTGCTGCAGGCGGTCGCCGAATCGGGTGCCCACGACGACGACCTCCGGTTCCTGGGCGCCCTCGCATCGGGTCTCACCACCGACGAGCTGGCGGCGCGGCGCAGTGTCTCGGGTCGAGCCGAGCGCTATCGCCGGGCGCGACTCATCGAGTGGATCCAGACCGAGGTGCTCGATCTGCCGACTCGCCCCGACGACAGGACCCGCCGCACCTGAGGTGCGCGAATCTGGGGGCATGACCACCGCCCTCAGCACCGAGCACGACGAGTTCCTCCGCACCCACCGGTGGGCACTCGTGACCACCGTCGGCGCCAGCGGCACACCGCAGGTCACGATGGTGGCCTACCACTGGGACGGACGGGATCTTGCGATGTCGATCCGCTCCACCGCAGTCAAGTGGCGCAACCTCCTCGCACGGCCCGACATCGCCGTGACGGTGGTGGACGACCGGCGCTTCCTCACGGTGTCCGGGCATGCCGACGCCGTGAGCGCCGACCCCGAGCGCGAGGCGCTCACCCTGCGGGTCCTCGCGTCGCTCCTCCCGGAGGACGCTGCGTTCCTGCAGCAGGAGATCGACCGGGGTCTCGATGCATCGAAACGGGTGATCATCCGACTCACCCCGCAGCGCGCCGTCGGGAGGTGCTAGTACGGCGTCATGACGACGGCATCGTTCCCCGTAACCATCGACGAGGTCACGCCGGCTTGGCTCACCTCGGTGCTGCGGGCCTCGGGCACCATCGGCCCGGACGCAACGGTGAGATCCGCCCGCCACGAGCAGGTGGGCCTCGGTGTGGGGATCATGGGAGTGATCCATCGCGTGAGCCTCGAGTACGACGGCGTCGTACCGGGTGCACCCAAGGCCGTGGTGGTGAAGCAGCCGTCGACCTTCCCGGCCAACAAGGAACAGGGCGTCACCCTGGGGCTCTATGTCTCGGAGGTGCGCTTCTACCGGGAACTCTCGAGCAGCACGGCCCTCCGTGTGCCGCGCGTGTTCCATGCAGAACTCGCCGACAACGCCGACTTCGTGATCGTGATGGAAGACCTCTCGGCGCTGCGGTCGCTCGACCAGACCGTGGGAATGACGCCCCAGGAGATGCACCACGCCGTGGTGGCACTCGCCGATCTCCACGGGCCGTGGTTCGAGAAGGTTGCCGACCTCGAGTGGATCCCGAGCGTGGTGCACCCGCGTATCGAGGGTTTCGCTGCCGCCTTCCCGGTGCTGTGGGACGTGGTGAAAGTGCGCTTCGCCGCGCAGCTCGACGCCACCGGTGTTCAGGTCGGCGATGCCGTTGCGAAGCACTACCTGTCGTTCATGCAGCGCCTCGGCAGGCGCCCGTGGACGTTGCTCCACATGGACTACCGCTGCGACAACTTCCTCGTCGACGACTCCCCCGCTGCTGCAGCAGCACCGCTGGTCACGCTCGACTGGCAGTCGATGGGGCGTGGCCCGGGCGTGTACGACCTCGCCTACCTCATCGGTGGCTCGATGACGGTCGCCGACCGTCGTGCGCACGGCGATGCACTCCTGCGCGCGTACCACGATCGTCTACTCACCCACGCAACCTCGTCGCCGGGTCTGCGTTCGTACGGCTTCGACGACCTCATCGCCGACTATCGCCTGGCGTCACTCGTGGGGATGGGCTCGGCCGTCCTCGTCGGCGGCGGACTCGACATGGGCAATGAGCGCGGTGTCGCCCTCATTGCATCGATGGTGGAGCGGCACTTCGCACTGCCGGTCGACCTCGATGCCCTCGACCTCGTCGACGGCAAGTGATCGGCGGCGAGTGATGGGCGACCACCACAGCAGCACGGCGGACGATCTCGGCCACACCCCGCTCCCCGCAGACACCGTCGGCCTGCTCGAGGGCCTCAGCACCACGCGCGCAATCCGGCGCTACACCGACGAACCCGTTCCCGAGAGCGCGCTGCGCGCCATCCTGTTCGCCGCCACACGCGCGCCGAGCGGCTCCAACCGGCAGCCGTACCGGTTCATCACGCTCACCGACAGCCCCAAGGCGCAGGAGGCAAAGCGCCTGATCGGCGGTGCGGCCCGGCGACTCTGGTCGGCAAAACGCGAGAACGACGGCTACGACTCGGGCTCAGGGGTGGCAGACAACTCGCCCAAGGCGCGCATGGCTGCATCGATGCAGTCGTATGTGGACCACTTCGAACAGGTGCCGGTGCTGATCCTGCCGTGCCTCGTTCGCTACCGCGCTCCGAGTTCTGCAGAGGGTGCGTCGGTCTACCCGTCGTGCCAGAACATCCTGCTCGCCGCCCGCGCACTCGGGTACGGCGGGGTGCTCACGGGCTTCAACGGTTTCGTCGATGCAGAACTGCGTGAGCTGCTCGGTATCCCCGAGGGCGTGTTCATCGCAGCGACCATCACCCTCGGACGCCCGCAGGGCAGCCACGGCCCGGTGCGACGTCGACCCATCGGCGAACTCGTCTACGGCGACACCTGGGGCGAGTCGCCCACGTGGGCGGTGGACCCACCGGGCACCATGCACACCTCGGCGGGCCCGAAGGCACCGCCGGTCTACTGACAACGGCGCGAATTCGCCGAGCGGGTCAGACCCGACAGCGGTCCACGAGGTGCTGCACCGCCGACCCGATGGCGATGTCCTCGCGGTCGCCGGTCTTGCGGTCCTTCACCTCCACCACACCGTCGGCGACACCGCGGCCGACCACGACGATGGTGGGCACACCGATCAGCTCGGCGTCCTTGAACTTCACGCCGGGCGAGGCTCCGGTCCGGTCGTCGAGGAGAACGCGCAAACCCGCCCGAGAGAGCCCTTCGCACAGCGACTCCGCTGCTGCGGTCTGTGCGTCGTCCTTGCCGGCGATCACCACGTGGACGTCGGCAGGTGCAACTTCGCGCGGCCAGCAGAGCCCCTTGTCGTCGTAGCAGGTCTCGGCAATGGCGGCGACGGCTCGCGACACACCGATTCCGTACGAACCCATCGTCACCACGACCTGCTTGCCGTTCTGATCCAGCACCGTGAGACCGAGGGCCTCGGCGTACTTGCGCCCCAACTGGAAGATGTGACCGATCTCGATGCCACGGGCGATCTCGAGTGCCGAGCCGCAGCGGGGGCAGGGGTCGCCACTGTGCACCTCTGCCGCCTCGATGTTGCCGTCGGGCGTGAAGTCGCGTCCGCACACGAGGTCGACGACGTGCTTGCCGCGTTCGTTGGCGCCGGTGATCCAGCGCGAACCCGGCACCACACGCGGGTCGACGAGGTAGCGGATACCGCTCTCACTGTGCAGACCGAGAACGCCCGGCCCGATGTACCCCTTCACGAGCGACGGGTGCTTCGTGAAGTCGTCGTCGCCGAACGGTTCCACCTCGGCCGGTGCCACCTGAGCCTCGAGTCGCTTCATGTCGACCTCGCGGTCGCCGGGCACGCCGACGACCAGCGGTTGCGTGCTGCCGTCGGGGTAGCGCACGCGCACCACCACGTTCTTCAGGGTGTCGGCTGCAGTCCACTCGCGGTCTGCGCGGCGCAGCGCTGCGCTGCCATTCATGAAGTCGACCAGTGCGGTGATACTCGAGGCATTGGGAGTGTCCTCCACATGCGCTGCCGGGACACCGTCGGAGGGAACCGAGGCAGGCACACGCACCTGCACGGCCTCGGTGTTCGCTGCGTAGTCGCACGCAGAACCGGTGCAGCGGACGAAGGTGTCCTCGCCGACCTCGAGCGGGGCGAGGAACTCCTCGGACGCAGAACCGCCCATAGCACCCGAGACTGCCGACACGATCACATACGGGAGACCGAGGCGATCGAAGGTGCGCTGGTACGCAACCCGGTGCGCGTCGTAACTCGCCTGCAGACCTGCCTCGTCGATGTCGAATGAGTAGGAGTCCTTCATCGAGAACTCGCGGCCGCGCAGCAGACCGGCGCGCGGACGGGCTTCGTCGCGGTACTTGGTCTGGATCTGGTAGATCGAGACCGGCAGGTCCTTGTACGACGAGTACAGGTCCTTCACGAGCAGCGTGAACATTTCCTCGTGCGTGGGTGCCAGCAGGAAGTCGTTGCCACGACGGTCCTTGAGGCGGAAGAGGTTGTCGCCGTAGTCGGCCCAGCGACCGGTGGCCTCATAGGGCTCGCGCGGCAGGAGTGCCGGGAAATGCACCTCCTGGAAACCGGCCCGATTCATCTCCTCACGCACGATGTTCTCGACATTGCGGAACACGGCCCACCCGAGGGGAAGCCACGTGAAGCCGCCCGGGGCTGCACGGCGGATGTATCCCCCTCGTACGAGCAGCCGGTGGCTGGGCACCTCGGCGTCGGCCGGGTCCTCGCGCAGGGTGCGGAGGAACAGTGTCGAGAGTCGCTGGAGCACGCGGCGAGGCTACCGGGCCGTTGTCGCGGCAACGGAACGGCGCGCGTCGGAGCGGGCCGCGCGCTGATCCCACGAAGGGTTCATCTGTTGATGTCGGCTCATGCCCCGACGTACGGCAGGATGATGGGCATGACGACAGCCCGGCAGTTCGACCGCACGCCCGGGGGCGCCATCCTCATGGATGGCAACCGCCTCCGCGACGAGATCGTGGCCGAACTGCGAGGAACCATCGACGCTGCCGGGAACCCGCCCGTCTGCCTCGCCACGGTGCTCGTGGGCGACGACAAGCCGAGCCAGATCTATGTGCGCAACAAGCACAAGAAGGCCACCGAGGCAGGAATGGTGTCCCGCGGCGTCGAACTCCCCGCCACCGCCTCGCAGGCCGAGGTGGAGGACGCAGTCGGCGCGCTCGCGTCCGATCCAACCGTGCACGGGATCCTCTGCCAGCTCCCGCTTCCCGACGGCCTCGACCCCGAGGCGGTCCTTGCGCTGATCCCTCCCGAGAAGGACGTCGACGGTCTCACCGAACGCTCGATGGGTCGCCTCGTGCGCGGCCAGCCGGGGCACGTGGGCTGCACACCGATGGGCGCCATGCGTCTTCTCGAGCGTTACGGCATCCCCACCGCAGGACGCCGAGCTGTCGTGATCGGCCGCTCGACACTCGTCGGTCTCCCGATGGTCCTGCTGCTCGGGCGCAAGGGTGTCGATGCAACCGTCACGCTCGCTCACTCGCGGACCAGCGATCTCATCGCGGTGTGCCGCTACGCCGACATCATCGTGGCTGCGGCGGGCTCCGCGCGCATGGTCACCGCTGCCCACGTCAAGCAGGGTGCCACGGTGATCGACGTGGGCATCTCGCGTACCGAGGCCGGCATCGTTGGCGATGTGGACTTCGATGCTGTGCAGTCGGTGGCCGGCGCCATCACGCCGATGCCCGGCGGTACCGGGCCGATGACTATTGCGTGCCTCCTCGAGAACACCCTCGAGGCGGCCCGGATGCAAGGGGCCTTCCCCGCATGAGCAAGCGACGCAAGGAACAGGGCGCCCCCTACCCGCGGCTCACCGAACCGCTCGTCCGTGAACACGGCGTGCTCCGCCCCGCAACCTGGGACGAGGCGCTCGAGCGTGCCGCCGCAGGCTTCCGCCGCATTCTCGACGCGCCGGACGCTGACCCCACGCGGAGCGTCGGGGTGTTTTCCTGCTCGAAGTCGACGAACGAGACGAACTACCTCGTACAGAAATTCGGCCGCACGGTACTCGGCACCAACAACATCGATTCCTGCAACCGAACTTGACACGCACCTTCGGTGGTCGGTCTGATCACCATCTTCGGGGCAGGTGGGGGTACGTCGTCGTACCGCGAAGTGGAGGATGCCGACGTCATCCTTCTCTGGGGCTCGAATGCGCGCGAGGCGCACCCGATTTTCTTCCACCACGTCCTGAAGGCGGCGCACCGCGGCGCTCGCATCTACGTGATCGACCCACGCCGCACCGCCACGGCACGGTTCGCCGATCGATGGCTGGGCCTCCATGTGGGAACCGACATCGCACTTGCGCACGCCATCGCGCGCGAGATCATCGTCAACAACCTCCATCACCGCACGTTCATCGAGCGGGCTACCGAGGGCTTCGACGAGTTCCTCGCCTGTGTGGAGCCCTGGACCCTCGAGCGCGCCGAGGCGGTCACCGGCGTCCCCGCCGACGCGATACGAGAGATCGCCCACGCGTACGCAACAGCCGGCAGCGCGCAGTTGTGCTGGACACTCGGTATCACCGAGCACCACAACGCCGTCGACAACGTGGTGGCACTCATCAACCTTGCACTCCTCGCCGGTCACATTGGCCGTCCGGGCTCGGGCATCCAGCCGTTGCGTGGTCAGAACAATGTGCAGGGTGGCGGCGACATGGGCGCACTCCCGAATCGCCTCCCCGGCTTCACCGACGTGGAGGACGACGACGCCCGCCAGCGCCTCGAGCGGGTCTGGGGAACCACCATCCCCGCGCACAACGGCATGCACCTCTCGGCGATGTTCGCGGCCATGGAACGTCGCGAACTCCGCGGCGTCTACATCGTGGGCGAGAATCCCGCCCAGTCGGAGGCCGACGACCAGCACGCTGTGGAGCTCCTCGAAGGGCTCGAGCACCTCGTGGTCCAAGACCTTTTCCTCACGAGGACCGCACAACTTGCCGATGTGGTGCTTCCTGCAGCGGCCGCTTGGTGCGAGTCCGAGGGAACGGTCACGAACTCCGAGCGGCGCGTCCAGCGCGTGCGACGGGCGGTCGACCCGCCCGGCGAGGCGCGCGAGGACACCGAGATCATCACGTCGCTGGCGCGCGCGATGGGCCATGCGTGGCCCGAGCAGGGGGCCGAGCAGATCTGGGACGAGTTGCGGTCGATCTCTCCGTGGCACTGGGGCATGTCGTACGAACGCCTCGAGGCCGAGGGCGGTCTTCAGTGGCCGTGCCCTTCCCTCGACGAGGTGGGCCCCGGCTATCTGCACGGTCGACTCTGGGCCGACGACCCGGAACAACGCGGTCGACGCGCGCCGTTCAGTTCGGTGGAGTGGGCCGGACCGGTGGACGAACTCGACGACGACTTCCCGATCCGGCTCACCACCGGCCGACGGCTCGACTCCTACAACACCGGCGTGCAGACGAGCGCGTTCAGCACTCCGATGCGCCGACCCGAGGCCATCACCCTCAATCCTCTCGATGCCCAACGACTCGGGCTCAGCGACGGCCAGACCGTTCGAGTGACCTCGCGTCGTGGATCCATCACCGCGCCCGTTGCAGTCGACGTGGCGCTGCGGCCTGGTCTTGCGTTCATGTCGCTCCACTCCCCCGACCAGGCCGATGTGAACGTCCTCACCATCGATGCCACCGATCCGCGCTCGGGTACGGCAGAGTTCAAGGCGACCGCCATCAGGGTGGAACCGATCCCTGTCGGCACGGTCTGACACCCGATGGACCTTCGCTTCCCCGACGCACCCGCCACCGAGGCCGAGCATGCTGCGCTCGACGCCGTGCTGGGCGGGAAGGCGGGCCGCTCATCGGCCGACGCGTGGACCACCGAGGAGGGCGGCGTGCACCGGGCTGCCTCGCTGCGACACCTCTTGCTCCCGGGACTCCACGCCCTGCAGGACCGCATCGGCTTCCTGAGCGAAGGTGGCCTCACCGAACTCTGCCGACGGCTCGATGTCCCCCCGGCCGAGGCCTACGGCGTGGCGACCTTCTATCACCTGCTCTCCACCGAGCCCGGGCCGCCTCGCTCGGTCTATGTGTGCGAGGACCTTGCCTGCATGCGGGCGGCGACACCGATTGATGTCCACACCTTCGACAACGACGACCAATTTCGCGTCGTGCATGCACCGTGTCTCGGGCTCTGCGAGCAGGCTCCTGCGGCGCTCGTACTGGAGGCCGGCGAGGCGCCGTCACACCGGACCATCGCTCACCCGTCGCCCGAGGGTCCCGTGCCCCAGCGGGGCAGTGACGAGCTCGTGCTGCTCCGTCGGATCGGTCGGGTGCGCCCCGAGTCGCTCGACGATTACGTGGCCACCGATGGCTACCGGGCACTCGCTCGCGCCATCGAGATGGGGCCCGCCGCAGTGATCAGCGCAGTCACCGCCTCCGGACTCGTGGGCCGCGGCGGTGCCGCCTTCCCCACCGGACGCAAGTGGGCTGCAGTCGCCTCGCAGCCACAGACCACCCGTTACGTGGTGGCCAATGCCGACGAGAGCGAGCCCGGAACGTTCAAGGACCGCGTGGTGATGGAGGGTGACCCCTTCGCGCTCGTCGAGTCGATGACCATCGCTGGGCTCACCGTGGGTGCAACACGCGGGTACGTCTACCTGCGCGACGAGTACCGCGATGCGCTTCGGATCCTCGAGCAGGCCATCGACGCTGCCCGGCACGCTGGCTACCTCGGCAGTTCGGTGATGGGTTCGGGAACGCCTTTCGACATCGAGATCGTCCGCGGGGCCGGCGCCTACATCTGCGGCGAGGAGACCGCCATCTTCAACTCCATCGAGGGATTCCGTGGCGAACCCCGCAGCAAGCCCCCGTACCCCACCGAAGTGGGCCTCTTCGGGATGCCGACGCTCGTCAACAACGTGGAGACACTCATCAACGTGCCACACGTTCTGCTCGGCGGCGCCGATGCCTTTGCCCGCACCGGATCGGGATCGTCGACGGGGACCAAACTCTTCTGCCTCTCGGGCGCCGTTGTGCGGCCCGGTGTGTACGAGGTTCCCTTCGGGCTCACGCTGCGATCGGTGATCGACCTTGCTGGTGGCGTCACCGGCACCGGGGCACTGCAGTGCGTGCTGCTCGGCGGCGCAGCAGGCAGCTTCGTGACACCCGAACGCCTCGACACCCCGCTGACCCTCGAGGGCACGCGCGCCATCGGGGCATCGCTCGGCTCGGGTGTCGTGCACGTGATCGACACCGGCACCCCGCTGGCCCCCGTACTCCGGCGTATTGCGGACTTCTTCCGGCACGAATCGTGCGGCCAGTGCGTGCCCTGTCGGGTCGGCACGGTACGCCAGCACGAGATCGTCGTGCGGATGACCGACGGCAGACGCCGCAGCGGGGATCTCGAGCTCCTCCGTGATGTTGGCGCTGCCATGCGCGACGCGTCGATCTGCGGTCTCGGGCAGACCGCCTGGAACGCGATCGAATCGGCAGTCGACGATCTGGGGGCGCTCGCATGAGCGACAGGAACCCCGCCGTACCCGCGACTCCGGTCGATGGCCCCCGGCGCAAGGTCGAGCTCACCGTCGACCAACGCACGGTGGTGGCCCGCGAGGGCGACACGGTGCTCGCTGCCTGCCGATCCGCCGGTGTCGAACTCCCTACGCTGTGTTACGGCGACACACTCGAGCCGGCGAACGCCTGCCGGGTCTGTGTGGTGGATCTCGCCGGATCACGGGCCCTCGTGCCTGCGTGTTCCCGCCGGGTGGAGAGCGGCATGGAGATCACCACCGACAACGAGCGGACGCGTCACGCACGACGGATGGTGCTCGAGTTCCTCGCTTCGTCGGTCGACCTCTCCACCACGCCACGCGTGGCCAACTGGATCGAGGAGTACGGCGCCGATCCCGACCGGTTCGGTGCCGATGCTGCCACGATTCATCAGCCCGTGAAAGTGGACAACAACCTGTACGTGCGCGACTACGCGAAGTGCATCCTCTGCTACCAGTGCGTGGACGCGTGTGGCGAGCAGTTCCAGAACACCTTCGCCATCGCCGTGGCGGGCCGGGGTTTCGATGCCCGCATCTCCACCGAGTTCGACACCGCACTCCCCGACTCATCGTGCGTGTACTGCGGCAACTGCATTGCTGTGTGCCCCACTGGGGCGCTGATGGCCTCAACCGAGTTCGACATGCGTGCAAACGGGACGTGGGACGAGACCAAACAGCACACCACCGACACCATCTGTCCGTACTGCGGCGTGGGCTGCAATCTCACGGTGCACGTGCAGGACAACCGGATCGTGAAGGTGACGTCACCGCACGATCACGACATCACCGAGGGAAACCTCTGCGTGAAGGGTCGCTTCGGTTTCGGCCACGTGTCGGCCTGACCGATCGCGCGCTCACCTACACTCGGGCGCCGTGAGACGTCCCCCAGCAATTCGCTTCCGCTCCACACTGCTTCCTGCCGCGGTCTGCGCGCTCGTGCTCGCCACTGCGTGCAGCAGCGAGCAGCGTGCCGACGACACCACACCGGATCCGGGCGACATCCGCGAGAAGGTCGCCAACTTCGAGTGCCCCGAACAGGCACTCCAGGCTGGCGTCGACAGGACGGAGCCGCTCAACGGGTCGCGTCTCCAGATCGCCACCACCGTCGCTCCCATCACCTCGATCGTGTCGAACATCGCCGGCGACCGCGCGGATGTGATCGGCACCGTTCCGGAGGGAACCAACTCGCACACCTACGAGCCCAAGCCAAGCGTGGCCAAGGTGATCTCGACTGCCGACATCATGTTCGTGAACGGACTGCGGCTCGAGGATCCCACCCTCGAGATCGCCGAGCAGAACATCCCCGAGGGTGGCCAGATCATCGAGCTCGGCACCGTCTCGCTGCCCGAGGATCTCTACCTGTACGACTTCTCCTTCCCGAAGGAGGGCGGCAAGCCGAACCCGCACCTGTGGACCAACCCACCGATGGCAAGGTGCTACGCACAGACCGCTGCCTCCGTGATGGCCAAGGCCGACCCGGCGAACGCCGACTACTTCCGGGACAACCTGGCGAAGTACGTCGCTCGTATGGATGCCCTCGATGCTGCGATGCGCGAAGCCACCAAGACCGTGCCGCGTGAGTCACGCAAGTTGCTCACCTACCACGATGCCTACGCCTACTTTGCCGCCGAGTACGACTGGGACGTCATTGGTGCCATTCAGGTGTCCAACTTCGAGGACCCAACACCCAAGGAGATCGCCGATCTCATCAAGCAGATCCGCGACGAGAAGGTTCCTGCAGTGTTCGGTTCCGAGGTGTTCCCCAGCCCGGTGCTCGAGCAGATCGGTAAGGAGACGAACGTGAAGTACGTCGATGTCCTGCGCGATGACGACCTGCTCGGCGAGCCGGGCGACCCCGAGCACTCATTCCTCGGCCTGATGCGCTTCGACTTCATCACGATGGTGCGCAGCCTCGGTGGGAACCCGGCGGCACTCGAGGCCTTCGACCCCGCCGATGTCGCACCCGACAACGCGGAGTACCCGCAGTGAGCGAACCCCTGCGCTGACCTCCTGCGCTGACGCGTCGTGCGCCGATCAGGCCGGTTGCACGGTGACGGGTACGCCGTTGAGCGCGATGTTGCCCGAGACCGGGTCGCGGAAATACTCGTCGGTGAGCAGGTTGGTGTTCACGCCCCGGTACTCGCTCGCCACGCGCAGGCGCACACCGGGCAGGTCCTGACCGAAGCCATGCGGGATGCTGATCACTCCTGGTCGGATCCCGTCGGTGACCTCGGCGGTGACCACCACCTCGCCGACCCGTGAGGCAACACGCGCCGGCGAGCCGTCGCGCAGACCGAGCCGTGCGGCGTCGTCGGGATGGATCTGCATCGTGCAGCGGTTCTTGCCCTTGGTGAGCACACGGATGTTGTGCATCCACGAGTTGTTCGAGCGAACGTGACGGCGGCCCACGAGCACCATCGAGTCGTCCCACTGCCGGGCGAGCGAGTCCTGCAGTCGGGCGAGGTCGGTAACGATGGCATCGGGGAGCAGTTCAATGCGGCCCGACGGCGTGCGCAGCAGATCGGGGATGCGGCCGGGCTCCAGCGCGCCGAGGTCGATGCCATGCGGATTCTCGAGCAGACGCGCAAGGCTGAGGCCGCCGGGCTTCGCGCCGAACGCGTCGCCGTAGGGGCCCGTGCGCAGCATGACGTCGAGCATGCGCTCGGGACCACTCAGGTCGCCGAGCATCGATTCCATCTCGTCGACATCGCGGCCGAACACCGGGCCGAACTCGTCGCGTGCCGCACTCTCGAGCATGCTGCGCGCAGCCGAGCGCACTGCAGCGTCGGGATCGCTGTTGGCGCCGAGACCCGAGGCCACGCCTGCCAGGCGGAGGAGGATCTCCCACTCGGCGAGCTGCCGCTCGCCGTCGGCCTTGACCTCGAGCGGCAGGACGGCCGGCGAGTAGTTCGCCACGTTGTGCACAGCGAAGTTCCAGAGAGCGAGGTCGTAGTGGCTCTTCTGCAGCGGCGACGGCGGCGGCAGGATGACGGTTGCGTGGCGGGTGGTCTCGTTGATGTAGGGATCCACCGACACCATGAAGTCGAGCGAGGCGAACGCCGCGTCGAGGCGAGCGCTGTTCGCGTTCGACGACACCGGGTTGCCCCCGATGGTGACGATGGCCCGCACCCGTCCGTCGCCGGCTGTCTCGATCTCCTCGGGGAGGGCGGTCACGGGGAACTCACCCATGATCTCGGGCATCTTGCTCACCCTCGACACGGCACGGCCCATGCGGAAGCCTCGTCCGGTTCCGGGCTTTCCCTTGGTGGAGGGCTGGCCGACAGCACCCTTGGTGAACATTGCACCGCCAACTCGGTCGAGGTTGCCGGAGAGCACGTTGACGACGTCGACGAGCCACGAGGCGAGCGTCCCGAACTCCTGTGTGCAGGTTCCGATGCGTCCGTAGACCGCAGCCGACGGCGCGGCCACGATCTCACGCGCAATGCGACGAATCGTCTCGGCGCTGATACCGCACGCGGCGGCAGCCGCCTCCGGCGTGTACGGGGCGAGTACCGAGGGAACCTCGTCGAGACCGTTGCACCACGCCGCCACGTTGTCGGGTTTCGCGATCCCCTCGGAGAGCATCACGTTCGCTATCGCTGCGAGGAGATGGGCGTCGGTTCCCGGACGGATGGCGAGGTGCTCGTCCGCGCGCTCGGCGGTCTCGCTGCGCCGAGGGTCGACCACGACAAGCTTTCCGCCGCGGGCCTGCAACCGGTCGAGGCGACCCGGGAAATCCGGGGCGGTGCAGAGCGAACCGTTCGAGGCGTGCGGGTTGGCGCCGAGCACGACGAGGTAGTGCGTGCGGTCGAGATCGGGTACCGGCACCGACACCGAACCGAACATCAGGCTCGCAGTGATCTCCTTGGGTCGCTGGTCGACGGTGGATGCCGAGAAGCGATTGCGTGTGCCGAGGGCCTGGATCACGTTCCGGTTGAACATCATTGGGGCGATGCTGTGGGCGCCGGGGTTCCCGAGGTAGACGGCGACGGCATCACGGCCGTGCTCTGCGAGCAGCGGCATGAGACCCGCCTCGATCGTGGCGAAGGCCTCGTCCCAACTCACCTCGACGAATTCGCCGTTGCGCTTCACCACCGGCCAGCGCAGACGGTCGGGGTCGTCGTGGAAGTGCGTGAGTGTCGACCCCTTCGGGCAGATGAAGCCCTTGGAGAACACGTCGTCGCGGTCGCCACGGATCCGTGTGACCACCGGGGCCGATCCGGGCTTCTCGGTGATCGTGAGCTCGAGGCCACAGGTCGCTTCGCAGAGCGGGCAGGTGCGGTACGCGGTGCGGGTGCTGGTGTCGCTCGACGGTGTGGGACTGGTCATGCCGAGATTCTGCCAGTTGCAGCGCTTGGCTACCGTTGGGGCATGACCGGCCCCGAACCCGATAGCCCCACCGACCAACTCGTACTCCGATCGGACCGGGCCGACGGCCTCACCACCCTGACGCTCAACCGGCCCGACAAGCTCAACGCACTCACCCCGGGCTCGTTCGTGGCGCTGCGCTCCCACCTCGACGCCATCGCTGCGGACCGAACCGTGGGCTGTGTGGTGCTGCAGGGCGCAGGACGCTCGTTCTGCGCCGGCCACGACCTCGGGTCGATCGCCACGGGCGAGCGGGCCCCGAGCAAGCACTTCGAGTCCGAGACGGTGGAGGCACTCGAGCGCCTCCCCCAGCCCACCATCGCACGCATCCACGGCCACTGCTTCACCGGCGGCCTCGAGTTGGCACTCGGCTGCGACTTCCTCGTCTGCGCAGAGTCCACCAAACTCGGCGACACGCATGGTCAGTGGGGACTCGCCCCCGTGTGGGGCATGTCGGTACGCCTCCCCGAACGGGTCGGGGTGTCGCGGGCGAAGGAACTCATGTTCACGTCGCGCCGTCTCTCGGGGACCGAGGCCGCAGCCATCGGGCTGGTGGACCACTGCGTCGCCGATGCCGAACTCGAGACCGCTGTGGACACGCTGGCCCGCGAGATCCTCGCCAACTCCTGGGGCACCAACCGCATCGACAAGGCACTGCTGTTCGCACGTGGAGAGCGGACCCGGGAGGCCGCACTCGCCTACGAGCGCACGCTCCCGTTCGGGATGCCCGACGACATGCAGCAGCGTATGCGTGCCGGTGGCCGCTGAGCACCGAGCAACTGGAGCCCGTGCAGGTCAGAGATCTGCGAGCGACACCTCGGTCCGCTCGACGAACAGGTGCTTGCGCGCCTCCAGCAGCGGGACGCGGCCGATCCCCGCTCCACTCGGCACGCGTACTGAGCCGTTGTCGAGCACGAACGGTTCGGTGAGGTCGTCGACGAAGTAACGGTCGGAGGCAGAGATGTCGCCCGGAAGGGTGAACCCGTCGAGCGCGGCGAGCGCCACGTTCGCGGCGCGGCCGATTCCTGTCTCGAGCATCCCACCGCACCAGAGGTCGACACCTGCAGCAACGCACACGTCGCGGATCCGTACGGCCTCGAGCAGTCCGCCGACCCGCGATGGCTTCACGTTCACCACACTGCACGCCCCCATGGCAATGCACTCCTCGGCGTCGAGTGCCGAGGTGATGGTCTCGTCGAGGCACACCGGCGTGGCGATGCGCTGCGCAAGGCGCGCGTGCCCACTGCGATCCTCCTCCGGGAGCGGCTGCTCGATGAGCTGCAACCCAAACGGATCGAGGCGTGCGAGGTGCGACGCATCGGCGAGCGAGTAGGCCTGATTGGCGTCGACCTGCAGCGCCAACCCCTCACCGAAGTGTTCGCGCACGGCGCGCACCACCTCGATGTCGTTGCCCGGCTCGATCTTCAGCTTCACCCTCCGGTAGCCCTGTTTCACGTAGTCGCTGACGACGTCGATGAGTTGGCGTGTGGAGGGCTGCAGCCCGACAGCAACACCGGCCGGAACGTGGTCGTGCGTCGCTCCGAGGCGCGTGGCGAGCGACACGCCCTGCATGCGGCACTCGGCATCGAGCACTGCTGCTTCCACAGCAGCCTTTGCCATCCGGTGCCCGCGCACCGGGGCGAACCGTTCCGCGAGGGCCACTGCCTGCACGTTGTTCGGGTCGAGGAGCGGGAGGAGAAAGCGCAGGATCACCTCGTGGGCGCCGTCGGAGTACTCCGATGAGTAGCGGGGCGTCTCCTCCGCCACGCACTCACCCCACCCCTCCGCATCAGGACCCATGACGTGAACGAGAAACCCCCGGCGCGCGGTCTCGGTTCCGTTCGACGAGCGGAACGGTGAGACGAGCGGCAACTCGAAGCGTCGGAGTTCGACATGAGTGATCCTCACAGTCGTAGGGTTTATCCGATGTATCCGGGAATCCACGCCACCGAGCGGGGCGAACAGCCCGCCGTGATCATGGCGACCACCGGCCGCACCCTCACCTACCGGGAGTTCGACGAGCGGGCGAACCGACTTGCGCACCTCCTGCGGACCGAGGGTCTCCACCGCGGCGACCACTACTCGATCTTCATGGAGAACCATGAGTGGTACCTCCCGGCGTGCTCGGCCGGCGAGCGGACCGGGCTGTATTACACACCGGCCAACTCGCACCTCACCGCCGACGAGGTGGCCTATCTCTTCGACGACTCCAGGTCACAGGTGGTGATCACCACGATGGCGCGCCTCGATGTGGTGCTCGCATCACTCCCTGCTGCGCCCGGAGTCCGGCTCTGCCTCGTGGCCGATACCACCGGTCCGCTGCCGTCGGTGGACGGAGTACGAGTGCTCCCCCTCGACGAGGCCATCGCACACTTCCCGTCGACGCCGGTGGACGACGAGTCGACTGGCTCGCCGATGATGTACTCGTCGGGAACCACCGGTCGGCCCAAGGGAATCCTCAAGCCGCTGTCGCGCAAGCCGCCCGCCGAGGCGATCTCGCGGTTCCTCCGCGACCTGTGGCAGTACCGCGAAGGCCTCGTCTACCTGTCGCCGGCGCCGCTCTACCACAGCGCACCACAGGGGGCGACCGGGCTCGCCATCCGGATGGGCGGCACCGTGGTGATCATGGAACGCTTCGACCCAGAGCAGTTCCTCGCACTCGTGGAGCGCTACCGGGTGACCCATGTGCAGATGGTCCCCACGATGTTCTCCCGCCTGCTCAAACTGCCTGACGACGTGCGCCACCGCTACGACCTGTCCTCGCTCGAGGTGGTGGTACACGCCGCAGCACCGTGCCCCATCCCGGTGAAGGAGCAGATGATCGCGTGGTGGGGACCCATCATCCGGGAGTACTACGGCGCCACCGAGGGGCTCGGCTTCGCAGCGTGTGGGAGCGAGGAGTGGCTCACGCACAAGGGAAGTGTGGGCAAGCCGGTGTTCGGTGAACTGCACATCCTCGACGAGGAGCTGAACGAGTGCCCGGTCGGGGTTCCCGGCACGGTGTGGTTCAAGACAGCCACACCGTTCGAGTACTTCAACGACCCGGCAAAGACCAAGGAGAACACCTCGCCCGACGGGACGATGACCACCGTCGGCGACGTCGGCTACCTCGATGCCGACGGATACCTGTACCTCACCGACCGGGCCACGTTCATGATCATCTCGGGCGGGGTGAACATCTATCCGCAGGAGACCGAGAACCTGCTCATCACCCACCCGAAGGTTGCCGATGCGGCGGTGTTCGGAGTGCCCAACGAGGACCTCGGTGAGGAGATGAAGGCAGTCGTTCAGCTGGTGCCCGGGGTGGAGCCGAGCAGCGCGGTGGCGGACGAGCTCATGGAGTTCTGTCGGGCCAATCTCTCGCTGCAGAAGTGCCCGCGCTCGATCGACTTCGAGGCCGAACTGCCCCGAACACCGACAGGAAAGCTCTTCAAACGCCTCCTGCGCGACCGGTATTGGGGCGATCGCACGAATCGGATCGTCTGAGCGGCCCCACGTTTGCCCGGCCTTGTGACGGCCGCGCGGAAATCGCATACCTTTGGCGCATGGCCATCGACTTCACGCTCACCCCCGAACTCGAAGACATCCGCATGCGAGTGCGTTCGTTCATCCAGGACGTGGTGCAGCCGGCGGAGGAGAACCTCCATCGCGTGAGCGAGGACGACCGCCGCGGCTACGTGAAGATGCTCGTCGGCCTCCGCAAGCAGGCGCAGGAGGCAGGACTCTGGCTGCCCCACATGCCGAAGGACTGGGGCGGCATGGGCCTCGGACACGTGCAGCTGGCGATGGTGCAGGCGGAGGCGGCCAAGGCGGGTTACGGCCCCTTCATCCTCAACTGTCAGGCGCCCGACGAGGGCAATATGCACACCCTGCTCCATTGGGGCACACCCGAGCAGAAAGAGAAGTACCTCCGCCCGCTCTGCGAGGGCACGCAGATGAGCTGCTTCGCGATGACCGAGCCGGAGGTGGCCGGTTCGGACCCCACCCTCATCCGCACCACAGCGGTACAGGACGGCGACGAGTGGGTGATCAACGGGCACAAGTGGTTCATCTCGAACGCACGGCGCGCAAAGTTCGCGATCCTCATTGCGCGAACCGAGGACAACCCCGACCTGCCGCAGGCGGCCAACACGGCGTTCATCGTCGACCTGCCGAGCGAGGGCTGGAACCGAGTGCGCGAGATCGAGACGATGCACGGTGGCACCGGCCACTCCGAGATCATGATCGAGGACCTCCGGGTGCCGAACAGCAACATGCTCGGCGGCCGGGGGCAGGGGCACATGCTCGGTCAGTACCGCTTGGGCCCGGCACGCCTCGCGCACTGCATGCGATGGATCGCACAGGCCGAGACTGCACTCGACCTCATGGTGTCACGCTCGCTCGTGCGCTACTCGCACGGCTCGGTGCTTGCCGAGAAGCAGGGCATCCAGTGGATGATCGCCGACTCCACGATGGAGCTCTACCAAGCCAAGTTGATGGTGCTCCACGCAGCGTTCCGTATCGACCAGAAGCTCGACTTCAAGAGCGAGGTGTCGATGGCGAAGCACTTCGTGGCGAACATGCTCAACCGCGTGATCGACCGGTCGATCCAGGTGCACGGTGCACTCGGCTACTCCACCGACACGCCGCTCGCCCACATGTACCAGCACGCACGCTGGGCGCGCTTTGCCGACGGCGCGGACGAGATCCACCAGATGCGCATTGCCCAGCGCGCCATCGGCGCCTACCGCGATTCGGGTTCCACCCGCGTCGCCACCGGCGACCTCCCCATCTGAGGCGACGTACCCGGGTCAGGCCGAGCAGTTCGAGCAGAATCCGTAGATATCGATCGTGTGGCGTCGGGGTGTGAAGCCCCGCTCGCGCCCCAGCCCGGTGAGTGCGTCATCGAGCGACGACTCGATCGCTCCCCCGAGGGCAACGTCCTGCACGCGACCGCACTGCTCGCAGATGAGGTGATGGTGGTGTTCGGTGAGGTCCTCGGCGAGCTCGAAGTAGGCGTGGTCGGCGCCGTGCACCAGGCGGCGGACCACACCGGCCTCCTCGAGCACCGCAAGGTTCCGGTAGGCGGAGCTCTGCGCGAGTTCGGCATTGCCCGCAAGCAGTTCGGGCAGCGTCACGGGGGCGCCAGCACCCGCAAGTACCTCGACGATCCGGCGGCGACCGTCGGTGTAGCGCTGCTCACGGCTGCGGAGACGGTCGTCGACGGTCCGGTGGAGGTCGTGATCGCCCGGTGATGCGCCGCTAACCACGGTTCACCCCGCGCAGTCGACCACCTGCGACCAGACCGGACACGATGAGCGAGCAGACGAAGAGCCCGATCGCCACGAGCACGATGGTGCCTCCCGACGGCAGGTCAGCGGCGTACGACACGATGACTCCGACCACGGCAGAGATCACCGCCAGCAGCACTGCGGCAATGCAGGTTCCCCGGAAGCTCCGTGCGAACAACTGCGCCGCCGCAACCGGTACCACCATGAGCGCGCTCACGAGCAGCACGCCGACGACCCGCATGCTCACCACCACCGTGAGGGCAGTGAGCGTTGCGAGCAACACGTTGATGGCCATCACCGGGAGACCGAGCACGCGGGCGAACTCCTCGTCGTTGCTCACCGTGAAGAGCGCCGGGCCGAGCAGCACCACCGTGGCGAGCACGACGGTCGCCAGCACCGCGAACACGATGAGATCGCCGTTCGACGTGGTGGTGATCGACCCGAAGAGGTACTGCGTGAGGTTCCTCGATCCCGACGGCGCCTTGCTCACCAGCACCACACCGCCGGCAATCCCGCCGTAGAAGAGCACAGCAAGAGCGATTTCACCGCTGGTGTCGCTGAGGGAGCGCACGACCTCGACGGCGATCGCGCCGGCCACTGCCACCACCACCGCCACCACCACCGGGGCGCGGTTGAGCACCAGACCGAGCGCCACCCCGGTGACGGCGACGTGCCCGATGCCATCGCCGATGAGCGCGAGGCGGCGCTGCAGCAGGAACACGCCCACCGCCGGTGCGGTGATGCCGACGAGTACTGCCGCAATGAGCGCGCGACGCAGGAAGTCGTACTCGAAGACCGCAGAGATTGCGTTCGTGGCGAGCAGCGCGGTGCTCATCAGCGCACCAGACCGATGCCGCGTGCAGGGTCGGGTCCGCCGTGCGGGTCGTGGTCGTGGCCCATGTGGAGGAGTTGGGGCGGCGCCTCGTCGAGCGGGCCGTCGAAACGGATTCGCCCCTCGTCGAGCACCACCACCCGGGTGACGAGCGGCTCCAGAGGACCGAGTTCGTGGAGCACCACCACGAGGGTGAGACCGTTGTGGAGGAGTGCGTCGAGTGCATCGGCGATCTCCTCCTGGTTCGGCTGGTCCACACCGGCGAAGGGCTCGTCGAGGAGGAGCAACTTGCTGCCGCCCACGAGTGCACGTGCGAGCAGGGCCCGACGCTGCTGACCACCCGACAGCCGATCGACGCGCTTGGCCTCCACGCCCGAGAGACCCACCACGTCGAGCGCCGCATGCACCGAGGCATCGTTGCGATGTGTGCCGAAGGGGCGTCGGCGCGAAAGCTGCCCCGAACGGACCAGCTCACCGACCGTGACGGGGATGGGCCCGGCGGCGCTCTGACGCTGCGGGAGGTAGCCGACCGGTGAGCGATCACGGAGTTGGTCGATGGGTTGGCCGAGCAGACTCACCGAACCCGACATCCGGTCGATGAGCCCGAGCACTCCCTTCATGAGTGTGGTCTTGCCCGAGCCGTTCACCCCGAGCAGGGCAACGACCTCACCCGCACGGATCTCGAGCGACTCCACCCGGAGCACCTCGTGACCGCCGTACCCGAACGCAGCATCGCGCACCTCGATCACGGCCGGGCCGAGCGGCTGGCACGCGTGTGCCCTGCTGTGTGCATGACCTGCGTGGTCCGCGCCGGTGTGATCAGGGCCGGTGTGATCAGGGCCGGTGTGATCAGGGCCGGGGTGATCGTGCTGCGGCTCGTTCATGTGCAGCCGAGCCCGGTTCGCAGCACTGCGAGGTTCGCCCGCATCACCGAGAGGTAGTCGCCCGTGACGCCTGCTGCCAGACCCTCGAGCGGGTCGAGAACGGCGGTCTTCGCCCCGGTCTCATCTGCAATCGCGGCGGCGATGTCGCCGCTCACGAGCGTCTCGGTGAAGATGGTGGTGACACCCTCCGCCCGCACGAAGTCGGCCACCCGTGCGAGCGCAGCGGGTGTCGGCTCCTCGTCGGGGCTCAGACCGCTCACGCTCTCCTGGTGGAGGTCGTAGCGCGCAGCGAAGTAGCCGAACGCTGCATGACTTGTGACGAGATCACGGCTGGTGCAGGTCTTCAGCCCGGCAGCAAACTCTCCGTCGAGGGCAACGAGTTCGGTACGCAACGCGGCAGCATTCGCAGCGAACTGCTCGGCCTGCTCGGGCACGAGCGCCGAGAGACGGACCGCAATCGCATCGGCAACATCGGCGAGCCGGAGCGGGTCGAGCCAGAAGTGAATGTCGACGCCGAGTCCCTCGCCTGCGTGGTCGTCCTCGTGACCGTCGTCGATCACCGCATGATCAGCGTCCTCGAACTTCTCGAGGCGCGCTGTGTCGGTGACGTCGAGTTCGTTCTCGCCGGCCGCGGTTCGGATGGATTCGTCGACAGCGGTCGAGACGCCCCGCAGGAACACCACCAGATCGGCCTCCCGGAGTGCGACCAGATCGTTCGCGCCGAGTTCGAGGTCGTGGGGCTCTGCGCCCGGCGGGGTGAGATTGCTCACCTCCACGAACGCACCGCCGACGCGTTCGGCCACGAACTCGAGTGGGTAGAAGGAGGCGATCACCTCGAGCCCGGCCCGGGGGGCGGTGCTGTCGGTTCCCGACGATGAGCCGCCGGTCGAGTCGCTGGAGCACCCGACGAAACCGGCCACCACGGCAAGCACGCCGAGGAGGGCGCCCAGCAGCAGGCCAGCCCGCCGAACCGCCGGCATTCTCACAATACTGAGAATCATTCCCATAACGACACGCTACACGGGCCGTGACGAAGTTCATCCATGGTTCACCCGCCAGTGCCCCGGCCACCGGTGTGCCCGCCCGTACCCTCCCGGGGTGAGTTTGACCCCGGTCCTCGGTGTGCTGTGCACGGTGCTCAGCCTCGGCTTCATCTGGCCCCAGGTGATCCGCGTGTACCGACTGCGCTCGGTGGAGGGGATCGCCGGACGGGGCACGCTGCACGGACTCGCCGGTTCGAGTCTGTGGACCGCCTACGGCATCGCCAAGGTGAACCCGCCACTCATCATTTCCAACGCAACGATCATGCTGGCGACGGTGCTCATCGGCATTGCCCAGATCCGCCACGGCGTGCTGCGCGGCTGGCAACCCTTCGCCACCATCGCCGGGTTCATGAGCGCAGCATTCGCCATGACGGCAGTGTCGCCGGCCATCACCGGATGGGTCGCCATCGTGATCGGCGCCACGTCGATCCTTCCCCAGACGGCTCACGTGCTGCGCGCACCGGACCTGTCGGGCATCTCGCTCACGATGTACGCCATGCTCATCGCCACGGCGGTGTCTTGGGGGCTCTACGGCATCCTGCTCGGCGACCTTCTGGTGAGCGCCCCGAACGCAATCGTCATCCCGTGCGCGTTGGTGGTCGCAGCGAAGACCTGGCGCTTCCAGCGCAGCGCTCGCCTCGCTGCCCTCGCCGGGCCCGACGCGCTGCCCGTACTGGCCGACGCCTGATACGCACCTGATCGACACCGACTCACCAGGGTGGGCCGCCTGGGACTCGAACCCAGAACCCGCGGATTAAAAGTCCGATGCGCTGCCATTGCGCCAGCGGCCCAAGACCACCCGTCCGGGCAGTCCAATCCACAGTATGCCGAGGCGGCTCGACGTCAGGTGGCGATGAGGCACGGCATGCCCAACTCCCGGCGGACGATCGCTGCGTGACTGAGTCCCGGATTCCACGGGCCCTGCCGACGGGGCGAGCGTCAGCCAGCGAGCAGTGCGTCGAGCTCGGCCCGGGCCAACTCGGGCGAGGTGACATGAATGGTGTGCCAGCCCTCGCGCTGGGCGCCGATCACGTTCTGCACGAAGTCGTCGAGGTACACGATCCGTGAGGGATCGACCCCGAAGCGGGCGGTGGTGGTGGCGTAGACCGACGGCTCGGGCTTGCGACTGCCCACCTCGGACGAGTCAACGAACACGTCGAACTGCGTGAGGTCGAGATCCCGCGCGAGCGTGGGACGGAACTCGGCGAAGGAGTTGGTGAGCAGACCAGTGCGGTAGCCCTCGGCCCGCAACGACTCCACCCGCTCGACGAGCACCATGTTCTTGCTGTACGTGCCGGCATCGAGCAGGACGTCCACCTCGTCGCCCACGAGTTGCACACCGGCTTGTTCCGCATAGGGGGCGAGGAGCGCCTGAATCTCGGCAACCCGCAACTCGCCACGCTCGGCCCGGTGCCACGGGTGATCGCCGGACTCGTGACGGGGCCCCATGAGCACAGCAAGCATGGTCTCCACATCCACACCGATACGTTCGGCGACCCGTTGAATCTTGTTGGTGATGGGCGTGATCAGCACCCCACCGAAGTCGAACACCACCGCATCGAAACGCTTCGTCCCCACGTCGCCGACCCTACTGCGACTGCCTCTGCACCCTGCACTCCAGCGGCCGTGTGCGATACGTTCCGGGCATGAGCGAAAGCATCGATGTCGACCTCGCCATCGTGGGATCGGGTATCGCCGGTCTCTGCGCGGCGAACGCTGCGTGGGAGTCCGGCTGCCGGAGCATCCTCGTCATCGAGTCCGAAGGCGTGGTGGGCGGATCCTCACGACTCTCCGGCGGGATCCTGATGGGTGCAGGTACTCGGCTGCAGAGGGCCAAGGGCATCGAGGACTCCCCCGACGACATGTTCCACGAGTACATGGCGTGGAACGCATGGCGTCTCGATGCTGCAGTGGTGCGGCGCTTCTGCGACGAGGCCGGTCACACCGTCGACTGGCTCCAGGACCTCGGTGTTCCCTTCACGGGCGACCTCATCCTCGGCGGCGACGAACCACAGCCACGGTGTTATCCCGTTGCAGGGAGTGGACAGGGCGTGATCGATGCACTGCATGCTCGGTCCCGCGAGCGCGGCATCGACATTGCACTCGGAAAGCGCGTGGACCGTCTGCTCGTCGAGGGCAACCGCGTGGTGGGCGTTGCGGTCGGCGACGAAGAGGTTCGGGCCGGCAGCGTCGTGATCACCACGGGTGGGTTCGGCGCGAACCCGGCACGCCTTGCCGAGCACTATCCATCTGCCGCTGCGACCGGCGACTGGGCCTGGTACATCGGCGCCGACGGGGCTCAGGGCGATGCCTTCGACTTCGCCTCGCAGATCGGCGCCCAGATCACCGGGCACGATCGAGGCCTTCGACTGCTGCACCCGAACTTCTGGCGGATGGTGGAGGCCTACCAACCGGCATGGGTCGTGGTGGTGAACCAACAGGGTCGTCGCTTCTACGACGAGGCCGCTCCCTACGGGATCGTCGACGACGTACATCGCTGGCAGGGCGACCGCGCGTTCGTGGTCTTCGATGATGCACAGCTCCGGTTCGAGGGCGAGCGCGCGCAGTACAAGGACCCCGTGATGGGCGCCCGGATCAAGACCCCGAACTGGACACCGGAGGTGGTCGATGCGCAGGTGGCGGCCGGTGCCATGTATCGGGCGAACAGCATCGCCGAACTGGCCCATGCGATTGGGGTGCCGGAGGCGAACCTCGTGGGAACCATCGAGCGGTACAACCAGTTCTGCGCCGACGGGGAGGACCGCGAGTTCGCGAAGGCCGGGAAGTTCCTGCGGCCAGTTGCAGTGGGCCCGTTCTACGCAGCGCTCGTGAAACCCGCCACCATCTGTCTCACCTCGTGCGGCCTGCGCATCGATCCGGATGGTCGCGTGCTCGCTACCACCGGCGAGACCATTGCGGGTCTGTTCGCCGGCGGTGAGTGCACCGGTGGCGTGCTCGGCGATCGCTACATGGGGAGCGGCAACTCGCTCGGTAACTCGGCGACGATGGGCCGCAATGCCGGACTGTCGGCGGCGCACGCCGTGGTGCGCTCCGGGCGCTGAGCCGGCACCACCCGCCGGACGCCTCGGCGCGCCGGTTGGCGGGTCACCGCACGTTCAGGATCTCGCCAAGGATCTCTGCGAGGCCGTGCACATGCGGCGGTTGGAGCATCGTGTAGTGATCGCCACTCACCTCGTGCGAGGCGACCAGCCGGGCGAATGGTGCGCTCCGTTCAGCGCTGTCGCTGCCCGACACGGAGACAACTGTCAGCGGGATATCCAGCGGCTTCGGTGAGTAACGCCGCAGGGCACGCCGCGTGATCACCCGGAAACGCCAGTAGTGGACATCGTCGTAGTTCGACGGCACGAACGGCAGATGTGGGACATAGGCACGCAGCAACGTAAGACGACTGCGCACCCGACGGACGAACGAACGGCTCGCGCTTACTGCATCGTCCGACCCGATCGACGCTGTCGCCGGACCCTCGGGGTGGGTGTTCTCGCCCCGGACCGACCCATCGAGGAAGAGCAGCCGCGCCGGGCGTCCGCGTTCGAGCAACTGTCGGGCAACCTCGAACGCCACCGTCGTTCCAGCCGAGTAGCCGATGAGCACGGCCTCCTCACCCTCGGGAAGTCGCTGTTCGACGGTCTGACAAGCACGTCGAGCCATCGCCTCGACCGTGCGGTCGGGGAGAGCCCGCTGGTGGAGCCCACGCGGCTCGATGACCGTGATCGGTTGATCGGGACCCATCTCCTCGGACAGTGCCCGGAATGCGAGCGATGTGCCGCCACCGCCGGGGAGGACGAACCACGGCCGACGCAGGCCATCCGGATTGAACGACACCACGGGATCGGTGCCGCGGGGCAAGTTGTCACGCAGCACTGCGGCGAGGGCGGTGACGGTTCGGTGCTCCAGCAGTTGTGGGGGCTGCAGTTCGCCGAAACCGGCGTCGGCAACCCATGCGCAGACCTCGACCGCCCCGAGCGAGTCGAGGCCGAGGTACCAGAGGTCGTCATCGGGAGCGATATCGCCGAGCTCAAGCATCTCGCAGAGACGTCCGAGCAACCAGAGCTCTATCTCGTCGTAGGTGGTTCGGGCCGGCCCTGCGCGCCACGGGGAGAGCTTCATGGCACGGAGTGCCGGACGATCGAGTTTGAGACGGTCTCCCGCAGGGAGTACGTCGTGCCGCACGATCAGCGACGGAATGAGATGTCGGGGAAGACGTTCGGCGAGTGCTGCGTGGACCGTCGCAGGGGTGAGCCGTGGATCATCGAGACTCACGTGGGCGACGAGTCGCCACTTCCCCGAACGCGTTGCGTGCGGGATGACTGCTGCCGACCGGATGCCGTCAATCGCTGCGAGGACTCGCTCCGCCTCGCGGGGCTCCACGAGGAGGCCGTTGATCTTCACCATGTCGTCGATGCGACCGCGGTGGTGCCAGACACCGTCCTCGTCGATCTCAGCGAGGTCACCACTGCGCCACCAGATCGAGCCATCGGCCTCGGTCACGAAGCGCTCTGCCGACAACTCCGGGTCGTCGAGGTACCCGAAGGTCGACGGATCGGAGATCACCAATTGCTGGAGGTGCGGGTTCTCGGGCACTGCTTCGAGGCGCACGCGATTCGGATCGATCGGCACCCCGAGGGGCACCCGGCCGACACCGAGTGGATCCGTCGGACCGATGACGTTGTTGAACGAACGGGAGGCCTCGGACGTGGCGTAGCCCACCGCCACCACGAGGTCCGGCGACCCGAGTTCGCGGAGCCGTTCGATCGTGCTCCACTGGGTTGCCTCTGCGCCGGTACGGACGAAGCGAAGATCCCCAAGCCCGTGACGCGGGTGCGACGCAGTTGCGAGCGAGTTGATCTGGGTGTCGGAGAGCGTCGACTCCTCGATGCGCTGTTCTGCGAACCAGGTGAGCAGGTCGTGTGCACTCATCGCGGCCGGGTCGGCGAGGTGAATGGTGTACCCCCTGCAGAGCAGCACCAGCGCCCGGTGCGAACCACTGAAATTGAGCGGCTGCAGCACGCCGACGTTCCAGGGCCCACTGGCTGGGGCAATGGTCGACTCGTGAATGGGTGCGAGCCAGCGCTCGAACGCACTCCATCGCCGAACCACGGCCTTTGCCCGGCCCGTGGAACCCGAGGTGAAGATGACGAATCCGGGTGACGTGTGGGTGACGGCCACCGGTTCGAAGTCCACTGCGTCGACGCTCGGCGCAAGGTCGAGTGGAGCCACCGACGGTGGGAGAGCCTCTGCGAACTCTGGCTTGGCGACCGCACACACCGGCGGGTTCCCAAGGCGCTCCAAGGTCTCGACGAGACGCGCCTCAGGCACACGCGGATCAAGTGGCGCAAACGGGCGACCGGACATGAGTGCGGCATGAAACGCCACCACTGAGTCAATCGACCGATCGAGCAGGAGGGGAAGGAACGCTGTCGAACCTCGATCGGCACTGACGTGTTCGACGAGTTGCGCCGCCGCCGATCGCACACGCAGGGCGAACTCGGCAAACGTCACTTCCTGCCCGCTGCACGTGAGCGCCACGCGCTCCGGCGTCTCCGCAGCAACACGCAGAACACCGAGAGACGTACTCAACGGGGCGGATGACACGCAGTGGGATGCTAGTAACATTCGTCGGCACCCTGCACCCCCTCACCCGGAGAAGCCATGGCTCGACAACACCGACTCTGGACTCTGCCCGTCGTCGTCCTCGCCGCAGCCCTCCTCGCTGCTGCATGTGGTGACTCCTCGACCTCGTCGCGTGACGTGTCGCTGAACTTCGGCTACAGCAACACGCGCGGCAAGAGTCGGCAGGAACTCAGGCTGGTATCCGGTGCCTTTGCCGACACCGGATACCAGATCAACTGGTCCTCCTTCGACTCGAACGACCTCACGCTCGAGGCGCTGCTTGCTGGGTCGGTCGACATGCAGGAGCTCCAGCCCACTTCCCTCGCAAACGTCGCGGGCAACACCAAGGAACCCTGGACTCGGGAAACCACGCCACTCGTCGTCGTGGGCGCTCTGCGCTACACCACCCCGGAGGGGATCCAGATCGTGGTGCGCCCCGACTCCGGTATCGACTCCGTGGCAGACCTCAAGGGGAAGAAGGTCACCTTCACCCGCGGCTCGACCTCCAACTACTACCTCGCCGTCAAGCTCGCCGAGGCAGGGCTGAGCCTCGCCGACGTCGAACAGGTGAAGCTCAAGCTCTCCGAAGCCCGCGCTGCGTTCTCCGCCGGCGAAGTCGATGCCATCGTTGCCTTCGACTTCAACATCGTGTCGTTCATCCGCGAGGGCACAGGCCGGGTGATCGCCCGGTCATCGGACGACGCACTCCCCCTGTACAACCTGATCGTCGTGCGACGGGGCCTGCTCGACGATGCTGCCACGCGGGGCGTCGTTGCCGACATGATCGAGAGGTCCGGGCGATTCGAGACCTGGGTCGGTGACCACCAGGAGGAAGCTCGCAAGACGGTCGAGGAACTCGACGGACTCGATCCACGCGACAGCACGTTGTTCCTTGCATACGGACTCGCCGAGTCGGTTCCGCTCGATGACCAGGTAATCGCCTCCGTACAGCAACAGGTGGACACCTTCTTCGAACAGGGCGACCTCGAACGAACCTTCGACGTGAGCGTGCTCTTCGACGCAACAGTGCGTCGCCAGTAACGCAGGGCTCGACGCGATTGATCCTGAGGCCCGTCCCGCTCGCCCGGTCACGATCCCGTGGCAGACGAGTTCCCGTCTGGATCCGTCGGCTGTCGGGTCCGGTCCTGCTCGTCGCCGTGTGGTGGCTGCTCACCGGCACCGGACTCGTGGCGTCGTCGACGTTCCCCACCATCCCCAATGTGCTGAGCACCGGGTCGGATCTCCTCGCCAAGGGGGAGTTGCAGGCGGCACTCTGGTCCTCGCTCCAGCGCGTGCTGGCCGGGCTGGGGCTGGGTCTGGCTGCGGGATTGGTTCTGGCGGTGCTCGCAGGCAGCACCCGATTAGGCGAGGACGTGATCGACTCCGGCATGCAGGTGATCAAGGCGATCCCGACTTTCGCGCTCGTACCGCTCCTCATCATCTGGCTCGGCATCTACGAGAGCCCGAAGGTGACGCTCATCGCCCTTGCGACGTCGTGGCCGATCTACTTCAACACCTTCGGGGCCATCCGGGGCGTCGACCGGCGAC
>JAULYZ010000118.1:0-11985 GCA_032117595.1 Acidimicrobiia bacterium | reverse complement strand
GAGAGACCGGGGGTGCGCGTCGCGGTCACCGTCGCCGAACCCGTGCCCGTGATTGCCGGCCCCGACGGAGGAGTGCCCGTCGCTGTGGCCGTGTTCCCGATAGTCCCTGCGTTCACATCTGCCTGGGTCGCCGTGTACGAACCGGTGCACGAGATGCTGTCACCGATCGCGAGTGTCGCCACCGGGATCGTCGGAGTACAACTGAGCGTGCCCACCTTCGGGTCCGACACCGACACATTCGTGAGCGCCACGTTCCCGGTGTTCTTCGCAGTGATCGTGTAGCCCACGGGCTGACCCGCCGCCGTCACCGTCGTCGGCGACGCCACCTTGGTGACTGCGAGTTTCGGGTTCGGGGAGAACACCGTCAGCGTCGCCGGCGCAAGCGGAAGGTCGATACCGATCTTCGGATCGATATTCGCGGCACCGTTCACGTACGAGCCGTCGGTAGCTGCCGTGACGTTGACCTTCACCAGACACGATGCCGAGCCTGCAAGGAGATTGCCCCCGGTCACCGACACCACCCCACTCCCGGCGACGGCAGACACGTTGGTCCCCGTGCCGCAGGTGGTGGACGCTGTCGGTGGATTGGCCACCTTCAGGCCCGTCGGGAATGTATCGGTGAAGCTCCAGCCCATTTTCTCTGCGAGGTCATTCGTGTTCGTGATGCGCAGCGTGAGTGTCGAGACACCGTTGGGTGCAATCGTCGTGGGCGAGAACGCCTTGTCGATGATCGGTGTGGCATCCCAAATCGTGAGGTCGTCGAACGCGGCATCGTTACCCGCGCCGCCACCGTTGGCATTCCCCACCCTCACCGCGACTGTTGAACCCGTGAGCAAGAAGGTTGTCGGGGAGTAGATACGTCCAACCTTGACGTCGGCGCGTGCCCCTGCCGTGCCAATGGTGGGGACACTCACCGTCGACGTAGCGGTACTTGTGCAGAGGTTGACGGCCGCTCCGACATTGTTCCACGTAGCGAGGTCCTTGGTGTACGCGAACTGGTAACTGGGTGCGCCGACACCACAGTTGATCGCCGCTCCGCTCAGCGAGAGCAGGACGAAGCGATTCTGTCCAAGGGGCAGCGTCTTGAGTTGTTCCAGCTGCACCATGGGGCCGGCGCCGGGGCTCCCTGCGGTAAACGCGGCAACCACATGGTTGTTGTTCACCACTGCGCTTCCGTTGAACGTTCCCAGCGCTGACGCCAACTGCTTGAGCTGATCGATGTAAGAACAGGTGGCACCGCCGACTGTGGCTGCGCCTCCGGCAGTAACTGTTGTCTGTACGGCGACGATCAGTCCGTTGCATTGAGCAACGTTGAGCCATCCTGCGAGGCCCGTGTAGGTCTCGCTGTTGGCGCCGGCATACGACACCGTCGAGTACTTCACGGCCCACGGTGTGGCACCCATGTTGTTCTCGAAGTCCTCTCTCCACACCAACGTGGGCGGCTCGGGTGTACCGGCCACCGCCGGCGTCACCGGAAGCCCCGGCTCGGGCGCAACGGCAGCGCGCGCCGCGGAGACCTGCCCAGGGGCGACGCCCCACACGGACACCGCCCCGGCGGACACCATGAACGCGGCAGCAAGCACGACTGCGCGCCTCGAGGCATTCGCCTTGACGTTGCGACGGTCAAGGTTGGTGCGGTGAACTCGTCGAGACATGGGGCCCCTCGTGAGTCGACAACGGGCACCGGGACCGCGTGAGTACCGGTGCGCGAACTGATCCCATTGTTCGTTCGCCGCCGGTTGATCAACAAGCATCGGACGACGCGTGTGATGAAGAGTTGTTCACGCCGTGACCAGCGCCAAGTGGCCTTTGGGTCCGGCAAGGGACAACGTTCCCGCACGTCACATTTCTCGATGTGAACATTTTTTATTCACCTCGACGAGGGGCTCTCCCCTGACTCACACGGGTGACCGATAGCCCCTTGGGGACGGGAGGGGCGGACGGGGCTTTGTCCTCGCCGGCGGGTAGACAGGAGAGGTGCCCAAGCGCGAACAGCGAGCAACGGTGACCGATGCCGATCTACGACGCGCAACGCTCGAGGTACTCGCCCGCGAGGGCGTCGACGCGGCGACCATCCCACGCATTGCGGTGGTTGCCGGCGTGGCACCCGCATCGGTCTACCGTCGCTACGACTCCGGCCTCGATGCAGTGTTCGACGTGTGGCAGCACGATCTGCGGCCGTGCGCACAGCAGGCGATGCGTGCAGCGCTCGCGCTCGGACAACAACCCTCGTCCCCCGACGCTGCGTGGCTGACCGCTGAACTCGAAGCCCCGGGTGTGCTCACCCGTGCGCTGGTGAGCGTCCTCGCAGTCGCCCGACGCCTCGGCCCCGTGGGCACCGACGTCATCGCCGATGTCGAGGCCGACCTGGACAGTCTCGTGCTCAAGCACACCGAACTGCCCGGCGTCATGGTGGTGGCCCACGTGCTGCCGCCGTTCGGTGCGTGGCTGCTCGATCCGGTGAGTCACGGGGTGGCCTCGGCGGTCGCCGCCCTGCTCAACCGGTTCTCCACCGAGTACTCGGACCCGCAGCACTGGCAAGAATCCTCCACCGGGAATCGGTTCGTTGCGCCCGCACCCTTCAGCACCACCACCGACGATGCCGCGCTCGACGATCTCCGCAACGCAACGTTCCGCGTGGTGGCCCGGTACGGCTTCGACGGCGCTACCGCCACGCGCATTGCCCGGGAGGCGGGACGTTCGCTCACCTCGGCCTACCGGCGCGTGGGCAGCAAGGACGAACTCGTCGCCGACGCCATCGGCGCGGCGCTCTCTGCCGACCTCGGATTCAGCGGGGCGGAGAACGCCTCCTCGCTCTCGTTCGCCCGCCCGGACCGACTCCGTCGGGCGTGGCAGGCCTCGATGAACCAGATCGACGATCGCAACCGCACCAACCGGGCCTTCGTCCTCGAACTGCTCGGCGCCGCCGGTACGTCGCCCCTCGTGGAAACCGCGGCCAAGCAGTGGGGCAACGCCGTCCAGCAACGCTTCCGGCTCGCAGGGCAGACGCTGACGGCGGACCGGGCCGACACCCTGAGCAAGTTCTGGGCGTACCGCATGGCAACGGGAATCGGCGGGCTCCTTTTCAGCTTCGCTGCGCCGCGTGTGATTCAGCGGTACGACCCCGCGCCGGTCATCTGCGCCAACGACGCGGTCACGGCTTCCCTGGTCGAGAACCCGACCCGGGCGGGTTAGTCGCGCCCACCGCTCAGTCGCGCACTGCAACGCCTTCGTAGAGACGAGCAACGAACTCCGGCCCGTTGTCCCGGAACGACTCGAGCCGCTCGAGACGGAACCCGGCCTGTTCGATCAGGTCGGGGATGCGCCGGTTCAGGTGACAGCCGCCCATCACCCGCCGCCACACCGGGGTGAGCCGGTCCTGGGTGCGCGCGCTTCTCGGGTCGGGAGAACGCCCGTGCTCCACGAAATGGAGAGCGCCACCCGGGCGCAGGACCCGGCGCATCTCGCCAAGTGCCCGGCCGGCATCGGGAATCGTGCACAGCGTCCAGGTGATGAGCACGCGGTCGACCGAGCAGTCGTCGAGGGGGATCGACTGACCGTCGAGCCCGATGAACTCCACCGGAATCCCCCGCGCGGCAATCCGACCGGCGGCCAGCCTGCGCCCCACGGTGGCCGGGTCCACGGCCACGAGGCGGGTCACCGCCCCGGGCAGGTGGGTCACATTGCGCCCCGAGCCGAATCCCACCTCGAGCACCTCGCCGGCCAGGTCGCCCGCCACCCGTGCCCGAACCGGGTCGGTCCGGCGCCCAAGGGCGGCGTCGATCACCCGGGGCAGCACCTGTTCTGCGTAGAACCCCATATGTCCCCACGGTAGGCGGGTTGGCCGCCCCGGCCACGACCGCGCGATCGGGTGACATTTTCCGCACCCGGGGCGCCGGAGTCACAGCGCCGCTCGGGCAGCGAATAGTTTGGGGAGACCCGGGCCAACGGCCCGGTCCGCACGAGGAGCCCGCCCACCGCCCATGCTTGCCTTCACCTTCCCCGGCCAGGGATCACAACGGCCAGGTATGGGTCGACCGTGGGTGGACCACGAGAGCTGGGAGCTCGTCGGGGAGGCCTCGGCCATCGCCGGACGCGACGTCGCCCGACTGATGCTCGATGCGGACGCCGAGGAGCTCAAGGACACCCGCAACGCCCAGTTGATGACCTTCGTGTCGAGCCTGATGGTGCTCGATGCGGTCGAGCGACTCGGTCTCGAGCCGAGCTTCTGCGCCGGGCACAGCCTCGGGGAGTACACGGCGCTCACGGCCACCGGCGCGCTCTCCTTCGAGGAAGGTGTGCGCCTCGTCTGCGAACGTGCCGACGCCATGCACGAGGCCGGCAGCACCAACCCGGGCACCATGGCAGCAGTGCTGGGCATGGACGACGACGATGTCGAGATCGCCTGCCGACGCGCCGACGACGATGTGTGGGTGGCGAACTTCAACGCGCCCGGTCAGGTCGTCATCGCCGGCTCGGCCGAGGGCGTGGCCCGGGCCACGGCGGTGGTGAAGGAGATGGGCGGCAAGAAGGTGATGCCGCTGCAGGTGTCGGGAGCGTTCCACACGCCGTACATGACCCCGGCGCGCGATCGCCTGCGGGCAGCGATCGCGAACGCCAACCCGCGCGACACCGAGGTACCGGTGGTGTCCAACGTCGACGCGCAGGCACACGACAACGGTGCCGACTGGGCGGGCCTGCTCTCGGCACAGCTCACGAGCCCGGTGCGCTGGAAGCACTCCCTCCTCACGCTCTCGAGCCTCGGCGTGGTCGACTTCGTCGAACTGGGCCCCGGAGGCGTGCTCACCGGCATGGCCAAGCGCACCATCGACTCGGCCCGAACCATCTCGGTGGCAACCCCCGACGAGCTGGACAAGCTCATCGAGTGGGTGAACGCCGGCAAGAGCGCAGCGGTGGTGGCGCATCAGGGAGAGCACCTCTTTGCCATCGAGCGTGTGGTGGTGAGCCCGGTGGCGGGAGTGTTCACACCCGTTGGCGGCCTCGGTGACGGATCGTTCATCGACGTGGGCACCGTGCTCGGCGACATCGGGGGCGAGGAAGTTCGCTCGCCATTCGCCGGGATCCTGCAGTCGTACATCGCGGTCGACGGCGAACGGGTCACCAAGCGTCAGCCCATCGCCTGGCTGAGGACCGTCTGACATGCCGGCCGTACCGGCAGGTGTGCGCGGTGCCTTCATCACCGGCTGGGGCACGGCCCTCGGCCACAAGACCATCACCAACGACGACCTCACCAAGACCCTCGACACCTCCGACGAATGGATCGTCGAGCGCACCGGGATCAGGACTCGCCACGTGGGCGGAAGCACCGCCGAACTGGCTGCTCTCGCCGGCCGCGCTGCGCTCGAGATGGCCGGTCTCGATCCCATTTCCATCGATGCCCTCGTGCTCTCCACCACCACCCCCGACCGCACGGTGCCTGCCACGTCGGCAACGGTGCAGAACGCCCTGGGGCTGCGGTGCGGGGCCTTCGACGTGAATGCTGCATGCAGCGGCTTTGTCTACGCGCTGGCCAACGCTCACGGACTCATCGCCCTCGGTCTCGAACGGATCCTCGTGATCGGCAGCGACACCCTCGCACGAATCACCGACTGGGACGACCGCAACACTGCGGTGCTCTTCGGCGACGGCGCGGGCGCGGTTGTGCTCGAGGCCAGTCAGCAGGGCAACCAGCTGATTGCGTGGGACATCGACTCCGACGGCTCCGCCGAGAAATATCTCTACTGCGACATCGGCGGCTTCATGCAGATGGACGGCAAGGAAGTCTTCCGTCGGGCAGTGCGCATCATGGTGGACTCTGCGCAGAAGTCGCTCGCCGCGGCCGGCCTCACCCCCGACGACGTCGCTCTCGTCGTACCGCACCAGGCCAACCTCCGCATCATCTCGGCCGCCTGCGACCGACTCGGCGTGCCGATGGAACGGGCTGCCACGGTGCTGCACTACACGGGCAACACCTCGTCGGCGTCCATTCCACTCGCGCTCGCCGATGCCCTGAACCACGGGCGCGTGAAGGAAGGCGACTACGTCCTGCTCGTCGGCTTCGGGGCAGGCATGACGGCCGCCAGTGCGGTGCTGCGCTGGGGAGCCCGATCATGAGTCGGGTCGTGCTCGTCACCGGCGGGTCCAAGGGCATCGGGCTCGCGTGTGCCCAACGCTTCGCCGAACTCGGCGACCGGGTCGCTGTCACGTACAACACCTCGCCGCCGCCTGCCGATCTGTTCGGCGTCCGGTGCGACGTCACCGATGCAGCGCAGGTGGACGCAGCATTCAAGGCGGTCGAGGACCACTTCGGCCCGGTCGAGGTGCTCGTGTCGAATGCCGGCATCACCAAGGACACCCTGCTGCTGCGCATGAGCGAAACCGACTTCACCACGGTGATCGACGCCAATCTCACTGCGGCGTTCCGGGTGTGCAAGCGCGCCGCTCAGGGCATGCTGCGCGCACGCCGTGGCCGCATCGTGCTGATGTCGTCGGTGGTCGGGCTGCTGGGCTCGGCCGGCCAGGCGAACTACGCCGCGTCGAAAGCTGGCTTGGTCGGCCTCGCCCGGTCGCTCGCCCGCGAACTCGGGTCCCGCAGCATCACGGTGAACGTGGTGGCGCCCGGCCCGGTGTCCACCGACATGACCGCCGTGCTCGGCGAGGACCGTCTCCAGCAACTCACCGAGGCCGTCCCCCTCGGACGTATGGCCACTCCCGAGGAGATTGCCGGGGTGGTGGCGTTCCTCGCCTCCCCGGATGCGGCCTACATCACCGGCGCCGTGATCCCCGTTGACGGTGGTCTCGGCATGGGACACTGACAGACTGAGGCGTCCACCCGCCTCCCCGCGAATCCCTCACCGCTCATCAAGGAGAACAACCGTGTCCGACAACTGGGAACGCTTCCGCAAGTGCGCCGTCGACGTGCTGAGCGTGGACGCCGACAAGGTGACGCCCGACGCAAAGTTCGGCGATGACCTCGACGCCGACAGCCTCGACCTCGTCGAGCTCGTGATGGCCCTCGAGGAGGAGTTCGGTATCGCCGTGCCCGAGGAGGAGCTCTCCGACATCCGCACGGTTGGCCAGGCGTTCGACCTCGTCGTCGGCAAGCTCTGACCGGGGTTCGCATGCAGGGCACCGGGCGACGGGTCGCCATCACCGGACTCGGCGTTGTTGCGGCGTGCGGGATCGGTAAGGACGCCTTCTGGAAGGCACTCCTCGGACCGGGCATCACCGGGGCACGGGCTGTCTACCTCGAGGGCTGGGACCCACTTCCCTACTTCGACAACCCCAAAGATGCGCGCCGCGCAGACCGTGTCGAGCAGTTCGCTCTCGCTGCGGCTGCCGAGGCGCTGGCCCAGGCCGGTGAGCTCGGGCTCGATCCCGCCCGCATCGGCACCATCTTCGCCACCGGTGTCGGTGGGCTCATGACGATGGAGGAGCAGATCCGCATCCTCGTCGAGAAGGGCGAACGACGCGTCTCGCCGTTCCTCGTCCCGATGATGATGGCGAATGCCCCCGGTGCGTCCATCTCGATGCGCTACGGCCTGCGCGGACCGAACGAAACCATCTGCACGGCGTGCGCCGCATCCACGCACTCGATCGGCTACGCGGCACGTCAGATCGCGTGGGGCCGCTGCGACGCCGTGGTGACGGGCGGGTCCGAGGCGGCGGGTGCCCCGATCGCCATTGCCGGCTTCGGCAACATGACGGCACTCTCCACCAGCGGGGCAAGCCGACCCTTCGACGCAGGTCGCGATGGCTTCGTGCTCGGTGAGGGCTCGGCAGTGCTCGTCCTCGAGGAGTGGGAGCATGCGGTACGCCGTGGTGCCACCATCCTCGGCGAGGTGCTCGGCGCGTCGAGCAATGCCGATGCACACCACATCACGGCACCGTCACCCGGTGGTGTCGGTGCAATTGCCTGCATCGAACTCGCGCTCGCCGATGCCGGACTCAAGGCCTCCGACATCCGCCAGATCAACGCCCACGGCACCTCCACCCCGCTCAACGACGCGGCCGAGGCCGCCGCGATCGCTCACGTCTTTGGCGCACCCGGCCCGGCCGTGGTGTCCACCAAGGGCGTCACCGGCCACGCACTCGGCGCAGCGGGCGCACTCGAGGCCGCTGCGGTGCTGCTGTCGATGCAACACCGGCTGATCCCGCCCACCGCCGGGACCACCACGGTGGACCCCGAGTTCACGATCGATCTCGTGACCGGCGCACCGCGGCCATGGGAGCCGGGCCCCACGATGTCGAACTCGTTCGGGTTCGGCGGCCACAACGGCTGCATCGTGCTTGCGCCGCCTGCCTGATCACCGCAGGCGTCTTGCGTCAGGCGATTCGCGTCAGGCGTCGACGACGACGAACAGCAGATCGCACTCGCAGGCGACCTCGCCGTTCAGCAGTGCCTTGCCGCTCCCCTTGCCGGCGCGGGCCGACATCCGGCCGAGCTCCACGACGAGTTCGAGAGTGTCGCCGGGGACGACTTGGCGCCGGAACCGCGCGGCATCGAGGCCCCCGAAGAGCGGGAGCTTGCCGGCGAAACGCTCATCGGTGAGCACTGCAATGGCCCCCATCTGAGCGATTGCCTCGCACATGAGCACACCCGGGAGTGTGGGGCGCCCGGGGAAGTGGCCCGGGAAGAACCACTCGTCGCCACGCAGGTGCCAGCGACCGGTTGCGGACTGGCCGGGCACGAGTGCCACCACCTCGTCCACGAACAGGAACGGGGGCCGGTGCGGCAGGACGTCGTCGGGCTTGGGCAGGTTGATGCTCATGGCGTTGGGGCTGACGCTCAGGCCTGCTGCTTCTTGAGGCCGTGCCCGAAGAAGCCGCCGCGTGGCCGGGCGTGCGCGTGGTAGTGGTCGGGGATGTTCCGCATGTTGTCGTCGACGTAATGCTCGAACTCGAAGTGTGTCTCCACCACCACGGCGAGGCGCGCGTGCAGTTCCACCTTCACGTGGTCGGGTGGGTTGTTGTCGTGCTCGCGCCACACCACCATCGGGACTGCGCAGATCTCGCACTCGGCGATCCAGCAGAGGTCGTCCTCGTGGTACCACGGTGTGATGCGGGCTGCCTCGCAGAGGTCGCAGTGCTTGGTCATCGGTCGATCGCCTCCCTCACCTCGGCAACGTAGTTGCCCACCGCATCCGGACCGCTCTCGACGAGTCGACGCATGACCGACGCACCCTGGATGACGCCGTCGGCCACCTTGACCGCCGCGGCAGCCTGTTCGGCATTCGACACACCGACACCGATGAGCACCGGCACGTCGGTGATCCGCTTGAGACGTCCGGCGAGCACGGTGGCGGAGTCGGCCAGGGAGTCGCGCTCGCCGGTGACCCCGAGCAGGCCGACGGCGTACACGAAGCCGCGGGCACGGGCACACACGCGGGGCAGTCGGTCGTCGGGTGCGGTGGGGGCCGCCAGCATGATGGTCTCCACCCCGGCATCGTCGGCCGCCGCACACCACGGGCCCGACTCCTCGAGCGGGAGATCGGGGATGATGGCCCCGGCGACGCCCGATGCAGCGAGGTTCTGCGCGAATCGTTCGTGCCCCGCGCGGAACACGGTGTTGTAGTAACACATCACGAGCAACGGAACGCCGGCATCGAGACGGCTCGCCGCATCGAGGATGCTGATGGGCGTGGCACCATCCTCGAGCGCGCGTTGCGATGCCTGCTGGAGTACCGGACCGTCCATCACCGGATCGGAGAACGGCAGGCCGATCTCGATGGCATCGGCGCCGTTGGCTGCGGCCGCACGGATCGCGTCCTGCCAGCCCGGGTAGCCACCCGTGACGTAGGGGACGAGGAGCTTGCGACCGGCCTCGCGCTTGGCGCGCAACGACGCCTCGAGTCGCCCGAGATGTCGCATCAGCCGAGAATGTCCATCATCTGGCCGACGTCCTTGTCGCCGCGGCCCGAGAGATTGAGCAGCACCGTCTTGCCCCGCAGGCTTGCCGCCTCGCGGATGATCCATGCAAGCCCGTGTGCGGGCTCGAGCGCCGGGATGATGCCCTCACGGCGCGAGAGCCGCTGGAAGGCATCGATCACCTCGGCGTCGTTGACGTTCGGGTACTCCACCCGCCCGATCGACGCAAGGTGCGAGTGCTCGGGCCCGATGCCCGGATAGTCGAGACCGGCCGAGATCGAGTGCGCCTCGAGGACCTGTCCGTACTCGTCCTGCATGAGATAACTCTTCATCCCGTGCACCACGCCGGGGACACCGCGCGCCACCGCAGCACCGCCACTGGGTTCCACACCCACAATGCGCGCCTTGGTGTCGACGAAGCCCGAGAAGATGCCGATGGCGTTGGAGCCACCTCCGACGCAGGCAACCACCACATCGGGGTCGGTGCCGAGCAGTTCGCGGCACTGGCGATTGGCCTCGTCGCCCATCACTCGGTGGAACTGGCGCACCATCCAGGGGTACGGGTGCGGACCCATCACCGAGCCGAGGCAGTAGTGCGTGGACTCCACGGTGGCGACCCAGTCGCGCATGGCCTCGTTCACGGCGTCCTTCAGCGTGCGGCTCCCCGACTCCACGGGCTCCACCTCGGCGCCGAGCAGCCGCATCCGGAACACGTTGAGTGCCTGGCGCTCCACGTCGACGGCACCCATGTACACCTTGCACTCGAGACCCATGAGCGCGGCTGCCGTGGCGGAAGCGACTCCGTGCTGCCCGGCGCCGGTCTCGGCGACGATGCGCTTCTTGCCCATGTGCCTGGCCAGCAGTGCCTGACCGAGCACGTTGTTGATCTTGTGGCTGCCGGTGTGATTGAGGTCTTCGCGCTTGAGCAGCAGACGGATACCGAGATCGGCGCCGAGGTTGTGGCACTCGGTGAGGATCGAGGGGCGCCCGGCGTAGTCGCGCAGGAGTCCATCGAGTTCCGAGCGGAACACCGTGTCGGCCCAGAGACGACGGAACGCTGCCTCGAGCTCGATGCACGCGGGCACGAGCGTCTCGGGAACGAAGCGCCCGCCGAAGTCGCCGAAGCGGCCGTCGGAGGTGGGGTCAGCCATCAGGCTCATTGGGGGGTCTCCTGCTCTCTCATTCATCGGCCCAGTCGTACGGCATCTCGTCGGGTCCGCGGTAGGGCTCGGGCGCCGCAGCACGCGCGGCGTTGATGAACGCACGCACCTTGCGCGGATCCTTGCGACCCGGCGCCGACTCGACGCCCGACGACACATCCACACCCCAGGGCTCCACGATCGTGATCGCGCGCGCCACGTTGTCGGGGTTGAGGCCACCCGCAAGGATCACCTTTAGCCCGGCCGGCACCTCCTCGACGAGTGTCCAGTCGAACACCTCGCCGCTCCCCGGCTCGGCGGAGTCGACGAGCACCATGTCGGAGGGGTATTCGAGTGCTCGCGAGATGAGCGGAGAACCCGCAGGGAACGCCTTGTACACGCGGGGGAACGAGCGGGCGATCTCGGCGGCCTGCTCGGGGCGCTCGTTGCCGTGCAGCTGGATCGCCTTGACCCCGGCGCGGTCGGCGATGTCGAGCACGCGGCTCGGCGATTCGTCGCGGAACACCCCCACCGTGAGCACCTCGGTGGGCAGGCGGCGAGTGATGTCGTAGACCGCAGTGGGCGTCACCCGGCGGGGCGACGGGGCGAAGATGAACCCCACGGCGTCGGCTCCCATGGCGACGGCAAGCAGTGCGTCGTCCTCGGAGGTGATCCCGCAGATCTTCACGAACATGACGGGCGTTACGGTACCGGCTGGTGCCGTCGGGCCGACCCCGAAAACCCCCTCGGTGGCGTCACGCCGAGACGCGCAGCGCCCGGAGTGCCGCAGTGGGGTCCGCGGCCGTGACGAGTGTCTCGCCGACGAGCACGGCGTCGTAGCCCGCTGCCCGCAGCGAGCGGGCGTCGTCGGGTCCCCGCACTCCGCTCTCGGCCACCTTCACAGCCGAGTCCGGGATCACCCGGGCCATGCGGACCGCCCGGTCGTGGTCCACCTGAAACGTCACGAGATCGCGCTGGT
>JAULYZ010000117.1:0-10204 GCA_032117595.1 Acidimicrobiia bacterium | reverse complement strand
GACCGTCAGATCGTGGTACCGCTCCCCGAATATGACGAGCGGCTCGCAATCCTCAAGGTGCACTCGCGCGACAAGCGGATGGGCTCCGACGTCGATCTCGATGTCATGGCAAAGGGCACGCCCGGGATGAGCGGCGCCGATCTCGCGAACCTGGTCAACGAAGCGGCACTCCAAGCCGTTCGACGCGGCTCCAAGCAGATCGAGCGGATCGATTTCGAGTCCGCCCGTGACCGCATCATGATGGGCGCCCGACGCGAGTCACTCATCCTCTCTGCAGAGGAGCGCCGCACCACTGCGTATCACGAGGGTGGCCACGCAGTGCTCGCTGCGGTGCTCCCGAACGGCGATCCGCTCCACAAGGTGACGATCCTTCCGCGCGGTATGGCCCTGGGTGTCACCCAGACCCTGCCCGAGGAGCGTCACAGCTACTCCAAGGAGTACATCGAGGACCGTATCTGCATGGCGCTCGGCGGCCGCGTCGCCGAGGAACTGATCTTCGGTCAGCAGACCACCGGCGCAGCCAACGACCTCGAGGTCGTCACCGGTCTCGCCCGACGTATGGTGCGCGAGTGGGGCATGAGCGAGCGAGTCGGACCGATGGCATGGCACTCACAGCAACAGGTCTTCCTCGGCGAGGACCTCATGACCGGCGGACGTGAATACTCGGACACGACCGCCCGCCTGATGGACGAGGAGATCCAGCGGATCCTCACCGATCAGGAGGCGCGTGCTCTCAAGTTGCTCACCCAGCACCGACCGGGCCTCGACCTCGTGGCGGCAGCGCTGCTCGAGAAAGAGACCATCGACGGCGCTGAGGTTGCACAGTTGATCCAGCAGGGCATCGGCGACAGCGCCCCGTCGCCCGCCAGCGCCGACCTCTGAGCCCAGCAGGCCCGACCGCCGGCGGCCGCTCAGAAGGAGCGGGCCTTATCTCCCGAGGTCCGGCTCCGGCGACGAGCCAGGTTCGCGAACCTCGGCGACTGCTGCCCAGAGATCGGTGGCGGTGACCGGCCCGAGGAATGAGGCCCGGACCACTCCTTCACGGTCGGCAACAACCAGACAGGGGACACCGTCGATCTTGTACTTGTCGTGAAGGTCGCGTCGTTCGCCGAACTCGACGTCATCGACGGCCACCTCCGGCGCCCGCAGGACCGCTGCCTTGGCTCGGACATCGGCGCACGTGTGGCACGACGCCGATGAGAAGAGCACCACGAGCCAGGGTGTCTCGGGCTGGGCGAAGTCGGCCCGGTCGAGTTGCACCGGCACTCTGTGGTTGGCCTGTGTCGGGGCATCGGTACCTTGGGTCCGGCGTCGCAGGAACAGCGACACAGCGGCCGCAACCACCACGATGGCGAGAGCGATCAGGACCCGAGTGAGCATGTGAACCCCTGTCAGATCTCCGGGACCGCGGACACCGAGCTGCGTCCTTTGAGGTTGGGGCCCCGCTCCGGGCGACGCAACACCACGGCGTCGACGGTCGACTCCACCACGAGCGGCGAACCGACGAGGTCGAACCCGGTGAGGTCGATGTCGATGACACCGCCGACGAAGTCGTTGGCCGCAACGAGCGCAAGGTCCTGCAGACCCGGTACCGGGAGCAAGCCGCCCGGACCGAGTGCGAGCACGGACACCGTTCCCTTCTCACCCGTCTGGTTCATCACGACGAGTGATGCCTCGCCAACGCTCTCGAGCGGCGTCGGCACCCACCAGCGCCGGGCAAGGACACGTGAGCCCAGCGACACCACGGTGACCGCGCCCCCGCCCGAACCGCGGGTGATCACCTGCTCGGCCACCACGGGTACGTCGCCGGAATCGACGACCAGACTGTGCCGACCCTTCGGGATGCCCTCGATCGCGTCGATGTCGACCTTGAGGACCGACCCCTCGGCGATATCGAAGTTCTGCACCGCCACGAACTCGTCGCCGGGGATGAACTCGGTGAACACCTGGAGCGTGACCGAGGCGGTCGACTCCGACGGGTTGAAGATGGTGAGCGACTCGGACACACCCGAACCCTTCTCCCCGTCGCCGAAGTACCAGCGGGTGTCTGCCGAGGGTGCGCCGAGATTCATCGCGTAGCCATTACGCCCGAGACCGCCGTAGTAGTTCTGTGCCCGCCCCACGACAACCCGTTCGGGGGTCGAGGAAACCTGCACGGCAAGGACCTGCTCGTCACGGAGGCCGAACTGTTCGAGATCGAGCTTGCGGACGGTCCGGCCCGCAACGGTCTGGTTCTGGAGGTCGGTCGGTGTCCGGACACCGTCCTCGGTGAGCACTGTCACGGTGATGTTGGTGTAGTCGGGGAAGGGATTCGTCACGACGAGGTCGTAGCCGGCACCGAGTGTGATCCCGTCGGCGAGGTACCAATTGCTCGACGGCGAGTTGGAGCACGGCGCCATCGAGCGACCATTCGGATGTCGGGACCGCTGCTCCACGAGGGCGATTCCACCATCGATCTCGACGAGGGCCGAGAGATAATCGCCCGCCGCGAGGTCCTCGAGCGGGTAGGTCGTGGTTTCGCGCGCGTTGATCTGGATGTCCTGCACCAGCACCGGGTCCGACGTGGAGAAGACCGTCAGCCGACCACGAAGCGGTGACGAGCCCGGGTTGGCAACGACAACATCACCGCCGCGACGCGCCGATGTCGGGACACCGGGGCAGAACCAACTGGTGGTGATACCGGCGACCGTGGGCACGAACGGCATGCCCGGCGGCGGCAGGTCGGTGAACACCGAGCGATCGAGACGCTCGGACTCGGTGCCGAAGAGGACGAGCGCGCCGAGCCCGAGGACCAGCACCACAGCGATGAGGAGACGGCGCGCCCTCATGCCAACCCAGAACCGGAGTCGTCGAGTCGAATGACCGGCCCCTGCGGCGCGTCGGCGGACTGACGTCGTCGCATCAGCCATCGCCGCCAGCCACTGAATCGAGCGGTGAACGCAACGGCCATCAACCAGAGGATGACCTGCAGCAGCAACATCACCTCACGGGCGAAGTCGGTCCGGTAGGAGAGCTGCGCAGTTCCGCCTTCGGGAACCTCGTAGGCCATCGACCAACCAAAGGCCGAACGCTCCTCCACGGCTCTCCCGTTCACGCGCAGCCGCCAGCGCTCGTCGTTGCCCACCGAGTCGTGGAAGGTCCCCGCAGGAACCGGCCCACGCGCGGGGTCCGGCGCCGACTTGCCGACGAACACCGGGGTGCGGTCCGAGTAGTCGGCCTGGATCAGCGCCTGGGCACCTGCGGTCTGGCTGGCGACCTGAGTCGCCCCGCTCAGCACGGAGCGCAGCGGCAGTGCCTCGGTGTTCTCGAAAACGATTGCTTGGTCGCTGACGTAACTCGAGCGCTTCAGGTCGATCTGGTCCGAGAAGGCGTCCTCGATACCGAGCGGGGCGGGGAGCGGCTGGGAGCGCGACGACTGCAGTCCGTCGATCAGCGGCACAACGATGTAACGAATGCCGAGGGGCGCAAGCAGATGCCCGGCCCGAAGGGTGTTGTTACTGCTCACCGAGTCGAGCGCCTGTTGAACGAGGAGGTCGCCGGACGAGGCGCGTGGCTGCCAGAGATCGAGCACGTTCAACGGACCGTCGTCGGAGATGGCGTAGGAGACACCACCGCGGTACGGCCGGCCGGGCAGTGGGAGTACGCGTGCATCGCCGACATACAGGATGCGGAAGTCACCACTCGGTGGATCGGTGGGCAGGGACCCCAGCACGCCGGCGAGTTCGGGGGTCGGTGCCTGCCAACGTCCGTTGCCCATGTTTGCAACAAGGGGCACCGTCGCCACGGCGATTGCGAGCAGCGACCCGAGTCCCACGGGTTGGCGCCAGCCGATACGGCCGCCACGAACGTCGTCGTCGAGGGCCACGACGGACCCGGCCGCCCCGAGCGCCAGCGCGAAGGCAACCGGCACGAGGAGCACGCCGGGCTCGGGTAGCGAGGTCCCGGCATCGGAGGCCACAGCGAGGGCCCCGAACACGAGGACCAGCGCAGCACTCCTGGCCATCCATGTGAGGCGCCACCCGCGCGCCAGCAGTACGCCGATGACGAGCGGTGCAAACAGGGCAAGCCCGATCGGGGCGAGCGGAACGTGGCCGATCTCGAAGCGGGCGAGGCGGGCAAAGCCCAGCGAGCCGAAGCGCTGGTTGTTCGCCATCAGATCCCCCCACGCACCCTGTTCGAGGAAACGCGCGCTCCACGGGAGATGCAGGGCAAAGGCGACCAGTGCAGCGATGGCAGCGGTGCCCAGTGCAGAGAGCGAGGCAGCAGTACCGCGAACAGCGAGCGTGGATGCGGCGAAGAGTGCAGCAGCAACGAGGACGAGGAGGGGAAATGCGGGAACGAAGGCGGCAACCACCGCTTCGAGGAGGGCAAGTGACGCAACGAGCCGTATCTGTCGCGCGATGCCGACGACGGCGACGGCATCGGTGATCTCGGCCCCGTCCGGGTCGAACACTGCGGTGGCCGCCTGCAGTCCGCTCGCCCGGCGCAGTAGTTCGAAGGCCCACGGAAACGCCCCGTACACCGCGAGGGGTGCCCAACGACCCGCAGCAATCGCCGCCCACGGGAGCGGGTTCGCGGCGTACACGACGAGCGCGGCGATTCTTGCCCGCATCGACCGGAACACGGCACTCACATGGAACGCACCGATCAGCCCGGCGAGGATCGGCCCGAGCACGAGCACCGTCCGAAGCAGACCGGAATTACCGAGACTCAACATGTTTGCGATACCCAGGAGCGCGACGCCGGTCGGTGCTGCCTCGCTCCGGCCCAAACCGGAAGGCCACCACCCCGACGTGTACACCGTGAAGAGCTCACTGCCGCTCGTCGGGATCGGCAGGAACGTGCCGAACTCGGGCATCCGCCGGGAAATGATGTCGCGACTCCCGATGAGGAACACCGCGAGGACCAGTCCCCACCCCGTGACCGCCAAACGTCCTGCGGACCGAACGGATCGTCGCGCTGCGCGCGTTCGGTCACGCACGATCTCGGTGCCGTGCCGACGGCGGAACAAGGCAGCGAGCGAGATCGAGCCCCGCCGCTGCAGTGACGCGACCTCGCTGTCGGGAACAGTCCGCAGGCCGCGGAGCCTGCGCCGACGCGCCGTGATCGTCCCGAGGCGCGCCCACGCAGACAGCGCTGCGCGAAGGACCGCAACGCCATGGCGCACCCTCCCGGTGACGATGCCGGCCATCGCTGCGACAACGCCGACGAGTGGCGCCACGAACAGAGTCGCCAGCATCCGCCACCTACCGCTCAGGCTGAGTGCACTGAGCAGGCCCTGACGCAGGCCGAGCACGTCGGCCTGCAGGTCGGGACGGCGCTGCACCAACGCGCCACGGTGCCGCACGACGGCGTTCGGGACGACCATGACCCGTGCGCCGCTCAGGTGCGCCCGCCAGCAGAGGTCGAGACCGTCGCCGTGCGCCTCGATACTCGGCTCGAACCCGCCGAGCGTGCGGAACAGATCCGCTCGGACGCAGAGCATGGCCGTGCTCAGACAGAACACGTCGCGCACCGCGTCGTGCTGCTCCTGATCGGATTCGCCGGGTTCGGCGATGCCCTCCGTGGCACCGAAGCGGTCTGCCTGGACCCCAACCGACTGGAGTCGGCTCGGGTCGTCCCAGTCGACCACCTTGGGCCCGAGTACCGCAGCGTTCGACCGGAAGACCTCGTCGATCATCTGGCTGATGGCGTCGGGCGCCGGGGCAATGTCGTCGTGGACGAAACAGAAGAACCCGTTATCGCCCTCCACGAGTCGGAGGATCTCGTTGGCGGCGGCCCCGAACCCCGGATTGGTACTCAGTTGGCGCAGATGCGCCTCGGGGAGCGCCTCGAGCACCCGCTCGCCGACAGCGGCCGAGGTCTCGGTGAGCACCACCACATGCCGCAGGTTCGGGTAGTCCTGCGCTGCGAGCGCCGTCAGCGTCTCGCCGAACCACGGCCCTGGCTCGTGCACGACCATCACGGTCACCACGGGCGGGGCGGGGGCGCTCGACACGAGCTCGGCGTCATCCACGGTGGAGAGACGTTACCGGTCGTGCCCCAGCACGGATCGTCATCCCGCTTGCCCCGCCGACCTCGCAGCGTGGCCAGGTTCTGGCGATCGCGTCGGCGGTGTCGGTGGTCATCGGGCGGGGCCGCGCGACCCGGCGGACGCAGGGTCCGGGGTCATCGCATCGCCGGTAGCGTCAGGGGCGATGGAGATTCCCGTGCTGAGCCATTTGCCCTGTGCCCGCCGGGTTCAGGAGCAGCTCTCCCCCGAGCGTGTCCTGACACTGGCGCGTGACTCGGTGTACGTCTCGGTCGGCCTCGCCGTACTTGCCTTTCAACGGGCTCAAGTGCTCCGTCGCGAGATCGCGCAGAGCCTCGCAACCCGTCCCGACTGAGCATCGGCTGCACGGTACGCTCGAGCGGCTTGCCCGGATCTGCTGAAACCCCCCGCTCGACCGGATCGGCGCACTCCCCCGCATCCAGCGCTGCCTCGACCACGCGGTCCCTGGGCGAGCGCCTTCCGCTGCCCGAGGGGACACTCCCAGTCGGGCTCGGGCTGCTGATTTCGGGTATCTGCACCTTTGCCTTCTTCCGTGTGGGCAAGGTCGCCCTCGGCGACGAGGAGTCGTTCAAGCCCGTCACTGCGCTGTGGTTCGCCACCTTCGCACTCGCTCCCGGATTCTTCCTGCCGCTCGAACAGGAACTCGGCCGTGCGCTTGCGGCGCGACGAGCACTCGGCCAGGGCGGCCGTCCGGTCATCCGACGTGTGCTGACACTCGGTGCGGTCCTCGCCGCCGTCGTGGTTGCAGGCCTGCTCGCTGTTGCACCGTGGCTGCGCAGCGAATACTTCCAGGGCAACTGGGTGATGGTCATCGCCCTCGTCGTCGCCGTTGTTGCATACGCCCCCACTCACCTCTCGCGAGGAATCTGCGCAGGAGCCGGACGTTTCCGTGCCTACGGCGTCGTCCTCGGTGCCGACGGCCTCATGCGAATCGTGCTCTGCGTTGCGCTCGCCGTCCTCGGCGTCGAGGCAGTCGGCGCCTACGGCATCGGTGTTGCCATCGCCCCCCTCTTCGGGGTCGCGTACGTCGCGTGGCGCAGGCAACTGCGCTCCGAACCGGGACCCGCGGCCACGTGGTCTGAGGTCACCCCGAACCTCGGTTGGCTCCTCCTCGGGTCGGTCATGGCCGCACTGCTCGTGAACGCCGGACCGCTGGCGCTCGCACTGCTCGCATCGGGCGATCAGGACGCTCTGGTGACTCGGTTCGGGTACGGCGTGATTCTGGCCCGCATCCCCCTCTTCCTCTTCCAGGCCGTGCAAGCGGCACTGCTGCCGAGGCTTACACGACTCGCCACACGCGGCGAGATGCACGAGTTCCGCCGGGGATTCCGCCGCCTCATGGTCGTCGTCGGCGGCGTCGGCGTGCTCGGTACGGGCGGGGCCTACGTGGTGGGGCCCATGGCCATCGAGTTGCTGTACGACTCAGAACTGAGCAAGCGCACGCTCACCGTCCTTGCGCTCGGGAGCGCCTGCTACATGATCGCCCTCGCCACCGCGCAGGCCGTCATCGCCCTGAAGGGCCATGCACTGGTCGCGCTCGGGTGGACCATCGGTGTGGTCGCTTTCGTGGTGGCGACTGCTGTGTCGAGCGACGACGCATTCCGCCGGGTGGAAATCGGGCTCCTCATCGGCTCTGCGGCAGCGATGGGGAGTTTCGCACTCGCACTGCGTTCTCGGCTGCGCAAGGGTGCTGTCGCCGACCCGGAATCCGTCTACGAGGCGATGATCGATCACCCGCTCGAGGGCTGAGCACAAGCACCCAGGTCGCAGTGCGACAGCACCGACTACTGCGTTGCGCGGGACGACTCGATTCGCAGGTCGTTCTCCACCATGAGGCGCACGAGTTCGGGGAAGGTGACCTCTGGGGTCCAACCGAGTCGCTCGCGGGCCTTGCTCGCATCGCCGATCAGGAGGTCGACCTCGGCGGGACGGAAGAAACGAGGGTCCTGCTCGACGTAGCGCTCCCAGTCGGTGATGCCAACCTCTGCGAAGGCGCGCTCGATGAACTCACGGACGCTGTGGGTCTCACCGGTGGCGACGACATAGTCCTCGGGCTCGTCCTGCTGGAGCATCATCCACATCGCCTTGACGTAGTCGCCGGCGTATCCCCAGTCCCGCTTCGAGTCGAGATTTCCGAGCGCGATCGAGTCCTGCAGGCCGAGCTTGATGCGGGCGACCGCCTTGGACACCTTCCGCGTCACAAACTCGAGACCGCGACGGGGGCCCTCGTGGTTGAAGAGAATTCCCGAGCACGCGAACAGCCCATAGCTCTCGCGATAGTTCACGGTGATGTCGTGCCCGAACACCTTCGCGCAACCGTACGGCGACCTCGGGTGGAAGGGAGTGAGTTCGGTCTGTGGTGTCTCGCGCACCTGACCAAACATCTCTGAGGAGGAGGCCTGGTAGAAGCGGATCGGGTTCCCCGAGTGACCACCCACGATCCGCACCGCGTCGAGCATCCGCAGGACCCCAAGGCCCGTGACATTCGCGGTGAGCTCGGCTTGGGTGAACGACATCGCCACGAACGAGACGGCACCGAGGTTGTACACCTCGTCGGGCTGCGCGTGATCCACCGCCTTGATGAGCGACGGCAGGTCGGTGAGGTCGCCGCTGACGAGCTCGACGTAGGGGAATTCCTTCTGGATCAGCTCGGCCCGGGGGTTGGCCTGCCCCTTGATCACACCGAAGATCTCGTAGCCCTTGGAGTGAAGGAACTCGGCGAGATGTTGGCCGTCCTGACCGGTGATGCCGGTGATGAGGGCTCGGGGCATGGCGATCGGACTCCGGGAGGGCAAGGGGACAACGAATGTTATTCCGTGGAGCAGTAGGTTCACCTGCCGTGATCACTGTGTTGGCAGGGGGCGTCGGGGCAGCACGGATGCTCCGCGGCATCACTCTGGCCGTGGGCGGCACGGAGATCGAGGCAATCGTCAACACCGGCGATGACTCGGTGATGCATGGTCTCCACATCAGCCCCGACCTCGACACCGTGACGTACACCCTCGCCGAGGCGATCGACCCTGGCCGTGGCTGGGGGCTTGTCGACGAGTCGTGGACCACCATGGCCGCCCTCGCCCGCTACACCCCATTCCGGCCGGATGGCTCGAGTGCTGGCGGGACCTGGTTCAACCTGGGCGACAAGGACCTCGCAACGCACCTCTACCGGACGGGTCGTCTTCGCGAGGGCGCCACGCTGGCCGAGGCAACTGCCGAGATCACACGCGCGTGGGGTCTCGAACAGCGCATCATGCCGATGACGAACCACCCCGTGCGCACTCGTGTACGAGTGAACGGCTCCTGGATGGAGTTCCAGGAGTACTTCGTCGGGCAGCGTCACGCAGTGGCTGTCGAAGCCCTCGACTTCGCGGGAGTCGACAATGCGCTGCCCCTCCCCGAGGCAATGACCTCGATAGCGCACGGCACTGCGGTGGTGATCGCACCCTCGAACCCACTCGTCTCGATCGGACCGATCCTTGCGCTCAGGGGTGTCCGCGAACGGCTCGCTGCGCGGCGCAAGACGGTGGTCGGGGTATCACCCATCGTTGCGGGCGCCGCGCTGAAGGGGCCGGCCGATCGAATGCTCATCGAACTGGGGCACGAGCCGACCGTGGTCGGGGTCGCGCGGATGTACGCCGACTTCTGCGGCACCCTCGTCATCGACCATCGTGATGCGCATCTCGCCGACGCCGTGCGCGATGCCGGAATGAACTGCGTCGTGACCGAGACCATCATGAGCACACCCGAGATCGCTGCTGCGTTGGCCCACACCTGTCTGGAGGCATGTACATGACACGGATGACCGCATGGGGAATCGAGGGCATCGGCGAGATCCGACCCGGCGATCAACTCGGGGACATCATCGCCGACGCTTGCGCCGGCCCCCCGAACGGCCCGCTCCAGGATGGCGATGTGCTGGTCGTCACCCAGAAGGTGGTCTCCAAGGCCGAGGGCCGACTCGTGGAGGTCAACCCCGAGGACCCGCTTTCACACAAACGCCTCGTCGAGGAGGAGGCCGCGCGCGTGGTCCGCCGTCGCGGCGACCTCATCATCACCGAGACCCGTCATGGCTTCATCTGCGCGAACAGCGGCGTCGACCTCTCAAACGTCGAGCGCGGGTATGCAGCGCTGCTGCCGATCGACAGCGACCGTTCC
>JAULYZ010000116.1:0-2611 GCA_032117595.1 Acidimicrobiia bacterium | reverse complement strand
ACACGAGCCCCGGCGTGACGCTGCTCATGGGCGCTCAGTCGTCCGAGCCGCCGCGCGGCCGCATCGGTAGCACCGTGCGCCACTCGCCATCGAGGTCGTGCAGGGCAGCCGCAACGGCGCCTGCAGTGGGCACCAGACCGATCTCGCCGACACCCTTGATGCCGTACGGGGCATTGGGCTGCGGGGCCTCCACGAGCACCACGTCGACGGCCGGCATGTCCTTGGGGCGGATGATCCCGAGGCTGCGAAGCGTGCTGTTCGTGGGGAAACCGGTGTCGGGATCGTGAGGGAACTGTTCGGTGAGGGCGTACCCGAGGCCCATGTGCACACTGCCCTCGATCTGGCCCTCGCAGAGCACCGGATTCACGGCACGACCGACATCGTGCACCGCCACCACACGCTCGATATTGCCGCTCTCGCGATCCATCACCACGAGCTGTGCGGCGTACCCGAACGTGGAGTGGATCGTGGGGTTCTCCACCGTGCCGAGCTTCTGGGTCCAGTCGACGACGTACTCGCCCACATGATCCACATCGGGTGCGCAGCCGTTGGCTCTCGCCGTCTCGCATGCCGCACGGACAGCGCCCGCACCCATGAGGGTTCCACGCGAACCGGTGGTCTGTCCGAGGCCGAGTTCCCGCGTGGTGTCGATGATCACGCGCACCTTCAAGGGGTCGACACCGAGTTCCTCCACCGCCACCTGCATCGCCACGGTGTTGATGCCCTGCCCCATCTCGGTCCAGCCGTGGCGAACCTCCACCGTGCCGTCGGCGGAGTTGAAGCGGACCACGGCACCAGTCCACTCCCGGAAGCCGTTACCCAGGCCCGAGTTCTTCAGCCCGAGGCCGAGCCCCACCGCCTTGCCCGCCGCCGCCGCAGCGTCGTAGTACGAACGCACTGCGTCGAGGCACTCCTCGGCCCCGAGACAACCATCGTCCATGCGTTGGCCCGGCCCCCACACCTCACCGGGGCGGATGACGTTGCGCTTGCGCATCTCCCACCCACTGATGCCGAGACGCTCGGCGAGGCGGTCCATGACACCTTCCATCGCGAACTGTGCCTGGTTGGCGCCGAAGCCCCGAAATGCGCCGCACACCGGGTTGTTGGTGCGCACCGCCACGGCGCGCACATCAATCGCCCGCAGCAGGTAGGGGCCACTCGCGTGGCCTGCCATGCGCTCGAGCACCTTCATACCCACGCTGGCGTAGGCACCCGAGTCGCCCACGGCGCGCACCCGCAGGGCCGTGAGTCGTCCCTCGGCATCGCACCCTGCCTCGTACTCCATCCGGATCGGGTGACGCTTTGCATGGATCAGGAACGATTCTTCACGAGAAAGCGTGCACTTCACCGGCCGCTGGAGGAGCCATGCGGCGAGCGCAGTCTGCGCCTGATTCGCCATGTCCTCCTTGCCGCCGAATGCACCGCCATTCGTGATGAGCTCGACCGTGACACGCTCGCGCGGCAGCCCGAGCACCGACGCAATGTCGTTGCGGTCGTCCCAGATGCCCTGGCCACCGGAGTAAACGTGAATGCTGCCGCTCTCGGTGTCGGGGACGGCCAGCGTGCTCTCGGGCTCGAGGAAGGCGTGCTCGATGCGCTGCGTGTGGAAGGTCTCTCGCACCACGTGAGCGGATGACGCGAGTTCGGCATCAACATCGCCGCGGCGATACTCGCTGACGCTCAGCACATTGGAGTCGGTTCCCCACACCGCAACATCGGCACCCGGGACGAGTGCAGCATCGGGGTCGGTGATCGGCGGATGGACTGCGTACTCCACCGAGACGAGTCCGGTGGCTGCACGCGCCTGCTGGCGAGTCTCGGCGACCACCACCGCCAACACATCGCCGCCATAGCTCGTGCGGCCGCCCTCGGGGATGAGTACCGGCCAGTCTTTGTAGATGATGCCCACCCGGAGATCGCCCGGGATGTCGGCAGCGGTGTACACCGCCACCACGCCCGGTGCAGCAGCGGCAGCAGAGGTATCGATACGAATCACATCGGCACGCGTGTGGTCGGTGAGGCGCAGCGCGGCATGGAGCATTCCGTCCACGCGGAGGTCGTCGACGTACCCGCGGTCTCCGAGGGTGAGTTCCCGGGCCTGATAACGAACTGGGCTTGCGCCGATGCCGCTGCCACCGCTGTCGGGCACGAGTTCCTTGCCGAGCGCCACGGCCTCGATTGCGTCGAGCACTTTCACATAGCCGGTGCAGCGGCACAGGTGCGCGCCGAGATGCCGGGCCATGTGCGAGCGCTCGATGGCGCCGCCCTGCTTGTCGATGTGCGCCTTGGCGCGCATCACGATGCCGGGGATGCAGAACCCGCACTGCAGACCGCCGCACGCTGCGAAGGCGGAGGCAAAGCGATCTCGCTCATCCGGGTCCACACCCTCGAGCGTGAGCACCCGCTTGCCCGCCACCTTGCCGAGCGGCTGCTGGCACGCAACCACTGCCTTGCCATCCACATGCACCGTGCAGCAACCGCACTGGCCCGATGGTGAGCACCCGTCCTTGGGCGAGGTGATGCCGAGTTCCTCACGCAATGCCGAGAGCAGATGCGGATGACCGGCGCTCACCTGCACCGGTACCCCGTTCACCTCGAACGCCACCGTGTC
>JAULYZ010000115.1:0-28193 GCA_032117595.1 Acidimicrobiia bacterium | reverse complement strand
AACCACGGGGACGCTGGCCCGGGATCGGTGGGTTCGGAATCACCAGGTACCTGCACGCGTGAGCGCAGTCGCTGCACCGTGTCGCGAAGCGCTGGTGAGGCTTTGCTCCCGGGAGCGGTGGCATCGCCCCTCGGCTGTGTCACCGGCGTCGCTTGCTGTATTTCGGGCGAAGGCGTGGGCGACTGCGCAGGTGCCTGCGCAGGTGATGGAGATGGAGATGCGGTCGTCGCGCTTGCGCGCACCGGCACCCGGTCACGGCGTCCCGGCCCATCGCCCACCAGCCGTGGGCGCTCGATCCAGGTGAGGTAGAGCGCAAGGAACGCCAGCATCGCGATCACCACGAGTACGGACCAGAACTTCTTCTGGTTCGTGTCGAAGGTGTTGATGTCGCCGAAGAACCATCGGAAGACGGGCTGCCACTGCAGGCCCCACACGCGTCCAACCTGACCCGATGCGTCCCACTGGCCGTTGTAGAGGGCGAACGGGTACCAGAGGTTGATCACGTAGAGCGCCGACAGCGTCCAGTACGCCGCGCGGAAGCCGCGCCAGATGACGAGCGGCGCAAGACACGCGATCACGGGGAACATGTACCGCTCGTGCATGCGCGTGAGCATCGTGTAGGCGAGCAGGTTGGTGGCGACTGCCGTTGCGAGCACCGAACGGCCGAGGTGGGCGCCCCGCTCGATGGCTCGATGGGCAAGGATCAGCAGGCCGAGCGCGCCGAGCACCACCACGATCACGCCGAACCGCTGTGCGCTCATGCCGAGTACCCGAACGGTCTCGGTATCGGTCCCGTAGGGGAGCGAGGAGTCAGGTTTGAAGAAGCCGGCGAGACCCCAGAAGTTGAACGCATTCGCGCTCGTCACCGGATAGACGTCGGCCGAGTTCCGGTAGAAGTCGATGAGTTCCTTGGCGTTGAGCCCGAAGGGGAGTCCTGACACCGCCCAGAGCCCGATCGATGGGAGCCCCGCTGCGAGCAGCCTCGCTACACCGAGCGGACGGTCGGCGCTGCGTACGTCGACGAGGTAGCGGCGAACCAACAGATAGGCGAGCACCGGTGCGAGGAAGCCCGACTGCGGTTTCATGGCGATGGCGCACGCGTAGAGCAGCATGGCGCACAGGTCGCGAGACACGGTGTGCCGGCCGGTGAGGAGCAGGACCAGACACCCCACGACGAATGCCGCCGGGAACGAATCGACCTGACCCCACATGGCGCCGACCCCGAACACGGCAGGGTTGAACAGCACTGCGATCAGAACCGTCGCCCGGATCGGGAGGCGCTGGCGGACCGACTCGGGTGCGAGCCGCTCGGCGAGCAGCATGCAGGCCCACGCCAGTGCAAGGTCTCCGATGACTGCGGGCAGCTTCAGCAGGAGGTACCCGGGTACTCCGGGCAGCCGCCCGATGAGCGCAAGGACGTAGAGGAACCCCGGGGGATAGTCGGAGAAGAATCCGGGCTCGTAGAAGTTGCCGAGCCCCCGTTCGTCGAGGCGTTCGGCCCACGAGCGGAAGTAGCGGAGGTCGCCGTAGAAGCCGAAGTGGGGGGCAACGAGGAGGCGGACCACCACGGCGACCACGGCGATCCCGATGAGGCCCCGTGGTCGGCTCCAGGACTCGAGCAGGCGGCGCAGGTGGCCGATGGATCGAGACCGTTGGGCACGCGCCCGACTGGACCAGTTGTCCACCGAAGAGAGTCCGCCCGCCACCGTGGGTGGAGTGTAACGATCGACGCCGGAGCGGGGGTGAGGCTCCTCCGGTACGCACGTCACCGAACCGGCCGCGCGATGTACATCGAGCCCGTCAGAACGTAGAATCACCAAGGTTCAGTAGGCACCGAGGTGGCAATGTCCGATCGCAGCGTCCGGCCGATTCGAGTGAGTGTGGCAGCAGCGCTCCTCGCCGCGTCCTCAGTGATTGCTGTGGCCTCGCAGGCCTCGGCGCAGACGCCCGCAGTTGCCGTTCGTGCCTGCGTACGGGTGATCGGCACCACCGCCCAGAAGGGCGCCGTGCGCATCATCTCGTGGCCCGGCAAGACGAGTGGCGCACCCACCTGTAACCGCTTCGAGCTCAACGTGTACTGGAGTTTCATCGGAGCCACCGGCGAGACCGGGGTCACCGGCCCTCAGGGCGCCACAGGTGTGGTCGGGCCGAAGGGCGATACCGGCGCTGGCTTCATCGGAACCTCGACGTCCGAGGTGACGGTAGGCCTCGGTGCACAATCGTTCGTGGTGCAGACGGGGCTTGGCTACACCATTGGGTCGCGTGTGCGCGCCGTTGCCACGGTGAACACCGCGAACTTCGTCGAGGGTGTCGTCACGAGCTACATCGGCAACGTGCTGGCACTGACCGCTGACTCGGTCGGTGGTTCGGGGACGTACAGCGCCTGGATCATCAACTTGGCCGGTGGGGCAGGACTGGTCGGTGCGACCGGTGCGACGGGTGATACGGGTGCCACGGGTCCGCAGGGCGGCTCTGGCGCAACGGGCGCCACGGGTCCGCAGGGTTCACAGGGCGGAACCGGCGCAACGGGCGGTCAGGGTGGTCAGGGCGATACCGGAACTCCCGGCGATACCGGTGCAACGGGCGGTCAGGGCGATACCGGCGTGGCGGGATCAAACGGTCTGGACGGTGTGATCGGTGATACCGGTGCCACCGGCCCCAAGGGTGATCAGGGCGACCAGGGCGATACCGGAGCCCCCGGCGATACGGGTGCAACAGGTGGTCAGGGTGGTCAGGGCGATACCGGAACTCCCGGCGATACCGGTGCAACGGGCGGTCAGGGCGATACCGGCGTGGCGGGATCAAACGGTCTGGACGGTGTGACCGGCCCGACGGGTGCGACGGGGTCGACGGGTCCGCAGGGTGGTCAGGGTGACACGGGCGCCCAAGGGGACACCGGTGCTGGCGTCACCGGCGCTACCGGCGACACAGGTCCTACCGGAGCAACCGGTGCCACGGGTGACATCGGCCTCACGGGAGCAACCGGGCCCGGCTACATCGCCACCTCGACCTCGTCGATCCTGATCGGCACGGGTTCGCGCTCGTTCACGGTGCAGGCGGGCTTGGCCTACAGCGTGGGTGCACGTGTGCGAGCAGCGTCGGCGGCCGATCCTGCAAACTTCCTCGAGGGTGTGGTCACGAACTATGTGGGCACCACCTTGGTCGTCAACATCGACTGGGCAGGCGGCTCGGGAACCTTCGCCGACTGGTTGATCAACATCTCGGGCAGCGTGGGTGCGTCTGGGCCCACCGGCCCCATCGGGCCGACTGGTCCCCAGGGAACCACGGGCCCCACTGGCCCGGGGTACGTCGCAACGTCCACCACCTCGATCGACATTGACACCCTTGTGCTCGGCAACGATGTGGATGTCACGTTGGTCGCCGGTGCGTTCGGTTACTCCGAAGGGGCTCGGGTGCGGGTGTACTCGCGCTCGGCGAACCAGTTCTTCGAGGGCAACGTGAAGTCCTACAACGGCACCTCGAGGGTGCTGAAGGTAACGGTCGACTACAAGTCCACCGCCGCCGCCACGACGGCAGAGAACGACTGGAACGTCAACCTCGTCGGTCTCATCGGAACCACCGGCCCGGTGGGCATCACCGGTGCAACGGGCCTCACCGGGTGGACCGGCCCGCAGGGCCTCACCGGTGTGACGGGTCCGCGTGGAAACACCGGCGACACGGGTGCCACGGGCCTCACCGGCGCTACGGGTTCGATCGGTCTCACCGGCGCTACGGGTCTCACGGGGAGCACTGGCCCCACGGGTGCCACGGGCCTCACCGGTGCTACGGGTTCGATCGGTCTCACCGGGGCAACCGGGTTCACGGGTGCCACTGGACCCACCGGCGCCACGGGCGACACCGGCTCTACCGGTCCTCAGGGTGACACGGGTGTACAGGGTCCCGTGGGTGCGGGTCTGGCCGTCAAGGGAGTGCTGGGTGATACCGGCCTGCTGGCCGGTGTCACTGGTCCGGCCGCCGGAGATGGCTATCTGATCAACGGCGACTTGCACGTCTGGAACGGTTCGGCCTGGGAGAACGCCGGTCCGATTGTCGGCCCGACCGGTGTCACGGGTCTCACCGGCGCCACTGGCCCTGTGGGCCTTTCTGGCCCCACCGGCCCCGCGGGCGCCACGGGCCCGACCGGTCCCGGGGGAGATACCGGTGTGACGGGTCCGCCCGGAGCCACGGGTGCGACCGGGCCAGCGGGCGCCTCCTCGCTGATCATCGGAGGGTCAAGCAACCAGATCAAGCGCGCCTCAACGACGTACTTCACCCTGTATGGTCCGTCGACGGCAGCAGCTACTGAAGCGTTCGGCCAGCTCGAGATGCCTGTCGCCGGCACGATGAGCGCCTTCTCCGTTCGTCTGTCTGCGGCCGCTGGCGGTGCGGGCTCGAGTTACACCTTTACCGTGCGCAAGAACGGTGTCGACACCTCAGTGACGTGCACCATCTCGGCGACCGCCTCAAACTGTTCGGACTCCGTAGACACGGTCGCCTTTGCTGCCGGGGATCTGCTGTCGATCGCGGCGGTTCCCTCGGTGACGCAGCCGACCGACAACCTGGCGGTGCGCTGGGTAGCCCGATACGGCGTGTAGTGCTCGCTCAAGTTGCGTCGTCGTCCGTGACCTGAACTCGATGACCCGCTGCTGTGCAGGTCGTTCAGTCACCCAGCAGCGCGGCGACCGATGCTGTTGATGTCGTACCCGCATCGACCATCTACCGGTTGATGCCGGGCCTGCGACGAGTGGCGCTCGAGGCGCCGCAGATCAGGCGACCTTGACGATGCGCCCCGAGGTGGCGAGCTCGAGTGCCTTGCCCGGGGTGGGGTCGAAGATCTCGACCTGCACATCTACGTCCGGGAAGGCGATGTAGACGTTCGTGGTCTTGTTCTTGTTGTAGACCACGATGGAACCGTCGGAGTTGGTGAGCAGCACGCTGTCGGCGCCCTCGGCGGCCTTCTTCGTCACGTCGAACGCTCCCTTGATGGGGTAGCTGCCCAGCACCCGGTACACCGCACCCTGAGCGTTGGGGTCGCCGCCCGAGGGGATGTAGCGCACTGATGCCTGGCCATTCGCCTCGGTGCGCAGCACATAGGTGGAGCCCGCTTCCTCGCCAGCCCAGAACACCTTGCCGGCGCCACCAACGGCGGTGACCAACGCCTTGAGACCGTCGGTGTTCACCGGAGCGTTGGACGCCGACGCCGTGGCCCCGCCGTTGTTGGCCGGAGCGGAGTCCTTGTCGTCGCCGCCGACGCTGAACGAGATGATGGCGGCAACCACGATCACCACCACAGCGCCGCCGATGAGCACCGTGCGGCGGTTCTGGTTGAACCACGACCCCGCACCGCCCGAAAGGTTGGACTGCTCGATACCGGCTGGCATCGCGGGGATCTGCTGCGGGTTCTCGTTGTCGCTCATCGGGTTCTCCATCTGTTCCGGGCGTGCCACCACACCGTGTGGATACGGGCCGAGATGCTACCGGTCGGTATGTAGGCGGGACCTTCATCGGGCGGTCTTTCCGTACGTTTTTGCGGTGCAGTGCTGGCGCAGCGAGTGCACCGTCGTGCTCGGCAATCCGTACCCTGCGCAGCGTGACCCGTCGCCAAGCGCTACTGCTGTACGTGTTCTGCCTCTGGACCGTGTGGGTCTGGGGAACCCGGATCTGGAACATCTGGGGCGACGACGAGCGCAGCACCGGCTTCAAGGCGGTGCACACCGTGCTGGCAGGCGTGAGCATCGTGCTCGCCGTGTCGGGGTGGTTCGTCGTGCGCAGTATCCGACGGCGTCGCTCCGCCGACTAGCCTGACGCCCGTGGGTCAGCCCGTCGCCGTCATCGAAAAGCCGAGCCTCACGCCCGGCGTGGTCCGTTTCGAGCTCAACCGGAGCCTCACCGGCATGGGGCACGAGCGCTATGCGTCCGCAGCCGAGGCCACGGGGAACACCCCGGGAGCCGTGCTTGCCCGACGACTGTTCGAGACCGGGCGCGTGGGCGCCGTTCACGTCTACGCCAACGTGGTGACCGTCGACCTCCTCAAGGGCTTCTTGGCCGAGGGTCTCCTCGATGTGGTCCGAGACCTGTACGTGTACTACCGGCCGGGTGTGGAACCCCCGAGCATCGAGTCGCTGATGGCGGCCGTGGAGGCACCTGAGGCCGCTGCGTCCGCCGGCGGCGGTGATGCCGCTGCAGCGGTGTCGGGGGCAGCGTCACGGGTGCCGGCCCACCTGCTCGAGCGCAGCCGTCTGGCGCGCGAGCGCTGGGCAGCCAAGCAGGGCTGAGCCCGCCGTCCGTTTGAGTATCGAACATATGTTCGATACTCTGGCCCGGTGGCTTCCCCAGCGCACAACACCCCCGAACGCATCCCGCACGATGCCGCTGGCCCGTCGGGTGCGTCCGGCCTGTCGGGGGTGCGCCCCGCCCCCCTCGGTGCACTGAACGGCGCGTCGTCTGGCGCCCGGGCGGCCGTGACCCTGTTGCGTTCACGCACCCGGCCCCTTGCGCTCGCCGGTGAGCGGGTGCTGCCGCTCCACCCGGATCTTGCCCACCTCTTTCCCGGTGGGGGATTGCGCCGTGGCTCGGTGGTGGGATGTCGTGGGTCGATGTCGTACTCGGTGGCGATGGCGTTGTCGGCAACGGCGTCACGCAACGGCGCGTGGACGGGTGTGGTGGGGGTTCGCGGTCTCGGGCTGGCCGCAGCTGCCGAATGGGGAGTGGCGCTCGAGCGACTGGTCGGTGTTGGTGTCGTCGGATCTGCCGACAGCGCCACCGGCACCGGTGCCGAGCCCCCGTGGTCCGTGCCGCAGGTGCTCGCTGCGGCCATCGACGGTTTCGACATCGTCGTTGCATCGTCTGGGGGGATCCGGCCCGGTGAGGCCCGTCGTCTCACGGCTCGCCTGCTCCAGCGCGGCGCAGTGCTCCTCCTCGTCGGCCGCAATGGTGCCTTCGAGGTCGACTTGGTGTGCAGCGCACAGCAGCCCCGATGGTGGGGTGTCGGGTCCGGTCACGGGCGTCTGCTGCGGCGGGCGGTGGAGTTCGAGGTGTCGGGTCGTCGCGCCGATCGTGCTCGTGGTGCAGCACTGTGGTTCCCGTCGTCGGACGGCGAGATCGCAGCCAGGGAGCACCGCAGCGGCGAGAGCGTGGAGCCACTCCACATCACGCGTACCGGGTAAGCGCCGCCATGTCGGGCCGCAATGCACTCACCCGTCACGTGGTGCTCTGGTGCCCGCAGTGGCCGGTCGTCGCCGCAGGGATCGAGCCGGGTACCGCTGCGGCGGTGGTGGACGGGCAACAGGTGATTGCTGCGTCCCCGTCGGCCCGTGCGGTCGGAGTGCGTGTGGGGATGCGTCGCCGCGATGCACAGGCGCGCTGCTCGACGTTGTTGGTGGTGAATGCCGATGTGTCGCGCGACGCACGCCGATTCGAGGTGGTCGCCCGCGCGCTCACGACACTCGTCCCGGTGGTGGGCGTGGAGGAACCCGGCACTGCACTGTTCGGGGCGCGCGGCCCCTCGCGCTGGTGCGGCGGCGACCAAGCCCTCGCCGATCGAGTTCGCTCGCTGGCACTCGATGCATTGAGTACTGCCGAGCCCCCGTTCCATGTCGAGCGGATCGGTGTCGGTCTTGCCGACGGCCGCTTCGCAGCCGCAGTGGCGGCCCGTCGTTCTGCTCGCAGTGGCGCGCCGGTGGTGGTGCCGCCCGGTCTGCCCACAACCGCAGCATCCCTCGCCGGGATCGGCATCGCAGCACTCGGCGATGTCGGCGGAGTCGACCCTGCGATGATCCACCTGTTCCAGCGTCTCGGCCTCGAGTCGCTCGGCGATCTCGCAGGGCTCTCCCGCCGTGATGTCGTTGCGCGGTTCGGCCCCGAGGGCGAGTTCGCCCACCGCTTGGCGAGCGGTGACGACGACCGCCATCCATCCGTGCGGGTCCCCGCCCCCGACCTCGCAGTGGCCGAGTCCTTCGAGTCGCCGGTGATGCAGACTGCGTCGCTGGTTTTCTCGGCGCGTCGTCTTGCGGAGTCCTTGAGCGGCGCGCTCGGCATGCGCGGGGCGCGTTGCACGCAACTCGTCGTGGAGGTGGAGACCGAGCACGGCGAACGCAGTGAACGCAGTTGGTCCCGTTCCGACGGCATGGGCGTTGCCGCAATGGTGGAGCGCGTCCGCTGGCAGTTGGAGGGCTGGGTGAACCAGCCCGGCGCCGTGAGCTCGGGTGTGGTGCTGCTGCGTCTCGTGCCGGCAGAGACCATGCCGATGGAGGGCCGTCAGCTCGGCTTCTGGGGAGAGGCATCGGATGCCGACGAGCGTGCGGTGCGCGCCGTGGCGCGTCTCGTGGGGCTTGCGGGCAGCGATGCCGTGCATGTCCCGGAGCGCAGCGGTGGCCGCGATCCGGTGGAGCGGTATCGCTGGGTGTCTGCCGCAGCAGTCGACCTCGACGATCTGCCGGCACGCAGCCGGGTGCTGGGGGATCCGCCGCATCCGTGGTCGGGGAGTATTGGCACGCCGTCACCGGGATGGGTCGCCGACGAACCCGAGACGGTCCAAGTGCTCGACGCATCGGGGAACGAGGTCCGAGTCGACGGTCGCGGTGCGCTGAGCGCCCCGCCGGCGCGTCTGCAGCGCGCAGTGGGCATACGTGACGGCAGCACTCAGCACGACACCACTCAGCACGACACCGCCCAGCACGACATCGTGGGATGGGCAGGGCCGTGGCCGCTCGACGAACGGTGGTGGGATCCACTGCGACGACGCAGGCGCGCACGATTCCAGTTCGTCACGGCTGGCGGTGAGGCCGTGCTGGTGTCGGTGGAGAACGGCACGTGGCGCCTCGAGGCGCGCTACTGCTAGCGGCCGGTGAGCGACGATGTTGCGGCCGAGTGCTCCACGAGCTCTGCAGCGAGCCGGAAACCGAGGCCACGCACGGTCTGGATCACCGACACCCCCGGCGCCACCTGATCGAGCTTGCGGCGCACGTTGGAGACGTGAACGTCCACCATGTGTGAGTCCCCACTCCAGTCGGGGCCCCAGATCGAACGCACGAGATCGGTGCGCGACACCACCGAATGCGGGTGTGCGCAGAGGTGTGCAAGCACGTCGAACTCGATCCGGGTGAGCGTGAGCCGACGACCGTTGACGATGACCTCGCGCCGACTTGCGTCGATCTCCATCGGGCCGAAACGAGACCGTGTCGTCGGCGATGGTTCGGGCGACGGCATCGCTGTACGGGGTCGTCGCATGAGTGCGCCCGCTTGCGCGGCAACCTCGATGGGCTGGCACGGCAGTGGGAGTACCACATCGGCGCCGGCGCCGAGCAGATCGACGCGCCGTTCGGGGGTGAGGTCGGCGCCCGTTGCGATGATGTACGCGTCGGTGTACTCACGCAGTGAGCGGATCGAGGCATCGGCTGCGCGGTCGTGTGCGGCCCACACGATCACATCGGGTCGGAACGATTCGGCGAGCACCTGCGCGGCATCGCGTTGAGCCGTTCCCATCACCGAGAAACCGCGCCCACGCAGCGCGGTCTCCCACGCGCGCCGCAACCCGAGGTCGGGTTCGACCAGGAGGCTGCGGGGTTCGTTGGAGGGTTCGTTCGGCATGAGGAGACGGTTCCGTGCGAGGACGACGTCATGAGATGAACACGGAGCGACCTAAATGTAGTGGGGCGACAGCGTTCCGTGGTGAAACAGCGCGAAAATGAAAGATATTCTCAAGGGCCGATTGCGTCCGGCGTTCGAGGGACACGCAGGGTGGGTAGGTTGAGGCGCGTGAGTCGGCCGCCGTGGTGTGACCTCGATGGGCTCCTCGGCGACCACCGGCCCGTCGACGCCCGTGAGGCGGAGTCCCTTGCTGCGCTTCGAGTGGCCTTCGCCCGCCTCGAGTCCCCGTTCGACGAGCACGCCGATCCGGTCCACGTGACGGGTTCGGCTGTGGTGGTGGGCCCCCAGGGGGTCGTGCTGCACCTGCACAAGCGCCTCGGGCTGTGGCTGCAGCCCGGCGGTCATCTCGAGCCCGGCGAGGCGCCGTGGGAGGCGGCGCTGCGTGAGGCCATCGAAGAGACCGGACTCGAGCTGGCGCACCCCGATGGCGGCCCACGGCTGGTGCATGTCGATGTTCATCCCGGGCCGCGGGGGCACACCCATCTCGACCTTCGCTATCTCCTCGAGTGGCGGGGAGGGGAACCCGCACCACACGAGGGTGAGAGTCAGCAGGTGCGGTGGTTCACCTGGGACGACGCGATGGCGATTGCCGACCCGGGCCTCGTCGGCGCGCTGCGAACTGTCCGACCGTCTTGACCCCGCCGCGCTCGCCGGGGCGAACCCGCGACGCTGCTGGTGTGTCGCCCTCGGCATCGCCGCCGGTCTTCGAGCCGTCGCGTTCGCGCTGCACGGTGACCCCGGCAGCCTTGGTCACTTTCGCCGCGCGCTGTTGCTGGCGCTCGGTGATGAGCGAGATCACCGTGCCGGCAGAACCGGCACGCGCCGTGCGGCCCGATCGGTGCACGTAGTCCTTGGCGTCCATCGGGATGTCCCAGTGGATGACGAGTTCCACACCGTCGACGTGGATGCCGCGTGCGGCCACATCGGTGGCAACGAGTGCCTCGACCCGACCGCGTCGCAGGGCCTCGAGCGACCGTTCACGCTGGCTCTGGCTCATTCCGCCGTGGATCGCCCCGGCCCGGACGCCCGATGCCTCGAGCGCCTCGCGGACGGAGTCCGTGCCCTCGCGGGTGCGGGCGAAGACAATCGTCCGGCCGTGTTCGCGAATGAGGCTCGCTGCGGCTCCGGTCTTCTCGATCGGGCGCACGACCTGCACGATGTGGGTTGCCGGGACCTCGTCGTCGACTTCGCCGATGAGATCGATGGTCTCGGGGTTGCGTTGGTAGTTCTTCACGATCTCGTCGACGTCGTGGTCGAGGGTTGCCGAGAAGAGCAGTGTCTGACGCTCGGTGGGCATGGCGTCGAGCAGCTCGCGGACATCGTCGAGAAAGCCGAGGTCGGCGAGTCGATCGGCCTCGTCGATCACGCAGACCTGCACCGCCTCGAGCGAGAGCTGTCCACGCCTCACGAAGTCGAGCAGACGTCCCGGGCACGCAACGAGGATCGAGGCGCCCATGCGGAACGAGTTGAGCTGTGCCCCGTACGGCGTGCCGCCGTAGACGGCGAGGATGTAGCGGCGCCGTGCCTTGCCCATCGAGAGCAGGTCGAAGCGGACCTGCTTGGCGAGCTCGCGCGTGGGCACGAGCACGATGCCGGTGGGGCGGAACGGTGCCGCCTGCTCCACGCGCGCAAGCAACGGGATGCCGTAGGCGAGGGTCTTGCCCGAACCGGTGCGGGCACGGCCGCAAAGGTCGTTGCCGGCGAGTGCGGCAGGCAGGCAGGCCGTCTGGATGTCGAAGGGCTCGGTGATGCCGTCGGCAGCGAGTGCGTCGCACAGGTCGCCGGGCACACCGAGGGCGCGAAAACCGCGCGCCTCGTTGGCAGGGGTCTTGGTCATGTTGGCTACTTCCACAAGTGCACGAACAGCGGCATGTGTGGGCGCCACCGACGTGGGCCGCCCGGCTTGGGCGGCTGATCGATGGTACCGGCGCGTTCGGCAAAGCGGGCAGTATCGGTCTCGACGCGTACGCTCACGGGCGTGTCGGTGCTCGGTGAACTCGACCTCCACCTCATCGGTGAGGGGAAGCACCGTCGGCTCTGGGAAGTATTGGGCGCGCACGTCGGCACGGTCGGCACGCGCTTCGCGGTGTGGGCACCGAATGCATCATGGGTGGGGGTGGCCGGCGACTGGAACGACTGGGACCCTCAGCGCTCGCCGATGAGTCAGCGCGGCACCTCGGGCGTCTGGGAGTGCACCGATCAACGGGCTGCTGCGGGACACCGGTACAAGTTCGCCGTGCAGGGTGCCGATGGTGCGTGGCAACTCAAGGCCGATCCCCTGGCGCGAGCAACAGAGGTCCCGCCGTCCAACGCAAGCATCGTGCTCGGTCCCTCCGACATGGTGTGGGGTGATTCGGACTGGATCGAACGGCGAGGCGCACAGGTTGGTGCTGTCTCGCCACTGCGGATCTACGAGGTGCACCTCGGCTCGTGGCACGCCGGCCTCGGCTATCGGGAGGTCGCCGACCGACTGGCCGACCACGCTGAGCACCTCGGGTTCACGCACGTGCAGTTCCTGCCGCTCGCCGAGCATCCCTTTGGTGGGTCGTGGGGCTATCAGGTGAGCGGTTACTACGCACCGACTGCGCGCTTCGGGTCTCCCGACGACCTCCGGGTGCTCATCGACACGCTTCATCGCCGCGGCATCGGCGTCCTGCTCGACTGGGTGCCTGCTCACTTCCCGAAGGACGACTGGAGCCTCGCCCGGTTCGACGGCACGGCGCTCTACGAGCACGACGACCCGCGGCGGGGCGAGCACCCCGACTGGGGAACACACGTCTTCAACTACGGCCGGCACGAGGTGCGCAACTTCCTCGTGGCCAACGCTCTCTACTGGATCGAGGAGTTCCACGTCGACGGGCTCCGGGTCGACGCGGTTGCATCGATGCTCTACCTCGACTACTCGCGTTCCCACGGTGAATGGGTCGCCAACGACTACGGCGGCCGCGAACATCTGGAGGCCATCGACTTCCTCCGCGAGGTGAACGAGGTGATCGCAGCCGAGCACGCGGGCGTGCTCATGATCGCCGAGGAGTCCACGGCCTGGCCTGGTGTGACGCACGGGATCGCATCCGGCGGACTCGGCTTCTCGCACAAGTGGAACATGGGCTGGATGAACGACACCCTGCGCTACTTCGGGCGCGACCCTATTCATCGACGTTGGCACCACCACGACCTGACCTTCGGTCTCGTCTATGCATGGAGCGAGCGTTTCGTGCTGCCGCTGAGCCACGACGAGGTGGTGCACGGCAAGGGTTCGTTGCTCGGGAAGATGTCGGGTGACGAGTGGCAGCGCTTCGCCAACCTGCGTTCCCTGTACGCGTGGATGTGGGCACATCCCGGTGCTCCATTGCTCTTCATGGGCAGCGAACTCGCACCGTTCTCGGAGTGGAGCGCAGACACATCGTTGCCGTGGGACCTGTTGCAGTGGGACTCCCACCGTGGGGTGTTCGACCTGGTGCGCGAACTCAATCGGCTCGCCGATGCCTATCCCGCGCTGTGGGAGCGCGACACGGATCCGATGGGGTTCCAGTGGCTCGACGCCGATGATGCGGAGAACTCGGTGTATGCGTTCCTCCGCTGGGGAGCGGGAGGCGAACGCGCGCTCGTCTGCGTGGCGAACCTCACGCCCGTGCCCCGTTACGGCTCGCTCGTCGGTGTTCCTTGGGAGGGAGACTGGGCAGTGGTGCTCGACACGGACCAAGGGTCGTGGGGCGGAAGCGGCCTGCGCCGGGAGAGTGCCGCCGTGGTGAGTTCGGGCGCGATGGCGTGGCACCGCCAGCCAGCATCGATTGCGGTGGACCTGCCGCCCCTCGGGGTCCTCTGGATCGCCGCCGACCGACCGGCCGACGCACGATGACTGCCGGGGTGGTGCTCCACGGGCACGCGTACCAGCCGCCGCGCGCAAACCCGTGGACGGGTCGCGTGCCGGTCGAGCCGGGTGCTGCGCCATTCCGCGACTGGAACGAGCGCATCACGGCCGAGTGCTACGCGCCCTGCACCTCCACACGTCTGCACGACGAACGCGGTCGTGTCACCGCAATCGTCAATCTCTTCGAGCGCATGAGTTTCGACCTCGGCCCGACGCTGGCGCACTGGCTCGCCGAGCACGCCCCGGTGGTGCACGATCGCATTGTTGCGGCTGATCAGGTCGGCAGAACCGCCATCGCTCACCCGTACCACCACGTGATCCTTCCCCTCATGACGCCCCGGGATGCGCTCACCGAGCTCCGCTGGGGAATCGCCGACTTCCGGCAACGCTTCGGTCGCGAACCCGATGGTGTCTGGCTTCCCGAGACCGCCATCGACCCGATGGTCTACGGGCTTCTCGCCACGCTGGGGTTCCGGTTCACGATCGTGGCGCCCCATCAGGTGGAGCGCCCGCCCGCGCCCGGACGCGTCGGCCGACCGACCGGTGCGCCCGATGGTCCGCTGTTGGTGGTGTACGACGGACCGACCAGTCACGGCCTTGCGTTCGGCAGCGCACTCGGGTCTGCTCACGCGCTGGCCGACGCTCTGTTCCGGACTGCTCCATCGGGGCTTGCCGTCGCTGCGACCGACCTCGAGACCTTCGGGCATCACCACCGCTTCAGTGAGCGCGCAGTAGGTCATCTGCTCTTCGAGGTGGCCCCGGGCCGCGGCGTGGCGAGCGGCGCCGTCGCGCCACTCATCGAGGGCGTTGCGGTGGACGACGTCGGGGGAGTGCTGCTCAGCGCCTGGTCGTGCGCGCACGGTGTGGGGCGCTGGCAGCGTGACTGCGGCTGCTCCACCGACGGCTCGACCACGTCGCACCAGCGGTGGAGGGAACCGCTGCGGGCGTGTCTCACGACCCTTCGGGACCACGCACACACGGTCTTCGCCAACCGAGGTGCTGCAGTATTCGATGACCCATGGAGCGCACGCGATGCCTACGGCGACGTGCTTGCGGGAGCGGTGTCGTGGGAGGCCTACGTCGATGCATGGGTGCAGCCACTGGCATCCGCCGAGGAAGCCCGCATGCTGCTCGAGAGCCAGCAGTCGACACTTGCCTCGTTCACGAGTTGCGCGTGGTTCTTCGCCGATCTCGCGCGGCCCGAGGTGGCCATCGTGCTCCAGGAGGCAGCGCGCTCGATCTCCCTGCTCGAGGCACTTGGCGAGCATCCGCCGCTCCGGGAGGCACTCGCCCACCTCGGGGCCCCGGGAACGCTCGAGGGGCCCGGGAACCCGCTGGCGACCCCCGAGGCACTCTGGGCATGGGCCACTGCCGAGCGTCAACGCGACGACGCCACTTCCACCGGCCGGTCAACGCAGGTCGGGTCAACCGGGCTCAGGCGGTGGGACACGATGTCGGTTGCCGGCGGTCTGGTGGCCCGACTGGTGCGTGAGGCGATCGACGGTTCGGCGGCTGCGGCCGAGCAAGCACGCGAGGTGCTCGTCCTTGCCGAGCGCGCCGGCGAGCATCACCTCTACGTGGTTCCCCAGCAGATGGTCTACGACGCGCTCACCGATCCGCGCAGGACCGTCACGAGCGAACTCGTCGGCTTGGGGGAGGCGCTGGGGCTCGCCACCGACGCAGTGCGTCGACTCAGGCGTTGACGCGCGCTGCGGACCGCAGCTCTTCGGCAGCCTGCTCGGGCGGCACGATGTTGATCATCACGCCAGTGCCCCGTTCGAAGCCCGCAACGGTGACCACCTTGGGCCAGATGTGGATGTGCCAGTGGAACGGACCCTCGTGCTGGTGCGGCGCGGTGTGCACCACGAGGTTGAAGGCCACGTCGCCGAGACGGCTGTTGAGGATGCGCAGGGCATCGCGAAGGCGGTAGCCCACGGCAGCGAGGGTGTCGACGGAGTCGTCCTGCAGGTGCACGGCGTGCCGACGCGGGATGACCAACAACTCATAGGGCGATCCCGCCCAGAAGGGCGAGACGACCACGCAGTCGTCGTCGGCGACGATGATGCGGCTTCCGTCGGCGACCTCGGTCTCCACGGTTGCGCAGAGGATGCACCCGCCGTGAAAGCGTCCGAAGGCGCGCTCCTCGTCGAGCAGCTCGCCGGGTACGAACGGCATGCCGAGCAGCTGCCCGTGCGGATGTGCGAGCGACGCACCGGACTCGCGTCCGTGGTTCACGATCGCCTGGGTGTAGCGGACGCCCGGGGTTGCAGCGTGGTCGAGCATGCGGCGCCGCAGCGCCTCCATGACCATCGCCATGTGTGGGTCCGAGAGCGTGGCGATGTTGGCGTGGTGATCGCGGGCGTACACGAACACTTCATGAATGCCGCTCGCCTCGGCGAGTGTGTGCACGGGCCCGAGCGTGTGAACGGAGAACGGTTCGTCGCCTGCGAAGGCGGGATAGCGGTTGGGCACGACCCGGACCTGCCACTCGCCCGAGGGGCCCATGGTCTCGATGGCCGGCGGGGTGTCCTCCTCGTGCCCGGGGCAGAACGGACACGGCCGCTGCGGATCGGACTCGACGTGCGGCGTGCGCGGCGCGAAGTCGGTTGGGCGTTCGGCCCGGTCCGCCACGATGGTTACCCATCGTCCGGTGAGGGGATTGAGTCGTAGTTGCGACACCGTGGGTCAGATTATGTCCTTTGGGGTCCGAGTTGGTGCAGCGGGCCGTCGAGGCGCCGGTAGACGGACACGTGGCTGATGCTTTCGGGCCCGAACGGGCGGCGGTCCCACCCACCCCAGCGGTGCTCGAGCTCGAAGCCTGCGGCACGTGCGAGCGCATCGAGTTGCTCCGGCGTCGCCCACCGGATCGCCCACGGCCGGAGCCGGACCGGCTCGCCGTCCCGGAACTCGACGAACTGACCCGACGCACGTTGGGCAGCGGGGTCGGTGCGACTGATCGACAGCACCACACGATCCGCAGTGAGGTCCCGGACATCGACGTGGTCGCCGCCGTCGGTCGACTCGGGGACGAAGGCCTCGACCACGAACCGGCCCCCGTGCTCGAGCGACTGGGCCACCCGGCCCATCGTGGCCTGCTGAGCACCGTCGTCGACGAGGCTGAAGAAGGTGTTCACGGCCACGAAGACGAGCGAGTACGGGCCGGCGGGGAGCGGACCGCCCATATCTGCGACGAACGTGGTGAGGTGAGTGTCGGTCGCCTTGGCCGTGAGGCGCTCGATCATGCGCTCCGAACCATCGAGAGCGTGAACCTCGAGACCGAGTCGGGCAAGTGGCAGTGCGAGTCGGCCCGTTCCTGCCCCGAGCTCGAGGACGGGACCATCCCCAGCGAGGTCGGCAAGGGCCGCCACACACAGGTCGGTGTCGGTTGGCTCGGGGTACCACTCGTCGTAGACATCGGCCATGCCATCGCCGTAACTCGCCCCGTCGTAGCCGCGCACGGGGTGGAGTGAACCAGCGCACGTGCTTGATCGGTACCCTCCACCGCATGAATCTGTCGGTGTCGGCCTACCTCGACCATGCGGCAACCACGCCGATGCGTCCCGAGGCGCTCGACGCGATGTTGCCCTTCTACGGAACCCGTTTCGGCAACCCATCGGGGTCCCATCGTGCGGCGCGCGATGCCCGTCGGGCGGTGGACGAGGCGCGTGACGACGTCGCAGCACTCATCGGTTGCGCACCGGGTGAGGTTGTCTTCACCGGTTGCGGGACGGAGTCCGACAATGCCGCCATTCTCGGTGTGCTCCGCAAGGTGGGCGGCACGGCGGTCTGTCCGGCCGCCGAGCACCATGCAGTGCTCCACGTTGTCGAGCGCACCGGTGGCCGCGTGGTGCGGGTCGGACCGCACGGGAGTGTCGACCTCGAGCACCTCGCAGAGTGTCTCGACGAGAGCGTCAGCGTGGTCTCGGTGATGGTGGTCAACAACGAGGTCGGTGCGCTGAACCCGCTCGCCGACGTGGCGGCTGTCGTGCGTCGCCGTGCGCCGCGCGCGCTCCTGCACACCGATGCGGTGCAGGCGCCGAGTTGGCTCGATCTCCGGGAAATCTCTCCGCTCGTCGATTCGCTCTCGCTCTCGGCCCACAAGTTCGGCGGCCCCAAGGGGGTCGGGGTCCTCATGGTGCGCAACGGAGTTGCGCTCGAGCCGCTGCTCGAGGGTGGCGGCCAGGAGCGCGAGCGTCGTAGCGGCACTCACAACGTTGCCGGGATCGTCGCCACCGCAACAGCGCTGCGCGTCACCGACGAACGGCGCGCCGAGGAGAGTTCCCGGATTGCGACCCTGCGGAACCGACTCGTCGACAGCCTTCTCGACGAGGTCTCGGACTGCATCGAGACCGTGCCTCGGGAACACAAGGTCGCAGGCTCGGCCCATATGTGCTTCGCCGGTGTCGACAGCGAGTCCCTGCTCTTCCTCGTCGACGATGCCGGGGTGTGCGCCTCGGCTGCATCGGCCTGCGCAAGCGGTGCGATGGAGCCCTCGCATGTACTCGCGGCCATGGGTACCGACCGACGGTTCGCGATGGGGGCGCTGCGCCTGACGCTCGGCTACAGCTCCACCGACGCCGATGTGGATCGCGCGCTCGAGGTGGTGCCGGCCGCAGTTGCCCAGATTCGGGACCGGCGGCGGTGACGTGATGCGAGTCCTGCTTGCCATGAGCGGAGGTGTCGACTCGTCCGTGGCCGGTGCGCTCCTGCTCGAGCAGGGCCATTCGGTCGTGGGCGTCACCATGCGCCTGTGGGGTGGCGAGAGCGATACCGGGTGCTGCTCGGTGTCCGATGTCGACGACGCGCGCCGGGTAGCCCAGCAACTGGGAATCGATCACCACGTCTTCAACTTCGGCGACGAGTTCATGGCCAAGGTCGTCGACCCGTACGTCGACGGCCACGCACGAGGCGTCACCCCGAATCCGTGCATCGAGTGCAACCGTCACCTCAAGTTCGACGAACTGCTTGCACGGGCCGACGTCCTTGGGTTCGATGCGGTTGCCACGGGTCACCATGCCCGCATCGTCCGTCACGAGGGTCAGTGGGCGGTCGCCCGGGGTGCCGACCGCGACAAGGACCAGAGTTACGTGGTCCACATGCTCGATCAGGCAGCGATGGCCCGCACGATGTTTCCGGTCGGCGAGTTCTCGAAGTCCGAGGTGCGGGCGCTGGCTGGTCGGCTCGGACTGCGCACGGCAGCAAAGCCCGACAGCCAGGACGTGTGCTTCATCACGTCCGAGGGCGGTCGGCGGGCGTTCCTCGGCGACCGCATTCCGTTCCGGCCGGGAACGGTTCGCACCTCGGCCGGCGACGTGGTCGGAACGGTCGATGCCGTGGAGATGGTCACCATCGGTCAGCGTCGCGGACTTGCTCTCGCCGGTGCGCCGTCTCGTCGCTTCGTCCTCGACGTCGACGTGGCCCGGGCTGAGGTCACCGTTGGCGCAGCCGATGAGTTGTTGCGCACCCACGAGACCATCGTCGACACGGTGTGGGCGTCCTCGCCGGTGGACGGCGAGGTGTTGGTGCAGTGCAGCGCACACGGCGCTGTTCATCCTGCGTCGGCGAGCAGCGACGGCAGTGTGCTTCGGATCGATTGGGCAACTCCTCAGCGCCGTATCGCTCCGGGCCAGAGCGCAGTGCTGTACTCGGGCGACGACCGTCGCGTGCTCGGCGGCGGACGCGTGGCTCGAACTGCCTGACGGTGGCTCAGGTGCGGGGGACCCCGAGTCCGTCGAGGTGGGTGAGGGCGCGCCCGGGGCGCGTGGGGCTCACGAGTACGGATTGCACGTGCAGCGCACGGGTCTGACCGCGGGGCGGCGCAGCGAGTACCACGGTCGACATTGCACGCAGACGGATCTCGAGCGCCGGCCCGAGAGCGGTACCCGTGAGATTCGCTGCCTGCGAACCGGCGAGTGCCAGCGATGCCGTAGTGAGTTCGGACTTCTGGAACATCGCCGTCTCGGCAAGGATCGTGTAGTCGTGCACCACCACTCCCGCCGGGACGAGCACGAGCCAACGCCGGCTCAGGCGATGGAGACGCAGCACAGCGACCACGGCGAGTACTGCGCCGAGCACGGCGACCGGAACCGCCCACGCCCAGGCCTGCGCGGCCACCCCGAGGCCGCCCGCAATGATTGCTGCGACCGGTAGTGCCCAGACGAACGGCAGCGCCACGAGTACGGGCCCTGGCGGACGCAGTGGCAGACGTCGTTCGTGACCGTATGCGGACCCCTGGACGAACGCTTCGCCGAGGTCGCCGCTCAGTGATGCGGCGAGCGCAGCGAGGGCGCCCGCCACCGCCACGATCCCGGCAGTTGTCGATGCGCCGGCGGCCCACGCCATGCCCGCCGCAACGAGTGAGGTGGGCGTCCCGACACGAAGCGCGGTGAGCGACACCGTGGTGGGGACGAGGGAGGCCAGCAGAACGATGCCCCAGATCGCCCAGGGCACTGCGGTACCCACGATCTGCACGGCTCGGCTGCGGTCCTCGAGCGACTCGCCGATCGCAGGGCCGAGTGTGAACACCTGGCCCACCCACACGGCGCGGTAGATCCAGACGAGCACGGTTTTCACACCGCCAATTTGTAGCGGGAGTCCGGCGTTGACCAACGTGGGGATCTGGAAACCGGTGGTGGCTGTCATCCGCCGGGCAAATGGGTGCGAGGGGAGGACGGGCCGTGGTGCATCTCCCTCCGGGCGCGCCGACCGGGATCGGCAGCCTCCCGTTCAGGGATCCGGAACGTGCCGCAGCGTTCGTGCTCCGTGTCACGCCGGAACTGCCCGCAGTTCCCACACTGCCGAAGCGCTCGCCCGCAGAGTCGATGATCGCCCAGGCGGTTCTCGGTATCCCGGGCGTGACGGTTGGTCAGTACGGGAGCCTCGCTGTTGATCTCAACCGCATCGACCGTCACGCGCAGGTCGAGACGCCGTTCGAGAGCGGCGCCTACGACGGGCTCCTTGCCTTTCTCGATCTCGCTGACCCGGCGACGACGTCGAGGGTGAAGTGGCAGATCGTCGGCCCGGTCACGCTCGGGCGAGCCTTGCTGCGCGCCGGGGTGCCGGCGAACCTTGCCTTCCACGTTGCGGTGCGCGCCGTCTGTTCGCACATTGCGGCGATTCGTGGACGGATCGACGAAGCGCTGCCGGGGGTGGAGCACGTCGTGTTCCTCGACGAGCCGATGCTGACCGATCTGCAGGACCCCTCGTTCCCGATCACGGCCGACGCAGCAATCGATTTCGTGTCGGGTGCGCTCGCTGCCATCGAGCAGTTCGGCGTCTCGGGTCTCCACTGCTGCGGTCGGGGCGATTGGGCGAGCATTCTCGCCACGGGTCCCGGTGTGTTGTCGCTCCCGGTCACAGCAGACCTCGTCGACGTGGGCGGGTACCTTGCCCGCTTCCTGGATGCTGGTGGGTGGATTGCGTGGGGCGCCGTGCACACCGATGGGCCGATTCCCACCTCGGCGCAGCGGCCGTGGCGCGACGTCAGTGCCCTGTGGGCCGGGCTCGCCCAGACCGGTTGCGATCCCGAGCGCATCCGCGCGCAGGCACTGTTCACCCCGGCATGCGGTCTCTTTGCCCACGCAGAGGTCGTGGCCGAGCGCGTCTTCCGCATCGTTCGCGAACTCTCGGATCGTCTTGGTGGTCTCGGCGGTTCGACGCCCGTCACGCTCGGAGCCTGACCACCGTCCGCTGCGCGGCACGCGTTCCCTGCGGGCTGGCCAATTAGCCTGCAGGCGTGGCGATTCCCGCATCGGTCAAGAAGCGTGCAGCAGCGCTGCGGGAACAGATAGCGCATCACAACTCGAGGTACTACGAGTTCGACAGTCCCGAGATCAGCGACGCCGAGTACGACGAACTGGTCCGTGAACTGCTGCGCCTCGAGGCAGAGCATCCCGGTCTTGCAGTCGACTCCCCGACACAGCACGTCGGGGGCGCCGTCGCCGCTGCCTTCGCGCCGGTGACGCATCGGGTGCCGATGACGAGCCTCGACAACGCCATGGACGGCGACGAACTCCACGCCTGGAGCGAGCGTGTCGCCAAGGGCCTTGCGGGAGCTGCAGCGTCGTACGTCTGTGAGCTGAAGATCGACGGACTGGCGATCAGTCTGCGCTACGAGGGTGGCCGCCTTGTCCAAGCAGCCACCCGTGGTGACGGTCGTGTGGGAGAAGACGTCACGGCCAACGTATCGACCATCACCGTGATCCCGAAGCAGCTCATCGGGCCTCAGGTTCCCGAGGTACTCGAGGTCCGTGGCGAGGTGTACATGTCGCTCGCCAGTTTTGAGGCCCTCAACCGGCGCGTTGCGGCAGGCGAGGAGATCGAGGATCGCAAGCCGCGCAAGGAGCTCTTCGCCAATCCCCGCAATGCAGCTGCTGGCTCGCTGCGCCAGAAGGACGCCCGCATCACTGCGCAACGTGACCTGAGCTTCTGGAGCTACCAGCTCGGAGAGGTGGTGGGCGGGCCGACCTTCACCCGCCACTCGGAGTCGCTCGACTTCCTCGGCTCGATCGGGTTCCCGGTGAACCCGGAGATCCGGGTGCTGGGTGACCTGCCCTCGGCGGAGGAGTACTGCCGCCACTGGCAGGAGCACCGCCACGATCTCGAGTACCAGATCGATGGCGCAGTAGTGAAAGTTGACGATCTGGCACAGCGCGAACTGCTTGGTTTCACCTCGAAAGCGCCGCGCTGGGCCATTGCGTACAAGTTCCCGCCGGAGGAACGAAACACGCGACTCCTCGACATCCAGGTGTCGATCGGGCGCACGGGTCGCGCCACCCCCTTTGCTGTGCTCGAGCCCGTGTTCGTGGGCGGCTCGACCGTGTCGATGGCCACGCTGCACAACGAGGATCAGGTGCGGGTCAAGGACGTGCGCCCGGGTGACACCGTCATCGTCCGCAAGGCCGGCGACGTGATCCCCGAGGTGGTGGGGCCGGTGCTCCGGCTCCGGCCCGAGACGTCCGAGCCATGGGTGTTCCCCGCCCTGTGCCCGTGCCCGAGCAAGAGCGTGCTCGTACGCGCCGAGGGCGAAGCCGACACGCGGTGCGTCGAACCGTCGTGTCCGTTCCAGCGCGACCAGCGGATCATCTATTTCGCAAGTCGCGGGGCGATGGACATCGAAGGTCTGGGCGAGCGCACGGTTCAGCAGCTCTCCGAGGCCGGGCTCGTCTCCGATCCTGCAGATCTCTATGCGCTGACCGCCGAGGATCTTCTTCGGCTCGACGGCTTCGCGCAGATCTCCGCCGAGAAACTGGTTGCCTCAATCGCTGCGAGCCGGACGCGCCCGCTGCCGCGTCTGCTCACTGCGCTCGGCATCAAGCACCTCGGACCAGCAGCTGCCGAGGCGCTCTCACTGGCGTTCGGCAACCTTGATGCGATCGTCGGAGCGAGCGAGGCAGATCTCGCCACCACCGAGGGGGTGGGCGACGTGATCGCTGCATCGATTCATCATTGGTTCGACGTCGCCGAGAACCGCGCAGTGGTGGAGAAACTTCGCGCTGCGGGCGTCGAGTTCGGGCGCGTCGAGGTGAGCCGCCTCCCGCAGGTGCTGGCGGGCCGCGCCGTGGTCGTCACGGGGACCCTCGACGGTTTCTCGCGCGAGGAGGCCGAGGCGGCCATCAAAGCCCGCGGGGGAAAGAGCCCCGGCAGCGTCAGTGCCAAGACCTACGCGGTCGTGGTGGGGGCCGAGCCCGGTGCGGGCAAACTCACCAAGGCGCAGGATCTCGGCGTGCCGATTCTCGATGAGGCCGCCTTCGAGCAACTGCTCGAGACCGGCACGCTGCCCGGCTGAACCGACAGACCTCCACCCGCACCCCAGAACGGTAAGGCGCTCGAACGGTCAGGCGGTGACGTCGAAGTACCAGGTGTACGAGAACGAGGAGACCTCGGACTCGGTCTGCTTCCAGTAGATCACCTTGACGAGATGGCGACCGACGTCGAACCGCTCGACGAACGTCTGGGGTCCCGGCTGGAAACTCAGTGTGTTGGTGCCGGCGTCGAAGCGAACGGCATCGGGGTCGATCTCGATCGTGGTGGTGGGCGCACCGGCATTCCCTCCGGTCGGCTCGGCCTCTGCCGTGCTCTCGGTGACGAGTGCGACGTCGTCGATGATCAGTCGGCCGGTGTAGCCGGGCGCAAGGTCGACCACGATGTTGGCCTGGTTGAGCACCTTGTCGCCGAGACCGGGTTGCACCCGTTCGATCTCGTCGGGCAGGTTCGATTGTTCGCGCCCGGTCACCGAGTTGCCCACGCCGACCAGTACGAGAGCGAGCCCGAGCGCGAGCGCCGCACTGACGATGAAGGCGGAGATCACCTTCGAGCGGGGCTGGTCGGCCCAAGGGCGCAACGTTCGGCGAGCGGGGCTCGCTGTGCCCGGGCTCTGCTCAGCCGGCTCGAGCTCAGCGCTCGACTCGGGGCTGGACTCGGTGCTCTCGGCCGTCTCCATCTCGGTCATTCTCACGGGAGAAGACCCGACTTCCACACGTGTCAACCGGCACCCTGCGACCCCCTGCGGGCCGGTGAGCGGTAGCGTCATGTCGTTATGGCCCCGCAGGATGCAGACGCCTCCACGCGCGTACTCGCCGGCCGCTACCGCCTCGGTCCCACGCTCGGGACCGGTGCGAACGCCAAGAGTTTCGACGCTGTCGACCTCACTGACGGTTCGCCGGTGGTGGTCAAGGTGCTCCCGTCGCAGTTCGGGGCCTCTGAATCGTTCATGCGGCGCTTCAACGAGGACCTCTCGCTGGCCGCCGCACTCGATCATCCGAACATCGCCCCGATCCGCGATTTCGGTGTGGAGCGGGCGGGTGGACGCGTGTATCTGTTCGTGGTCACCGAGCAGTTCGCAGGCGGGAGCCTGCGCGGGATCCTCGACCGGGGACGGACGCTGACTGCGTCGCAGGCGCTCCTCGTCGGCCTCGATGTCTGCCGCGGACTCGCGTACGCACACGCCCGCGGGCTCGTGCACGGGTCGATCACGCCGAGCAATCTGCTGTTCGGGCTCGACCGGCGGGTACACATCGCCGACTTCGGGATCGCCCGTCTGCTCGGCGACGTTGTGTGGTCCGACCCGACTCGGCTCGACATCGACACCGCTCGGTATGCCTCGCCGGAGCAAGCACTTGGGCTCCCGCCCGAACCACGTAGCGACGTGTACTCACTCTGTCTCACGCTCGTCGAGTCGGTGACCGGACAGGTTCCGTTCGCCGCCGATACCGCAGTCGCAACGCTCTCGGCCCGACTGGAACGCCTCATGCCGGTGTCGGCAGATCTCGGCGCGCTCGCGTCAGTGCTCGAGCGTGCCGGCCGACCCGGTGTCGAGGACCGGTTCACCGCACCTGAGTTCGGTCGTGCGCTCGTCGCTGCCGCCGAGAAGATGCCGAGCCCGGAACCGATTGCCGTCGTGGGTCTGGGTCGCTTCGGTGACACCACCGCAGCACTCCCGGTGCTCGAGACGGCAACAGGCGAGATCGACATCTCTGCTGCCCTCGCCGGTACCCAAGCAGTGGCTGACACAGCATCCGGGGCGCCCGAGCCCGACCCCGTTTCGCTGCTGGCCTCGCTGCCCGATGCCACGTCGGAGATTTCCCGCGAGCCGATGCCCGAGATCCTCTCGATGCCACACCCCGCGCTGCTCGACCCCCCGGCGGAATCTCCCGAGCAGTCCGTCGATCCCGATCTCTGGGAAGCGGTGGACCCTGAGTCGGGTACACCACCGAGCGGGATCCCGGCGGCCGACGGCGAACCCGCGCTCATCGGTGACGTCGCGCCGGACTGGCAGGCCGCACGGAGTGGGACGCGCCGCTCGGCAACGGTCGAGACCGTCGAGGGTGACGACGATGTGCTGAACCTCGATCGGCGGAGTTTCGTCACGTACCTCCTCGTGGCGCTCGCCCTCGTCGTGGCCGCCGTCGTGGGGATTGTCGGCTACCGCGCACTGAGCACGCCGAGCCGCACTGTTCCCAACCTCGTCGGAACCCCCGAGGCCCAGGCGGCCAACATCGCTGCCGACAACGGGTGGGAGGTCGAAGTGCGCCGTGAGCGCGACGACACCCAGCCCCAGGGCGCGGTCACGCGCACCGATCCGGCAGCGGGTGACCGACTGCGCAAGGGCGGCACGCTCGTCGTCGTCGTGTCCGACGGCCCGACACTGTCCAAGCTCCCCAAGCTCGAGGGGCTCAGTGTGGAGTCGGCACGGAGCACGCTCACCGCACTGGGTCTGCTCATGCGCGAAGCGGCTCGTGTCGACAGCGACACGGTCCCGGCGGGTCAGGTCATCTCGTGGTCGGTGCCTGCGCAGGAGGGACTCGCAGTGGGGAGTCAGGTGCCCAAGGGGACCACGGTGGAGGTGGTGGTCTCCGCGGGGCCGTCGACGCGCTCGGTGCCGATCCTCATCGGCAAGACCGTCGAACAAGCCCGTGCCGAACTCGAGCCGCTTGGCTTCGTCGTCGGTGCGATTACCGAGGTCTTCAGCGAGGCAGGTGAGCCCGGTGTGGTGCTCGCCACCGACCCGGAGGCCGAGACGCGTTCACCCTCGGGCACCGTCGTCAATCTCACGGTGTCGAAGGGACCCGACCTCGTGGTGGTCCCGGACCTCATCGGCAAGACGCTGAAAGAGACCCAGGAGTTGCTCACCAAGACCGGTCTGCAGCTTGGCTCCACCACGGGCCCGCGCACGGGGGTGGTCGCAGGGGCAGACATCCCGGCCGGTACCCAAGTGCGGCGCGGAACACAGATCTCGGTGATCTTCGGAACCGCCTGACCGGTTCTGGCCTTGCGTACCTCGATCAGTTGGGGCCGATGAGCGAGACCGTGCGGCGGTCGCTGTCGGACTGGCCGCTCGCGAGCACGAGGGATAGCGTGCGGGGACTGTCGAACGGGAGGGAATCATGGGGGCACTCGACGGACGTGTGGCGATCATCACTGGTGCAGGACGCGGCATCGGCCGTGAGCATGCGCTCCTGTTCGCCGCAGAGGGCGCAAAGATCGTGGTGAACGATGTTGGTGGTGCCAACGACGGTACGGGCACTGACGTCACCCCTGCCCAGCAGGTGTGCAACGAGATCATCGCCATGGGTGGTCAGGCTGTTGCGAACTACGACAGCGTCGCCGACTGGGAGGGCGCGCAGCGGATGGTCAATCAGGCCGTCGAGACCTTCGGCGACCTGGACATCCTCGTGAACAATGCGGGCATCCTGCGCGACCGCGTGCTCGTCAACATGACCGAGGCCGAGTGGGACGCAGTGGTGGCCGTGCACATGAAGGGACACTTCGCCCCCACCCGCTGGGCAGCTGCCTACTGGCGCGAGCAGGTGAAAGCGGGCGTCACCAAGCCGCGCAACATCGTGCACACGTCGTCCACCTCGGGCCTGTTCAGCAATCCGGGCCAGACGAACTACGGCGCCGCCAAGTCGGGCATCGCGACATTCAGCCAGATCTGTGCGAAGGAACTGCAGCGGTACAACGTGAAGAGCAACTGCATTGCGCCGGGGGCGCGCACGCGTCTCACGCTCGCCACTCCCGGACTCGCCGACATCCTGCAGCCCAAGGCAGGGCAGTTCGACAAGTGGGACCCCGCCAACATCTCACCGCTGGTCTGCTATCTCGCATCGGAGTCATGCGCCTTCAACGGCGAAACGTTCTTCGTGCAGGGCGGCGAGGTTCGCCGGGTCCAGACGTGGACCATGGCCGAGACCCTCGAGCGCGACGACCGATGGACGGTGTCCGAACTCACGTCGGCAATGACTGCGCTCCAGCCGAAGAACCCGGTGGTTCCCCCGAAACTCGACTGACGGATTGTCCCCTGAGTCGGGCGGCCCGATCGGCGGGCAGGTAACGGACGACGGCCCGGTCAGGCCGTGAGGTTCTTGATGTCCTCGGCGGCGGCGCGCTCGTTGTCGCTCGGGGGGTTGGCGTTCATCGTCATCAACTTCGTCATGTCCCCGGTGACCTTGATCTTGCCGCTCATGAATGCCTGCATCGCAGCGGCCTGATCCTGCTCGATCATGATCTTGCGGGAGGTCTCCCAGTCGGTGGTGAGCGTCACCTCGGCGCCCTCGATCTCGCCCTTGCCGGTGCGCATCGTGCCGTCGGACGTGTCGATGAAGGTGCGGACCTCGCTCGGCTCGAACGGGCAGCCGGTGACCACCTGGTTCATCTTCATGCGGTACTTCACCGTGACGCCGTGGCGGTCGTAGGCCGCCTTGGCCGCCTCGATCCAACCATCCGACAGGAATACATGCTTCTCGCTCATCGATCGCTCCTCGGGTGCCTGTTCCCGGTTCGTGTGCCGACCCTCTCGCCGGTCGGTCCCGGTGAGGCTACTGGGGTCGTCGTGCCCGCCGTCACAGCGGGTGCGGCAGTGGTCGACGGACTTTCCGTCAACCCAGGGCGGTGATCGGGGGCGGAACCGGCATCATGGTCGGCCATGGCTCGAGTCCTCGTCACCGAAGAGATCGCCCAGGGCGGCCTCGACCGTCTTCGCGCAGCCGGGCACACCGTGGATGTCCGCCTCGACCTCACGGCCGAGTCACTTCCCGCCGCCCTCGCCGGTGCGCAAGCCCTCATCATCCGGTCGGCCACCCAGGTGACCGCCGAGGTACTGGCCGGTGCTGACTCGCTGATGGTCGTGGGTCGAGCCGGGATCGGACTCGACAATGTCGATATCGATGCAGCCACG
>JAULYZ010000114.1:459-17369 GCA_032117595.1 Acidimicrobiia bacterium | reverse complement strand
CGAGTGGTGTCACGCACCACCATCCGGTTGAACGGCCAGAGGGCGTAGCCGGCGAGCTTGAAGGCCTGCACACCGAAGGGGATGCCGATGATGGTGAGGCAGGCCAGCAGGCCGGCGATCACGTAGCCGAACATCAACCAGATCCCGGCGAACAGAAGCCAGATGACGTTGCCGACAGTTCCAACCACCAACCGCCCGCCAGAGACTCCCCCGCCGTGCTGATTCGTCATGAGGCTCCTCGCATCGCTCAATCAGGGAGCCGCAACCACCTCTCTTCGATGATCGTGACTCCTGTTTGCAGACCTTAGGCATGCCCCAGCGGTTGCCGAACGCCTTTCTGTCGCGAGCAATGGTCAGTCGGAGAGGACCTCGATGGTGCACCTTGCGCTCGGAGGTGCGGCCAGTCGGGCGTCAGCAGTGATGAATGGACATTCGAGCGCTTCTGCGAGGGCGAGATACATGGCGTCGTAGGCAGAAACGTTGTCGCGCAGTTCGAAGGCGCGACCCAGCAGGCCGACACTGCTGTAACGCTCAAACGGCGCTGCGCTCAGCATCTCGACCGCTTGGCGAAAATCCGCCTGCGAGATACTGCGGCGGATCGAGTGCTTGCGCAGCACCGCGAAGGTCTCGACGTAGGCAAGGTCGGGCACTGCGACAACCTCACTGCGCAGGCGTGCTCGTGCTGTGGCACCACTCGGACCGAAGTCGGCGAGGGCGTTCGCAATGACCGAGGCGTCAGCGACGATCACGGTCGGCTCGCCCCTCATCGAGGGCGGAGACCGCCGACGCAAAGCCGATCCGGCCGCGACGACGGATGGCGCCGGCATCGAGACGATCGAACAACTCATCGGGCGTCGGAGTGCGGGCCATTCGCTCGAGCGCAGTGACGAGGAACTGCTGGAGTGACTGGCCAGCGGTCTCAGCCCGGCGCGTGAGCACCGCGTGAACGTCGGCAGGAAGGTCTCTGATCAACACATTCGGCACGCTTTCATTCTGCAAGCACTAACTCGGGGTGTCAACACCCAAATCGGCCGATGGTCAGGGGTAACACGGCCGAATAACGACTACCCAACCGACGACACAGACGCAGGCGCAAACACCCCGGGTGAGCCGTATGGCTCACCCGGTGGCATAGGGCCAAACTCGGAACAGGGCCTTCGCGGCGCCTCCGCCGGATCTCGAACAACTACGCGACGGCGGCAGCGAACTGAGCGAAGAGATCTACCGGTAGCGGACAGTGAAGGCGCCACGTGATCGCCATCGGGCGCTCACCCTCATGACGTACGTAGTCCGCCGGACCGAGAAACCACAGCGCGCGATCGGTGCTCTTGAGCCGAGCGAAGAGGCAGACGTCGCTCCCTTCGGCACGATGATGCTGGTAGCGCAGACCCGTTCCGCTGGACTCCCGAGTGTTCGCCTGGCTCTCCCAATGGATGAGGTCGCGGCTGATTGCGTAGTCCCGGTAACGCGTCCTCGGGGAGAACCCACCCGTTGACTTGTCGAGGGTCATGGCAAAGAGGTCCGCTCTAGCGTCCGGCAGCCAAAACACGCCGGCCTGCCAAGCCGGGATCCGGGGTCCATCACCCTGACCAAATGCGGCCAGGATCTCGAGCCTCGTGTACCGACTGTGAATGCGCAGCGGAACCGTTGGGCGGCGCTCGAGTTCCACGGTCTGGTGCTCGATTCGTTGAGCGAGAAGCGGCAGCAACTCCAGCAACTCGGACCGCACGCGCGGGTAACTCCACATGAGGTCCACTGCCTGCTGGAGCGAAGCCGTCTTCGGCAGGACCAGACTCGACACCTCACCGAGGAGTTGAGCAAGCAACATCCTGAGCAGTCTTCGGTCGACCTCGGACAGAGACGCTACGTCAGGTGCCGTTCCACTCAACATGCCGAGCCACCCGTTGATTCGAAGGTCATCGTCCGCATGGAGGAGACGGCCGATGGCGCGCCGCACGGGAGACTCGTTCGGATCTGACGCAGCCACCTCCGGTTCCGCGGCGTCGCAGAGATCCGACCACGACTTCCCACCTGCGTACAACTCGGCGAGTTCGACACCCGAGTGTTCAAGAAAGTCCGCAAGCACGCGGGGGTGGCCTGAATCCAGCATCGTGCGAAGAGCGCCGACCTTCTGGGTCCAATTGGACGGGATCGCTGACCGAATGCCCTCTAGGACGATCTCCCGAGCCTTTCGATCGAGCTCCATGTGGCACCCCGCCGGAAGGAACGGGAAACCATCCTCGATCTGCTTCATCAGCTCCGTCCGCGTCCCACCCAACAGGGCACCAAATCTGCGATCAAAGCGGAACTCCCGGCGGTGCAGGCCGACAAAGTCGAGTACCAGACACGACGCCTTGTCCTTCGCCCGGCGCAGCCCACGACCGAGTTGCTGAAGGAACAGAGTGGCGCTGTCCGTCGGCCGCAGCAGCAGCAGCACATCCACGTTCGGCACGTCGACACCCTCGTTGAAGACGTCGACCGAAAACACGACTTGCAACTCGCCGGCCGCAAGAGCCTTCAGTGCCCCTTCGCGGTCCGTCGATGACGTCTGACCGGATACTGCGACAGCCCGAATTCCCGCCTCGTTGAACACTCGGGCCATGTAGTGCGCATGCTCAACACTGACGCAGAAGCCGAGTGCCCGAGCCTGCTGGGGCTCAGGCGTCTTGGCGACAAACTGCTTGATGACCTGCTTCGCCCACACATCATTGGCAGTGAGCAGCCCGGTGAGCCCCACAACGTCGTAGCCGACGCCCCGCTTCCACGGAATGTCTCGAAGGTCCAGACCGTCGAAGATCCCGTAGTAATCGAATGGAACGAGATAGTGCTGATCGATTGCATCCCACAGGCGCAGCTCAGCGGCGATCTTTCCGTCAAACCAGTGCAGCACGGACTCGCCGTCGGCGCGCTCGGGAGTCGCCGTCAGACCAAGCAGTTCGACGGGTTGCACGTGCCGCAGCAGCCGGTCGTACGACGCTGCTGCAGCGTGGTGGAACTCGTCAATGATCACCACGTCAAAGTGGTCACGGGCGAGATGCTCGAGGTCAGCTGCATTCAGCGTCTGAATCGACGCGAACACATGCTCGAAACGAGTTGGCCTTGCGCCTTGGATCCATTGTTCGCCGAATCCGGGGTCACGCAGGACGTGTCGAAAGGTGGCCTGACTCTGGTTGAGAATCTCTCGTCGATGTGCCACGAACAGCAGGCGCGATCGTTGCATCGTCGATTGGAGTTCCGCGTAGTCGAGCGCAGCCATCACCGTCTTGCCGGTTCCCGTCGCAGAAACAAGCAGATTGCGATGACGACCACGGGAGCGTTCGACAGCAAGGAGTTCGAGCATTCGCTCCTGGAACGGGAGTGGCGAGACCCCGACCGGGCTCAAATACACCACGGGTCCGGACGCCGAGGCACTCTGAGTTCGTTCAGCGAAGATCTCGGGGACGTAGGGCTCGAAGTCTGGGCTGTTCCAGTACGACTCAAAGACGGCTCGGAATTTCTCGATCACGTCGGTGTTTCGTGCGGCCGAGAGTCGAACGTTCCACTCGAGCCCTTCCACCTGCGCCGAAAACGTGAGATTTGACGAGCCGATGTAGGCGGTGCTGAATCCTGTCTTTCGATGAAAGAGCCACGACTTGGCGTGGAGCCTTGTGCTCGACACGTCGTACGACACCTTGACCTCAGCCCCGGCGTCTATCAGCGCGTCGAGAGCCCGCTTCTCCGTAGAACCTGTGTAGGTGGTCGTAAGGAGTCGGAAGCGCCGACCGGCCGCACAGTGATGTCGGATCCCTTCCAGAAGCGGGTTCACGCCCGTCAGCCGGACAAATGCCATCACTACCGAGATCTCATCAGCCGACTCGATCTCGGTTGCGATTTGGTGGCCAACCCGAGGCTCACCGGGTGCGTTGGTCAACAGTGTCGTGTCCAGCAGACGCATCTCTGGGTACCGCACCGCTCGAGGGCTGCCGTCCGGCTGGACACCTGCGATCTGGCGCAGCACGACCGCCGGTTCCGCCAAGATCTGCTCGCCCAACGCGGCGTCCGGATCGATGCTCTCAAGCTGAGCAAGCACTCGACTGACCACCTCGACAGCCGCAGCGAGACGGTCCTTCTTGTCCGAGATTCCCTCCAGTATCCGCTCGATCTGATGACCGAGGTGAAGAGCAACCCGGTTCGCCGCCTCGGCTTCATCCAACGGCTTCGTCTCAACCAGACGGTGATCAAGTTCGTCCAGCCTTATTTTGATTTCCTTGGTCAAGATGAGGTCGTACAGACCCGGCAACAGGCCTCCCGTTTCCTCCGTCATGGTCGGAGCTTGTCAGACCTATGACTCAACGGCGCCCCTCTGCAGAGGCGCTGGCACCGGCCCTCCCCGTACTGGGTGACCCGGTCTCGGAGCCCCCCCGAGGGCTCGATACATCGCCGGCGGCCCAGCTGCCGACCGGCCGGCAAGATCGCCTAAAGGTAGGATTTCGGTATGACCACTAAGCGGAAGGTCTCGCTGACCCTCGATGACGACCTCATCGCAGCCCTCGAGGGCGACGAGGGGCTGTCGTCCCAGGTGAACGACGCAGTTCGCGCCGAGGTCGAACGCCGCCGCCGGCAGGCGTCGCTCACCTCGCTGCTCGAGCGCCTCGCCGAACTCGATGGGCCGCTGGACTCGGCTGACGACGAGGCCGAGATCGCCCGGTTCATGCGACTCCTCGGAGGAGCGCAGTGAGGCTCGTGCTCGACCAGCAAGCGCTGAGCGCTCTCAGCGGCGACAACAGCGCAACGAAGCGTTCCGTCCGGCGAGCCCTGACCGCAGCAGCACGACTCGGCCGCGACGTTGTGGCACCAACAGTGATCCTCGCCGAGCTGTACCGCGGTGGTGGGCACAACCAGTTCGTCGACTCACTGCTCAGTCGAGAGGAGGAGGCCATCTCGCTCCGAGACACCGACCGATCTCTGGCGCGTCTCGTTGGAGGCGTTCTCACCGCAGCGGGAAGCGGATCAGAAGATCTCGCCGACGCGCACGTCGTGGCAACTGCTGTCGAGGTGGGCGGCGGGGTGATCCTCACCGGCGACCCGCACGACCTTGCTCCGCTGGCAGACCCCTTCCGCACGATCGTCGTCGAGGGGATCGGCTGACGCTGAGCGGAGCCGCCGGCCCGTCGGAGTGGGCTGCCGCTACTCGCGCTCGAGCGTGATCGCCATGCCGGGCAGATCCACCCACGGCTGACGGTCCACGCACCACGCCTGCACCGTGGGCTTCACGCCAGAGGTGTCGTCGAGCGTGCCGGCCTTCACGGCGATGATGCCCTCGCTGAGCGCCAGATCCGACACGATCGGCGAACCGCACTTCGAGCAGAACTTGCGGCGCACGTACACCTGGTCGCCACGCTCACCCATCTCGTTGTAGGTGGTGAGCGTGCCCGTCACCTTCAACTGCGACTCGTGGCCCACGATGTTCACCGAGAACGCACTGCCGCCCTGTCGCTGGCAGTGGCTGCAGTGGCACACCGCAGTGGCGATGGGGTCACCCGTGAACTCGTAGCTCACGGATCCGCAAAGGCAACGTCCAGTCATGGTCATGCCCGGAACGTAGCACCGGCCCCCACCGGTCCTTTGCCACGGCTGCGGCCCCGTACAAAGATGGGCTCGTGACCGTCGCACCCGAAGCGCCCAGCGTCCGCGCGGAACTCGTGTCGGTGGCACGGGACGTACTCGACCACACCCACAACGGCACGGTGCGCGTGACCGACAGCGTGATGACGCTCCCGGCGTGGCACTACACCGACCCCGCCCATTTCGAGGTCGAGAAGCGCCGCCTGTTCCGACGCATCCCGATCGTGGTCGCCGCTTCCTGCGAGATGCCCAACCCCGGCGACCAGCGCGCCATCGACATTGCGGGTGTGCCCGTGCTGGTAGTTCGCGGTCGGGACGGTGTTGCCCGGGCGTTCCTCAATGTCTGCACGCACCGCGCCGCGGTGATCGGGCAGGGGTGCACCAACGCCGCCCGCATCACCTGCCCGTACCACGGCTGGGTGTTCGACGACCGGGGCGCGCTCGTCGGCATCACCGGTCGCTCCGATTTCGGCACGATCGACACCGAGCAGTACTCGCTGCGCGCCCTACCGGTGCGTGAACGCGCCGGTCTCATCTGGGCGGTACTCGACCCGGCTTCCACACTCGACATCGACGGCTTCCTCGGCGTGTTCGGCTCGATGCTCGAGCGCTTCGGCCTCGAGCACTGGCACCCTGTTGCCCAGCGCTCGCTCACCGGTGCGAACTGGAAACTCGCGTTCGACGCGCACCTCGAGTTCTACCAGTGGCCCGATACCGAGTGGACCGACGAGGCCATGATGCTCGGGGAGTGGATCATCTACCCGAACATCTCCATCAACACCTTCTACCGCGGCGGCCGCGGTGTGCTCATCTCACAGATCTTCCCCGGCGACGCCGTGGACTCCTCGGTCACGGTGCAGACCTACTTCATGGAGAACGAGCCCACGGACGAGCAGCGCGCCGAGGCGATCTCGATGTTCGACTTCCTCGGCGATGTTATCGGCACCGAGGATCTCCCCACATCGATGGCGCAACAGCGCGCGCTGTCGTCGGGGCTGATGCCGACGGTGTGTTTCGGGCGCAACGAGGGTGGGCCTCAGGAGTTCCACCGCTGGACCGAGCGCATCATCGCAGCCGACGACACCGACCTGAACGCCTTGTTCGCGGGTGACTCACACCGCTGAGGAGACCGTCACGTCTGACCCACACAGGTGTTGCCCGGCACGTACGAACTGTTCGAGCCGCTCGGGCACATCGTGTTGCTCCAGATCACGCCGTTGAAGTTGGTGCCGGTAGCGATCGCGTTGAAGAGGTTCGCGCTCGTGAGGTTGGCCCCGCTCATGTTCACGTTGGTGAGGTTCGCGCCCACGAGGCTCGCACCGCTCAGGTTCGCACCGCTGAGGCTCACCGAGGTGAGTACCGCATTCCTCAAGTTGGCACCGCTCAGGTTCGCGCCCGGACCCACGAGATAGCCCGACACCACGCCGTAACCACCGGGCAGTGCCACCGCGGTCCCTGCAACGCTGCCGGAGACCACATTGGTCATCGTCGCACCGGTGAGGTTCACACCGGTGAGGTCCACTCCGGTGAGGTTTGCTCCCGTGAGGTTCACACTCGGGGCGAGCAGGAATCCGTTGAACAACTTGGCGCCCGTGGGCAGTGCCGCCGGCGTACCCGTCAGCGTGCCCGACGTGGTGCCGGCGAGCGTTGCCCCGGTGAGGATTGCTCCGGTCAGGTCGTTGCCGCTCAGTGCGGCGCCCGAGAGGTTGGCGTTCGACAGATTGGTGCCCGAGAGCACCGCCCCGCGGAACACTGCGTTCGTCAGGTTCGCGTTCGTCAGGTTCGCGTTCGTGAAATTCGCCCCTGCGAGGTTGGCGTTCGTCAGGTTGGCGCCCGAGAGGTTCGCGCCAGTCAGGTTGGTGTTCGTCAGGTTCGTCCCGGTGAGGTCGAAGCCCGCAAGGTTTGCACCCGAGAGATCCAGCCCGGCGAGCGGAACACCCGGTCCGAGCAGGAGGCCACCGCCCAGGATCCAACCGGTGGGCAATGCCGACGGCGTGCCGATGATGCTGCCCGACCTCACCCCGGTGAGCGTTGCACCGGCGAGATTCGTGTTCGTGAGGTTGGCGCCCGTCAGGTTGGCGTTCGTCAGGTTCGCGTTCGACATGTCGACGTTCGACAGGTTCACGCTGCTGAGCACTGCGCCGCTGAGGTTGGCACCCGACAGCACCGTCCCCTGCAGGTTCGTGGTGGTGAGTCCGTAGCCCGCCATGTTGACGCCCGGCCCGATGAGGATGCCGTTGCGCAAGACCCAGTTGGTGGGCAGCGCTGCCGGGGTGCCGACGATGCCGCCCGATTTCGAGCCAGCAAGGTTGGCACCGGTGAGGTTCGCTCCCGTGAGCGTTGCCGACACCAACTGTGTGTTCGACAGGTTGGCGTTGGTGAGGTTGGTGTTGGTGAGGTTGCTGCCGTTCAGCTTCGACGACGACAGGTTCGCCCCCGTCAGGTTGAGCCCCGACAGGTTGACGCCTGCGATCCCTTGGTCCGACACCCAGGTGCCGGGACCGAAGAGGAACACGTACGTGGTGCTGCCGGCCAGGACGCTGCGAGACACCCAGTTGGTGGGCAGCGACGCCGGCGTACCCGTCAGGTACCAGTTGTGGAAGCCCGTCATGGTGGCACCGGCGAACTTGGCGCCGGTGATCGTGCCGTATCCCATCGTGGCGTTGGTGAGATTGGCCGAGGTGAAGGTGGCGTTGGTCAGATTCGCCGAACCGATGCGCACTTCGGTGAGGTTCGTGCCCGTGAGATTGGCGCCGGTGAGATTGGCCGACGACAGGTCTGCGCCCGACAGATCGAGGCCCGAAAGGTTCGCGCCCGAGAGGTTCGCGTTCTGGAGATTGACTCCCGGGGCGAAGTCGTAGGTGACACCGTTGATGGTGAGCAACGTGCCCGCACGGCTGCCTGACCCGCTCGTTGCAGCGATGACCACGACCACGACCGTGACGACTGCGACTGCTGCGGCGACTGCTGCGGCGGCGATCCTGCGCTGACGCTTCCGTCTGCCTGAGCGCGGAGCACCTCCACCCGCTGCGAACACATCGTGACCCGTCGTCTGCTTGGCCGCTGATCCCACGCCGCGCACTCCTTTTCGCTGCCTGCGGGACGACACTCCGGCCCGAAGACGAGACCGCACGGTAGCAGTGCCCCGGGAGCCACCTCGACGACATCGAACTGACTCGATGAGCCCGCCTGACGCCAGAACACCATCGCAATGTCGGAGCAGTCCGCCCTCAGTTTGACGACCAGGTGCGGCCACACCGATCGCACCAGCTGGACATGATCGGCGACGGGCCGCTTCACGGCCGCAACGAGCGCCTGCTCGAGCCGGGTCCCGATGACCGCAAGCACCTCGCCGATCAGGTCGTCCTTGGAGGGGAGGCAGTACACCACGATGCGGTCGCTGATACCGAGTCGCCTCGCCAGCACGCCGAAGGTGAGCCTGCTGAGTCCCTCCTCGAACACAGCGGCGACTGCTCCCCCGAGCATCTCCTCCTTGGAGTGCCGATAACCCATCACGCTTGGCTGTAATGACCACTGCGATGACGGTTCTGCAGTAACCGCTACAAACGGGACGTGATCCGCTGTGCCGTTGCCGCAGCCCGAGGCCTCTGCGATGTTGCGGAACCCACCAGATCGCTTCCTCGACGTGGGTGACGCAGAGGTCGCGTACCGCAGGGTCGGACGCCACCTACCGGGCTTCGGTACCGCACTCGCCTGGCTGGCGGGCAGACCACCCCTTCGCCGCTGCCCACCTCGGCGTGATCCCGGACGCAGGGCTCTTCGCTCCCGAGGAGCGCCCCGAGACCGTTGTCGCCGCCCTGCTTCCGACGATCGCTGCGGCGTAGCGGGAACTCCACGGGCGCGTCGGGCCTCCGTCCTCTCGTCTCTCCTCCCAGTCCCATCGAGCCACGCAGCGACCTCTCCGGCGGAGCCGTGATGATCGCCGGCGAGACGAGCGGCACGGTGTGGGGACACACACGCGAGGGCGGCACCGAACAGGACCTCCACGTCTGGACCGCACGCGGGTAGGTCGCTCCGGACGACCACGTTAGACCGGTCGACAGGACGCGACCCACCGGTCTACTCGCCGAACTACCCGCCGACGGCGATGGTGACAGCCGTGTAGGCGACGAAAACCACGAGCAGTGCAATGCCGCGCCCGCGGCCGAGCACACCGTCCCGGTTGGGGATCACGAAGATCAAGCCGATCAGACCGGCAGCGATCGCCACCGAGACATCGGGCGTCCCGACCTCGATCGGTTCCACCAAACTCGCGAGCCCCACGATCCACAGATTGTTGAAGACGTTGCTACCGAGAACGGTTCCGAGACCGACATCGGCATGGCCGCGCGCTCGCGCGATCACCGTCGTAGCGAGCTCGGGAGCAGAGGTCCCGAGCGCCACCAGCGTTGCACCGACCACGAAGGGATCGAGACCGAGCGCTGCACCGATGTCCTTGGTGGACACCACGATCAGTCCACCTGCGACAACGAGCAGAACCAGCCCACCCGTGATGGCAAGGACGGTACGCAGGGGAGTTGTCGACAGTTCGGCAGGACCCGACGCACCCCGGGACCGCAGGGCCGACCTGGTCACCAGCGCGAGCCAAGCGAGGAAGACCAACAGCAGCAGCGTTGCCTCGCTGCGGACCATCCGGCCGTCGACGAGCACGGCGATCGTCAACAGCGGGGCGAGCGCCGCGACCGACAACTCGCGCCGCACCTCCACCCGCTTGACCTGCTGTGCACCGGCCACCAGTGTGATGCCGAGGACGAGGCCCAGGTTGATCACATTGCTCCCGAGGGCGTCGCCGAGCGCAACCGCGGGTTCGCCCGAACGAGACGCCTGCAACGCCACGGACATCTCCGGGCTCGAGGTTGCGAACGCGGCCACGGTCGTGCCCACGACCCGGGCCGGGACTCGGGCCCACGAGGCCACATTCACCACTCCGCGTACGAAGAGCTCCCCGCCTGCGCCGGCACATGCGACGCCGACGAGGAGCACGAAAACATCGAGCACCGTGCACTCCCAAAAAGGTCAACTTCGTGCCGACCCGACTTCCCGGCGCTCCAGAGGACGACGATATCGGCAGTTCACCTCTCGGTGGATCGTCGCATCACAGCTGAACGACTGCTGAACAGCAGCCGAACACCCCGTGGAGACTGCGCCAAGATCTCCGACCTGCTGCCCCGACCCCGGCGGTGCGCACCGAACAGGTCACTAGCCTCGGGCGACGTGAGGCGCGTGAACCACGAAACGTCACCGCACAGCCGATGAGCGAGGCCGCGAGCGAGACCGTCGTTGCGAACAGCGCGCCTTCACTCGCCCGCCGTCTCGTCGCCGAGAGTCTCGGCACTGCGTTCCTCATCATTGCCGTCATCGGCTCGGGCATCATGGCGACGCGCCTCTCACCCGACGACATCGGCCTGCAACTGCTCGAGAATGCTGCAGCCACGGCAGGTGCGCTCATTGCACTCATCCTCGCCTTCGGCTCGGTCTCGGGCGCGCACTTCAATCCGGTGGTCACGGTGCTGGAGCGCATCCTCGGATTCCTCTCGAGTCGCGACTCGGTGCTCTACATCGCCGCGCAGACTGCGGGCGGGATCGCCGGGGCGATCATCGCAAACCTGATGTTCGACCTCCCGGCAGTGGAGTGGTCCACGAAGGAACGCTCGTCGGCCAACCTCTGGCTGTCGGAGGTCGTGGCAACCGTGGGACTGTTGCTCATCATCCACGGCTGTGTCCGTAGTGGTCGCTCGTCGTCGGTTCCCTACGCCGTCGGTGTCTGGATCGGCGGTGCGTACTGGTTCACCTCGTCGACGAGCTTTGCGAACCCTGCCGTCACCGTCGCACGGATGTTCTCGGACTCCTTCGCGGGCATCGAGCCTGCGTCGGCGCCGATGTTCATCGTCATGCAGTGTGCTGGTGGCGCTCTCGCTGCAGTACTCATCCGCTTCCTCTACCCGGGTCCGGCCCGATGAGCGGCGACCCACTCGACCCGCAGCGCCCCGAGGTGTTGTTCGTCTGCATCCACAATGCAGGCCGATCCCAGATGGCGGCCGCTCTGCTTGCGCACCACGCCGGCGACCGCGTCGTGGTGCGCTCTGCCGGCACGGCACCTGCCGAATCGATCAATCCCTCCGTGGTTGCTGCGATGGCCGAGCTCGGCATCGATCTGCATGGTCTGGGTGCACATCCGAAACGCCTCGACGACGCGGCGGTCCGCGCATCGGATGTCGTGATCACCATGGGCTGTGGCGACACGTGCCCCGTGTACCCCGGCAAGCGATATCTCGACTGGCCGCTCCCCGACCCCGCAGGGCAGGGCGTGGATGCCGTTCGGCCGATCCGCGACGAGATCGATCGGCGCGTACGCGCCCTGCTCGAAGAACTGCTCTCCCCGTAGTCGTCGCGCCCCGCTCGACCGCGACCGACCGGTTCGACACCATCGGGCCGGCTCGCTACGGTTCGCTCATGACGCCCAGCGAGCACGGTCTCCCCGAATCGACGACGTTCGGCTCGATCACGTTCGACCCGGATGCCGTACGGGAGCGGTACCGGGCCGAGCGCGCCAAGCGGTTGCGCACCGATGGCGCCGATCAGTACCGCGAGGCCGCCGGTCCGCTCGCACGCTTCGCCGAGAAGGACCCGTTCGCCGATCCCGACTTCCGACGCGACCCCATCGCCGAGGACATCGACATCGTGATCGTGGGCGCCGGGTTCAGCGGTCTGCTCGCAGCGGCCCGGCTCACCGAGCAGGGAGTCACCTCGTTCCGCATCGTCGAGACTGGCGCCGACTTCGGGGGCACGTGGTACTGGAACCGCTACCCGGGGGCACAGTGCGACACCGAGTCGTACTGCTACCTGCCGCTGCTCGAGGAACTCGGCTACATGCCGAAAGAGAAGTACGCCTTCGCCGACGAGATCTTCGAGCACTCCCAACGCATCGGGCAGCGCTACGGGCTCTACGAGCGGGCCATCTTCCAGACCAGCGTCCGCTCGATGGACTGGGACGACTCCCTCGGCCGCTGGCACGTCCGCACCGACCGCGACGACCACCTGCGCGCGCGTTTCGTGGTGATGGCGCTCGGCAGCATGACGAGGCCCAAACTGCCGGGCCTTCCGGGTATCGAGTCGTTCGAGGGCCATGCGTTTCACACGAGTCGATGGGACTACTCCTACACCGGGGGCAACCCGAACGGCGGCATGACCGGACTCGCCGACAAGCGGGTTGCCGTGATCGGAACCGGCGCCTCAGCGATCCAGGCAGTGCCGCGTGTTGCGCGTGACGCGGAGCACCTCTACGTGTTCCAGCGCACGCCTTCCACCGTCGACTTCCGCCGGAACCGACCCACCGACCCCGAGTGGTTCAGTGGTCTCGAGCCCGGTTGGCAGCGCCGACGCCGTGACAACTTCACCACGCAAGCGGCCGGCATCGCGGTGGAGGAAGACCTCGTCGACGACGGCTGGACGCGCATCTTCCGCGCCATCAGCTCGCCCAAGGGCGAGAACCGACCCCGTACGCGCGAGGAACGCAACCGCATCGTCGAGCTCACCGACATGGCCAAGATGGAGGAACTGCGCAAGCGGGTCGATGATGTGGTCACCGATCGCGCAACTGCCGAGGCACTGAAGCCGTGGTACCGCGTGATGTGCAAGCGGCCCACGTTCAACGACGAGTACCTTCCTGCCTTCAACCGCCCCAACGTCACGCTCGTGGACGTGAGCGGCACCAAGGGCATGATGACCATCACGCCCAAGGGCGTCGTGGTCGATGGCCACGAGTACGAGGTGGACTGCATCATCTTCGCCACCGGATTCGAGATCTCGGCCGACTTCCGCCGCCGTCTCGGTATCGAGGTCAACGGGCGCGACGGACGCTCCCTGTACGACCACTGGGCGAACGGGCTCCAGACGCTCCACGGGTTCACCACCAACGGGTTCCCGAACTGGTTCTACATCGGTGTCTCACAGAACGCGTTCGACCTCAACATGACGTCGATGTTCGACGAGCAGGCCCGACACGTTGCCTATCTCGTTGCCGAGACGATGCGACAGGGCGCCCGCTCGGTGGAACCGAGCGACGCAGCGGTGAACGACTGGGTCGCCCTGCTGCGCAGTTTCTACGTGGGCGGCAAGGACTTCCTCGAGTCGTGCACCCCGGGCTACTACAACAACGAGGGCACACCGTCGGGCGGCAGTGCCTTCTTCGGTGCGTATACCCCGGGCCCCGCAGCATTCTCCAAGTTGATGGAGGATTGGCGCGCGACAGGCACGATGGACGGAATGCTGCTCGCGCGCAACGACTAGCTGGCAACGACTAGCTGGCAACGACCGGCCGGCCACCACCGGGCAAGCCGTGTGGCTCAGGTGCCGAAGCGCTTGCGGTACCCGGCGAGGAAACGGTCCAAGCGCGTGAGTGCCTCGGTGAGGTCGTGCACGTTCGGGAGGAACACCAGCCTGAAGTGATCGGGCTTGGGCCAGTTGAACCCGGTGCCCTGCACGATGAGCATCTTTTCCTCGGCCAGCAATTCGTAGGCGAACTGCTGGTCGTCCTCGATGGGGTACACGTGCGGGTCGAGGCGCGGGAACATGTAGAGCGCCGCCTTGGGCTTCACACAACTGACGCCCGGGATCTGGGTGACCAGTTCGTGCGCCACGTTGCGCTGCATGCACAGCCGGCCGGTGGGCGCCACGAGATCGTCGATGCTCTGGTAGCCGCCGAGCGCAGTCTGGATGGCGAGCTGGCCCGGGGTGTTCGAGCACAGCCGCATGGCTGCGAGCATGTCGAGCCCCTCGATGTAGTCCTGGGCGTAGCGACGCTCGCCCGACACCACCATCCAGCCGGCGCGATAGCCGCATGAGCGATAGTTCTTCGAGAGGCCGTTGAAGGTGAGGAACAGCACGTCGTCGGCGAGCGACGCAATGCTCGTGTGGGTGTTGCCGTCGTAGAGGGTCTTGTCGTAGATCTCGTCGGCAAGCACCACGAGCTGATGCTCACGGGCAATGTCGACGATGCCCTGCAGGAGCGCAGGCTCGTAGAGCGCGCCCGTGGGGTTGTTGGGGTTGATGACCACAATGGCCTTGGTGTTGGGGGTGACCTTGCGCCGGATGTCGTCGAGATCGGGGTACCAGTCGGCCTGCTCGTCGCAGAGGTAATGCACCGGGGTGCCACCGCTGAGCGAGACCGCTGCGGTCCACAACGGGTAGTCGGGCGCCGGCACGAGCACCTCGTCGCCGCTGTCGAGCATCGCGTTGAGGCTCATCACGATGAGCTCGGAGGCACCGTTACCGAGGTAGACGTCGTCCACGCGCACACCGGTGATCTGCTTCTGCTGGGTGTAGTGCACCACGGCCTTGCGCGGGGCAAAGAGTCCCTTGGAATCTGTGTAACCGGCCGCCACCGGCAGGTTGCGGATCATGTCCTGCACGATCTCGTCGGGCGGGTCGAGGCCGAACGCGGCGAGGTTGCCGATGTTCAGCTTGATGATCTTGTGACCCTCCTCCTCCATCTGGCGTGCCCGGTCGACCACCGGGCCACGGATGTCGTAGCCGACGTCGTCGAGCTTGGAGGACTTGGAGATTCGCTTCACAGGACTCCCACGCTAGACACTGAGGACCCGACCCGAGGGACACATTTCGGGAACAACCGGCACGACGCTCGCCAACTCAGCCACGGGATGCCCGGTGAGCGGGTGGAGGCGGTGAGCCGAACGGCACGAGCCTGTACTGCGGGTGGGCCCGTAGCCTTCGTGGCATGACGACCGACACCGCAACACCGAAGCCAACCGGCCGGCGCTCGAATCGCGTGGTCTTCGACGCCGATGTCACCCTCGACCTGCCGATCGACCGGGTGTGGGCCGAGCTGATCGACTGGGGCGGCCACGGCCGGTGGATCCCCATGACCAGGGTCGAGGTCGACCCTCAGGACCCCAACCGCTTCATTGCATGGTCCGGCATCGGCCGCCTCGCGCTCGAGGACCGGATGCACGCCACCGATCTGGCCTTCGACGGCTCTCGCGGCACCTGCCACGTCGACAAACTCGGCCCCGTGCTCGTGGGATTCGCCGAACTGACCGTGACCGTGGCCGAGGGAGCCACCGCCGGAAGCACACCGCGCACACGTGTGCAGTGGCACGAGGACGTCATGGTGCCGTACGTGCCCAAGTTCCTCACCCCCGTGGTCGCCAAGGCCAGCGGCCTGCTCTTCTCCGTGGCCCTGAAGCGCTTGCGCCGCACCGCACCCCGCTGACCCGACTCGGGCCCGGGCGTGCTGCGTCACTCCCCCGGCCATCTCCCGAGGAAGTGACCTTCGGCCCTTCGCAGGACAGGAGCGCGTGTGGCTGACTCTCGCCTGTCACGCTGTGTACTGGGCCGGGTCACCGAGGTGGAGGACGAAATGAATGCACGACGCACGCCGTGGGAGTCGCTCGGCATTGCCCTGATTGCCGTCGTGGGAATCGTCGACTCGTTGATCGGGCGCTCGGCCGACCTCACCGTGTTGTTCGCGGTGTCGCTGCTCCTCGCCGTTGTCGCCCTCGTCCGGTCGGTGGCGACGCGGCGGCGCATCGCGCTGCGTGCCGATCTCGTTGCGTGGCTCGAGCAGACCGCACTCGCCGAGGGCACCACTGTCGAGGCCGTCGCCGACAGCGCACTCTCGGCAGCACGAGCGGGCATGACGCCGACCGGAACCGCTCCGCGATGACCGAACCCGGGGAGACGCCGCGCCCGGTCGGCGCGGCCGTGGTGATCCTCGACGGCACCTCTACGACCCCCGACGCGCTCGGGGGGAAGGGCGCAGCCCTCGATCGACTCCTGCGCTGGGGTGTGCACGTGCCGCCGACCGCCATCGTCACGGCGGACGCCTACCGCTCAACGGCCGCACAACCGGCGCTTGCCGAGCTGATGGACCGCATTGCGCGCAACGAACCCGTACCCGGCGACGAGGTCGAGGCCGCCTTCCTTGCCGCTGGGCTCCCCGGTGCACTGCGCAGCGAGGTCGTTGCGGTGGCGCGCTCGGTCGGCAACGGGCGCCCGCTCGCCATCCGCTCGTCTGCCACCGTGGAGGATCTGGGCGGTTCGTCCTTCGCCGGGCAGTACCGCTCGATGCTCGACATCGCCGCCGACGACCCAGAGGCCGTCGAGCGGGCGGTGCTGCAGGTGTTCGCATCGTTGCTCTACCCCGCACCGCGCGCGTACCGGGACGCTCTCGGGATCGACAGCACTGACATTGCGATGGCCGCCGTGCTGATGCAGATGGTCGACACCAAGCGCGCCGGCGTGGTGTTCACCCAGGACCCCACGCT
>JAULYZ010000114.1:0-449 GCA_032117595.1 Acidimicrobiia bacterium | reverse complement strand
GTGGTGGACGGTCTCGGCGAGTCACTGGTCTCCGGGAAGCGGACACCGCGGGTGCACCAGTTCCGACGCACCGACACGGGAGCGGTAGCCCCCGACGAGGAACTCGCCGGCATTGTCGAGGCTGCACTCGCGATCGAACGGAAGGCAGGGTGTGCCCAGGACATCGAGTGGGCGCACGACGGCTCGTCGCTGTGGATCGTGCAGGCGCGCCCCGTCACTGCGGTGCGCACGGCCCTCGTCGACCCGTTCGACGACGACGTCGACTCGCTCGAGGATTCCGAGTTCACCACCGAGGGCATCGGCGAGATGCTGCCCGGGGCGCTCCCGCCACTCGTGTGGCAGGTGGCAGCACACATGGTGGAGGACGGCTTCCGGGTGATGCTCGACCGACTCGGTGCCGAGGTGTCTGCAGCAACGGGCCCCACTTGGCTCCTGCGTCGCGTACGCGG
>JAULYZ010000113.1:0-3678 GCA_032117595.1 Acidimicrobiia bacterium | reverse complement strand
ATTGCCGTGCCCGCTCCGCTCTGACACGTGCCGATTGCCGTGCCCGCTCCGCTCTGACACGTGCCGATTGCCGTGCCCGCTCCGCTCTGACACGTGCCGATTGCCGTGCCCGCTCCGCTCTGACACGTGCCGATTGCCGTGCCCGCTCCGCTCTGACACGGTTGCCCCACGGACGTCGCGTACCGTGGTGAGGTGCTCGATGTGGTGACCCCCGAGGAGATGCGGCGCATTGATGCCGCTGCCCCCGAGCCGGTCGAGGTGCTGATCGAGCGTGCGGGCGCGGCGGTGGCCATCGCTGCGGTCCGAATGATGGGCGGCTGCTACGCAAAGCGAGTCGTCATCATCGTCGGCCCGGGCAACAACGGTGCCGATGGCCGCTCGGCAGGTCGCCGACTCGCCGAGCGCGGGGCACAGGTCCGTTACGTGGATGCTGCAGCAGTCCCATCGGTCATCCCGAGATGCGACCTCGTCATCGATGCCGCCTACGGCACGGGCTTCCGCGGGGTCTGGACCGCTCCCGATGTGCTCGGCTCACCGGTGCTCGCCGTCGATATCCCGAGTGGGGTCGATGGGCTCACGGGTCAATGCGGCAGTGGTGTCCTCGTTGCCGACCGGACGGTCACCTTTGCTGCGTTGAAGCCAGGGCTCCTCTTCGCCCCGGGCAGTGCTTGCACCGGCGCGCTCGAGATCGCCGAGATCGGACTCGACACCTCTTCTGCATCGATCCACCTCGTTCAGCACCACGACGTGTCGTCGTGGGTGCCCGCCCGTTCGGTCGACTCGCACAAGTGGCGCTCGGCGCTCTGGGTGATCGCCGGCTCCACCGGCATGCGAGGTGCCGCACGACTCGCCGCTGCGGCGGCGCAGCGCGCCGGAGCCGGGATGGTGTACCTGTCGACCCCGGGTGCAGGCGTGGATCCCCAGGCACCCACCGAGTCGGTGAACCGCTCGCTCGATGCACAGGGATGGGCGGCCGATGTGCTGGCGAACTCCGAGCGGTTTCACGCCTTCGTCGTGGGACCGGGGATGGGCCGCGCCGACGCAACGGCGCACGAGATCCGTTCCTTCGTCGCCGATTCGGCCCGACCGATGGTGGTGGACGGCGACGGATTGTTCGCCCTCGCCTGGAGCACCGACGGAGCCGTTCCGCTCCTGAGGTCGCGTCCGGGCCCCACGGTGCTCACACCACACGACGGCGAGTACACGCTGATCGCCGGACGTCGGCCGGGTGCCGACCGGATCGAGGCCGCGCGTGATCTCGCCCGTCGCACTCAGTCGGTGGTGCTGCTCAAGGGTCCCGCCACCGTGGCGGCGAATCCCGAGGGACGTGCGCTCGTCATCACCGCAGGCGATGAGCGACTGGCCACTGCGGGCACCGGCGACGTGCTGGCGGGCGTCATCGGCGCCCTGCTCGCCTCGGGGGTCCCCGCATTCGAGGCGGCAGCGGCAGGTGCCTGGATCCACGGTCAGGCAGCCCGACGAGGACCAGCCCGCGGACTCGTGGCCGGCGATCTCGTGGAGTTGTTGCCCCCGGTGATGGAGACGCTGTAGATGTTCTCTGAATCACCACGTGACAGCCGCTGGGTGGAGGCACGCGTCGACCTCGATGCAATCCGCCACAACGTCGAGGTGCTGCGCCGCATCGTTGCCCCGGCCGCGGTCTGGGGTGTGGTGAAGGCCGACGGCTACGGACACGGTGCTGTGCCGGTTGCGCGTGCGGTGGTGGACGGTGGCAGCGAGGGTCTGTGCGTTGCGCTGGCACAGGAGGGCGTCGAACTGCGCGATTCGGGAATCGATGCGCCCATCCTCCTGCTCTCCGAACAGCCCGTGAGCCAGCTCGATGCGGTGGTGGCCCATCGTCTGATCCCCACGCTGTACTCGATCGGTGCCGTGCGGGCCATGACCGAGGCGGCGGCGCGCGCAGGGTGCTCGGGCTACCCGGTGCAGGTGAAGGTCGACACCGGCATGAACCGTGTAGGCGTGTCGACCGGTGCTGCGCTCGATCTTGTGCGCGCTGTGGAGGCCGCTGCCCCCACGCTCCGCCTTGCCGGTGTGTTCACCCATCTCGCCGTCACCGACGAGCTCGACAATCCCTTCACCGCTCTGCAGATCGAGCGGTTCGAGGTCGTTCTGCGGAGTCTTGGCTCGCGGCCGCCGGTGGTCCACGCAGCGAACTCCGGAGGCGCCCTCGGGCATGCCGCGACGCGGTACGACCTCGTTCGTCCGGGCATCACCCTCTACGGCATCGAACCGGGCTCGAGCCTGCACCCGCACTGCGCCGACCTCCGACCGGCGATGTCGCTCGTCTCGAGGGTGTCCTTCGTCAAGCGGGTCCGCGCTGGGGAGAGCATCTCCTACGGGCTGCGGTACACCTTCGAGCGTGACACCACGGTGGCAACGGTCCCGATCGGTTACGCCGACGGCGTGCCGAGACGGCTGGGCAATTCGGAGGGCTTGGTGCTGCTCGGTGGGAGGCGTCGGAACATCGTGGGCATGGTCACGATGGATCAACTCATGCTCGACTGCGGTGATGACGCCGTTCAGGTCGGCGACGAGGTGGTGCTCTTCGGCGGGCAGGGCCGTGAGCGGGTGCGGGTGGAGGAGTGGGCCGACGCGCTCGGCACGATTCCCTACGAGATCGTCTGCGGCATCTCCAAGCGCGTGCGCCGGGTGTACCTCGACAACACCTGAGGCACACGGGTTGCCGGGCAACCCTGCAGGCTCAGGGTGGTCGTGCCGCTTCGGTAGCATCGAGGGGCCATGATCGAGCTCCATTCGCCGTCGCCAGCTGCGACACACGCCATTGCGGGTGGTGTTGCTCGGCTGGTGCGCGCCGGGGATCTCGTGGTGCTCGCCGGGGAAATGGGATCCGGCAAGACGTGGTTCACCAAGGGTTTCGCCGCAGCGCTCGGTGTGACTGATGTGGTGACGAGCCCGACCTTCACGTTGGTGCACAGTTATCGCGGCGGGCGCCTGCCGATTCACCATGTCGACGTCTATCGCCTCGACCGCATGTCGGAGGTCGCAGACCTCGCGCTCGCCGAACTGCTCGAGGAGTCCGGCACCGGCAAGGGTGGTGTGGTGCTCGTGGAGTGGGGCGACGCAGTTGCCGCCGTGCTCGGCAACGACTACCTCGAGATCCGCTTCCGGGTGGAGGATGCAGACCCCGACGACGAGCGGCGGATCTCGATCCGGGCTGTCGGCTCCGGGTGGGCCACGCGCTGGGAGTCACTCACGCGAACGGTCGGTGAGTGGCGGTGCTGATCCTCGGCATCGAGACCGCAACCGAGCAGGTGAGCGTTGCCATCGGCGGCCACGAGGGAGTACTCGGACTCTTCGAGGTGACCCGCGGTCGGCGTCACGCCGAGACACTCGTGCCCGCGATCGAGTTCCTCTGTCGCCAGGCCGACATCGAGATCGAGGAATTCGGTGCCATCGCCGTCGACGTCGGACCCGGTCTGTTCACCGGCATGCGTGTGGGGATCGCAGCGGCGCGATCGATGGCACAGGCGCTGCGCATCCCGATGATCGGGATCAGCAGCCTCGACCTCCTCGCCTTCCCGCTCCGGCTCTCGGACCGTGTCATTGCGTCCGTCATCGACGCCCGTCGAGGTGAGATCTTCTACGCCTTCTACCGACAGGTACCCGCAGGTATCCAGCGCGTCAGCGAGCCGCGTG
>JAULYZ010000112.1:0-3569 GCA_032117595.1 Acidimicrobiia bacterium | reverse complement strand
TCTCGAGCTTGAGACCCACTTCCTCGCTGATGACCTGACCTGCGGTGAGGATCGCCATGTCCTGGAGCATTGCCTTGCGGCGCTCGCCGAAGCCCGGGGCCTTCACGGCGGCGCTCTTGAAGGTGCCGCGGATCTTGTTCACCACGAGGGTGGCAAGGGCCTCGCCCTCGACGTCCTCGGCGATGATGACGAGCGGGCGGCCGCTCTGCATGACCTTCTCGAGCACGGGCAGTGCATCGCGCACCGAGGAGATCTTCGACGCCACGTACAGGATGTACGGGTCGTCGAGCACGGCCTCCATGCGCTCGGGGTCGGTCACGAAGTAGGGCGAGATGTAGCCCTTGTCGAAGCGCATGCCCTCGACGAGATCCATCTCCATGCCGAAGGTCTGGCTCTCCTCGACGGTGATCACACCGTCCTTGCCCACCTTGTCGATGGCGTCAGAGATCATCGCGCCGATCTCGGGATCGGCTGCCGAGATGGCGGCCACCTGCGAGATCTGCTCCTTGGAGTCGACCTCCTTGGCGAGGCTCTTGATGCTGGCCACAGCTGCGGCGACACCGGCCTCGATGCCCTTCTTCAGGCTCATCGGGTTGGCGCCGGCGGCCACGTTGCGCAGACCCTCGCGCACCATGCTCCAGGCGAGCACGGTGGCGGTGGTGGTGCCGTCACCGGCGACGTCGTCAGTCTTCTTCGCGACTTCCTTGACGAGCTCGGCACCGATCTTCTCGTACGGATCCTCGAGCTCGATCTCCTTGGCGATCGACACACCGTCGTTGGTGATGGTGGGGGCGCCCCACTTCTTCTCCAGGACGACGTTGCGACCCTTGGGCCCGAGCGTGACCCGGACGGCGTCGGCGAGCTTGTTCATGCCCGCTTCCAGTGCGCGTCGAGCCTGCTCGTCGAAGGCGATCATCTTCGGCATGGCTGGTTTTCCTCCACGGTTGAGCCGGTGCGTTGCGGCGGTGGGATGCAGTGAGGTGTCCGAGCCGAGGCTGCCGGCGTTCCGGCGATTCGCACTCGGTCACTTCGAGTGCTAGCACTCTACGGGCACGACTGCTAACCCGACAACCGGCAGTACGGTGGCGGCATGGCAAGGACGGTCATTGTCGGCGGCGGGGTGTCGGGACTGAGCGCAGCGCTCAAGCTGGGCCGGGCCGGCCACTCCGTGACCGTGCTCGAGCGGGACCCCACCCCCATGCCCGAATCCGCCGATGAGGCCTTCGAGTGGGACCGGCGGGGTGCTCCCCAGGTCCGTCACAGCCATGCCTTCCTCGGGCGCCTCTACGGCCTGATGCGTGACCACGAACCCGACCTGCTCGCCGCCCTGCTGGAGGCCGGTGCCACCGAGATGCGATTCGGCGAGAACCTGCCGCCCACGATGGAGCACTTCGTCCCCGAGCCCGGCGACACCGACCTCACCATGCTGGCGTGCCGGCGCACCACCTTCGAGTGGGTGCTGCGGCGCACGGCCCTGAGGGAGGGCAACGTCGAGTTCCGCACGGGTGTGGCCGTGGAGGGGCTCACGGCCACAAGGCGTCGCTCGATCGGCGAGGGCCCCAGCGCCACCGAGGTGCCGGTGGTCGACGGTGTGCGCCTCGCCGACGCCAGCACGGTGCCCGCCGACCTCGTGGTGGTGGCGAACGGCCGTCGCTCGAACGTTCCCGAGTGGCTTGCGGCCCTCGGCACCGCACCCATGCCCGAGGAGGTGGAGGACACCGGCATCATCTACGCCTCGCGCTTCTACCGACTGCGCGACGGCCACGACCTTCCGCCGCGCAACGGACTCATCGGCGGCGATCTCGGCTACCTCAAGTACGGCGTGTTCGTGGGCGACAACCGCACGTTCTCGCTCACGCTTGCCGCACCGTCCGACGATCACGAACTGCGCAAGCTGCTCGCCGACGAGGACGTCTTCGAGAACGCAGCGCGCGCACTCGACGTTGCAGCCCCGTACGTGGACGGCCGCGCCGAGGCCCTCACCCCGGTGCACATCATCGCCGGGCTGCTCAACCGGCGGCGTCGCTTCGTGGTGGACGGCGTGCCCCTTGCGCTCGGTGTACACCCCATCGGCGACACCGTGATCTGCACCAATCCGCTCTACGGCCGTGGCTGCACCACGGGCTACTGGAGTGCGCATCTCCTTGCTGATGCGCTGGCCGCCCATCCCGGCGACCCCGTTGCGCAGTCGCTGCAGTACCACGCTGCGGTCGATGCAGAGATCGTGCCGTGGTACGAGGCGGGAGTGGCCCAGGACGCAGAGGCGCGTCGCGTGTCAGCTGCGCTGCTGGCGGGCGAAGACCCCGATGCCGACCCCAACGATCCGCGTGCGTTCATGCGCGGTGTGCTGCGCGATGGCCTCGGCCCTGCACTGCGCTTCGATGCCGTGGTGCTGCGCGCACTGGTGCGGAATCTCAACTTGCTCTCGCCACCGAACGCACTGCTCACCGACCAGGACGTGATGGGCAGAGTGCTTGCCATCTGGCAGGACCGCGAGAACCGTCCGCCCGAACCACGCCTCGGTCCGTCCACCCGCGCCGCCCTCATCGACGCTCTCGCTGCGTAGGCCCGGGCAACCGCCGCGGCGGCCCGGTGTGCCCGTTGCGTGCGAGCGTCAGCCGCCGGCCACTGCCGGGATGATGGACACCGTGGACCCGGCCGGGACCTTGGTGTTCAGCCCGTCGAGATAGCGAACGTCGTCGTCCGAGACGAAGATGTTGACGAACTTGCGCAGCGCGCCGGCCTCGTCGAGCAGGCGATCGGCAAAGCCGGGGTGTGCGGCCTCGAGATTGCTGATCACGTCCGAGAGCGTGGCGCCCTCCACCGACACCGTGGAACTGCCGCCCGAGAGCGGGCGCATGGTGGTGGGGATGCGAACGGTCACTGCCATAGGCGTCGGAGGCTATCGGCGGTGCCAGCGCTGCGTCATGGGCCCGATCAGTGCCTCGAGCTGTGCCCCAACGCGGATGAGCAGGTCCTCACGCCATGGTGCGGCCACGAGCTGCACCCCGATGGGGAGGTTCTCGACAGTTCGGTGAACGGGCAACGAGATGGCCGGCTGACCGGTGATGTTGAACTGCGCCGTGTACTGGAACCACGGCCGCATGCGTCTGCCGGCACCGGGTCCGGCGAGATGGCCGAGCTCAGCAGGCGGTGCGCCGAGTGTGGGGGTGAGGAGTAGGTCGAAGTGGTCCCACCACTGCACCACGCTCCGACTCCACGAGCGGAGCCACTCGACGCTGGCGAGATAGTCCGACGCACTCAGCGAACGACCCCACGACGCGAGCTTGAGGTCGTCGGGCTCGAGATCGTGCTCCCCCGCCGCGCGACCGATGATGGCCTCCACCCTCGCCACTTCCTGAGCAGTACTCGCGGCAACGACGTTGGCGAAGTGTTTGGCCTGCTGCTCGTACTCGTCCAGCGCATCGGGGAAAGCAGGTTCAACACGATGCCCGACCTGCTCGAGCAGACGCGCTGTTGCGGCAACGGCCTCTGCGCAGTGTGGGTCGCGCCCGAGATCTGGCGCGGGAGGACGGTCGAGCAACCCGACCCGAAGCCGTCCCGGGTCG
>JAULYZ010000111.1:0-10217 GCA_032117595.1 Acidimicrobiia bacterium | reverse complement strand
CTCGATCCCACCACGCGGCGCCTCTCGCTGCCCGGCGGTGAGCCAGTGCTGCTCACCGACACCGTCGGGTTCGTCCGCCGACTGCCGCACGGTCTTGTGGAGTCGTTCAAGAGCACACTCGAGGTCGCGAGCACGGCCGACTACCTCGTGCACGTCGTCGACTCGAGTTCTCCCGACCCGCAGGGTCAGATCGATGCCGTGCACGAGGTGCTCGGCGAGATCGGCGCCGATGCGGTCCCGGAACTCATTGTGTTCAACAAGGCCGACCTCGAGCCCGAGGAGGCCGCTCGTCTGGTGAAGACCCACGAGGGTTCTGTCGCCGTGAGCGCCAAGACCGGCTCCGGGATCGGTACCTTCCTCGACACGCTGTCGGACCGCCTCCGGGCCATGGCGCGCATCACCGAGCTGGTGGTGCCCTACGACCGGGGAGATGTGCTCGCAGCGGTCCGCCGGGAGGGAGAAGTGGTGTCGGAGCAGTACGAGGACGGTGGGGTGCGGGTGCGGGCCCGTCTCGGTGAGGCCTCCGTGGGCCGTCTCGCTGCCTATGTCGTCGCATCGGGTGTGTCCGATCGGGCAGCATCGGGGTCGTCATGACTGCATCAGCCCCCGGCGGCTTCGTCCCGCCGCCCTATCCCTACGACCGGCTCGACCGCTTCAAGCACCACGCCTCCTCCATGGAGGGCGGTTTGGTCGACCTGTCGATCGGCACGCCCTGCGACCCGCCTCCTGCCGCCGTCATCGCTGCACTCTCCTCGTCGAACGACGAACGCGGGTACCCGCCGTCGATCGGCACCGATGCACTGCGGTCGTCGATCCGCAGTTGGATGTCACGCCGCTTCGACATCGACGTGCCGCTCAGCCAGATTGCGGCGTGTATCGGCACGAAGGAGTTCGTGGCGACACTCCCGCAGTGGTTGCACCTCCGCACCCCGCAACGCGACACCGTGCTGTACCCGGCAGTTGCCTATCCCACCTACGAGATGGGGGCGATCCTCGCCGGGTGCCGGGCGGTCCCGATCCCGCCGACCGCAACAGGAGGTCTCGACCTCTCGGCGATCGATCCCGCCGATGCAGCACGCGCGCTGCTGCTGTGGGTCAACAGCCCGAGCAACCCGACCGGAGCGCTCGACGACCTCGGCGCAGCTGCAGCGTGGGGCCGCGCACACGGTGTTCCGGTCTTCAGCGACGAGTGCTATGTCGAGTTCACGTGGGACGGCCGGGGGCGCACGATCCTCGAGCACGGCCTCGACGGTGTGGTGGCGGTGCACTCGGTGTCGAAGCGATCGAACCTCGCTGGGTTGCGCGTCGGCTTCTACGCCGGCGATGCCGAACTCGTCGGCTACCTCAAGGAGGTCCGCAAGCACGTCGGGATGATGGTGCCCGGTCCGGCTCAGGCTGCGGCGGCGGTGGCGCTCGCTGACGATGCGCACGTGGAGGCGCAGCGCACCACGTATCGTCGCCGACTCGAGGCTGCGGCGCGCATCCTCTCGTCGTGGTCGGGGATCGACATCGCCCAGCCATCGGGCGGCTTCTACCTCTGGTTCAACGCCGGTGACGGCTGGGCGTTCGCCGAGCGACTCGCCCGGGAGGGTGGCGCTCTGGTGAGCCCTGGCGACTTTTACGGTGCCGGGGGCGGGCAGAATGTGCGGGTGGCAGTCGTGCAGCCCGACGACAAAATCGCCCTCATCGGTCGGCGCCTCGGGGTGACTCCGTGACCTATCCCCAGGGCCAGTACCCGCAGGGTCAGTACCAGCAGGTGGCATATCCGGGCTACGCACCCGGTCAGCCACGCGTGCACCCGCTCACCCTGCTCGGTGTGGTGCTCGCCGTGGTCGGCATCGTGGTCGGCATCGTGCTGTACATCGCTGGCCAGCAGCGGTTCTCGGCCCAGGTGAAGAACCTGACGAGTGAGGCCGGTGCGTTGTCGGGCTGCGCAACGGACCTCAACATTCAGCAGGCCGGGCAGTTCACGCTCTACTACGTGTCGTCCGGAACCGTGCAGATCAACGGGGCCAACGATGGTTGTGCCGCCTCGTCGTCGATACCCATCGCCGCCGACACGAGCCCGCCCGACTTCGAGCTCGCCATCGTCGATCTCGACGGCAACGGCCTGCGCCTCTCGGCGCCGTCCTCGAGATCGACACTCCGTTCGGGCGGCGTGGTTGCGCTGCCCTACCGCGAGGTCGTCATTCCTGCGCCCGGCTCGTACCGACTGCTGGTGGGCGTACCCGAGACCGGTCTGCCGTTCGCGATTGGTGTCGGTGAACGCGTCTCGGAGCCGGGTGCCTTCGTGCCGCTCGCCGTCGGACTGCTCGGGCTGATCCTCGGCGTTGGCTGCGCGCTGGGCGGACTGGCGTCGGGGGGTCGTGGCGCGACCAGCGGCCGACGTGGCTACGGCGAACCGCAGTACCCGGCCGGCCAGTACGCCGGCGGCCAGTATCCGGCGGGCCAGTACCCCGCAGGCCAGTACCCCGCAGGCCAGAACCCGGCTCGTCCGTATCCCGCCCAGCGCCCCGGGATGCAGCGCACTCCAGCGGCCCCACGCCCCGCCGACACCCCGCCCGTTCGACGTCCTTCGCCTGCGCCCTCGTACCAAGATCAGGCGTACCAGGATCAGGCGTACCAGGCCCAGGCGTACCAGGATCAGCCCCACCGGGGTCAGGCCCCTCGCGATCCGGGCTACCCCGACAGCGCCGCCCCGCCCACCGTGGCCACACCGGTTCCACCGACGGTTCCGCAGCGGACCACTCCGCCGCCCGCGGGCCCCGGCCCCCGCCAGCCGGGCTCAGCGCTCCCGCCGATCGTGAGTTCATCGGGTGCACTCGACCCGTTGTTGGACCAGCGGCGTTCGGTGGATGACCCGCACGCAATCTGGCGACGCGATGAGCCCACCCCGAGGAGTACGGAACGTTCCGTGCCCCCGCCCACTCAGCCGCTGCCCGTGCAGCGCCCCGATCCCACCGAGCACGACGAGGACACCAACCCATCATGAGCACCTCGAACCACACTGCGCTTCAGCAACAGATCGAGCAACTGTGGGCCGATCGCGACTCGCTCAAGGTGGGCAACGAGGCAGCATTCGCCACGGTGAAGCAGGTCATCGACGCACTCGACCGCGGTGAGTGCCGTGTTGCGGAAGTGGTGAACGGTGAGGTCGTGGTTCACCAGTGGCTCAAGCAGGCGATCCTGCTGCTGTTCCGTCTCTCGGCGATGCAGACCACCGAACTCGGCCCGTTCGAGTACGCCGACAAGATCCCCCTGAAGCGCAACTATCAGGCGAGTGGTGTCCGGGTGGTTCCCGGTGCAAGTGCCCGCTGGGGTGCGCACCTCGAATCGGGCGTGGTGATGATGCCCAGTTACGTGAACATCGGTGCCTATGTCGGTTCGGGCACGATGGTGGACACGTGGGCCACGGTGGGTTCGTGCGCGCAGATCGGCCGCAACGTCCACCTGTCGGGCGGCGTGGGCATCGGTGGTGTTCTCGAGCCACCGCAGGCGGCGCCCGTGATCGTCGGGGACGAATGCCTCATCGGCAGCCGGTGCATCGTGGCCGAGGGCGCGCGTGTCGGCGACGGAGCCGTGATCGGTGCGGGTTGCATCCTCACCGGATCCATCCCGGTGATCGAGGCCTGGAGCGGCAAGGAGGTGTCGCGCGGGGTGGTCCCGCCGTGGACCGTTGCCGTGAGCGCAACGCGGTCGCGCACCTTTGCAGGCGGCGAGTTCGGGATGCCCTGTGTGCTGCTCGTCAAGCAACTCGAGCCGGGGGAGCGTCACGAGAAGGCGACACTCAACGAGGTGCTCCGCGACCATGGCGCAGCGCTGTAGTTCCCGGGGAGTCGTGCATGACTGATCTGCTCGACCTCACCGCACAACTCGTCGACATCCGCTCGGAGAGCCATCACGAGCAGGAGATCACCGATTGGATCGAGTCGTGCCTGCGGAGCCGTGCGCCGTGGCTGTCCCTGCACCGCCTCGGCAACAACCTCGTGGCCCGTACCGAACTCGGGCGGCCGATGCGGCTCGTGCTGGCCGGCCACACCGACACCGTGCCGATCAACGACAACGTTCCGTCACGGCGCGAGGGCGAGGTGCTCTGGGGCTGCGGTACCGCCGACATGAAGTCGGGCCTTGCCGTGATGCTCGAACTCGCGTGCAGTGTGCAGGAACCCGCGGTCGACGTGACGTACGTGTTCTACGAGGCCGAGGAAGTGGCCGCCGAGCACAATGGGTTGAAGAAGTTGTTCGAGGAGCGCCCCGACTTGCTGGTCGGCGACGTCGCGCTGCTCGGTGAGCCGACCAACGGCGACATCGAGGCAGGTTGCCAAGGAGTGGCCCGAGTGTGGATCACGCTCTCGGGTGCACGGGCACACACGGCGCGGCCGTGGATGGGTCGCAATGCCATTCACCGCCTCGGTGGTCTGCTTGACCGTGTGAACGCGTGGCCCGGGCGCGAGCCGCTCGTGGACGGTTGTCGGTATCGAGAGTCGCTCCAGGTGGTGCGCGTCGAGGGCGGTATCGCCGGCAATGTCGTGCCCGATCGGGCCCGGGTGCTCGTGGCGTACCGGTTCGCCCCGGACCGCTGCGCCGACGAGGCGCTGCAGTGGCTGACGGATCTGTTCGCCTCGGTGCTCGAGGCGGACGACGAGATCACGGTCGACGATCGGTCCGAGTCGGCCCAGCCCGGTCTCTCTCATCCGCTTCTGGCCGCACTCGTGGAGCGCAATGGTCTGGAGGTGCGGGCCAAGCTCGGCTGGACCGATGTGGCCCGCTTCGCCGAACACGGAATCCCCGCCACCAATTTCGGCCCGGGCGACGCCACGCTCGCGCACACCAAGGACGAGCGGGTCGAGCGCAGTTCGGTGGAGCGCACCTACCGGGCGCTGCACGAACTCCTGATCAGCGGCGTGTGACTGGCGCCGTGGCGTCACGGTTCGGACACACCGCGCGCCGCTCCATCTGCTGACGGCAGGAGGCGGTGTGCGTCAGTCGAGTCGGCGCAGCACGGTGACGACCTTGCCGAAGAGCGTGACCTCGTCGGCGTCGAACACCATGGGGCTCAGGCGCTCGTTGTGCGGGATGAGCGTCACCTTGTTGCCCTTGCGCTGCCAGGTCTTCACCGTGGCCTCGCCGCCGGGGATTCCAGCGACCACGGTGTCACCGTTGACCACGGAGTCCTGCTGGCGCGCAACGACGTAGTCACCGTCGAGGATGCCGGCATTGATCATCGAGTCGCCCCGCACCCGGAGCATGAACAGCTCGCCCTCGCCCGTGAAGTCGAGCGGGAGCGGGAGCACCTCTTCGACGTTTTCCTCGGCGAGCACATTGGCCCCGGCAGCAACGTCGCCGACCAGCGGCACATGGCGCACCGGGCGACGTTCGATGGCGGCACCCGAACCGGCTTCGTAGCGGACCATCATCGCCCGGGGCTTGGACGGGTCGCGTCGGAGATAACCGAGGCGGGTGAGGGTCTCGAGGTGGTTGTGCACCGTGGAGGGGGACGTGAGCCCCACGGCCTCGCCGATTTCGCGGACCGAGGGCGGAAAGCCGCGCTCTCGCATATTGCGTTCGATGAAGTCGAGGATTTCCCGCTGCCGTTGGGTGAGACCGGTGTCGCGCATGGCGGCATCGTACGGGTGTTCGACCGCAGGGTCAAACACCTGTACGACAAACATTCGTTCGACTCGAGGTTGACATCGAACGGCTGTTCGGGCACACTACGAACAGTTGTACGCAGAACAGGTGTTCCGGGCGGCCGAAGCGATCGGTCGTGGTCCGGGCCGAGCGAACTGGAGGAACCGACATGGCAGTACCGCTTCGAATCGAACCCATCGAGATCGACCGCCGTCGTCAGCAGGAGACGCAGTCCGTCCCCGCTGTGCGCCTCACCGTGATCCAGGGAGGTCGTTCCACCGAGCTGGCGCGCCGTGGTGCCCGACCCGATGCGCGCACCTACCGGCGTCGTCGCATCGTGGTGTTCGTGGGGCTGATGGCGCTCACCCTGTTGTTGCTGGCGGGCCTCGGCGTACTCGGTCCTGCCACCCGCATCGTGCTGGCCGAGCGCGCAGCGGCACCTGCCGCAGAGCTCGACACACCCACCACCTTGCGCGGACAGGCGTTGGTCGCCGGCGGTACGTACATCGCACAGCGCGGCGACACGCTCTGGACCGTCGCTCGCGCGCTGCAGCCGTCGGGTGATCTCACCGAGGTGCTGCGTCGTCTCATCCGTCTCAACGGCGGCTCGTCGCTCGCCGTCGGTCAGCGTGTACTGCTGCCGTCCTGAGTGCCGCGTTCGTAGCGAACAAAGAGAAAATGCTCACTTTCGAGCACGTGCGAGAGTCGCATGCGGTGAAGGTGCTCGACGGCTCCGGTGATGAGCCGTGGCGCAGCGCCGCCAACCAGCGTTGGTGAAACCGTGAGATTCACCTCGTCGACGAGTTCGGCAGCAAGGAGTGCTGCGTTGAGTGTGGGTCCGCCTTCTGCGTGCACCACAGCAGCATCGAGGAGCGCGAGCGCGGCAGGGAGATCGACGCGTTCATCGCCGGCGCGAACACAGTCGAGATCGGTCTGTGGTGCGCGCGTCGTCGTGATGAGGAAACCGGCGCCAGAACGGAACAGCGGGAGCGACGGATCGACAACACCTGAATTCGTGACCACACCGACTCGCTGGCCGGCGCGTCGCGGCGGTCCGTACTGCTCGGCGTGTGCCGTGGTGGAACCGACGATGATCACATCGGCGCAGGCCCGCAGCGCAGAGAGCACAGCAACATCGCTGGGGTGCGAGAGGCCCCCCGAGCGCCCGTCGACCGCCGTGGCGCCATCGATGCTCGCCACCATGCACAACTCGACCCAGGGTCGCTCTGGCGGGCGGGGCCGCTCGAGCTCGGCGAGGTATCCCCGCAGGTCGGCGACGTCGCCCGGCGTGGGGTACAGACGGCGCATGGTGGTGATTGAAGCAGTTGTCCACAGCAAGTCCACGAATGCCTGTGGGCGAGGGTGTGAACAGCCCTGTGGACGGGCCCCAGCGGGGGAGATTTCCGCAGGTCGGGCTGCGTCATCCACAGGGAAATTCACCGGTTTTTCCTCTTCCTCCCCACAGGCAGGGGTACCTATCGTGGCGCCCGCATGAGCGTCGGCGGCGGGGATCGCGGCAGACGAGACGGCACCGCTGGCCACGGTCGGTCGGGGTCGTCATGGGGCGACGGCCCTGAACCTGCATCCCCGCCGCCGGGCTCGTTCACGGTGCCGGGTGATGCGTCCGTCACAGAGCCGGAACATTCGTTGACATGGACGTAACTACATTGCTGTAATCTGCATCCACTCAGAGGCGGGGTTTCGGGGGAGTCCCCGCTCCTCTCGACGACACGACGGGTCATGCAGTTCCAGCCCGTCATCAGCGACGGCGGGAGGATCCGCCGGAGCTTCAACTTCATCGGAAAGGGCACAAGTCATGGCGGTCGCACCGGAGCAAGTCGGGATCGGTATTGCTCGTCACTTCACTACCCCCGGGTCGCACCCCTATGACGCGGTGGTCTGGGAGCGCCGTGATGCGCGCATCAGCAACTGGAAGGACGGCACGGTTGCCTTCGAGCAGCTCGACGTCGAGTTCCCGGTCGGCTGGTCGCTGAATGCCACCAACATCGTCGCCCAGAAGTACTTCCGCGGAACCCTGGGCACGCCGGGCCGTGAGTCGTCGCTGCGTCAGGTGATCGACCGCGTTGCCGACACCATCGCCGACTGGGGCATCAAGGGCGGCTACTTCGTCGACACCAACGAGTCCGAGGCCTTCCGCAACGAACTGAAGTTCATCCTCGTGACCCAGCGCGCAGCGTTCAACAGCCCGGTGTGGTTCAACATCGGCGTCAAGGACGTCCCGCAGCAGGCGAGCGCCTGCTTCATCCTCTCGGTCGACGACACGATGGATTCGATCCTCAACTGGTACCGCGAGGAAGGTGTGATCTTCAAGGGCGGTTCGGGCGCCGGCATCAACCTGTCCCGGATCCGTTCGTCGAAGGAACTGTTGCAGGGCGGCGGCACGGCGTCGGGTCCGGTCAGCTTCATGCGGGGCGCCGACGCGTCGGCCGGCACCATCAAGTCGGGCGGCAAGACTCGCCGCGCCGCCAAGATGGTCATCCTCAACGTCGATCACCCCGACATCGAGGAGTTCATCTGGTGCAAGGTGAAAGAGGAGCGCAAGGCGCGCGTGCTGCGTGACGCCGGCTTCGACATGGACCTCGACGGCACCGACTCGTTCTCGATCCAGTACCAGAACGCCAACAACTCGGTTCGCGTCACCGACGACTTCATGCAGGCAGTCGTCGACGACACCGACTGGACGCTGCGTGCCGTGACCGACGGCTCGGTCGTGTCCACGATCCGGGCGCGCGACCTCTGGCGCGAGATCGCCCAGGCATCGTGGGAGTGCGCCGATCCCGGTCTGCAGTTCGACACCACCATCAACAAGTGGCACACCGCTCAGAACACGGGCCGCATCAACGGCTCGAACCCTTGCTCGGAGTACATGCACCTCGACAACTCGGCGTGCAACCTCGCGTCGATCAACCTCCTCAAGTACCTCGATGAGGAGGGCAACTTCGACGTCGAGGCGTTCCGTCACACCGTCGAGGTGATCTTCACGGCCCAGGAGATCCTCGTCGGCAACGCCGACTACCCCACGGAGTCCATCGGCAAGACCAGCCGTGAGTTCCGTCAGCTCGGCATTGGCTACGCCAACCTCGGCGCCATGCTGATGGCACTCGGCTACGCCTACGACTCGGCCCCGGGTCGCTCGTGGGCTGCGGCCATCACCTCGCTGATGACGGGCCACTCCTACGCCACCTCGGCGCGCACGGCGGCTCGGATGGGACCGTTCTCGGGCTTCGAGGCCAACCGCGAGCACATGCTCCGTGTGCTCCAGATGCACCGGGATGCGTCCTACGGCATCGACGGTGCCTCGGCGGTTCCCTCCGAGCTCGTTGCGGCCGGACAGCGCGCCTGGGAAGCAGCGGTAGCCGACGGTGAGACCTTCGGCGTTCGCAACAGCCAGGCGTCGGTGCTCGCCCCCACGGGAACCATCGGTTTGATGATGGACTGCGACACCACCGGCATCGAGCCCGATCTCGGTCTGGTGAAGATGAAGAAGCTCGTCGGCGGCGGCAACATGTTCATCGTCAACCAGACGATCCCGCGGGCACTGCGCCGTCTCGGCTACACGCCCGGCGAGATCGATGCCATCACGGCGTACATCGACGAGAACAAGTCGATTCTCGGCGCCCCGAACCTCAAGGCCGAGCATGTGGCGGTGTTCGCCTGCTCGATGGGCGACAACGTCATCCACTACGAGGGTCACGTCCGGATGATGGGCGCCGTGCAGCCGTTCATCTCGGGAGCCATCTCCAAGACCGTGAACATGCCCGAAGAGGCAACGGTCGAGGATGTGGAGGGTCTGCACCTGTTGTCGTGGCAGCTGGGCCTGAAGGCCGTGGCGATCTACCGCGACAACTGCAAGGTGGCCCAGCCGCTCTCGACGATGAAGAAGGGCGACGCCACGGCCGACAGCGACGCCGAGGTGCCGGCAGCGGCTGCCAGCGGTGTGCAGATCATCGAGAAGGTGATCGAGCGGGTCGTCAACGTCCCGGTTCGCCAGAAGCTCCCGCGCACGCGTGTCTCGCGGACCTTCGAGTTCCGTGTCGCCGATTGCAAGGGTTTCGCCACCGTTGGCGAGTACCCCGACGGCCGCCCCGGCGAGATCTTCCTCACCGTCTCGAAGCAGGGCTCGACGCTCTCGGGCATCATGGACGCCTTCGCCAAGAGCATCTCGTACGGCTTGCAGTACGGCGTTCCCGTGCGTGCCTTCGTCGAGGCCTTCGTGAACAGCCGGTTCGAGCCGGCGGGCATGACCGACGATCCGGACATCCGCTTCGCCTCGTCGATCATGGACTTCCTGTTCCGCAAGCTGGCGCTCATCTATCTCCAGCCTGCCGAGCGGGCCGAGTTGGGCATCTTCTCCATCGACGAGCGCACCCAGCCGACGTTGCCGGGTGTCGAGGAGTCCGTGACCTACACGAGCACGGGTACCGACATGGTGGCCGATCCCAAGTCGGTTCCCTCGGTGAGCGAGCTCGCAGCCGCCATGGAGACAGGCCTGGCATCGCCCGCACCGGTCTCGGATCACACACCGGGCCTCGGCATGTCGCGGCCGGTGTACAAGAGCGATGCGC
>JAULYZ010000110.1:0-6148 GCA_032117595.1 Acidimicrobiia bacterium | reverse complement strand
CGCCATAGTTATAGAGAACAGCGACCAAGGCCTTAGAAAAAATCAGCAAGGCCATGGCACACGGCAGCGCCAGCAACAGCACTAGGCGCAAGCCCCAGTCCAGCATGTCTGAGTATTTAACAGTGTCGTTGGCAGCCTTCGCCGCCGAGAGCTGAGGCATCAACACCACGCCCAGCGCCACGCCCAGCAAGGCCGTGGGGAACTCCATCAAACGGTCGGCATAACTCAGCCAACTCACACTACCAGCCGTCAGGTGCGAGGCAATTTGCGTGTTGATGAGCAAAGAAATCTGCGCCACGCTCACGCCCAGCAAAGCAGGCACCATCAGCTGCAAGATGCGCTTGGGGCCTTCGCCACCCCAAGCTTCTCGCACCGCGCGCCAGCTCAGGCCAACGCGGGGCAACATGCCCAAACGGCGCAAAGCCAAAAGCTGAATACTGAGCTGGGCCACACCGCCCAGCATCACGCCCACGGCCAAGGCATAAATCGGGGGCACACCCAAAGTCCCAAACCATGGGCCACCCCACCATGCGGCGGCAATCATGGACACGTTCAGCAACACGGGCGTGGCCGCAGGCACTGCAAAACGCTTCCAAGGGGCTGGAATCGGACTGGTGAAGCTGTCAATGATATTCGTGGTCGGGCTCGGCGCCTACCCGTTCGGTGCGCCGCACACCCGGCCGTGCCGGCTGTCGTGCACCACCCCGTCGAGCACCCTTGCGGCATCGGTGCGCTATCTGCGCAACTCTGCCGATGTGCCGGCCGGTATCGAATCGGTTCTCGAGCATGCGTTCCATACCCGCGGCATCCCGGCCATCGGCCTGTGGGTGCAGGTGCCGCACTACATCGCCACCACCACGTATCCGGCCGCTAGCGCTGCTCTGCTCGAGGGCGTCGCCGAGACCGCAGGGTTGAGCTTCGACATCTCGGCGCTCGTCCGTCAGGCCAGCGTGCAGCGCGACCGCCTCGACGAACTCGTGGAGGCGAACCCCGAGCACGTCGCAATGCTCCGCCAGCTCGAGACCGCATGGGACGCCACCGAGCAGGCGTCCGGGGTCCACGAGGGCGAGGCCCTGGATCCCGACCAACTCCCCAGCGGGGATGAACTCGCCGCCGAGGTCGAGCGCTTCCTGCGCGACCAGGGGGCATAGCCCGCTCAGACGGCGTGGCCCCTTCGCAGACCCTGGGCACCGGTTGAGCGACTCTGCAGACGAGCGGCTACCGTCCCCGTCATGAAGGTTGACGGCGGAATCGGATTCGACCTGCGCAACGCAGGCAAGCAGGCACAAGAGCTCGAGGCTCAGGGATACGCAGGCGCGTGGACCGCGGAGACCTCGCACGACCCGTTCTTCCCGCTGCTGCTCGCAGCGGAGCACACCAGCAAGATCGAGCTGGGCACGTCCATTGCGGTGGCCTTTGCCCGCAACCCGATGATCCTCGCCAACATCGGCTGGGACCTCCAGGCCTTCTCGAAGGGTCGGTTCGTGCTGGGTCTCGGCAGCCAGATCCAGCCGCACATCGAGAAGCGTTTCTCGATGCCGTGGAGCGAGCCGGCCAAGCGCATGCGCGAGATGGTGCTCGCCATGCGGGCCATCTGGGACTGCTGGGCGAACGGCACCAAGTTGGACTTCCGTGGCGACTTCTACCGCCACACGCTGATGACCCCGTTCTTCACCCCGGACAAGGCCGAGCTCGAGGGCTTCGGACCCCCGAAGGTCTTCCTCGCTGGTGTGGGCCCGCACATGACCGAGGTTGCCGGCGAGGTGTGCGACGGGTTCATCTGCCACGGCTTCACCACCGAGAAGTACCTGCGCGAGGTCACCATCCCTGCTCTCGCACGCGGTCGCGCCAAGGCCGGCAAGACCATGGAAGGCTTCGAGATCGTCGGGCCGAGTTTCGTGGTCACGGGCATGAACGAGCAGGAACTGGCCAATGCCGCTGCGGGCACTCGCCAACAGATCGCCTTCTACGGTTCCACACCCGCCTACCGCGGTGTGCTCGAGATCCATGGCTGGGGCGGGCTCCAGGAGGAGCTCAACACGATGTCGAAGGCCGGCAAGTGGGTCGAGATGGGCAATCTCATCAACGACGAGATCCTCAACACCTTCGCCGTAGTGGGCGAGCCGGAGCAGATCGCACCGGAGCTGAAGCGCCGCTACTCCGACGTCATCCAGCGCATCTCGTTCTATGCGCCGTACAAGAGCGACCCGCAACGCTGGCAGCGCGTCCTCGCCGACCTCTCCAGCTGAGCTTGCCCGCGCGCTAGCGCTCCAGCCCGGCGCAACGTCGGACTACTGCGCGGCTTCGAGGCTGTTCTCGAGGTACTGCTCACGGCACTTCGCCCGCTGCAGCTTGCCGCTCGAGGTCTTCGGGAGCGTGCCCGGGCGGACGAAAACGATGTCCCGCGGTGGCAGGCCCGACACATCCAGGGTGCGGGTGTGCACGCGGGCACGAATCTCGTCGAGGGAGCCCGACGTCTCGGTGGGCTTCACTTCCGCCACGACGATGACCGTCTCTTTGCCCTTGTAGCCGTCGACCCCGAACGCGATCACGTTGCCCGCCCGGATGCCGTCGAGGGCGCCGACGACACGCTCGATGTCCTCGGGGAAGATGTTGCGCCCGCCGACGATGATCACGTCCTTGATCCGGCCGCACAGTACGAGTTCCCCGTCGAGCAGGTAGGCGAGGTCGCCGGTGCACAGCCAGCCGTCGCGGAACGACGCGTCGGTGGCCTCGGGGTGCTTGTAGTAGCCCGATGTCACCGACGTTCCCCGGATGAGCAGTTCGCCGACGTGTCGGTCGGCAAGCGGCACCCCCGTCTCGGGGTCGACCACGACGAACTCGAGTCCCGGCACCGCCGTGCCGAGCAACGCAAGGCGCCGGACCGCATCGGAGTTGAGCGAGTCCTCGTCGGCCTCGACCGGCTTGGCAATGCGATCGCGCTCGAGCACCACGCGGTCGACGGTGTCGCAACGCAGCCCGCGCATCGGGGGCGGGAACGCCCCGGCAATGGCAACCTCCGCCATCCCGAATGCGGGATACACCGCGCCCGGACGGAAGCCGAATCGTTGCGCCTCGGCCACGAACGTCTCCACCGCAACAGGATCCACCGGCTCGGCGCCCGACAGCGCGATTCGCATCGGCGAGAGATCGAGGTCCGTCATCCGGCGCAGCGCCCGCGCAGCCAGCACCCACGCGAAGTTCGGTCCCGCCGTTGCGGTTGCCCGCGCATCGGACAACCACTGCATCCAGTTCCCCGGGTGCGCCAGGAAGTCCTGCGGTGCAGCCTGCACAAGTTGTATGCCGGTGCACATCGGGATGGCGAGGCAACCGACGAGGCCCATGTCGTGATAGAGCGGCAACCACGACTGCAGCACGTCGGCGTCGGTGATCCCTGCGGCCTGTACCGCTGCGTCGAGGTTCGCCCCGAGCACCCGGTCGGGGATCATCACACCCTTGGGTTCGCTCGTGGATCCCGAGGTGTACTGCAGGATCACCAGTCGCTCCGGGTCGGGCGACGGGATCTCGAGTCGTTCCGGCGAGGGTGCGCCGGGCCGCTGCAGTACCGACGACATCGGCCGGATCGGTGGGTCACCGTCGGTGCCCTCGTAGAACGCTGCGAACGCGTCGTCGATCAGCACGAGCCGTGCGTCGCCGTGCCGGATGCGTCCGCGCGTGGACTCGATGAATGATTCGAGCGAACCCATCCGCATCGGGAGCGGCAGCACCATCGAGGTGATCCCTGCCAACCAGCAACCTCGAATGATGGTGATGAGTTGACGGCTCGTGGGGCCGAGGATCGCCACGTGGTCCCCCGGGCCGAGGCCCAGTGCCTGCAACGAAGCACCCACGACCCGGGCCTCGTCGTGCAGTTGACGCCACGCCACGAACGGCGTGCCCTCCGCGGGCAGCACCGACTGCCCGACGAACCGGATCCCGGTGGGCCGGTCGGCGGCCTGCTCGAGGCGCGTGATGATGGGCGTCGGTGCGTTCATGACGGGGAGATGTGCCATGTGGGCGTTCGGAACCGTAGTCGGCACTTCGGGGTCGCGGCCTCGTAGAGTTCTGCGACGCTATGAGCACTGCATCCCCCGACGGCACCAGCGCGGCAGGCGACGCCCCGTCGCATCGCTACACCGCTGCGCTCGCCAGCCGTATCGAGACCCGCTGGCAGGACCGCTGGGAGGCAGATCGCACCTTCGAGGCACCCAACCCTGCTGGCCCTCTCGCCGATGCGGGGCGTCTCGCCGATCGGCCCAAGTTGTTCGTCCTCGACATGTTCCCGTACCCGTCGGGGTCGGGTCTCCACGTCGGTCACCCCCTCGGCTACATCGGCACCGACGTGTTCGGCCGCTTCCGGCGCATGAAGGGCTTCAACGTGTTGCACTCGATCGGCTACGACGCCTTCGGCCTACCGGCCGAGCAGTACGCCATCCAGACCGGCACGCATCCCCGCGTCACCACCGAGAACAACGTCGCCAACATGCGCCGCCAGTTGCGCCGGCTCGGGCTCGCGCACGACCAGCGTCGTTCGGTGTCCACCACGGACGAGGACTACTACCGCTGGACGCAGTGGATCTTCCTGCAGATCTTCAACGCCTGGTACGACACCGAGGCCAACCGTGCACGACCGATCGCCGAGCTCATCGCCCAGTTCGAGTCCGGCGCCCGGTCGACCCCCGACGGCCGAGCATGGGGCGATCTGAGTGCCGTCGAACGGCGGGGCGTGATCGACTCCCACCGGCTCGCCTACGTCTCGGAGGCGCCGGTGAACTGGTGCCCCGGGCTCGGCACCGTGCTGGCGAACGAGGAGGTCACCGCCGACGGACGCAGCGACCGCGGCAACTTCCCCGTCTTCAAGCGGAGCATGAAGCAGTGGATGATGCGGATCACTGCGTACGCCGATCGTCTCGTCGAGGACCTCGATCTCCTCGAGTGGTCCGACTCGATCAAGACGATGCAGCGCAACTGGATCGGTCGCTCCTCGGGGGCACGGGTCTCCTTCGACTCCCCCGCCGGACCGCTGACCGTCTTCACCACTCGCCCCGACACGCTCTTCGGCGCGAGCTTCATGGTGCTGGCCCCCGAGCACCCGGCGGTCGAGTCGCTCACCACACCGGCGCAGGCGGCAGCCGTTGCTGCGTACCGCGCGGCTGCGGGGGCAAAGAGCGACGTGGCGCGTCAGGTCGACGACCGCGAGAAGACCGGGGTGTTCACCGGCTCGTTCGCCGTGAACCCGGTGAACGGACAGCAGATCCCCGTGTGGATCGCCGATTACGTGCTCATGGGGTACGGCACCGGCGCCATCATGGCGGTGCCGTGCGGCGACCAACGCGACTTCGAGTTCGCCCGCAAGTTCGACCTGCCGATCCCGGCCATCCAGATGCCGCCGGCAGCGTGGTTCGCCGACCACGGCCTCGAGTCCACCGCCGACACGTCCACGTGGCCCGAGGCTTTCGACGGTGACGGCACCTACATCAACTCGTCGAACGCCACCATCTCACTCGACGGTGAGCGCACCATCGCCGAGGCCAAGGAACTCATCATCCCCTGGCTCGCCTCCCGGGGAAGCGGCGAGGGAACCATCACCTACCGACTGCGCGACTGGCTCTTCGCTCGTCAGCGCTACTGGGGCGAACCGTTCCCCATCGTCTACGACGAGACCGGGATGCCGGTGGCGGTACCCGAGCACATGCTGCCCGTCACGCTCCCCCCGCTCGAGGACTTCCGGCCCGCTGAGTTCGATGCCGACGACGCCACGAGCGAACCCGACCTGCCGCTCGGGCGCGTGAAGGAATGGGCAACCGTCACCCTCGATCTCGGTGACGGGCCCAAGCAGTACCGCCGCGACCTCAACGTGATGCCGCAATGGGCAGGATCGTGTTGGTACGAGATCCGATACCTCGACCCGACGAACAGCGAGCGATTCGTCGACCCGGCCGTGGAGCGTTACTGGATGGGCCCACAGGGCGAGGGCCACCCGGGCGGCGTCGACCTCTACGTAGGTGGCGTGGAGCACGCAGTGCTGCACCTGCTGTACGCGCGTTTCTGGCACAAGGTGCTCTACGACCTCGGGCATGTGTCGTCGAAGGAGCCCTACCACCGCCTGTTCAACCAGGGATACATCCTCGCTGCCGCATTCAAGGAC
>JAULYZ010000109.1:0-41769 GCA_032117595.1 Acidimicrobiia bacterium | reverse complement strand
CGTCCTCATAGGTGCGTTCGACGCCGGCGACTCCGACCCGCTCGGAGAGCAGGTAGCCCTTGTCCGTGTACACCTTGGTCTCGTTGACCTTCTTGGTGTTGGGATTGTCGGCCGGGATGGAGCCCAGATACCCCATCACGTGGCTGGCCAACGGCGCGAACGGGTACTGGCGCTTCCAGTTCTCGACCACGTCGATGCCGGGGTACTGCTCCCGACGCTCGAGGAGGTAAAGCGCTTCGTCCTCGGTGACACCCACCTTCAGCGGAACCGGCTCCTGCGGCACGAACTTGTTGCTGCAGAAACGGGCTTCGAGATCGTCCGGAGGGGTGTTCAGCGGACCCGAGAGCAGGTTCCAGAACCGCGTGTAGCGGCGCTCACGCGAACGCGGCGCATCGGCCGAACAGTCGGGTGGGAGGAGCGACCGGTCGAGGGTGACGACGAGGACCCGCGAGTTGTCGGCCATCACGCGACCCTTGATGTCGAAGATGCGGCCGCGACGCGGCAGCAGGGTCACCGTGCGTCGGGCGGAGAACTCCACACGCTTGCGCAGCGACGACGCGTCGACCACCTGCAGGAACCACACGCGAACACCGATTCCGGTGAACATGAGCGCAGCAACCACCCCGAGCGCTGCGAGTCTGCGGTTGCGACGGTCACCGGCCATCGACCCACCGCCCGATCCTGTTTCCTGCCTGCGTCATACGATCACTCGCTTCAGCCCGAGACACCATCGCTGAACCAGGACCGAGATGGGGGCGAGTAACCCGTTCACGATCCCGACGACGAACGCAGTTTGCACGATGGAGGACTCGACCGGGGCGCGGGGTCCGACCACCTGCTGGGCCGCGGCGAGGCCGAAGACCCCCAGCGCGCTGGCGGCGGCCACGAGCCCGGCATTCAGGTACCACGTGGGTGCGAAGGTGAGGGCCTGTGCATAGCCAGCCGCAAAGCCGACGAGACCGTAGACGAGCGGCGAGAGACCGAATGGGGTCACGAGCACGAGGTCGAAGATGACACCGAACACGAATCCGGCGAGCGCGCCGCTCTGCGAACCCCCGACGATTCCCGTTGCGGCGACCGCAAGCAGCATGAGGTCCATGGTCTCGCCAAAGGGCTTCATCTCCGCACACAGCGTGGTCTGGATCGCAAGGACCAAGAACGCCAACGCCGTGAGGCGGAGCCACGGCTGACGCAGGACGTAGAGCACGTCAGCCACCCACCTCGGAGACGGGCAGGTACAGCAGCACCTCGACGAAGTTGAGGTGGTCGAGGTCGGCGTTCGGCTTCACCTCGACAATGGGGGCGTCACCCTTGCGCTCGATCACGCGGCTCACCCGACCCACCGGAAGGTTCGGCGGGGCAAGGCTGTCGGTGCCTCCCGCCGTGAGGACCTGATCGTTCACGAGGATGGCCCGGCTCAGTGCGTCGTCGTTGAGCAGACCGACCTGTGGTGGATCGTTGCGGCCACGACCCCGAATGCTGCCCGTCTCACGGTCGCATCGCGTCACCCCCGACGAGCCGGTGCCGGCGATGGGCACGACCGATTCCGGAGCGGTGAACACCGAGAAGATGGTGGTGGTCGTCGTCGATGACGGCGGCACGGTCGGGTCGGTGATGACGACCTCCCCATTGGCGTTGGTGGGGATGGGCACGGTCGTGGTGGTGGTCGTGGTTGGCGGCTCGATTGCACCGGGCACGAATGCAGCGCAGGTGATGCGCACCGAGAGCACGAACTGTGGATCGGTGATGAGGCGGACGATGGCGCCATCGGCGTAGACCTCGGTGACCTTTCCAACAAGGCCCGAACCGTTGACCACGGGCATCCCCACGCGCACACCGCGTCGCGATCCCTGGTTGATCTCGACGGTCTGCTGGTCGCCGCGCGGTGACCCACCGATCACCTGAGCCGTGACCGTGGAGATGTTCGGACCGATGGGAAGCTGCTGCAGCTTGAGCAGTTCGTTGTGCTCCTGCACGAACGCCTCGGCCGCTGCAGCGTTCCCGGCCTGACGTGCCAACTGGTCCCGCAGCGCAAGGTTCTGGCGCTCGAGGTCGTCGTAGTTCGTGATGCCGCGCCACATGTTGCGGACCGGACGGGTGACGACCTTTGCCGCCCCCTTGAACGGACGGAAGATGTATCCGAATCCCGACCGGATGTCGCCCACGGCCTCATTGCTCGTGTTGTTGAACGTGATGAGCAGCACACTCGTGAGGACGAGGAGCAGGAGGACTCGGCGTCGGCTAAAGCGTTTCATGGCCAGCGGTCCACGGGTCCCGACCGATCAGGCTCACTCATCGGCACCGATGGCAAAGACCCCACGGAGCGCGTCGATATTCTCGAGCGCGCGCCCGGAGCCGAGGACGACCGAGTAGAGCGGTTCGTTCGCGATGTTGATCGGCATGCCGGTCTCGCTGGCAAGTCGCCGGTCGAGACCCATCAGCAGCGCCCCACCGCCGGTGACCGTGATGCCTGAGTGCATGATGTCGGCCGCAAGTTCCGGCGGTGTCTTGTCGAGCGTCGTCTTCACGGCATCCACAATGGCAGCGACGGGCTCGGAGATGGCTTCGCGCACCAGTTCGGTGGTGAGGTCGACCGAGCGGGGCAACCCGGTGATGAGGTCTCGGCCTCGGACCTCGGCGGTGAACTCCTCGGCGAGGGGCCACGCCGACCCCATCTGCACCTTGATCTCCTCCGCCGTGCGGTCCCCGATGGCGAGCGAGAACTCCTTGCGGAGGTAGTTGGCCACGGCCTCATCGAGTTCGTCGCCGGCAACCCGCACCGACAGGCTGCTGACGATGCCGCCGAGGGAGATCACCGCCACCTCGGTGGTGCCGCCGCCGATGTCGACGATCATGTTGCCGCTCGGCTCGTGGACGGGAAGGTCGGCGCCGATGGCTGCAGCCATTGGCTCCTCGAGGATGTAGACGGGCTTGCGGGCACCCGCGAACTCGGCGGCGTCCTGCACGGCACGCTGCTCCACCCCGGTGATGCCCGACGGCACGCAGACCACCATGCGGGGCTTGCTCCAGCGACTCGGGTGCACCTTCTGGATGAAATACCGGAGCATCTTCTCGCAGACCTCGAAGTCGGCGATGACGCCGTCCTTCATCGGCCGCACCGCCCGGATGTGGCCCGGTGTACGACCCATCATCCGCTTCGCCTCGAGCCCCACCGCTACCGGACGGCCATCGTTGACATCGACGGCCACGACCGAGGGTTCGTTCAGCACCACCCCGAGTCCCCGCACGTAGATGAGGGTGTTGGCGGTACCGAGATCGACGGCGATGTCGCGCCCAAGCCCGAGTGGGTTGTTGCGAGCCATCAGCCTTTCACCCCTTTGCAGTCCGGCACCCCTAGTGCTCGGCGGCGCCGGGCGACGCCGACAGCGGACAATCGCACGATGCGGCCCGACCCCGGCGGAGGGTGTCCGGAGTCTAACGGAGTCGCCGGATTGTTACAGATTGGGGAAGAAAATCGACAGCTCCCGGGCGGCGGACTCGAGCGAGTCGCTGCCGTGGACGAGGTTCTCGGTGAACAGGATGCCGAGATCGCCCCGAATGGTGCCCGGAGCCGCCTTGCGGGGGTTGGTGGCGCCCATCATCGAGCGCACGACCTCCCAGGTGTCCTCGGGTCCCTCGAGAGCCAGCGCCACCACCGGGCCACGGGACATGAAGGCCACCAGATCTGCGTAGAACCCTTTGCCCACATGTTCCGCGTAGTGGCGGTCGAGGGTGGCCGAGTCGAGGGTGCGGAGATCCATCGCGACGATTTTGAGGTTCTTGGCCTCGAAGCGACGGAGGATCTCGCCGACGAGTCCGCGCTCGACGGCATCGGGCTTCAATAACACGAGGGTGCGATCAGACATAGGGCCGAGAGGTTACGGGCCCCGCCGGGGGTTTCGGCCGGACGGCCCGCCGATCTGGCCGACCCGAATCAGGGCAACCGAATCAGGGCAAGACGGTGCGCAGGTGCGGGCGGGCGGCGCCCACCACATACAGCGAGCCCGTGACGAGGACTGCGTCGTCTGCGGTGCGCCCGGCGAGCGCTCGGTCACAGGCCTCGCCAACGGTGCCCGCGACCACGACGTTGTCGCAACCGATGGCGCGAGCCGCTGACGCGATCTCCTCCCCGGGTGCGCCCCGCGGGGACGGGGCGGTGCAGCACACCACGAGGTCGAACTCGTCGGCGCGTAGTGCCTCGAGAACGGCTTGGGCATCGCGATTGCGCAGTGCCCCCACCACGAGCACGCGCTGACCAGCCGGGTCGAAGTCCGAGAAGAACACCTCGGCACACACATCGGCGCCAGCGGGGTTGTGCGCGCCGTCGAGGATGACGAGCGGTTGGTAACCGACCACCTCGAAGCGGCCCGGCATCCGCACCTGTTCGAAGGCCTCGGTGACCACGTCGTGAAAGATCTCTCCGCCGAAGAACGCCTCGGCCGCGGCCAGGGCGACGACTGCATTGTCGGCCTGGTGGCGTCCGTGGAGCGGCACGAAGATCTCGGGATAGCGGGCGTACGCCGTGCGGAGTTCCAGCAACCGACCGCCGAGCGCCAATTCGTTGTCGACCACGTCAAAGTGCTCGCCGCGGCACCACGCGGTGTCGTGGGCACGGTCGAGGAAGATCGGGACCAGCGAGGGATCGGTCTCACCGATGATGACCGTCGAGCCGGGCTTGATGATGCCGGCCTTCTCCCGTGCAATGTGGGCCTTGGTTGGCCCGGCGAACTCGGTGTGATCCAGCCCGATGTTCGTGATCACCGCCACACGGGCATCGACGACGTTGGTGGCGTCCCACGCCCCGAGCAGACCGACCTCGATCACGGCCACATCCACCGCCTCATCGGCGAACCAGCGGAAGGCTGCCGCCGTGCAGGCCTCGAAATAGCCCGGGCGAACGCCCGCCACGACCTCGAGGTCGGCGACGGCGGCGATCTGCGCAGCGAACGACTCGTCGTCGATCGGGGTGCTGTCGATCATCAGTCGTTCGTTCACGCGCTCGAGGTGCGGGCTCGCGTACGTGCCGACCTTGAGCCCCTGCTCCATGAGCAGGCGCGTGATCATCTGCGAGGTGGACCCCTTGCCATTGGTGCCGGTGATGTGGATCACCGGTGCGGCGTGCTGCGGATCGCCCATCGCTGCGCAGAGCCGGGTAATGCGATCGAGCGACGGCGACTCGATGCGACCCGTGCGCTCGTAGGACGCGTGGGCATCAAGGTACGCAAGCGCGTCGGCGTACTGCATTGCTGCCGTCAGCTAGCAGCGCGCCGTGGACGCGCGGTGCGGTTCACGACCTCGCGCGGGATCACGGTGGGGTTCACCTTGTCGTTCACCGTCGCCGCATCGATGATGACCCGACCGACATCCGTACGGCCCGGGAGGTCGTACATCGTGTTCAGGAGCACCTCCTCGAGGATGGCGCGCAGGCCACGCGCTCCGGTTCCGCGGCGGAGTGCCTGCTCGGCAACGGCCTCGAGCGCATCGGGGCTGAACTCGAGCTCGACTTCTTCCATCTCGAAGAACTTCTGGTACTGCTTCACCAGCGCGTTCTTCGGTTCCACGAGGATCCGCACGAGCGATTCCCGGTCGAGGGAGCGCACTGCACCCACCATCGGGAGCCGACCGACGAACTCGGGGATGAGCCCGAACTTGAGCAGGTCCTCGGGCAGCACCTGGGCGAAGAGTTCGCCGGGGTCCTTGTCGAGCTTGGAGACCACCGATGCGTTGAAGCCCACACCGCGACGACCGATGCGCTGCTCGATGATCTGCTCGAGGCCAGCGAATGCGCCGCCGCAGATGAAGAGCACGTTGGTGGTGTCGATCTGGAGGAACTCCTGGTGCGGGTGCTTGCGCCCGCCCTGCGGGGGCACCGAGGCCACCGTTCCCTCGAGGATCTTCAGCAAGGCCTGCTGAACGCCTTCGCCCGAGACATCTCGCGTGATGGAGGGGTTCTCGCTCTTCCGGGCGATCTTGTCGATCTCGTCGATGTAGATGATCCCGGTCTCGGCCTTCTTGACGTCGTAGTCGGCGGCCTGGATGAGCTTGAGCAGGATGTTCTCGACGTCCTCACCGACATAACCGGCCTCGGTGAGCGCAGTCGCATCGGCTACTGCGAACGGCACGTTCAGCATGCGCGCCAGCGTCTGGGCGAGGTGGGTCTTGCCGCAACCCGTGGGGCCGAGCAGGAGGATGTTCGACTTCTGCAGCTCGACCTCGTCGCGACGGCCCACGGTTCCCGAGTTCTGGAACTGGATGCGCTTGTAGTGGTTGTACACAGCGACCGCGAGGATCTTCTTTGCATCTTCCTGGCCGATGACGTAATCGTCGAGGAAGGTGCAGATCTCGCGAGGTGTCGGGAGCTCCTCGAAGTGGACCTCACCGGTCTCGGCGAGCTCCTCCTCGATGATCTCGTTGCAGAGGTCGATGCACTCGTCGCAGATGTACACGCCGGGGCCGGCGATGAGCTTCTTGACCTGCTTCTGCGACTTGCCGCAGAACGAACACTTGAGCAACTCCCCCGTGTCGCCAAATTTCGCCAAGGCGTCGCCCCTCTGCTCGGCCCGTCAGCGAATCGGACCGGAGCGGTCGACAGCCTGACGGGAGCTGATCACGCTGTCGATGATGCCATACTCCACTGCCGCCTCAGCCTCCATTACGAAGTCTCGATCGGTGTCGGCGTGGATTCGCGCAATGGGCTGCCCCGTGTGGTTCGCCAGGATCTCCTCGAGCAGTTCCCGCATGCGCAGGATCTCCCGGGCGGCGAGCTCGAGGTCGGTGACCTGCCCGTATCCCACCTGGCCGTACGGCTGATGGAGCAGGATCCGGGCGTGCGGAAGGGCGAGACGCTTGCCCTTGGTGCCGGCGGCAAGGAGGACCGCCGCCGCTGACGCCGCCTGGCCAAGGCAGATGGTGGCGATGTCGTTCTTGATGAACTGCATCGTGTCGTAGATGGCGAACAGCGCCGTGATGTCGCCGCCGGGGCTGTTGATGTAGAGGTTGATGTCCTTGTCGGGATTCTCGCTCTCGAGGTGGATCAACTGTGCGCAGATGAGGCTGGCGATCGTGTCGTCGATCGGCGTCTGCAGGAAGATGATGTTCTCCTTGAGCAGCCGGCTGTAGAGATCCATGCCACGCTCGCCGCGGCTGGTCTGCTCGATGACATTCGGGACCATGTAGTTACGTACGGGCTCGAGCAACGGGCTGTTCATGTCAGGCCTCCTCGGCGTGATCGTGGTCCGGATCGTCGTGATCGTGATCGTGATCGTGATCGTGGTCGTGCCCGAGGATCACGTCACGGTCAATGGGTTGACCGGCCTCGTCGACCAGTTCGACATGATGGAGCAGCCAGTCGAGCGCCTTGGACTTGCGCAGCTGCGAGATGAGATCGACGACGGCATCGTTCTTCTCGTAGGCCTTGCGGACATCCTTGGGCTTCATGCCCGCACGCATGGCAACGCGGGCGTACTCGACCTCGAGGTCGTCCTCGTCCACAGCGAGCTGCTCGGCATCGGCCACCGAGCGCAGCGCAAGATCGACCAGCACTGCTCGCTGCGCCTGCTCGCGGAACGACTCGATGAGCCCTGCGGTGTCCTGACCCGTGGCCGACATCCACTGGTCGACCGTGACGCCGCGCGCCTGGAGATCCTTCACGAAGTTCTCGACGCGTGCCTGCAGCTCTTGGTCGACCATCACCTGCGGGGGCTCCTCGTCGACGAGGCCGGCGAGTGCTGTCGTGGCGCGCTCGATGACGAGTTGGCGGGCCTGATTGAGGCGGATGGCAGCGATGCGCTCGCGCACGCTGTTGCGCCATGCCTCGACGGAGTCGAATTCGGCGATGTTGTCGGCAACCCACTCGTCGGTGACCTCGGGAAGCACCAACTCCTGCACGTTGGTGACCTTGACGGTGAAATCGGCCGGGGTGTCAGTCCCGGTGGGATTGTCCGAGAACGTGAGGGTGTCACCGGCGGAGGAGCCGACGAGTTGATCGTCGAAGGTTCCAGACACCCAGCCGCGACCCACCTCGTACAGCCAGTCCTCGGTGTTGAGACCCGGCACCGGTTCGCCGTCGCGGACGGCTTCGAGGTCGAGCACGACGAAGTCGCCCCGGGCGGCCGGCCGCTCGACGGTCTGCAGCGTGCCGTGGCGCCGCATCTCGGAGTTGAGCGCCTCCTCGAGCTCGGCATCGGTGGCCTCGGGCCTCGGCAGCTCCACGCGGAGGCCGCCGTAGCCGGCCACGCTGATGACGGGTCGGATCTCGCAGGTGGCGAGGAAGGCGACCGGGCCCTCGTCGGCTCCGGCAGTCACCTCGATCTCGGGGGTGGCGATCAGGTCGACATCGTGCTCGCGCACGGCCTTGGCGAGGTACACCGGGATGCCATCGCGAAGTGCTTGCTCCCGGGCGGGACCGATGCCGATACGGGCCTCGAGCACCTTCCGGGGTGCCTTGCCGGGACGAAAACCGGGCAGGCGAACCTCTCGGGCGAGCTTGCGGAAGGCGGCATCGATGTCGTGGTCGAACTCGCCCTCCTCGACCTCGACGGACAACTTGATCTTGTTTCCCTCGAGGGGTTCCAGCGTCGACTTCACAGGCGGCGCAGTGTAACGGCCGGGGCCAGAATCGGCGGGTGGCGGTCTCCGTCAGGCAGAATGGCGGGGTATGACGATGTGGAAGCCGCACGCCCTCGCGAAACCGCACGCGAACCAACTCAGCCTTCGCATGGGCGACAAGGTCCAGAGCACGGTCGATCTCACCGGGGTGCCGTCGGGCACGACCGGCAAGGTCATCCTGGCGAACGGCTTCAACTGGCAGCGCTACCGCGTGCTGTTCGACAACGGCGTGGAGATGGGCGACCTCGACGGACGCCAACTCGAGCCAGTGGGCCGCACGGCGCGCCGCTTGGCCCGCGCCGCTCGGGCTGCCGCTCGCCGCTGAGTCGTCCCCGTACGACGGCGGCGTTGTCCGGGGACGCGGACCTGTCCGGGGCGAGCCCCGACCGGACTGCGCGAGGATCAAACCATCGGGCATCAGGGGGTCGGTCGTGACTGACATCGTCGACATCGAATGGACGCCACCGGGGCCGGGCACGTGGAAGCAGGACCGCGCGCATTTCCCCATGGCGGTCACGGCGCTCATGCAGGAGGTGCAGCCGGGCGCCTGGGCAGAGGGTTACGCACAAACCGTCGCCGAGTGGGGCCTGCTCATCCCGGCGCGCCGCGGGACACACGTCAACGGGTTCTTCTACGCACTCGTGAACACCTTCGACCGCAGCGACACCCTCGAGCTCGAGCGTCGTGCCGCCGTCTCACAGGCGGCCTTCGACAACAAGATTTGGCGCACCGTGCTGCGCCACTGGGATGAGGAGGCAAAGCCGGCATCGATTGCCATCCATCGTTCGCTCGCTGCCGTGGATCTCGCAGGGCTGACAGACGACGGGTTGCGCAATCACCTCCACCGATGCGTCGAGCACTGGCGTGCCATGTGGGTGCAGCACCTGCGCTTCAACGGTGCGGCGATGCTCCCCGTGGGCGACTTCGTGCTGCACGCAGCCCGATGGACTGGCCGCGCGCCGATACCCATGTTCGCCGCATTCGACGGCTATTCGCCGGTGTCGAGCGTGCTCCCTCCCGAACTCGAACCCGCGATCCGAGCACTGCGTGCGTCGAGTGCCCTGCGCGTGCTGCTCGACGACACCTCGATGGAGTCCGACCAACACCTGCAGGCCCTGCGGGCAGCGTGCCCCGAGGTGAACTCGTACATGGAGTCGGTCGGGTACCGCTTGGGATCGGGCTTCGACCTCACGAACCCCACCATCGAGGAACGCCCCGGCGTCGTGCTCGGCCGCATTCGCGCCGCCGTGGAGCACGAGCACGACGATGCGCGACAGCGCGCCGACGTCCTCGCCGCCGAGATCCGCGCAGAGGTCCCCGCCGAATATCGCGGTCGGTTCGACGAACTGCTCGCCGAGGCCCGCCTCGTGTACCGCTTGCGCGACGAACGCGGGCTGTACAGCGACGCAGCCGCTGCAGGACTGCTCCGTCTTGCGCTCATCGAACTCGGGAAGCGGCTCTCCGCACGCGGTCGTATTCACTTCCTCTACGACACCCTCGACCTCCGCGCCGCCGAGATCGATGCGCTGCTCGGTGGCAGCGCATCACCCACCGCCGATGAGTTGAGCGATCGGGTGGCCCGCCGAAAGTCGCTCAGCCAGGCCGGCGCCCCACCGATGCTCGGCGACCCGCCCGGCGCTCCCCTGCCGCTCGAGGGACTGCCCGAGGTCTCGGTGCGCGTCATGTCGGCCATCGCTCTCTACCTCGACGGTGTGCTCGGAGAGGTCGCGGCCCCGAGCACCGACGTGGGTGTCATCACCGGTGTAGGCGGGAGTACCGGGGTCTTCGAGGGGCCGGCCCGCCTCGTGCGCAACTTCGACGAACTGCTCCTCCTCGACGACGGCGAGGTGCTCGTCACCACCGCCACCGGGGAGTCGTTCAACGCGTTCTTGCACCTCTGCGGAGCCATCGTCACCGACCACGGCAGCTTTGCCTCCCACGCCGCGATCATGGGCCGGGAAATGGGGATCCCGGCGGTGGTGGGCTGCGTGAACGCCACCAAACGGATCCCGGCAGGCGCGCGGGTGCGGGTGGACGGATCCGCCGGCACCGTCACGATCCTCGACGACTGACCGTATGACGGGCTCCGTTGCGAGGGTTTCCCCTGCTCAGCGCTGGTTTCGCAACAGGTTCGTAACATGACTGTCACGGCTTGCTAGCCTCGCTCCCCGATGCGACGAATGGTCCCGCGATTCACCCGTTTCCGGCGCTTCGCCGCCGCCGGGGCGCTCGCCTCCCTGCTGGTGACCGGGGTGGTCGCCCAGGTCTCGACGGCACCAGCGCAGGCCGAATCGTCGCGGGAACTGCGGGCCAAGGCGGCCCGGATCGCGGACCAGCTCGACCGGCTCGGTGAGGAGTTCGCCCGACTCGCCGAGAGTTACAACGAAGCACAGGTCGAGGCAGCCGAACTCGACGTGCAGCTGACCGAGAGCCAAACCCGGGTGACGGCGCTCGAGAGCGAACTCGGCGGGATGCGTTCCTCCATCCGGGACTTCGCCGTGAAGATGTTTGCCAGCGGCGGCGAACTCGGGGGCATCGGCGAACTGCTCGGGGGGAGCGCACAGCTCACCGAGACCGTCGTGCGCGACCAGTACGCATCGCTTGCGCTCACCACGGGCCAGCAGGCGAGCGACAAGCTCGAATCGAAGCTCGATGAGTTGACCACGGCACGCCGCAAACTGCAGAAGCAGCAGCGCGCCAAGGCAGAACTCACCAAGAAACTCGAGAGCCGCAGGAAGGCAACCGAGAAGAAGCAGCAGCAACTCGAGAAGATCCAGTCCCAGGTCACCTCTGACCTCAAGGAGGCACTCGCTGCCGAAGAGGCGCGTCGTGACGCCGAGGCTCGTGCTCGTGCTCGTGCCGAGGCTGCTGCTGCCCGCCGGGACGCAGCGAGCAACAACGGCGGTGGCGGCAACACCGGCGGCGGCAACAGCGGCGGGGGTCGTGGCGGCGGCCGCGGAGGTGGTGGCGGCAGCAGCAACACCGGCGGCGGCAACTCCGGTGGTGGCAACAACGGCGGCGGCGGCAACTCTGGCGGTGGCAACAGCGGCGGGGGCAACTCTGGCGGTGGTGCCGGTCGAGACGTACCTCCGCCGTCACCCGGGGCGAGCGGTGCAGTCGCTGCAGCCAAGAGCCAGATCGGCGTGATGTACCGGGCGTTCATGGCCCGACCCGGCTACGGCTTCGACTGTTCGGGCCTCACGAGTTGGGCGTGGGCACGGGCGGGCGTCCGGCTTCCGCACCAGTCCCGGCTGCAGTACTACGCCACCGACCGAGTGCCCATCTCCGAGGCTCAGCCCGGTGACCTGCTCTTCTTCTACAGCCCCATCAGCCATGTGGGGATGTACGTGGGCGACGGTCTGATGATCGACGCGTCTCGGCCCGGCAAGCCGATCTCCGTGCACGGCTTCAAGTGGTCGAGCGTCGTCGGCGTCGGCCGGCCGCGCTGACCGGGCACCACAGCAGATGACCTCGGACAACGGACCTCTCACCTCGGGTCGTCCCGATTTCGAGCAGTCGCCACTCCACCGGCACGTTGGCCTCGAGTTGCTCGATCCACAGCAGCCGCACCTCGGCTGCCGGTTCACCGCCGGGTCACATCTCGACGGCCGGGCAGGCTCGCTCAACGGCGGTGTGCTCTCGATGACGCTCGATGCAACGGCCTTCCTCGCCCTCGAACCGCTCCTCGACGACGACGAGGACGCCATCAGTCACGACCTGCACATCTCGATGCTTCGCAGTGTTCGCACCGGCGACGTGGTTGAACTGCGCGGCACCGTGGTGCAACGAGGTCGGCGGGTGGCCTTCGTGAACTCCGAGGCGACGGTGAACGGCCGGATCGTGGCCACTGCCCGGATCACCAAGTCCATCGTGCGGCGCGGCTGACCGGATCAGGTGACCACGAGGATGATCCCCACCGGGATCACCACCCACGCCACGGCCATTCCGATGAGCGCAATGAGCGCAAACTTGTAGGCATCATCCTTGGGCGGCCGACCGGCGTAACCGATCACCTCGTACAGCGCCCGCATCGGTTGCTCGGTGGTGAGATGAATCCGGTTGCGGGCCACCGCCGCTCCACGGAGTACGCACCACGCCACCGCCAACATCAGTACGAGCAACACGACCGTCGCAGTCACCACGAGCGCGCGGTTGGACCGGACTGCGCTTGCGCCAGCGCGCAGCGCGCCGAGCCCCGAGGACAGGATCGCCCCACCGAGAAGGAACGACGGAAGCCCCAGCGCACGGCCCTTCAGGTCGGGCGCAAGCCGCTGTGCGTGGATCCTCGCCCGACGCACCTGGCGGAGCTCCTCGGAGCCGGGAACCGCCCACGCCTCGCGACGGCTGTAGAGGTTGCGAAGGTTGTCGATGAGCCGGGTGATGTGGTTCTGGACGATGAGCCGGGCGAAGAGCTGGACGAGCCACTTCGCAATGGGGTTGATCGGCCCGAGGTTGCGCGGCAGGCGCGGACCGCGCCAACCGTTGCGCCGCAGCACCTCGATGGCGTGCATCACGAGTCGTTGCGCCTCGTCGAACCGTGCAAGATCGGCAATCGGGGTCGGCGCTGCGAGTTGGTCGATGATGTCTCGCTCGGTGTTTCCCCGGCCTCCGAGCTCGGCGAGCACTTTGTTGGCGGCCACCTCGTCGCTCGTGCGCAGCGCGTGGAACATCCGGAGTTTCTCCTCGAACTCGTCGAGGACGGCGATCTCGGGGGGCGGCACCGAGCCCCGCTCCTGGTCCGCGGACGACAGATTCGGTTCGGGCGAGGTCGATGCGGCCACATCGGGTTTCTAGCCCACCTGTGGATGTACCTGCCGAGATCCCCGGTGTTCGGCGAGCGGTAGCCTCCATTCCGCCGGGGAGTGGCGCAGCGGTAGCGTTCCTGCTTTGGGTGCAGGAGGTCGCGGGTTCAAATCCCGCCTCCCCGACGACAACCACATGGGCCGCGCCGAGTGCGGGTTGGCCGAGTGAACGTTCCACGCTGCGCCGCGCTGGCTTCCCCCTCGCGTCGCTTATTCCTCGACGTGACGTGAAAGGTTTCACATCGTTGAGGTACCGAGATAGTTGGGACACCTCAACGATCGGGCGAGAGTGTTCGACGTGACTCCCCCCGCCCCCGCATCCCGTGTCCCCACCTCCCCGATGATCGAGGTACGTGGCATCACCAAGTCGTTCGGCAGCACCAAGGCTCTGGCCGGTGTCGACCTCGTGGTCGAACCGGGCACCGTGCACGGTCTCCTCGGTCCCAACGGCGCAGGCAAGACCACACTCGTGCGCATCCTCTCGACGCTGATGCGCCCCGACACCGGTTTCGCCCGGATCAACGGCATCGACGTTGCCGAGCGCCCGCAGCAGGCCCGCGAGCTCATCGGGCTCGCCGGTCAGTACGCCGCGGTCGACGAACTGCTCACCGGTCGGGAGAATCTCGAGATGGTGGGACGCCTCTACGGGCTGTCGCGCAAGGAAGCACGCGCTCGCGCCACCGATGCGCTCGAGCGGCTCACGCTCACCGATGCGGCGAACCGGTCGGTGAAGACCTACTCGGGTGGCATGCGCCGCCGCCTCGACCTCGGTGCGAGCCTCGTGGGCCGGCCCATGGTGCTCATCCTCGACGAACCCACCACCGGCCTCGACCCCCGTACCCGTGCGCAGTTGTGGGACTTCATCAATGACCTCGTGCACGAGGGCACCACGGTGCTGCTCACCACGCAGTACCTCGAGGAGGCCGACATCCTCGCCGACCGCATCATGGTGCTCGACCACGGACGCGTCATCGCCGAGGGCACCGCCGACGAGCTCAAGGCGCGCCAGGGCGGCGATGTGGTCGATGTGAAGGCCGAGGACCCGGCGCTGCTCACCAAGATTGCCGAGATGCTCACCGGCATCGCCGGTACGCCCCAGATCGACGAGCGTTCAGGGCGGGTCCTTGTTCCCGTCGCCGACCGACGCGGCGTCGACGTGCTCACGGCCGTTGCACGCACGATGTCGGACCACGACATCGCCCTCGACGACCTCGCGATTCACCGTCCGTCGCTCGACGACGTGTTCCTCGCCCTCACCGGTCACGGCGCCGGCGAGGAGACCGAGACCATCGATGACGGGGACGACGCCCCCGAGGCACTCCCCCAGAACCGCCGGGCCCGCAACGCCCGCCGCCGTGCGGCCGGATCCGCAGGAAAGGCAGCCTGAGATGCCCCGCATCATCACCGACTCACTCATCGTCACCAAGCGGAACCTCATCCGCATGGCGCGGGTACCGGAGTCCATCTTCTTCAACGCGGTGCAGCCCGTGATGTTCGTGCTGCTCTTCCGTTACGTCTTCGGCGGTGCCATCACCACCGGTGGCGCCTACGTGAACTACCTCATCCCCGGCGTGCTCGTGCAGACCACGCTGTTCGGCGGTGCCGGTACGTCGTTCGGCCTCAACGACGACATGCAAAAGGGCATCGTCGACCGTTTCCGCTCGCTCCCGATGGCCCGCTCCGCCGTGCTCACGGGGCGCATCGTGGCCGATGTCGTGCGCAACCTGTTCGTGGTGCTGCTCATGCTCGGCGTGGGCATGGCCGTGGGCTTCCGATTCAACAACGGATTCTTCCCGGCACTCGCCGCCATCGGCATGCTGCTGCTCTTCGGCATGGCGTTCTGCTGGCTGTTCGCCCTCGTGGGCCTCACCGTGAAGACCGCCGAGACCGCCCAGATCGCCGCCTTCCTGCCGATCTTCCCGCTCACCTTTGCGGCTTCCACCTTCGTGCCCCTCGACTCCATGCCCGGTTGGCTGCAGGCGTTTGCCCGCAATCAGCCGGTGAGCCACGCCGTGAACGTGGTTCGCAAGCTCACCCAGGGCGATGCGATCACCGGCGTGAACCTGTCGCAGGAGATGGTGGCGATGACTGGCTGGATCGCCGGGATCACCGCAGTGTTCGTTGCGCTCTCGGTGCGCCGCTACCGCCGGGTTGGCTGATGCCCTCCGGCACACGGGCCACCAAGGAGTCGCGCACCGCCCTCGAGCACCGGCTCGGCGAGCGGATCACCGCCCTGCTCGACGCGCTCTCGCAGGGCCTCCACGAGGAACTGCGTGAACAGGACCTCACTCCCCCGCTGGCCATGACGCTGCGGCTCCTCGACGAGCCACGGTCGATGCGGTTCCTCGCCGATGCGCATCACTGCGACGCCAGCAACATCACGGGAATCGTCGACCGGCTGGAGCGACGCGGACTTGCCGAGCGCTGCGCCGACCCGTCGGACCGACGGGTGACCCTCGTGCATCGCACCCCTCACGGGGATGCGATGCGGTTGCGCCTCACCCGGGCTGCACGCGAACGACTCACCGGGATCGACGCACTGAGCGACACCGAACTGGACCGCCTGAGCGATCTCCTCGCTCGCCTCGTCGGCTGAGCAGCGTCGCACTGCCTTTCGCGCCGCTGGCGTGGGCTCAGGTACTCCAACCGCCGCTGTACGAAAAGAACTGACCGGTCTGGAACCGGCTGCGCCCGTCGAGCAGCACGGCGGTGAACTCGGCGAGTTCGTCGAGGGATCCGAGACGGCGCATCGGTACCTGAGCGATCACCTTGGACGCGCGCTCGGGGTCGTCCATACCGCTCGCATCGCGGAAACCGGGGAAGTCCATGAAGTTCGTGCCGATGGCGTTGACCGTCACCCCGCTGGCTGCGTGCTCGAGGCCCACTGCGCGCACGAGAGCGTTGGCTCCGGCTCGCGTGGCCGCGTACACCGAGGTGCGCGGCTCGGGCCGTGCACCCGTGGCGCTGGTGAACACCACCACTTGACCGCGGCCGGCGGCGAGCATGGGCGGCAGCACCGCCTGCAGACCGTGGAACACCATGTCGAGGTTGAAGCGCTTCATGGTGTCCCACGTATCGGGGTTCACCTTGAGGAACGAACCAACCGCAATGGTGCCGGTCACCAGACATGCCGCATCGAGACGGCTGAAGCGACTCAGCGCAGCATCGACACATGCCGCATTGCCCTCGGCGGTGGACAGGTCGTGGTCACGCACCACCACCGAGTCGCAGCCCTGCGAGCCCAGTTCGCTCGCAAGTCGATCGACGCCGTCATCACTGTGCACGCCGTCGTCGCCGTGCAGGGCCGTGTCACGGCCTGCGCGCGGAACGTGGAGCACGAAGCGGTGTCCGGAGCGGGCGAGCACCCGCGCAAGCGGTGCACCTACATAGGTGTGAGCGTTCGTGATGAGCGCAACCGGCGTGTCGGAACTCGACATCGCCCGGTCAGACACCCACGCCGTCGACCCGGCCGTACTTGGTGGTGCGCTGGGCGAGGGTGCGACCGAGTCCGTCGATGATCTGCTCGAAGTCCTCGCGCTCGAGGCCCTGCCCGTGCGATGCGCCGGCTGCGCGGCTGATGTTCTCGTTCATCAGGGTGCCGCCGAGATCGTTCACGCCCGCATTCAGCAATTGACGAACGCCCGGCTTGCCGATCTTCACCCACGACGCCTGAATGTTGTGGATGAGGCCGTGATAAGCGATGCGCCCCACCGAGTGGATGAGCAGCGTCTCGCGGAACGTGGGTCCTCGACGCGCCTTGCGCTGCAGGTAGATGGGGGACGCCATGTGCACGAACGGCAGCGGCACGAACTCGGTGAATCCTCCCGTGCGCTTCTGTAGATCACGGGTGCGGACGATGTGACGCGCCCAGTGCACCGGCTGCTCCACCGATCCGAACATGATGGTCACGTTGGAGGCGAGACCCACCGAGTGGGCGATCTCGTGGCAGTCGAGCCACTCCTGGGTGTTCACCTTGTCGGGGCACAGGATGGCGCGCACCTCGTCGTCGAGGATCTCGGCGGCGGTACCCGGGAGGCTCCCGAGACCCGCATCCCGCAGGCGGCCGAGGTACACGTCGAGCGGCTCTCCGAGTCGCTTGGCCCCCTCGGTGACCTCGAGTGCGGTGAAGCCGTGCACGTGGATGTTCGGTGCAGCCTCCTTCACGGCGCGGCACACGTCGATGTAGTAGTCGCCGTCGAAGTCCGGGTGAATACCGCCCTGCAGCGTCACCTCGGTGGCGCCGAGATCCCAGGCCTCGCGCACGCGCTCGGCAACATCCTCGAGCGTGAGCAGATACGGCTTGCCGCGCAGGTTGAGCGACAACGGGCCCTTGGAGAACCCGCAGAACTTGCACTTGAACGTGCAGATGTTGGTGTAGTTGATGTTGCGGTTGTGCACCCACGTGACGGTGTCGCCCACCGCCTGCTTGCGGAGTTCGTCGGCGAACTCGGCGATGGCCGCCACCTCGGGGCCGCGTGCACCGAACAGCGTGGTGATCTCCTCCACGCCGAGTTCGTGGCCCATGCGCACACCGTCGAGCACCTCGGCTACCGCACCACCGATGCGAGCGGCGGGCACCACGAGCGTGGCGGGCGTGCTGTCTGAGCCTGAGTACCACATGGTGGACTTCGGCCCCACGAGGATCACCTCGGCGCCGTCGCCGGTGTCCACCGTTCCTGACACGCGCTCGGGGAAATGTGCGCCCGGGTCATCGCGGCCGAGTCGCTCGGCATCGCTGCGATCCATCACCGGGAAGCGCATGGCAGGGTCGAGCCAGCGTGCAGGGTCGGCTGCGTACTCGGGGTAGATGGTGAGGCGCGGTGCGAGCGTGTCGCCACGTGCCTCGGTGACCTCACGCAGGATGTCGAGATCCGGCCACGGACGCTCGGGGTTCACGTGGTCTGCCGTAACGGGCGACACACCGCCCCAGTCGTCGATACCCGCATCGAGCAGCACACCGAAGTCGTCGGTGAGATTCGGCGGTGCCTGCAGGTGAATCTCAACCGGCAGGATGATGCGCGCCGCAGCAATCGTCCACAGGTAGTCGTCGGGCGGGCACGCCGCAGCGCGACGCATGACGGTGAGCGGCTTGGGCAGGAAGTTCTGCACGATCACTTCCTGCACGTTGCCGAAGCGGGCATGTCGCTCGGCGATCGCACGCAACGCATGGAGGCGGTCCTCACGGCTCTCGCCGATTCCCACGAGGATGCCGGTGGTGAACGGGATGGCCAGTTCGCCCGACGCATCGAGCGTGGCGAGTCGTCGCTCGGGTGCTTTGTCCGGCGCACCGCGGTGGCAGTCGAGATCGCCGTTGAGCGTCTCGAGCATCATGCCTTGGCTGGCCGACACCGGGCGCAGTGCCGCGAGTTCGTCTGCGTAGAGCGCGCCGGCGTTCGCGTGCGGGAGCATGCCGGTCTCGTCGAGCACCAACTTGCACATCGCGGCGAGGTACTCGACCGTGGAGGAGTAGCCGTGCTCGGCGAGCCACGCAGCAGCGGCCGGGTACCGGGCCTCGGGCCGCTCGCCGAGGGTGAAGAGCGCCTCGTGGCATCCCTGGCGGGCACCGGCCCGGGCGATGGCGAGGACATCGGCCGGCTCGAGGTAGAGCTTGGCGGCACGCGCCGGCGACTCAGCGAAGGTGCAGTAGCCGCACGAGTCGTTGCAGAGGGTGGTGAGCGGGATGAACACCTTGGGCGAGTAGGTGACGCGGCTCCCGTACCGGGCGGTCTTGATGGCGCGGGCCTGCGCCATGAGGTCGGCGAGAGGCGCGGCGAGCAGGGAGCGGTCGTCCATGGGGGGCGACCCTAGCCCGGGTGAGTCCGAAATTCGAACTCACTGGCCGAACGCCGGTAGGGTGCGCCGATGGCCCTGCCCAGCCCGATCCGACCCGAGCCCGGCGTCGGCACCCCCGACACCGGCGGCGGCGACGATCAGTGGGCGGCCGAGGTGGCCCGACTCGTGGGCGACCGATGGTCGATCCTGACGGTGCGGGCCCTGTTCCGGGGCATCCGTCGCTTCGACGACCTGCAGGCCGACCTCGGCATCTCGCGGGCCGTGCTCACCGACCGGCTCAAGCGGCTCGTGGAGGCCGGGGTGGTGGAGCGCATCCCCTACCAGCACCATCCGGTCCGCTACGACTACCGGCTCACGCCAATGGGCATCGAACTCTCCCCGATGATCGTGGCGCTGCTGCGGTGGGGATCCAAGTGGGTCGGCGGCAGTACGGCCGGCACGGTGCTCATCCACAAGCAGTGCGGTACCGAGCTCGAGCAGGGATTCTGGTGCCGTCACTGTCGCACCACCTTCGGTCCCCTCGGCGTGGGGGCGCGACACACATGATCGGCACCGTCGCTGCACCTTCGGTGTCGCTGCACATGCAGCGCGCCATCGATGCGGCTGACACCGCTCGTCTGCGCACGGCGCCCAACCCGTGGGTGGGCTGCGTGGTGATCACCGCTGACGGCCAGTCGTTCGTGGGCGCCACCGAACCCCCCGGCATGCGCCACGCAGAGGTGGTTGCCCTCGATGCAGCACGCGCCGCAGGTGCAGACACCCGTGGTGCAGAGGTGTTCGTCACCCTCGAGCCCTGCAGTCATCAGGGACGCACCGGGCCGTGCGTGGACCGCCTCGTTGCAGCGGGTGTGCAACGGGTGACCATTGCCGTGCAGGACCCCGACCCGCGCGTGGCGGGCAGCGGCATCGCAGCACTTCGCAGTGCGGGCATCGAGGTGGGGTGCGGCGATGGCGAGCAACTGGTGCGCGAGCAACTGCGCGCCTATCTCCACCACCGCACCACCGGCCGACCGTTCGTGGTGATGAAGGTGGCGGCCACGCTCGACGGACGTACTGCTGCACGAGATGGATCGAGCCAATGGATCACGGGCGAGGCTGCGCGTCGCCGGGTTCACCAACTGAGGGCCGAGTCCCAGGCAGTGTGCACCGGTGCAGGAACGGTGCGGGCGGACGACCCGCAGCTCACGGTGCGTCACGTGGAGGGGCCTGATCCGCTGCGTGTGGTGCTCGGCGCGGCGCCGCCAGACGCTCGTGTCCACCCGTGCATCGAGTGGGAGCAATCGCTCGATGCTCTGCTCGCGCATCTCGGTGAGCGGGGCGTGCTGCAACTGCTTGTGGAGGCCGGACCCCGTGCGAGCGCGTCGTTCCACCGCTCCGGACTCGTCGACCGGTACGTGTTCCACCTCGCGCCAGCCCTCGCAGGAGGCGATGCACCGGGGATGTTCGACGGCTGTGGCGTGTCGAACATCGAGCAGATGTGGCGCGGACGCATCGTCGGCACCCGAGTGCTCGGCGACGACCTCGAAGTGGTGATCGAGCCATGAGCGTCGTGCGCGTGAGCGAGTCCACGCTCCCCACACGCTGGGGGACCTTCTGCGTGGTGGCGTACCGCGACCATGTCGGCCACGAGCACCTCGCTCTCGTGGTGGGTACCGAGTGCGGACACGCAGGACGGTTCGAGGGCGACGACCCCGTGCTGGTGCGGGTGCACAGCGAGTGCCTCACCGGCGACACATTCGGCTCGCAGCGCTGCGACTGCCAGCAACAGTTGCACGACGCCCTTGAGCGCGTGCAGGACACCGGCGCCGGTGTGGTGCTGTACCTGCGGGGCCACGAGGGTCGCGGCATCGGCCTCGCAGCAAAGATCAGCGCGTATCAATTGCAGGACCGTGGTCTCGACACCTACGACGCCAACCTCGAGCTCGGTCTGCCGGTGGATGCGCGCAGCTTCGACGTGGCTGCCGACATGCTGCGGGACCTCGGCATCGAGTCCGTGCGGCTCATCACCAACAACCCCGAGAAGGTCGGCTCGCTCGAGCGTGCGGGCCTGCACGTGGTGGAACGTGTGCCGGCCCTCAGCACACCCACCGAGCACAACGCCAACTACCTGCGCACCAAGCGCGAGCGGATGGGCCACCAGCTCGACGACCTGCCCGCCCCCACGGCACGCTGAGCGCCCACAGCGCGGGCCCGTCCGGGGCACGTCACACCCCTTCGGTACGGTGACGTTATGGAGCCCATGCTCATCGCTCTCGTCGTCATCACCCTCATTGCCGTCGTCGTGCTCACCGTCGTGGTGGTGCGCCAGCAGTCGGGCGGCGGCGCCCCGCCCCCGACCAACAATCCGTTCATGAACCCCGAGACCCTGCTCGCGCCCGTGCGTGAGCAGATGCAGGCGCTGCAGCAGTCGGTCAACGCCACTCGTGAGGCCAGTGCGGCGGCACAGAGCACCATGCTCGAACAGCTGCGTCAGGTGTCCCAGCAGAACAATGCGCTGTATCGCCAGGGACAGGAGCTCGGTGTCGCCACCACGCAGATCTCCACCGCACTGCAGGGCACCGGTGTGGCCGGCGACTGGGGCGAGTTGCAGCTGCAGCGCACCGTGGAGCTTGCTGGGCTCTCGCGCCACGTGAGCTTCATGGACCAGGCCAGTGTCACCACCGCCGATGGGCGCAAGCGCCCGGACCTCGTGGTGAACCTGCCCGATGGTCGTCGCATCGTGGTGGATGCCAAGGCGCCGCTCATCGATTTCGCGCAGGGTGCCGATTCCGCCAAGAAGCAGGCCGATGCACTGGCTGCACACGTGAAGGATCTCTCGCTGCGCAACTACGCAGGGGTGATCGAGGGCTCCATCGATTTCGTCGTGCTGTTCGTGCCCACCGAGGGCATCATGGCCACGGCGCTCAGCACCAACCCCTCGCTCTCGGAGGACGCCATCCGCCAGAATGTGCTCCTTGCCACGCCCATGACGCTCCTTGCGCTGTTGCGTGCGGTCGAGTTCGGCTGGCGTCAGGTGGCACAGGCCGAGAACTCGGCGCAGATTGCACAGCAGGCAGCCGAACTGTGGGATCGACTCGCCACGTTCGTGGACCACTTCAACAAGGTGGGCAACGGGCTGCGCACGGCGATCGACAACTACAACTCGGCCGCCGGCTCGCTCGAGACCTCCGTGAAGCCCCAGGCGCGCCGTGTGCGTGCGCTCGGCATCAGCCCCAAGAAGGAACTGAAGGACACCCCCGAGATCACCGAGTCCAACCGCAGCGCCAACTGGGACAACTGACAGCCCGCTCGCGATGGAGCAAACTGCGGCTGTTCCGACGGACAAGGGGGCATGGACATGGGGGCACTTGACGGCAAGGTAGCGATCGTCACCGGCGCAGGGCGGGGTATCGGCAAGGCCACGGCGAAGGTCTTTGCCCGCGAGGGCGCCAAGGTGGTGGTGGCAAGTCGCACGCCGGCAACCGTGGAGCAGGTTGCTGCCGAGATCGTTGCCGAGGGCAACACCGCCATCGGCGTACCCACCGATGTGTCGAGCAAGACGGCGATCTGGAACATGGTGGCGCGCACCGTGGAGGCGTTCGGCACCGTGGACATCCTCGTGAACAACGCGCAGGGCTTCGGCACAGCGGCAAACCCGCGTGTGTCCACGATCCCCACACCGCTCGAGGACACCGACGACGACGAGTGGGAGTACACGTTCCGCACCGGCGCTACCGCAACGCTGTGGGGAATGCAGGCGGTGTTTCCGTACCTGAAGGAACACGGTGGGCGGATCATCAACTTCGCATCCGGCTCCGGCATGGAGGGCTTCCCCGGCAACACGCCCTACAACGCCACCAAGGAAGCCATCCGGGCACTCACACGCACCGCAGCGCGTGAGTGGGGCAAGTACGGCATCTCGGTGAACACGGTGAACCCATCGCTCAAGACCGACGCATGGGACAACTGGCTGGACAACAACAGCGAGTTCGTGGAGGGCCTCAAGGCAAAGATGCCCCTCGGGTTCCTGGGCGATGCCGAGGAGCACGGTGCGCCGTGGCTGGTGTGGCTCGCAAGCAAGGGCGGCGAGTACGTCACCGGCATGACGTTCTTCCTCAACGGCGGCCGCTACATGAACTGAGTGCCGCCGTGCGCCCGGCCCCGACCAAGCGGTAGCGTTCTGACCCGACCCCACGGGGTCATGCGGGTGTAGCTCAATGGTTAGAGTTCCAGCCTTCCAAGCTGGCTATGCGAGTTCGATTCTCGTCACCCGCTCTCCGGTGATGCCCGGGCCTCGCCCCGCTCCGCTCCGACATCGCCCTCATGCAGGGGGTCGATCAGAGGCCCGGCGCCCAGGCGATCTCGCTCGCAACCAACAGACTCGGCGCGTTCTTCACCTTGAGCAGCACACTTCCGTTGGGCGGGCTCACGAACAGTCCCCCGCCGCCGTCGTCGGTCACCACCTCGAACATCACGGCCTTGCCGTCAGGCGACCAGGCGAAGACCGCCGAGTCCCACTGCGTCGCGCTGAATGCATCGTCGGGCAGGAGGTCACGCGGGTTCGATCCATCGGGGCTCACGAGGTGCAACCGGTACCTGCCGGAGATCGTTCCGTCCTCGACGAACATGATGTTGGAGCCGTCGGGCGACCACCTCGCCGAGCCTGGGTACACACAGACCTTGCGTCCCTCGCTCGGTGTACCGGTCCCGGTGATCTTGAAGGTTTCACCGGTCTCGATGTCGATCCGCCACAGTTGCAGGCACTTGCGCGCAGCATCGTCGTAGGCCGTGTACAGGACGAAGCGTGAGTCGGGTGACCAAGAGGCATTCCCGCAGCAGAACGCTGACGTCGTCACCAGTCGACGCCCGGTCGGTTGGTCGATGGGTGCGATTCGGACTCCGGTCTCACCCTGCTCGCGGTACAGGTACCACTTGCCGTCGGGCGACTGGTAGGGCGTGGGTATCTCGAACTTCTTGCGAAGGTGGTAGCCCGACCCATCGGCGTTGACGATCACCCACTTGCGATCGGTCCCGAACAGCAGCGTCTTGCCGTCGTACGACCATCCCGGACTGTCCGCATCTGCATTGGGCTTCGAGACGAGCCTGAGATCGCTCCCGTCCGGGTTCATGACGCAGATCTGGATGGTGGTCGAGCCGCCGCCACCGATCAGTTGCATCGCCTCCTCCACCGATTGGATCGTTCCGAGCGACGCAAGGTCGTCCGAAGACAGCGCCGGTTCCTCATCGCCACATCCGGGACCCGCGATCGCCACCTTTCCCGGGAGCGACTCGAGCGTGAACGGGGCCTCAGTGGTTGTGGGCGCAGGGGTGGTCGTGGCCTCGGTGGAGGTGGGTGCGGCGGTAGTCGGGGCGGCCGTGGTGGCCGCCTCGGTCACTGCGGGCGCACCAACCGTCGTCCCGGAATCAGCGGTGTCTGCACCCGAGCCGGAACTGCATCCTGCGAGGAGCGCCGCGAGGGTCGCAGTGCAAGCGAGCGTGGCCCGATGCCGTCGGAGCATGCCGGGAGATTAGCCACATGCTCGAGGTGGAGCGGCCGTTACTGACGCCCCCCGCCCAAGAGCGAGACCGACGCCGTTGGCCCGGACTTACCTCGGCGTTGTCGCGACGAGTTCGACCGAGGCTGCACTGCAGCCGAACATCGCGCATGCAGCAACGCGGAAACGGTGTTCGGTTCCCGGCACGAGCGCATCGACCCGGTACTTCGGTTCGGTAACGACGGCCACGGAAAACCCGTTGTGGAACACCTGCCAGCGCATCATCGACGTTCCGGCGTTGGCGGGCGGGTCCCACGCCAGCGAGACCACCCTCGGGCCCACCAAGGTGGCGCGGGGCTCTCTCGGCACCGGAGGGATGGTGAAGGGACTCGCGGCGGCGGGCTGTGCAGAAATGCTCGACGAACCGATCGAGTTGGTGGAGACCAGGGTGTACACGTCACCGCCGCGCACGTCGGCAGCACTGTCGATGTACACGGTGGGCTCGAGCGGCCCGATACGGGCAATCTCCTCACCGTTGCGCTGCAGCACCAGCGACTCGATGGTGTTGCCCGGAGGTCGCTCCCAGCGAACGGCCCACCCGTACGCTCCGCACGTCAGGAACACGCACCAACCGGAGGTCTCCGGCCTCAGGAGCGCCGGCATCGGGAGACGGTTGACAACGGCCAGTGCGACCAGATCTTCGGCCGCCTTGCGAGCGTCTTCGTCCGGACACCGCGTGTAGACCCCCTCGGGCACGAACCGGTAACCAATGCAATGTGCAGCGCGCTCGACACCACTCGCGTCCCGGGCACTCAGCCAGTTCCGGTACGCGGCGAAGGGTTTGCTGAGCTTGAGGAAGGTCAGCGGGTCGTACCGGGAAGCAACATCCACCACGTAGTGGCCGAACTCGTGCGCCATGATCGAGTCCGTCACGCACGGAAGCACCTCTCGCTGCGGCACCAGGATCCTGCTGGCGGAGACCCGGTAGACCGCCCGGCGATCCGCGTCGAGCTGAGAGCGAACGGTCGGCCGCATCACACCCAGTTCATCGGCAAGACCGTTCACGTACCCCTGCGCCGCTTCCACGCCGCAGATCTGCACCGCGGTCGCAGCGGGTGCTGCATCGCCCTGCACCGGGAGGGCAATGACTGCGGCAACGGCAACGAGGACTGCTGTGAGCGCAGCACAGAACCGTGTTCGGTGCCCATTGTCTCGATCAGTCATCGCTCGCCCAACCGAACTACGTTGCGTCCGTGTCCGTCCTGCAGGATCTGCCCGAGCGTACAAGCGACCAGCGCCCCGCACCGGTCGGCGACACGTCCCGTCCGACGGGGAACAGGAAATGAGCGTGTTCACCGAGATCCCGGAGATTTCCGCAACCTCGTGGCGCCTGCACAACGCCGATGCTGCTGCACACGATCTGGTCTCGGTCTGCCACCACGTCGGATTCTTCACCCTGGTCGACCACGGCATCGATGAATCGTTCCTCGAGGCCTACTTCGCCGGACTTCGTGCGTTCTTCGCCCTCCCCCGCAGCACGAAGGAGCAGATCGCCAAGCACCGCTCGCCGCACTTTCGTGGATGGGAGGACATCGGCTCCGAGCTCACCGACAACAAGGTCGACTATCGCGAGCAGCTTGATGTGTCGACGGAGAACCCCGCTTACCCAGAGGGCGCAGAACCAGCGTTCCTCCGCATCGACGGGCCGAACCAGTGGCTTGCCGAGTCGACACTGCCGGGGTTCCGCCCACTCGTACTCGAGTTCTTCCGCGTGATGGGACAGCTCGCAGACGAGTTGATGTCGGTTCTCGCACGAGGGCTCGAACTGCCGATCACCACGTTCGCCGACAGATTCGGCGAACACCCGTACTCGCTCGTCAAGCTCATTTCCTACCCGCAGACTCCCGCAGGACAGGCCGGAGTGAACGGCCATCACGACGCGGGCTTCCTCACGCTGCTGCTCCAGCACGGTGTGGCTGGCCTCCAGGCGCAGAACCCGAACGGCGACTGGATCGACATACCACCGCGCGATGGTGCCATCGTGGTGAACCTCGGCGAGATGCTCCAGTCGATGACCGGCAACTATCTCGTTGCCACCACGCACCGCGTGGTGGCATCCGAGCCGCGGTACTCCTCGGCGTACTTCCACGGGCCCGATCTGCGTGCGAGCCTCCACCCACTCGACCTCCACCCCCGGTTCGCCCGGGCAGTGGCAGCAAGCCCACGGCACCGCGACGCCGGCTTCATGGCACGACGCGAAGACCTCCTCAATGGTTCATCGGGGACCACGGCTCGGCCTGCGGGGTTGTTCGGCGAGCAACTCTGGAACTACTACCGACGTTCCTACCCCGAACTCGTCGCCCGGCACCATCCCGATGTGGCGTAGGCGTCAGCCCAAGCCGACCTGACCACGACTGGGGGCGACGTTCGGGCCCAGCGCTACGAGCCGTCGACGATCTCCACGTCGTACCCCGCGGCCCGCAACTCATCCACTGCCCGAGCTGCGCCGGAGCCAGACACGCGGATCACGAGTTCGTGATCGTCATCGGCACGCAGGTCCTCGTGCTGCAACCGCTCGAGGAGCTCGAAGGTGACGCCAGCCCGCATCGCGGTGCTTTGCCACACCACCTCCGCACCGGGTTGAGTTGCTGCGCGATGCGCCGCGCGCGCCGCCGTCTCGCGAGCGAGACCCACCCACGGCTGCACGAGCTGACCGATCTCCCTCGCGTCGACTGCAGCGGCAACAAGCGGCACCAGATTCTGACGACCGTCCATCGGCCGCCACGGAAACCCGAGGTTGCGCGCAGCATCACCGATCTCGGCCAGACCCAACCACATCCCCGAGCGCGCCGGCGAGAGCAGGTGCCGGGCAAGTCGCCGCGGCCCGAGGCGACCGATCGACGGCACCTCGTCGAGCTGCGACGTGTCGAGCAGTGGCACCGGGCGGAGTCGGTCGATCTCCTCGACGAGGAACTGCTCCACCTCGTCCACCAGCGCCGCATATGCAGAACCGCCAGCAGGTCCAACCAGCGCATCAAGAGCAACCTGTGCCCACCACGCAAGGTGATCGCCCAGGAGTCGTCGCTGCGACTCGACGTATCGGGCGGCTTCGTCGGGTCGGCCGTTTCGCCATGCCGAGGCCTCGAGACCGACGAGGTACGCATACGCCCGGAGCTCGAGCCCGAGGTGATCCGGGCCCGCAACGCGCCATCGACCCGTTCGGTGCTCGTCGAACCCGATGTCGTCGAGGTGGTCGGCAACGCGCGACGCCACGACGCCGCCGCGCTCGGCCTCGTCCGACCGGAACACGCTTTCGTACGGCACCACTGCGCGCAGGAAGATCCGTTCGTAGTCGACGCCCGTGGCCGCATCGGCCAGCGCGGCGAGTTCGGGCACGCGCTCCACGAATGGTGCGGTCCGGGGTCCGGGTTCGCTCAGGAGGAGCGCACCGGCCAGCGCCGCAAACGCGGCGCGCTGATCGGCGATCTCTGCAAGGTCAGCGGTCACGCGTCACGCACGATAGGCCGAGGCCAATGGCTTCACCGGCCGGGCGAAGTGCAGCGGCCGGCGCAGGCCGCCGGGACCCGGGCCCGGACGGGTCTTGGCGAGCCACTCCCGGAAGACCTCCATCGAGCGTCCCGTGTCGACGGCGATATCGCCGTAGCGATCATCGGGCCGCGCTGCAGACACCGTGACGTGCTGCAGCCAGCAGTGCATGCCCGAGATGGGGTCGGGCTGCACCGGGAACGTGAGGTTCTGGTGCACGCCGGCATCGGTCCACCACACACGCTGGGAGTCGGGGTCGGCGGACTCGAACGTGGAGATCCCATGTGTCTGTCGCATCTGCCAACGTCCGTCGCCGGAAACACCGCCCGTTCCGTAGCCACGCGACGGACCCGAGAGCGACACGACACCAGCGGTCCATCCGGGTGTGCCGGTGGCCTCATCGAGTCGCCAGCGACCCATGTGGTGCGATGCCGCAACGACACCCGGACGGATGCCCTCGGTACGCCAGGCCCGAATCACGAAGTAACCGGTCTGGGTGGTGACGCGCACCAGACCGTTCATCTCGACGCCCAATTGCTCGGCATCGCTCGGGTGGATCCACAGCGGATGAGCGTGGCTCAACTCGGCCAACCACTTTGCCTGGGCCGAGCGGGTGTGGATCAGCGTCGGGATCCGGAACGTGGGCAGCAGGATGCGCTCGCCGTGGGCGAGATCGAGTTTCTCCCAGTGCACGTGCGACGGGATCCACGTCGGCAGCGCGTACTCGGGCCAGCCCCAGTCGCGCATCGTCGGCGAGAACAGCTCCAGCTTGCGCGAGGGCGTGGGGAACCCGAAGCGCACCTCGCCGTCGATCTCCACCCCTACCGAGCCGTCACCGATGAAGGGCATGTGGCCGTTGATGTCGTCGATGGTGCTGTGCATCCCTGCGGTTCCCGGCACGCGATACACACCGATGTCGTCACGCACAGCCTTCGCCGTGGTGAGCTCGGTCGGCGACACGATGCGCTCGTGGACCTGCTCCTGCTGTCCCGGGATCGCGAACGCCCCGTACTTGCGCATGTAGGCCAGGGGCGTGAGTCCCTCTTCGGCGGCCGCGGCGGGGAGCCCGGGGATCGAGTGCTCGAACAGGTGCGAGTAGTACTCGTCGATCGGCAACGGGGTTCCGGGCTTCTCGATCGACTCGAAGTACTCGCGGATACCGAGCGAGCCATCGGGGTCGATCCGCCACGAGAGATCGATCCAGAACTCATGCTCCTCCCACACCTCGCCGGGATTCACCTCATAGGTGCGGTTCACGGTGCGACCCTGCTGCTCGGCGTACGCCTTCATCACCGGTTGACGGAACCCGATCCAGCGCCCGATGTGGGTCTCGTACGAGGCGACGTCGTGACGTTCGGAGGCAACACCCATCGGGAGCACGTAGTCGGCGAACCATGCCGTCTCGCTCCAGATCGGCGTGAGGGCAACGTGGCAGCCGACCAGATCCTCGTTGGTGAGCGCCTCGAGCCACGTGAATCCGTCAGGGTTGGTCCAGATCGGGTTGTACACACGGGTGAAGTACGTATCGAGCCGACCGCGGCCCTCCTTCAGGAAGTGCGGAAGAAGAATCGACAGCTCGTGGTGGGAGAGCGGGTACTCCTTCGGCCAGGTCAACTCGTTCCAGTCGCCGTGTGGGTGCGGATTCTTCGGCGGGACCGGGATGAACTTGTTCCAGCCGTTCGGGCTCGTGCCACCCTCGGTGCCGACCGAGCCGGTGAGCACATTGAGGAAGAACAGCGTGCGCGCCGTCTGCCAGCCGCCCTCGTTGCCGGCGGCTGCAGCGCGCCAGTTGTGCGACGAGAGGCGACCCGGCACCGCGCGACCGATGTGCTCGGCGATCTCCTCGATCTTTCGGGCATCGATGCCGCAGACATGCTCGGCGCGCTCGGGCGTGTAGTCGGCGTAGAGATCGAGGAGCGCCGGAGCGACGTTCTCGAACGTCACCTCTAGGTCGGGTCGGGTCTCGCGCAGGAAGACATCCCAGTTCACCCAGCGACGGACGAACTCGCGGTCCCAGGTGCCGTTCACGAGCAGCAGGCGGGCGATCGCGAGACAGAGGAACGCCTCGGTCCCCGGCCACACGGGCAGCCAGTAGTCGCTCATCGAGGCCGTGTTCGACAGGCGCGGGTCCACACAAATCACCTTGGCCCCGCGCATCTTGCCCTCGATGATGCGCTGCGCGTGAGGGTTGAAGTAGTGCCCGGCCTCGAGATGCGAGGAGATGAGGAAGATGACCGTGGCATTTGCATGGTCGCCCGACGGTCGGTCGAACCCCATCCATGCTGCGTAGCCGACGCGTGCACCCGAGGAGCAGATGTTGGTGTGGCTGTTGTGACCGTCGAGGCCCCATGCATGCAGCACGCGCTCCATGTAGCTGTCGTCACCGGGACGACCGACGTGGTACATGACCTCCTTGTGCCGACCCTCGCGGAACGCCTTGCCGATCCGTGAGCCGATCTCCTCGAGTGCCTGGGCCCATTCGATGCGTTCCCACTTGCCCTCACCACGCTTGCCGGCGCGCTTCAGCGGGTACAGGATCCGGTCGGCGTCATGGACCTGGTTGAGCGTCGCAGGTCCCTTGGCGCAGTTACGACCGCGACTCGCCGGGTGGTGCGGATTGCCCTCGAACTTCTGGATCTCGCCGGTCTCCTTGTCGACGTACGCGAGGAGACCGCAACAGGCTTCGCAGTTGAAGCAGGTGGTGGGGATGAGGCTGAAACGACGCTTCTTCGCCCGGCCGTGCGCCCACTCCTTGGAGTCGAGTTCCACCCAGTCGGTCCATTGCTCCACGGGCGGGTAGTTCGTGAGCGACGACCCCGGCAGCAGGCGCTGCAGGTCGCCGAGACCGGCCGTCGTCATCGTGTGGCGCAGTGTCATGTCGTTCGTTCCTTTGTGGGCGGCAGGTTCTCTGTGGGGCGTCGTGTCAGTGGTGCGGTGGTCAGCTGAGCGGCACCGATTGGCCGGCTCGGACGAAGGCGTCCTCGTAGGCGGCAAGACCGGCGAGCACGAGCACCGAGGCCGCAATGCCTAGGCCCATGCTGTCGGCGAGGGCTGCAGCGAGGGCGAGGCCGGTACCGGCCACCATCCCCACGCCCACTCCGAACCAGAAGCGGTTGCGGTACGCCCCACGGGTCATTGCTGCGGTGGCCACCTTCACCGACACCGACCCGTGCGAGGTCACCTCGATGGCCACAAGAGCGAGCTGCGCAACGGTGCCGCCGAACAGCGACCAGAGCAGCAGCGACTCGAGACCGGCCTCGAGGTCGAAGAGGGCGGCCGGGATGATGAGGGCTGCTGCCCCAGCACTCACTGCTTGGGCGAGGAGCACCGGCAGCATGAGCGGTGTCTGCCAGAGGTCGCGCCCCTCGCACTGCCCGAAGAGCCACGCTGTGTACCCGGCTGTTCCTGCTCCGAGCACGATGGCCGGTACCGCCATCGCACGGACGAGTCCCGCGGAGTCCGCGAGCGCACCGAGGAACCACAGCGACCCGACGGCTCCGAGCCCGGCAAGGATGAAAGCGCCGCGCACCAGCCACGATCCCCACTGAGGCTTGGTGAAGATGTAGAAGAACCGCTTGGGCTGCTTGAGGTCGGCGATGAGCAGCATGCCGGTGATGGCAGCGAACACCAGCGCCATGACCGAGGCGTAGAAGCCGATGAAGCCCCGGTCATCGCTGTGACCGGCGAGTGCGGCGAGTCCGGCCACCATGAACGCACCGCCGGCGATGCCCTTGGTGACGAGGTACGACGAGACCTTCCCCTTCCACGGCATCGGGTGCATCGTGGTGTACGCCGTGCGGGCCACAACGTTCTGCTCGATGCTCGGCGTGCTCACGGGAATGGTGGGGTGATGCTTCGTGGTGTCGGACCAGATCATCCCGTCGTCGAGGATCTTGGTCCGAAGCGGGTCGAGGGCTGCCTCGTCGGCGCCCTTGTAGAACACGTGCGGCTTGGTGCCCTGCTCGGGCGCGCGCACCTTGGTGTCGTGCCTGCCGAGCATCTTGGAGATGCGCGAGTCGGGGTCGTGCAGGTCGCCAGCGACGATCGACTGTGTGGGGCACACCACCACACAGCTCGGCTCGAGCGAGAGTTCCACGCGATGCGCGCAGAAGTTGCACTTGTGCGCCGTCTGGGTATCGGGGTTGATGTAGAGCGCGTCGTACGGACACGCGTTCATGCACGACTTGCAGCCGATGCAGCGGGAGTCGTCGAAGTCGACAATGCCGTCCGCTCGGTCGAAGAGTGCCGTGGTGGGGCAGATCTTCACGCAGGGCGCGTCCTCGCAGTGGTTGCAGCGGTTGACCGAGTAGAAGCGCCTCGAGTCGGGAAACTCACCCTTCTCGATGTACTTCACCCAGGTGCGGTTGACGCCGAGCGGGACGTCGTGCTCGGACTTGCAGGCGATGGTGCAGGCATGGCAGCCGATGCACGTGTCCTGATCGATGAGGAAGGCGTAGCGTGTCATGTGTCGGCCCCTCAGTGAGCACCCTCGGGGACGGCCACATCGCCGCCCGCTGCCTGCCACGCACCGAACCCGCCGATGAGATCGCTCACATCGCCGAAGCCGCGCTGTCGCAGCGTGCTCGCTGCGATGCTCGATCGATAACCGCCGGCGCAGTACACCACCGTGGGTTTCGACGGGTCGAGTTCGGAGAGTCGGGTGACGAGGGCGGGAAGTTGGATGTTCCCTGCGCCGGGGATGAGCCCGTGTGCCACCTCACCGGGGCCTCGCACGTCCACCAACTGGAGCCCGGCCAGCGAAGTCTTGCGATCCCGCAACTGCTCGACGGTGAGCCGCGATGCCTGCACGACGAGGTCGGGGCGCGAGAGGAAGGCACGCTCGGGAGACTCCAGCGCACCCAGCACATTGTCGAAGCCGATCCGGCCGAGTCGCGTACGGGCCTCGTCCTCGGTGCCCGGCGGGCAGATGAGCACGAGACGCGTGTCGGAGGTGACGACCTCGCCGGTGTACTCGGCGAAGCGACCGCTCAACCCCACATTGATCGAGCCACGCAGGTGGCCCGCAGCAAAGTCGCTGGGTTCACGGGTGTCGATGATCACGGCCCCGGATCCCTGTGCAGCGAGCACCTCATCAAGGGTGAGCGACGCCGCATGCGAGGACTCGTCGAAGAGCTCGCGATTCATCCGGTTGCGCACGGCGGCGAAGGGGAAGTACAGCGGCGCTGTCGCCTGACCCTCGGTGACCGCTGCGACGAACTGCTCCTCGCTCATCGGTGCGAGTGCGTAGTTGGTCCGGCGCTGCTCGCCAATGGTCGAGACCGTCTCGGTGGACAGGTTCTTCCCGCACGCAGACCCCGCACCGTGCGCCGGGTACACCTTGGTGTCGTCGGGGAGCGTGAGCAGTTTGTTGTGGAGCGAGTGGAACAACTGCCGGGCGAGATCATCGGCGCTGGCACCGAAGGCCGAGAGCAGGTCGGGGCGACCGACGTCACCGATGAACAGCGTGTCACCGGTGAGCACCCCGTAGGGGGTGTCACCCTTTTCGTACACCACGAGGCTCACTGACTCGGGAGTGTGGCCGGGCGTGTTGAGCAAGCCGATCGACACCTCGCCGAGCACGAGTCGCTCACCATCACGCATGGGAACCGTGGGGAACTCCGTGCGCTCGGAGCCGACGGTCCCGTAACTGATCGCCGCACCGGTGGCCGCCTGCAGTTCGAGATGCCCCGAGAGGAAGTCGGCATGGAAGTGCGTCTCGATGATTCGCTCGATGGTGAGACCGTTCTCGGATGCATCGGCGAGGTACTGCGCGATGTCGCGCTGTGGATCCACGACCACGGCGCGACCGGTCGAGGTGTCGCCGATCATGTACGACGCGTGCGAGAGGCAGGCGAGGTAGTACTGCCGGAAGAACATCATGGTGATCACTCGCTGTGCTCGGCCGTGGGTTCACGGAATGTACGGACATTTCGAATCCTATGGTAAGGTGTGACAAAGGTCAATGTCCGCGGTACGCCACAAGGAGGCCTGAGATGACCGCCGCACTCCTCCCCGACCGACTCCCCTGGTACCTCGCCGGACCCGCTTTGGGCCTGCTCGTGGTGGGTTTCTTCATGATGACCAACCAGCCCCTCGGGGCATCGGGCGCCTACGTCGAGACCTCCCGAACGCTGCGCCGGATCCCGGGCGCCGTCTCCTGGCGGGCCTTCTACTTCCTCGGTATCGCAGCGGGCGGTTTCCTGGCCGTGATCCTGAAAGAGCCGGGATTCGTCCGCCGGGCCGGGTACGACGTGCTCACGAGCGAGGCCGACCTCGGCCTGTCACTGCCGGTCGCCGGGGTCATCATCTTCGTCGGCGCAGTGATCATGGGATACGGCGCGCGTCTCGCCGGTGGCTGCACCTCGGGTCACGGCATCTGCGGTACCGCACAGCGGTCGCCAGCGAGCTGGACCGCCATGATGAGTTTCATGTCCGCCGGTGTCATCACCACCTTCATCATCAACCGTTTCTGAGGGGAAGACATCACATGAACCGTGCCATGAGAATCAACCGCACCGCCAAGTTCAACATCGTCGGTCTCCTGTTCGGCGCCGGCTTCGGCTTCGTGCTCGCCGCAGCGAACCTGCACGAGTACACCACCATCCACAACATGCTCTCCCTCGAGGAGGCCGACGTGTTCCTCCTCATGGGGAGTGCCATCGGCGTGTCGCTGCCGCTGCTCTGGTGGCTCGAGCGCAGCAAGGCGCGCACCGCCCTCGCCGGACCGCTGCAGCTCTCCCGCTCGAAGCCGAACCGTCGTCACGTCATCGGCGGGGCAATGTTCGGGATGGGCTGGGCGATCTCGGGGACCTGCCCTGCGCCTGCACTCGTGATGCTCGCCTCCGGAGCCGGGCTCGCCATTGTGACCGTCGTCGGGCTCTTTACCGGGCTCGAACTGCGCGACATCCAGACACGCCGCGCGCAGGTCACCGTCACGACCGGTGACGGCGAGCAGCGCGAGGTCGTGTCGGCCGGGCGCTGACCGACAACTCGACGTGTCACGCTCACGAACAACGGCCGTCGCAGCCGCGGGTCAGCCCGCGCATGTCTCGGGGCCACGCCCGCTCAACGCTGACGCTGCCGAACCGCTCTGGGCACAGCTGCTCGGCGACCTCCGTCGCCGGATCGCTGGCGGCGAATTCGACGTCGGCTTCGCCACCGATCGCGAACTCATGGCCGACTACGGGGTGAGTCGCCACACCGTGCGCGAGGCAGTGCGACATCTCACGGACGACGGACTGCTCTCCCGGCACAAGGGACGCGGGAGTTTCGTGCAGCCACTCGCCCTCGAGCAGCGGGTGGGTCCGCTCTACAGCCTCTTCAATTCCATCGAGGAGCAGGGCCACGACCAGCGAAGCCTCACCCTGGCCCAAGAGATCACCCAGAACCCCGAGGTCGCCGAGAAGCTCGGACTCCCCCGCTCCACACGGCTCTTCTACCTCCGGCGTATCCGTCGGGCCGACGGGACGCCGTTTGCCGTCGACGAGATCTGGCTCCCCGCCAAGGTCGCCCGGCAACTCGTCCACGTCGACTTCGCCCACACCAGCGTGTACGGGCAGCTCGAGCGACTCGCTCAGGTGCGCCCGGTGCGCGGCTGGGAGCGGATCCGGCCGGCACGCGCCACGGCCGAAGAGCGTTCGCTGCTCAACCTTCCCGCCTCCGAGGCGGTGTTCGTGGTGAACCGCTACACCGAGAGTGCCGACGGCCCGCTCGAGTGGCGCTCGACGGTGATCCGGGGCGACTCGTACACCTTCGTCACCACGTGGTCCGGTGACAGCACGTCATCGCGCTTCGACGTGAGCGAGTCCGGCTGACGGCAACGGGCCGCGATCAACACGACAACCTTCCCGGCTCGTCGTTACGCAACGAGCGCCAGCAGCGGCCCGGCCCCGATGAGCACGAGCAGCACGATTGCTGCGCCCATGAACCGTCGGTCACCGATCCGCGCCCACCGCCACACGAGCCACCCCACGCGCAGGATAGGCACCGCAGCCACGATGGCAATCGCCACGGCCGCCACCGGTTCGCCATTCGGCACGAGGAGACCAACGAGGGCCACCGCCGCCGCCACGTACAGCACACGGACGATGACATTCCCAAGGCGCTCCTCGGCATCGTGCTGACTCGGGTCGACCGTACCGTACTCGCTCATCACAGCACCCGTGCCACGAGGATCGCCGCGATGACGATCAACATCATCGAGAGGAAACGCCGGATGGTGGGCGGCGAGAGTTTCGACTGCACGAGCGACCCGACCTGCCCGCCGACGAACGAGCCGAGGAGTACTGCGGCGCCGTAGCGAACGTTGAGATCGCCCTGGGTCATCTTCACGAACAGGGCGGAGGCGCCGGTGATCCCGATCGAGAACGTGGTCGTGCTCGACGCCACCTTCACCGGGGCGTGCATGAGTTCGCTCGTGGCCGGTGTCTTGATGAAACCCCCGCCGACACCCGACAGTCCGGTGATGATGCCCGACACCCCCATGGCGGCGAGGCCGGCGCCGATCCGGCGCGTTCGGTACGGAACCACAGCGCCGTCGAGTGAATAGGCACCGTTGAGACTCCCGACCCACTCACCCACGACACTCTGGGGCGCCTCGGGGTCGGGCTTCCAGCGCGTTCCCTTCCGGCGGCCACCAGCCACCGCAGCGAACAGCGCCACAGCGGCCAGGACCAGCGTGAGCGCGTGCTCGGAGATGACGCCAGCGGCGAGCGACCCCGCTATTGCGCCCGTGGTCGACGCGCTCTCCGTCACCACCCCGATCCGGTGATGCGTGGTGTGCGCCCGCATCTGGCGACGTGCCGCGGCTGTGGAACCGACCACCACCGAGAGCAGTCCGAGCGGGGCCACCTCTGCCGGCGTCATCCCCGTCGACACCAAGATCGGGACGAGGATGATGGCCCCACCGAGACCCCCGAGCGTGCCGACGGCAGACGTCCCGAAGGCCGCGAGCATCAGCAGGACAGACTCCACGTTCTTACCGTACCCGTCGGGTCTCGGTGCACCTGACCCTACGCAGGGAGCGGGTGAGGATCAGCTGGCGAGATCGGTGAGCGACACACCGCAGTCGGACAGGTATCCGAAGATGTCGCCCATTGCGCCGAGCATCTCGCTCTCGTCGGCCGTGCCGAGGAGCGAGGCCTTCATCACGTCACGGAAGGCCGGCTGGTCGATCACCTTGTCGGCCACGCACGACGCCTGCTTCTCACTGATCTGGCCGTCGGACTCACTGGTGATCGACTGCGCCATGACATCGCGCATGTCCACGCAGTCACCATCGAGGATGAACTCCACGAGGGCGTTTACTCGTTTCTCGCCGATCACCGAGAGGTTGAGGTTCTCGCCATCGGTCAGATCGTCGGGTGCGATGTTCGCCGTCTCGAGGGCCTCGATGCCGATGGTGTCGACGATGCCAGCTGCGAGACATTCGGCGTTCTCGGCGCCACCCGGGAAGGTCTCGTCGGACCGGATCCCAGCCGCCACGGCATCGACGTACGGGCGCTCTTTCTCGCTCACGCTCGCCGAACCGCCGCCGTCACCGCCACCGCACGCTGCGAGGGCAACACCCGCCGCAAGGACCACCGGCACTGCGAACCAGAGCGACTTCCTCATCTTCACTGACCCCCGAACGACTCGCTGCAACCACTCAAGTAGAGCAGATCGCAGATCAGGCAGGGCGGAGGGTGCGCAAGAGCGGTTCGACGTCCTTGCGAATCTCCCTGAAGTTCGAGGCGAGGGTGCTGAGGGTGGCGACGATGGCGTGCTCATCGGTCACCGACACGATCGCCAGGAAGTGAAGACGGCGATCGGCGCTCGGGACGAGGCCGGTGTACTCGAAGACCCCCAACTCGTTCCCCGACTCGCCCTTCACCACCGCCTTGCCGACGAGCTCGAGTGATCCGAGGTTCGCCTCGCTGAACTCCATGTACCCCGCAAGGTCACGGCCGCCCGGAGCATCGCGGAGGATGTTCACATTGGGCTGGAAGCCGTCCGACGAGGGTGCGACGGTCCAGACCTCGACGGCCTCGGACGGCACGTCGGTTCGGCGCTCCCACGACGGATCGATCTCGATCGAGTAGTAGCCCTGTGGGTCGGTGAAGGCGATGGCGTCCTCGGGCGGCGCGGACGTGCCCGAGCCGCTGCACGCCGCCACCACCAGCACGCCCGACACGGCGCCGCCAAGCGACCTGATCACGCGGGTTCGCAGGCGTCGGGACATCGGCGGCAGGGTAGTCCGGGACCCCGGCATCATGCTTCGCCACGTCCGGCGAGCAGCGGGAACACCCGCTCGGCGACCGAGGTGAGCACACGTTCTTTGGCCTCGAGCGGCGGCAGCAGCATCATCTGCGAGAGCCCGGCGGCCTCGAGCGAACGGACCTGCGCCGCGAGTTGCTCGGCCGTACCCACGAGGCATGTCCGCTCGATGAGTTCCCGGGTGACGAACCGTTCCTCCTCGGGCTCCACCCAGCAGTTGTGCCCGAGGTGGATCCGCAGGTGCCGACGCTCCTCGGGGACCTCGTCGAGCAGCGCGCAGTACTCGGGCCAGAGGGCCTCGAGATACGCAGGCGGTCGGCGGCCGTACTGCCGCCACTGCTCGTAGGTGTAGTGGAGGGCCGCAATGGCAAACGCCCCGCACTCACGCCGCACCCGCTCGCTGTCGACGGCTTCTCCCTCCTCGAGGACCACCATCGTGTTGAGCGATGTGATGAAGGGCTCCCCGACGTCGCGCCCCACAGCGCGCGCCGCCTCGAGATACCGATCCCTGATGGAGCGGACCGCTGCGGGGTCCGGCGGGACGGACACCACGAGTCCGTCACCGTGCTTGGCGGCGAGTGCGAGTGCACGCGGGCCGAACGCGGACACGTACATCGGCATCCTGGGCGAGAACGCCACGAATCCAGCATCGGGCATGAGGTGGCGCGACGGGGCCGAACGCGAGCGCCAGCGGATCTCGGCCTCACCGCCGTCGAGGAGGACGCGGAGCGTGGCCAGATAGTCGTCGAACTCGTCGATCGGGATCGGCTTGTGACCCATGATCCGCATGGCGGTGTTGCCCGTGCCGATCCCGCAGAAGACGCGGCCGGGCGCGATGCGGTTGATGGTTGCGTGTGCGGCCGCCGTCACTGCGGCGGGCCGAGTGCCGGCAACGGCCACTCCGGTGCCGATCCGCAGCGAGGAGGTGCGCTCGGCGGCGAGGGCCATCACGGCGTAACAGTCGGACCAGATCATCTGGCTGTCGGCGACCCAGAGATGTGAGTACCCGAGGTCCTCGACAAGGTTCACGTAGTCGAGTTCGTCGATCTTCGCTGCGGTACAGACCCCGAATTGCATGGCGTGATTCTCCTGTACGCGACGGCCCTTCGCAGGAGGAGGCGAAACCTTCAACCGTCGATGTACTACCGATCGCTCGTTTGGCCGTACATCGGCAGCGTGATTACGCTCGGTGGTGCGGCCGCAAGGCTGCGCCAAGGCGCGAGGGAGGCCGGGGGGTCTCCTCCACAGGGGAAAGGGAGAGCGTCATGAGCTTCGACTTCCGGGCGATCGGCAAGAAGGTCAGCAACTGGGGGCGATGGGGAAGCGACGACGAGCGCGGGACCACCAACCTCATCACCCCGGACCGCATCATCGCTGCGAGCAAGTTGGTGCGCACGGGCAAGGTGTTCGACCTCGGGATCCCGTTCGATGCAAATGGTCCCCAGCCCGGCGGCGGCCGCATCAATCCGGTGCGCCTCATGTCGGAGACCGGCCACGACCAGCACTACCCGGGTGCATTCCACTACGCCGACGACTACGTCTTCATGCCGCTGCAGGCAGCGAGCCAGTGGGACGGCCTCGCTCACGTTTTCTACGACGATCAGTTGTACAACGGGTTCCCCTCGAGCGACGTCGGGCCCCACGGTGCGAAGCACTGCTCGATCGACAAGCAGGCCAAGGGCATCATCGGGCGCGGCGTCCTGCTGGACATCGCGCGGCTCAAGGGTGTCAAGTGGCTCGAGATGGGGTACGTCATCACGCCCGAGGACCTCGATGCCGCCTGTGCAGCGCAGGGCGTCACCGTCGGGGCGGGCGACATCTTGCTGTTCCGCACCGGATGGCGCACGAAGTTCGTGGAGGACAAGGACGCCAACGGCTTCATGGCAGGCGAACCGGGAATCGGGATGGCCTGCTGCGAGTGGCTGCGTCAGCGTGACGTTGCCGTCATCGGGTCCGACAACTGGGCGATCGAGGCACTGCCCGGCGAGATCGACGGCGAGTTGCTCCCCGTCCACATGGTGCTCATCCGGGACATGGGCATGACCCTCGGCGAGATCCTCGACCTCGACGAGCTTGCAGCCGACTGTGCGAGCGACGGCGTCTGGGAGTTCCTCCTCACCTCCCCGCCCATCAAGTTCACCAATGCGGTCGGCTCGCCGATCAACCCGCTCGCCGTCAAGTGACGGCCCCACACCCGTAACCCGACAGACCCCACGCCTGTCGACATTCCCGCCGAACCTGCGAACATCGAGAACACCGAGAGAGAAAGAACCCGACCATGAACTTCGAACTTCCCCAGGAACTCGCCGACTACCTCAAGGAACTCGATGAGTTCATCGAGCGTGAGATCAAGCCGCTCGAGCAGAAGGACGACAACATTCGCTTCTTCGACCACCGCCGCGAGGATGCACGCACCGACTGGGACCGCGGTGGTCTCCCCAACCACGAGTGGGAGGCACTCCTCAAGCAGGCGCGCAACCTCGCCGACAAGGCGGGGCACTACCGCTACCCGTTCCCGAAGGAATACGGCGGCCAGGACGGCTCCAACCTCGGCATGGCCGTGATCCGCGAACACCTCGCCGCCAAGGGTCTCGGTCTCCACTGCGACCTCCAGAACGAGCACGCAATCGTGGGCAACAACGTGGGTCTCCTGCTCATGATCCGCTACGGCACCGAGCAGCAGAAGAAGGAATGGATCGACGATCTCGCCAACGGACGCCGCGGCTTCGCCTTCGGCATCACCGAGCCGAAGCACGGCTCGGATGCAACCCATATGGAGACCTACGCCGTGCGCGACGGTGACGAATGGGTCATCAACGGTGAGAAGACATGGAACACGGGCATCCACACCGCTCAGTACGACCTCATCTTCGCCCGCACCTCCGGCAAGGCCGGCGACGGCGACGGCATCACGGCCTTCCTCACACCGACCAACTCACCGGGCTTCAAGGTGGAGGAGTTTCTCTGGACCTTCAACATGCCCACCGACCACGCCCACGTCTCGTTCAAGGATGTCCGCGTACCCCACACGGCCATCTTCGGCGGCGAGGGCAAGGGCCTGCAGGTGGTGCAGCACTTCTTCAACGAGAACCGCATCCGTCAGGCCGCATCGAGCCTCGGCGCCGGCCAGTTCTGCATCAATGAGTCGGTGAAGTACGCGAAGGAACGCCGCCCGTTCGGCAAGGCACTCGCCACGAACCAGGCCATCCAGTTCCCGCTCGTGGAACTCCAGACACAGGCAGAAATGCTGCGTGCGCTCATCCACAAGACCGCATGGCTCATGGACAAGTACG
>JAULYZ010000108.1:0-8248 GCA_032117595.1 Acidimicrobiia bacterium | reverse complement strand
TCGCCGCGGGATCACCTCGCCGACCTTGGCCTCCACCGCCACGGCGCGCTAACCCAGTCCGTCGAGCGACGCCTGCACGACGTCGGTGTCGGTGGTGGTGGAGCCCGCGTGGGCCGGACGACCGCTGAGCACGTGCGCCGTGCCGACCTCCCACGACGCCCACAGGGTGTCGCCGGGCCGGAGCGGTGCGAGCCCGTCGCTCGCCTCGACGCTCACGGCGATCTCGGTTCCGTCGGCGAGGTCGAACAGCACTCGGGTGGCCGCTCCCTGGAAGATCACATCGGTAACGACACCCCGCAGTGAGTGCCCCGCCGTCGGCTCGGAGGTGGCGGGCGTGAGTTGTTCGGGGCGGAGCATGATGGTGACATCACTGCCGAGAGGGGCGTCGACGTCGGCACCCGTGACCCGTCCCCCTGCGGCAAGGTCGATGACGCAAACACCTCCCCTGCGCTCGACGAGGGTGCCGGGCAGCAGGTTCGCCGAACCGATGAACCCGGCCACGAAGACCGACGCCGGCGTGCGGTACACCTCACCGGGCGTGCCGATCTGCTCGATGCGACCGTGGCTCATGACGGCAACCCGATCGCTCATCGTGAGGGCCTCCTCCTGATCGTGCGTCACAAACACGAAGGTGATGCCGACCTCGCGCTGGAGGCGCTTCAACTCGATCTGCATCGCCTGACGGAGCTTCAGGTCGAGCGCCGCGAGGGGTTCGTCGAGCAGCAGCGCGCTCGGGAGGTTCACCAGGGCACGGGCGAGCGCAACGCGCTGCTGCTGGCCGCCGGACAGCTGCGCGGGGCGTCGCTTCGCATAGCCGGCGAGATGCACGGTCTGCAGCATCTGCTCGACGCGTTGCTTGATCTCGGCGTTGGGCACCTTGGTGTTCCGCAGGCCGAACGCCACGTTCTCGAACACCGACATGTGCGGGAACAACGCGTACTGCTGGAAGACAGTGTTGACCTGTCGCTTGTACGGCGGAACATCAGCCTGATCGGAACTGTTGAGGAGCACTCGCCCCTCGGTGGGCGTCTCGAAACCGGCGATCATCCGGAGCAGGGTGGTCTTGCCGCAACCCGAGGGGCCGAGCAGGGAGAAGAACTCACCACGATTGATACCCAGATCGACCTGGTGCACCGCGACGAAGGAGCCGAACTCCTTGCGGATCCCCTCGAGGCGGATGACCTCATCGACGCCGGTCATGGCAGGCTCGATGGCCGGTAACGATCGGGCATCGCGCCGGACCTCCTCGGAAGATGGCGTGGCTGCGCAGGGGGAATAGGCACCAGCGGGCAAAACTAGCCCCCGATTCGCCGGGACGTACAAGATCCACCCATGGAACCCAATCGCAAAGTCCGGACCGTCGGCGTGCCGCGGGAGATCAAGACCGCCGAGCACCGCGTCGCCCTCACCCCCGATGGCGTCCGTGAACTGGAGCAGCACGGCATCGACGTGTTCGTGGAGACCGGAGCGGGCGAGGGCGCTGCCTTCTCCGACGACGACTACCGGGCGGCTGGAGCGGACATCGTCCCCACAGCAGCCGACGCCTGGGCTCACGACGTCGTGGTGAAGGTGAAAGAGCCCCAGGCCGAGGAGTTCGGTCTCCTGCGGGCAGACCTGACGCTGTTCACCTACCTGCACCTCGCCGCGTACCCGCAGGTGGCCGAGGCGCTCGCTGCGAGCGGCTGCACGGCACTTGCCTACGAGACCGTCCAGCGCCCCGACGGCTCGCTGCCCCTGCTGGCCCCGATGAGCGAGGTAGCGGGTCGGCTCGCGCCGCAGATGGGCGCCCACCACCTCGAGCGCCACCACGGCGGGCGGGGCGTCCTCATGGGCGGTGCACCTGGCGTCCGACCCGCGAAGGTGGTGGTGCTGGGCGCCGGGAACGTGGGCTGGAACGCTGCGTGGATCGCAGCAGGCATGGAGGCTGAAGTCGTGCTCCTCGACCGGAACCTCGATCGGCTGCGGTGGGTCGACCAGATCCAGCGCGGCCGCATCGTCACACTCGCGTCCAACAAGGGTGCAGTCGAACGGCACATCGCCGATGCGGATCTCGTCATCGGTGCCGTGCTCGTGGCCGGCGGACGAGCGCCCGTGGTGGTCACCGAGGACATGGTGCGCAGCATGCGACGTGGCGCCGTCATCGTCGATGTTGCAGTGGATCAAGGCGGTTGCGTGGCGACCACGCGGGAGACCACCCACACGAACCCCACCTACGAGATGCACGGCGTCGTGCATTACGCGGTCGGGAACATGCCCGGAGCCGTTCCGCACACGTCGACCTACGCGCTCACCAACGCCACGCTCCCCTACGTGCTCGCTCTGGCCGTACACGGCGCCCGCCGGGCAGCCGAGCTCGATCCGTCGCTGCTCGGCGGCGTGAGCGTGGTCGACGGGCAGTTCACCAACCCCGCTGCGGCCGAGGCACTGGGCCGGACGGCAGCGCAGCCGCTCGCCGTGCTGAGGTGATGTGGCACCGGGTGCCACAATGAGCGTCGTGCCACCCCCCGTTCCCGTCGCCGACCTCGACCTCCCGGTCCTCGAGATGGACACCGATCGCGATGCCCGCATGCGGTCGGTGCGTGAGGCCCGGTCGCAGCACTGGCTGGCACGGGGGGTGCTCGGATACGCCGTCACCGGGTACGACGACGTGGTGGCGGTGCTGCGAGACAAGCGGTGGCACAGCGCGGCAAGCCTCGCCGTGCAGCTGTCCGGGGTCACCGACCCCGAGTTCACCTCCCAGCAACGCCAATCGATCCTCTCCGCCGAGGGTGATGTGCACACCCGGCTCCGCCGCCTCGTCGCACCGGCGTTCTCGCCCCGCGCTGCGGACCGCCTGCGGCCGTACATGCGGGAGGTCATCAACGGCCTCGTCGATGCCGTGGCAGCCGAGGGTCGGTGCGAGTTCGTGAGCGCAGTGTGCGAGCCGTACCCCATCCCGATCATCTGCGAGCTGCTCGGTGCCCCCAAGGAGGACTGGCGACTCTTCTCGCGTTGGGCAGCCGACCTGCTCCGGATCTTCGATTTCGATCTTGCCGACAACTACCGACTCGTGATGCAGGCCGGTCGGGAACTCGAGCAGTACTCGACCCGGCTCATCGAGCAGCGACGGGAACTTCCTGCCGACGATCTCCTCACCGATCTCATCGCCGCCGAGGAGGCCGGAGACCGACTGAGCCACGACGAGTTGATCAGCATGGTGAACGCCGTGATCGTCGGTGGCACCGACACCACCCGCAACCAGTTGGCCTGCAGCGTCGCCCTGCTCAGCAAGTACCCGGACCAGTGGCGCTTGCTCGCCGAGCGACCGGAACTCGCCCCCCGCGCTGTCGAGGAGACCATGCGCGTCCTCGGCGCCATCCGCGGGACCGTGCGTTTCGCGAGTGAGGAGATCGAGTACCGCGATGTCCTGTTCCCCAAGGGAACACTCATCGCCGTCGCCACGTGGGCCGCAAACCGAGACCCCGCCACCTGGTCGGATCCCGAAGATTTCGACATCACCCGCGAGCCGAGCGGTCAGCCGCAGCTCACCTTCGGATCGGGCATCCACTACTGCCTCGGCGCATCACTCGCCCGGGCAGAGCTGCAGGAGGCGCTTCCCATCCTCGCCCGGAGGATGCCGAATCTCGAGATCGACGGAGAGATCCTCTGGAAGCCCGATGGTGTAGCGATCTGGGGCCCGGCGAGCCTGCCGATCAGGTTCACCCCCAGCGCGTGACGCCATCGCCATGACCACTGCCGACGCCGACCAGTTACCGCATGGGTTCACGCCCGGTTCGGTGCGGGCTGCGTGGTCGTACCGGCCCTTCCGGATCGTGTGGACCGGTCAGGCGATGTCGCAGACGGGCACGTGGATGCAGAACGTCGCGCTCCCGGCCTATGTGCAGGGCAGGTGGGACTCGGGGAGCCTCGTGGGTGCCATGGTGTTCGCCCAGCTCGGACCCCTGTTGCTGCTCTCGATCCCGGGCAGCGTGCTGGCCAACCGGGCCCCGCGCAAGCCGTGGCTGCTGATCATGCCCACGATCCAGATGTTCGCGGCGTTCGTCATGGCGGCACTCGTCGCCGCCGACGCCGGCTTCTGGTGGATCTTCATCGCCAACGCCGTGATGGGCTCGGCGAACGCTCTCAACGCTCCTGCCTTCCAGTCGTCGATCCCGCTCCTCGTGCACCGCCGCGACCTTCCCGGTGCCATTTCGCTCAACACCGCACAGTTGAACGGCACACGCGTCATCGGTCCGCTGATCGTCGGCCTCCTGACGCTGCTGAACGTCACGGTCAGCCAGATGCTCATGCTCAATGGCATCACGTTCGTCTTCGTGGTGATCGCGATCTCGCTCATCGACATCCCCGTCGTGCGCCACGAGATGGACCAGGGCTGGCGCCAGCTCACCCAGGGGTTCCGCATTGCGCGTTCGCGGCCTGTGCTCTGGCGACTGCTCGTCTCGATGACGCTCTTCTCCCTGCTGGCGCTTCCTTTCGTCGGACTCTTCCCGACCGTGGCCGAGGGAGCGTTCGACATGAGTTCCCGGTCGGCGGCGTACAGCTGGCTCTACGCAGTGTTCGGCTTCGGTGCGCTGCTCGGCGGGCTCTCGGTCGGCAGTGTCTTTGCACGGATCGACAAACGACGCATCATCCCGCCGGCGTTCCTCGGCTTCGGTGTGTGTCTCTTGGTGTTCGGCCAGTTACGGACTGCCGCTGCCGCCTACCCGGTGGGGTTCGTCCTCGGTGTCTTCTACTTCATGCTTGCAACGGCGATGAATACCGAGTTCCAGCAGCACATGGAGAACTCCGAACGCGTCCTCGTCATGGCGCTGTGGTTCATGGCGTTCGGGGGCATGGTGCCCATCGGGAACATCGTGTTCGGCCCGGTGATGGACTCGATCGGACCGAGATGGGTTCTTGCGCTCGGGGCCGTAGCTGCCGTGGTGCTGGCTCGCTGGTGCGACCTCATCCGCCTCGAGCGACGGCGCACCGCGTAGCGAGACCTCAGCGGCTCGACTCGATGATGCGGGCGGCGAGGTGTTCGAGGCCCGCCACCCGGCTTCCCTTCACCAGCACGGCGTCGCCGACGCCGAGGTCGCCCAGTTCGCTGAACGCATCGACGGCTGGGGGGACGCCGTACCACGTGGTTCCGGTGGCGATCAGTTCGACCCCTCGGCTGCGGACATACTCGGCCACCGCACGGTGTTCGCTCTCGGGATCGGCGAGTTCGGCCATCACCCCGAGCACCGCAATCCGACGCTGTGCGGGCAGGCGGACGAGGGTGTCGACGGCTGCACGCACGGATGCCGGACTGGCGTTGTACGCGTCGTTGAGCATCACCGCGCCGGAGGCGAGTCGTTGGATCTCCATCCGCCACGGCGAGAGCCGCGCAGCAGCGAGTCCGTCGGGGATGCCCTCGAGCGGCACCCCGATGGCGAGGGCGATCGCCGCTGCGCAGGCCGCGTTGGCAGCCATGTGCGCACCACTCACACCGAGACGAACCTCGACGGACCCCCATGGTGTACGGAGCCGGAACTGCGCCCGAGCCAAGTCGTCGAGCACGAGGTCGTCGACCCGGATGTCGCCGCTCTCGACGCCGAAGGTGAGCACCTGGGCAGCCGTCGCGCTCGCCATCGCGCGCACGAGCGCATCGTCGGAGTTGAGGACGGCAAAGCCCGACGGCGGCAGGTGGTCGACGATCTCGGACTTGGCGCGAGCAACACCGTCGATACCCCCGACCAGTTCTGTGTGCACCGCCGTCACCCGTGTGACAGCACCAACCGTGGGGCGGGCGACCGAACAGAGTCGGCGGATGTGCCCGAACCCGCGCATTCCCATCTCGAGCACGAGTGCGTCGGTGTCGTCGGGTGCATTGAGGATCGTGGCGGGCACCCCGAGGTCGTTGTTGAGGCTCTTTTCGCTCGCAGCAGTCCGGTAGTGGCGGGAGACAACCGCTGCGGTGAGGTCCTTCACGCTGGTCTTGCCCACCGACCCGGTGATACCCACGACGTGGCCGTTCAGCGAGTTTCGCCCCCACGCCCCGAGCTCGAGCAGCGCGACGGCGGTGTCGGGAACCTCGATGGCCGTCGCGCTACCGCCGCGGGGGCCGGAGGTGAGATACGCCGATGCGCCGGCATGGAGCGCCGACTCGATGAACTCGTGGCCGTTGCGCTCGGCGATGATCGGGACGAACAACTGGCCGGGACGCAGCGTTCGGGAGTCGTACGACACGCCATCGACGAGCACGTCGTCACCGTGCATCGGGGCACCGAGCGCTGACGCTGCCGCGGCCGCCGAGAATTGCACAGTCCAACGCTAGCCAGCGGCGACGAACTACCGTCGTCATGATGCCGGACGCCCGCATACACCTCGTGGTGCTCTTCGGAGGACAGTCGGCCGAGCACGATGTCTCGTGCACCACTGCAGCGCACGTTCTGCGGGCCGCCGACCCGACGAAATACCGCATCACCGCGCTGGGCATCGACCGAAACGGTGTGTGGCACCTCGCTGATGCCGCCATGCAGGCGCTCGACGCCGGTCCCGACGCGCTCCCCGGGCGCCTCGTTCCTGCGGGAACACCTATCGCCGCCGGCACTGCACTGTCGGGACCAGGCACCACGGTGGTGCTCCCGTTGCTGCACGGCCCCTTGGGCGAGGACGGCACGGTACAGGGCCTGCTCGAGCTGCTGGACCTTCCCTACGTCGGCTCCGGCGTACTCGGTTCGGCAGTGAGCATGGACAAGGCCATTGCCAAAGAGGTGCTCGCACAGCACGACATTGCCCAGACTCGGTGGCGGGCGCTGCGCGCCGACGAAGTGCGCCCCCGAACAGCGGCAGATCTCGTTGATCAACTCGGGCTCCCGCTGTTCGTGAAGCCTGCGAACATGGGCAGCTCGGTCGGGGTCTCGAAAGCCAAGTCCGTGGACGATGTCGCCACCGCACTGGCGCACGCGTTCACCTACGACGAATGGGTCGTGGCCGAGGCAGCCGTCGACTGTCGCGAGATCGAGGTCGCCGTGCTCGGGAACCTCGAACCACGCGCATCGATCCCCGGTGAGATCATCCCGGGACGCGAGTTCTACGACTACGAGGACAAGTACGTCGAGGACGGGGCCCAACTCCTGATTCCCGCGCCGCTGTCGGCGCAGCAGACCGACGAGGTCAAGCAGCTCGCCGTTCGCTGTTTCCGTGCGCTGCGCTGCGAGGGCATGGCACGGGTGGACTTCTTCCTCGAACGCGGCACCGGCCGTTTCCTGTGCAATGAGATCAACACGATCCCCGGTTTCACCCCGATCTCGATGTATCCGAAGATGTGGATCGCATCGGGGATGACGTACGCAGGACTCATCGACGAGTTGGTCTCGCTCGCCATCGAACGCCACTCGCGCCGTCGGCGCAACACCTCACGCTGACCGCGTGGCACGCCCGAGCATCTGCTCGCCGATGCTCTCCACGGTGCTCGATGCCACCCCCGGGGCGCCGACCGCTCGCTCGCAGCGACCGATGTAGCAGAGGCGGGCCAAAGCCGCCGCCCAGAACACAGCATCGGCGGATTCGTCGAACCATTGGTCGCGGATGCGCTGGTAGACCGCGGAGAGTCGCTCGAGCTCTGCAAGACCGACCCCGTCCTCCCCGGCAGTGTCCAGCGACCACGATGCGGCCGCCATACCGGCAGCCCGTGCATCGCTGCAGACCATGGCGCTGTCCAGATCGAGGACCATCGCCACACCGTTGGTGTCACCGAACACGTTCCTCGGTGCCCAGTCGGCGTGGGTGACCACGGATTCACCGCGATCGCCTTGTAGCACCGTGTGCGCTGCGACCGCCAGCGGATCGAAGGGGTCACTCCCGAGCGGCGAGAAGTGGATCGCGGGATGGTGCGGATCGGGATAGGGCGAGCCCTCGGCAGGATCCACGAACGGATGTCGCTGGAGCGCGGCGGGCTCCACCCCGAAGCCCTGCGGATCGTTCGCGTAGAGGGTGAGCCGGGCGAGCGCCGCCATCGACGAGACCACATCCGGAGCAACTGCACTCTCGGGAAGTTCCACCCGTGCTGCGACCGTGGCCCAGCCCGCTCCGCATCGGCGTGGCCCCGTGATGGGCTCTGCACACGGGAACCGCGACCGGAAGAGATGTTCGTGCAGTACGTGAACAGCCTCGAGGTAGCGCAGGGGGAGCCGCGGTTGGTGCACCTTCACGGCAACATCGCGGCCGTCGGAGAGTCCCAATACTGCGGTGGCCCCCACCGACGCGAAGTAGGAATGGACGG
>JAULYZ010000107.1:0-6396 GCA_032117595.1 Acidimicrobiia bacterium | reverse complement strand
TGATGATCCGTTCGCGCACCAATTCGTTCTGGGTCTGGTCGATGTCAAGGTCGAGCCGGAAGTTCATGTAGTGGTCGTGATTGGTGGCCACGAGCCCGTTGCCCACGAGCACACCGTGCTCGTCGACACCGACAGCGTGTGCCTCGTCGACGCTGGCGGCATCGACACCCTTCTGCAGCACCACGCCGGCTGCAAAGACATGGAACCGGATGCTGCCGTCGGCACCGAACACGTAGTCGACGATGTAGTCGTAGTTGCCGATGGTGGAGATCCAGCGCAGGACGAGTTCGACCTCGGCAGCCGCACTCTCCTCGTGCCGATACGCCGGGTTGCCCGTGGCGCGCTCGAACGCGCACAGCGTGCGCTGGCGCACCTGGGCCTGGGCGTTGTCGTCGGGGATCACCACGTCGACGAAATCGGACCCGACCGGGCAGTCGACACCGGGAGCGAGCGGCGAGAGGGTGGAACCGAGACCGAACTCCACCGAGTCGAGCAGGGTGCGGAACGCCCATTCCGGATCGGGGTCGTGGTACGGCACGAACAGGTCCGAGAGGTACGCCTCGTACATCACACGGCGCGGACCCGCACCACCGTCGAAGGCGAGTGAGTTGAGTGCGATGCCGGTACGCCGGTCGCCCGCCCAGCGCATCGACCATCCCGCCCACGAGATCGCATGACCCTCGACGCGCACGTTCGGTGTGACATCACCGGTGAGCCCCACCTCGTCGAGCGGGGGACGCTGGCGCTCGGGATCGGGTGCGGCATACGGCGGCGGCACGGGCACTGCGCCGCTGTCGGTGACCGAGACGACCTCCCCGGTCTCGAGATCGACGGTGGCCATGAGCCCCTCGACGGGCCGGGAGAAGTAATTCGAATCGGTGCCGCGCAGGTACGCCAGCACCCTGCCGAGGCGACGGCCCTGCTCCCCCGGCCGGTTGGTGGAACCCGGGCCGAAGGTGAAGAGCACGACCTCGCCAGCGGTGAGCGCCCGCTTCGCCAGCGCGTCGACGAAGCGTGGGTCGCGCTGGGCTGCCGACGGAGCAATGCCGAACTCGTTACTCACGAATCCGGTGCCGGCGGAACCCTGCGGTGTCCACGAGACGAGCATGCGGGCCTCGAGGTCGACGACTGCCTCGAAGGTGTCGCCGTTGCGCCGCACCACACCGAAGGCACGGCGACCGAGCGCATCACCCTTGCGCCACTCGAGCACGGTCGACTTGTCGGGTTCGGCGAGCGCCACGTACGGGTACTGGCTCCCTGCGGCATAGCCCGCTCCGTCGAGCACCGTACGGAACACCTCGAGCTCTGCGGCGTTGAGCGGGTCGAGCGGGTGCGATGCCTTGGCAACAGGCTCGAGCGAGATCACCTCGGTGCCCGGAGCACCCTCGCGCCCGGAGTCATCGTCTCCTCCGCCACTGCAACCCGCCGCAGCAGTAATCGTCGCAACGGCAAGGACCGTGCCCAGGGCGCGTGCACGTCGACGGCGCTCACCCGTGCGCACTGCCGTACGTGCGGCTGTACGTGCGGCTGTACGTGCGGCTGTATGTACTGCCTGACGTGCTGGCGTGTGCCCCGGCGCGTGCAGGAACTGCGAACCTGTTTCCACCATCACGGGAGAGTCTCGCAGGTCGGGTGCTGGTGCTCGGGTGCGGCCGGACACCGACACGCAAGATGTACTGGGACCGACTGGGACGTACGGGGACGCCGGTCAGCTCGACTGGCGCACCGGCACCACCACGACGGTGCCGTCAGCCGCGTAGTGGACCTGCACCGAGACGTTGTAGAACTCAGCGAGGGTCTCGGGCCGCAAGACCTCACCGGCGGTGCCGGTGACCACAAGATGTCCCTCGTGCAGCAGCGCCAGGCGATCGCTGTAGAGCCCGGCGAGGGTGAGGTCGTGCATCGCCGACACCACGGTGAGGCCGTGCTTGCGACGGAGTGTGTCCACCAGGTCGAGGGCCTGCTGCTGATGACCGATGTCGAGCGCCGTGGTGGGCTCGTCGAGCAGCAGCACCGGGGCCTCCTGCGCGAGCGCGCGGGCGATGACCAGCCGCTGACGCTCGCCGCCGCTCATCGCACCGAGGTAGCGGTCGCGGAACGGGGCAAGTGCAAGCTGATCGAGTACCTCGCCGACCACTTTCCGGTCGTGGCGCGTCTCGGAGCGGAACGTACCGATGAACGGGTTGCGGCCGAGCATCACGTATTCGAAGGCCGTCATGTCGTCGGGCAGCACCGGCGCCTGCGGCACGTAGGCCACGAGCCGTGCACGCTCGCGGCTCGGCATCGACCGGATCGTTCGACCGCCCACGTCGATCTCGCCGGAGGACTCCGTGAGACCCACGACGCTGCGCAGGATCGACGACTTGCCGGCACCGTTGGGGCCGATGAGGCACAGCCACTCCCCCGGTGCAACCGCGGCATCGAAGGAGTCGACGGCGAGCCGGCGGCCGTAGCTCACCGAGAGGCCCCGGATGTCGAGCCGGCTCATCGCGCCACCGCCCGGGTGCGCATGAGCACGATGAAGAACGGTGCCCCGAAGAAGGCGGTGACCACCCCGATGGGGATGTTGTCGCCGCCCGAGGCGGTGCGGGCGAAGGTGTCGGTGGCAATGAGGAACGCTGCGCCCACCAGGAGCGACAGCGGCAGCACCCGTCGGAAGCTTGCGCCGCCGAGCAGGCGAACGGTGTGCGGGACGATGATGCCGACGAAGCTGATGAGGCCGCTCACCGAGACCGCAGCAGCAGTACCGAGCGTGGCTGCCGCAACCACCCACAGCCGCGTGCGTGCCACCTGCACCCCGAGTGCGCCGGCCTCGTCCTCGCCCACGCGCAGCACATCGAGCTGACGTCGGTACATCAGGAGTACCACCGTGCTCACGGCGATGTACGGCACAACAAGGCGCACATCGCCCCACGTTGCGGTGTTGAGCCGTCCGAGGATCCAGGAGAACACCTCGCGTCGGGTCTCGTCGTCCTGTCGCTGGAGGAAGGTCTGGAACGCGGTGGCGAACGCCGTGACCGCAACACCGGCCAGCACGAGCGAGGTGGACGTTCGCGCGCCACCCGCAGCGCCCACGAGATAGGTGGCGACCACCGCGATGATCGCCCCCACGAACCCGAGCCCCACGATGGGATCGACGGCCCAGTTCTCGCGCGATGAGCGGAGGTACGAGATGGCGATGGTGGCCCCGAGCCCGGCACCCGCTGCAGCGCCGAGCAGGTACGGGTCCACCAGTGGGTTGCGGAACACACCCTGGTACGACGCCCCTGCGAGCGAGAGCATCGCCCCCACGAGACCGGCGAGCACCACCCGGGGCATGCGCAACTGCCAGACGATGTTGCGCTCGCGCGGGTCGAGGCCCGAGTCGATGCGCCAGGGCGTGAGCCGGTCGATCACCTCGAGCAGGACACGACCAGGGGCGATGCCCGACGTACCGGCAATGACCCCGACGATCACGGCAAGCGCGAGCGCCGCCAGCGCGGCACCGAACACGACTGATCGGGGACGACGAAGTGCGCGCACTCGTCTACTCGAAGATCTTGTCGGGATCAGGCGTGATGCCGGTGAGGCCAGCGACCACGGTGCGGACCAGTTCCACCACGCGAGGCCCCCATCGCATCGCGATGTCGTCGTCGAGCTCGACGATGCGGTTCTCGCGCACCGCACGGATCGATTCCCAACCCGGCCGCGCCTTCACCGTGGCAGCGCTCTGCTGGCAGCACTTGGTGTCGGCGAGGAAGATGACATCGGGGTTCTTCGAGACGATGAACTCGGGTGTCAACTGCGGGTAGCCGGCGGTCTGCTTGGTGTCGACCTCATCGGCGATATTGATCATGCCCAGCGCATTGAACACTGCACCGGCGAACGTCTTCGACGACGCCGAGTAGAAGGTGTTGTCGAGCTCGTAGTAGTAGACGATCTTGCCGTCGGTGGGACGCGTGTACGTGCGCAGGATTGCGTTGATCTCGTCCTGCATGGTGAGCGACACCGCGCCGGCCTGGGCGATGTTGCCCGTGGCGGCACCGATCTGCTCCACCTGCTGGTACACCTGCTCGAGGTTCTTCGGTGCCTTCGCTGCGAATACTGCGATGCCCAACTTGTTCAGCTGCGACTCGAGATCGGGGTTGGTGCCGTCGGTGAACACGAGATCAGGCTGGTACTTGGCGATCGCCTCGATGTTCGGCTCGTACGCCGACAGGTCGGTGACGGGCGCCTCGGGCGGGTAGTTCGAGAAACTGTCGACCGCCACCACCTGATCGCCCGCCCCGATGGCGAAAAGCGTTTCGGTGACCGTGGGCGACAGCGACACGATGCGACTGGGTCGCCCGAGCGGCAGCGGCACGGTGGACGACGTGGTGGTGGTGCGCACCGGGGCGACGAGCTTGGTCTCGGTGGCCGACTTCTCCGCCGATCCGCAGGCCGCAGCGAGCGCGGCAAGGGGAACGGCGAGGAGTACGGCGCCGAGGCGGCGGCGGCTGGTCATGGGTTTCATCCTCCACGGACTGGAGGATGAAGAGGGAGCGGGGACCCGGACCTTCCGGTGCCTCGCGATCCACCCTTCATCCGAGGGCTGGTTGGTCGCACACAGGTCCAGGCGGCCGGACTCGTCCCCACCGGTTGGGTACCGGAGGGCTTTACCGTTGCGGGACAGTGCCGGATTCTCACCGGACTTCGCTGGATACTGCGCTGCTCGGGCTGGCGGCCCGGGCAGAGCAACCCTAGCGCATGCCGACTGCGGCACCCATCTTTGCCACGACCTCGGTGAGCACCGCAGACGACGTGGCGAAATTCAGCCGGACGAAACGGCCCCAGGCGTCTCCGAAGGTGTGCCCGGCGCTCAGTTCCACACCGCCGCGCCGAAACGTGTCGTGCGGCGAATCAGCCTCGCTTGCGTCGGAGTCGTGGGCGGCAAGACCCCTGCAATCGAGCCATGCCAGATAGGTAGCGGCCGGCACCCGGTAGCGCACCGCAGGGAGGTGCTGTGCGAGCAGGTCGGCCAGGAGATGTCGCTGATGGTCGAGGTGCGCCACGCATGCCGCCTGCCACTCGCCGCCCTGTGTCCATGCCGCGTGCGCGGCGGCCACGCCCATGATGTTTCGCACGCCCACGAGGTGTGCGGGCAGAGCATCCACGGCGGTACGCACCGCCGGCGACCCCACCGAGGCGATGGCCCAGCGCAGACCGGCGATGTTGAACGACTTCGAGGCCGAGGTGAGTGTGACCGTGATCTGCTCCACCTCGGGCGAGAGCGATGCGAACGGGACGTGCTGGCCGGGCGCGTACACGAGTTCGGCGTGGATCTCGTCGCTCACCACGACCAGTCCGTGCCGCAGCGAGATCTCTGCGATGCGCTCGAGCTCGGCACGGCCGAACACATGCCCGGTGGGGTTCTGGGGGTGGCAGAGGATCCACACCCGCGCACGGCCGGGTTCAGCCGCGAGACGCTCCTCGAGATGGTCGTAGTCGAAGGCCCACCCGGTGTCGGTGGGCTGCGCAGCCAACTCGACGAGGTGCCGCTTCATGGAGCGCCAGGTGTCGTGGAACGGCGGGTAGGCCGGTGTGTGCAGCACGACACCGTCGCCCTCACTGCTCATGAGATGCACCACGAGACGGACCGCCTGGGTGACGTCGTCGAACTCGCGACAGTTGACCAGCGCCGGTTGCCATCCGTAGCGCAACCGCATCCGTTCGACGAACACCTTGGCCATCGGTGTGCCGTCGTGCGCGTAGGGCCAATGCGGATACCCGAGGTCGCCGCGCTCCAGCAGCGCTGTGAGCGCGTCGACGACACACGCCGGCGGGCGGAAATCCATATCGGCAACCCACGCAGCCAACTGACCAGGGTGTCGCTGCCACTTGTCGCCGGGTTTCGACGCGAGCCACGCAGGGTCGAGCGACTCGAAGCGCGGATCGGGAGGCGGTGAGTTTCGGGTCCCGTTCATCGCTGTGCGGACCTCACGGTGTGTGCGGTGTGTTCGGTGTGTGCAGTGCGCAGGGCCGCGTGACCCGGCGGGTCAGGCGAAGAGCCGCTGCAGACGGCGAACGCCCTCTTCGAGATCCTTGTCGGCGAGCGCGAAGGAAAGCCGGGCGTAGCCGGGCGCACCGAACGCCTCACCGGGAACGAGTGCCACCTTGGCCTCGGAGAGGATGAGGTCGGCGAGTTCGAGGGTGTCGGCGGCCGCGCGACCCGATTCGCCCACCGGACGGCCGAGCAGTTTCTCGAACGACGGGAAGCAGTAGAACGCACCCTGCGGCTCGAGGCACGACACGCCGGGGATGTCCGACAGCATCGAGTGCATGAGCCGACCACGTCGGTCGAAGGCAGTGCGCATCATCTGCACGGCGTCCAGGTCGCCTGCAACGGCCGCAAGGGCTGCCTTCTGCGCAACGTTGCAC
>JAULYZ010000106.1:0-8009 GCA_032117595.1 Acidimicrobiia bacterium | reverse complement strand
CATCCATTGCGTCGAAGCCAAGCAGCACTGTCCGGGGCATCGACGAGACGTTAGTCGTTACGACCGCACCGACATCGCAGTGAGCGGGTGAGCGTTGTGGGTCAGGGCAGTCTGAGTGCAGCGAAGGCAATTGCTGCGGCGTGGCCGACGTTCAGCGAGTCGACCTCCGCACGAATCGGTATGCGTGCACGCACATCGGCAGCAGCGAGCGCCGGGGCGCCCAGACCCGGGCCCTCGGCGCCGAGCATCAGCGCCACACGTTCGTACCCCGCCGAAACCACGTCGGCGATGGCCACCGAATCTGCTGCAGGTGTGAGGGCGATCACGGTGAAGCCATGCTCACGGAGTGCTGCGAGCGGACCGGGCCACTCGGTGCAGCGCGACATCGGCAGGGCGACGATCTCGCCCATCGACACCCGCACCGAGCGGCGGTACCACGGGTCGGCGGTGGTGGGGTCGAGCACCAGTCCGTCCATCCCGAGCGCCCGTGCACTGCGGGCAATGGCGCCGAGGTTCTCGTGATCGTTGATGCCCTCGAGCACGGCAAGCCGGCGGCTGTGCTGCGCAAGTACGTCGAGCGGGGTCCACGGTGGCCGATCGACAGCGGCGAGCACGCCGCGGTGCAGGTCGAAGCCGACGAGTGCGTTCATCACCTCGCTGCTCACGATGTGGAGCGGGGGTGGGTCTTCCTGCGATGGGTCGCCGGGTGGGGTTCTGAGGAGATCGGCAACACGGTGCTCGCGCCCCTCGAGCACCAGTACCGAGCGGACGTGGAGCGGAGAGGCGAGCACACGGCGCACCACGGTGATGCCCTCTGCGATGAAGAAGCCACCGTCCTGTTCGACGCGCATCCGCCGCGCCGGGTCGCGTAGTTGTCGGTAGTCGCCGAGCAGAGGATCGTCGGCGCTCTGGATCAACGCAGTCGGCTCAGATGGCGCCGGTGTCGCGCAGGGCGGTGATCTCGTCCCACGAGTAGCCGAGTTCGGTCAGGATGATCTCGGTGTCCTGGCCGAGTTCGGCGACGAATTGCCCGGGCACCATCGGTGTGTCGCTCATCCGGATCGGGGCTCCGGGCATGGTGACCTCGCCCCACTCCGGATGGTTCAGCGTCGAGAGATAGCCGTTGTCCCACATGTTGCGGTCGGCCACGACATCGGCGTATCCGCGTACCGGGGCAAAGCGCTGGCCGGCGGCACGGAGTCGGTCGCACCACTCGGCGGTGGTGTAGCGCGGGAACACCCTCGACAGTTCGATGTGGAGGTCTCGCTTGATCTCGGGTGTGTAGAGCATCTGCGAGTAGCGGGGATCTGTCGCAAGCTCCGGGAGTTCCACGCACTTCCAGAACGAGTCGCGCAGGGCGGGTGGAACTCCGATGAGCGCAATCCAGCCGTCCTTGGTGGGCAGGATGAAATAGGTGGCGTGCAGCAAGGGATGTCCGTGATTGGCCCGGCCGGGCTGCTTGCCCGACAGACCGAAGTAGGCGTACTCGCTGGCCTGCGCCCAGATCTGCGAACCGACGAGTGACACGTCGACACGCTGGCCGCGGCCTGTGCGACCGCGCGCGATCAGTGCGGCGAGGATCCCGTTGGCCATCGTGGAGCTGGCGATGAAGTCGGCGATGGTGACGCCCACAGGGGTGGGGTTGCCGCCGTCGACACCCGTGGTGGAGATGAGGCCGCCCGCGGCCTGGCCCGCAAGGTCGGCGCCCTCGCGCTCGGCGTCGGGTCCGATGGGGCCGAACACCGTGCCCGTTGCGTAGACGATGCGCGGGTTGCGTGCAGCGACCTCTTCGTAACTGAGGCCCCAGCCATCGAGTGTTCCGCCCTTGAAGTTGGAGACGATGACATCAGCGGTCTCGGCGAGCCGCAGGAAGACCTCTCGGCCCTCGGGCTTGCGCAGGTCGATGGTGACGCTGCGCTTGCCGCGGTTGGCGCCGACGAAGTACGGCGCACGCCGGTCGTTGTCGGAGACCGTGATCCAGCGTGCCTGATCGCCGAAACCCGGCAGTTCCACCTTGATGACGTCGGCACCCATGTCCGACATCAGCGCAGCGGCCTGCGGACCCTGCACGAGTAGTCCTGCATCGAGTACCCGAATCCCGTCAAGTGCGCCCATGGCGACCTCCTCTGCCCGGCGAAAGCCCGACGAAAACGTAACGAGACCCTCTCACGAATCCACCGCTGCGCGCGTCGTCAGCGCCCGGCTCGTCACGACAACGGTGTCGGGGACTACCGTCGGACGCCATGGAACACGTCGTGATAGTCGGTTCGTCGCTGGCGGGCCTGCGAGCCTGTGAGTCGCTGCGCACCGAGGGCTTCACCGGAACGATCACCATGGTGGGCAACGAACCCCACCTGCCCTACGACCGACCGCCGCTCTCCAAGAAGTATCTGGCCGGCGAGTGGGGTCTGGACCAGATTGCGCTGCGCCGCCCCGAGGCCCTCGGCGAACTGAACCTCACGCTCAAACTCGGTTCGGCGGCGGTTGCTCTCGACACCACGGCACAGCAGTTGCACCTCGCCGACGGGTCGTCCCTCGGTTACGACGGGATGATCATCGCCACGGGCGCCAACTGTCGAAAGCTTCCTGGACAGCCGACCCTCGCAGGCATCCACGAACTGCGGACGCTCGACGACGCCAACTCACTGCACTCCGATCTTGCCGCTCGCACGACACCGGCGCGAGTCGTGGTGATCGGCGCAGGATTCATCGGGCTCGAGGTGGCGGCAACAGCGCGCGAACCGTTCGGTTGCGACGTGACCGTGCTCGAGGGACTCCCGGCACCGCTCGTGCGCGGTCTCGGTACCGAGATGGGCAATGCGGTGGCGCTGGTTCACGCCGATCACGGTGTGACGATCCGATGCGGTGTGCAGGTGAGCGCCATCGAGGGTGACGGCACGCGGGTGACCGGTGTTCGTCTTGCATCGGGTGAGGTTGTTCCCGCCGACATCGTGGTGGTGGGTATCGGTGTGGTTCCTGCGACCGAGTGGCTCACCGATGGCCGCATCGAGGTGCGTGACGGTGTGGTGTGCGATGCAACCCTGCGCACTGCGGTTGCGGGTGTGTACGCCGCCGGCGATATCGCTCGGTGGCAGAACAACCTCTACGGCGAGGAGATGCGCGTCGAACACTGGACCACGGCCGCCGATCAGGGCGCGGCTGCTGCGGCAAATCTGCTGGCGGTCTCGCGCGGGGAGGAGCCCAAGCCATTCGAGGCGGTCCCGTTCTTCTGGAGCGATCAGTTCGAGGCGCGGGTGCAGTACCTGGGCCGCGCTGCGGGCGACGATGAGGTCCGGGTGGTGCACGGCTCGGTGGAGGAGCGCAAGTTCGTGGCCCTCTACGGTTCGAAGGGACGGTTCCGCGGCGCTCTCGGCGTGACGTTGCCGAAGAAACTCATGCCGTACCGCAAGCTGCTGCAGGAACGCGCCTCGTGGGATGCCGCGCTTGCGTTTGCTGCCGAGAAGGGCAACTGACATGCCCACCCCTGCCGGGCTCTGGGGCGAGATCCGTCAGCTCGGTTACGTCGTGCCCGCTGCGCAACTACAGCAGGCGATCGCCGACTGGGTGCGCGTGCGCGGTGTGGGTCCGTGGTACGTGGTGGAACACCCGCCCGTCAACGACTTTGCCCACCGCGGACAACCCGGAACGCTCGACTTCACTTTCGCTCTTGCACAGGCCGGCTCCATGCAGATCGAGTTGATCGTGCAGCACAACGACCAGCCCTCGACGTATCTCGAGTTCCTCGATGCAACAGGCGGGGTGGGCGGCCTCCATCACTACGCCTACTGGCCCGATGACATCGAGGCTGCGTTCGCCGAGGCCACCGACGTCCTTGGCTACGAGTTGTGGACCACCGGGCGGATCGGTCCGGTCGGGCGTTTCCGGTACTTCCTCACACAGGACCATCCGGGCACGGTGGTGGAGCACGCAAACATCACGTCGAGCACGCGCGAGTTCTTCGCCGACCTGGCCGACCGCAACCGGCGGTTCGACCCGGCCAGCGACGACTGGTTCGTGAGTCGCTGAGGCACGTGCCATGCCCCGCGCCGATGCAGAACAACTGGCAGCCTGGGAGGCCATGCGTCTTGCGGTGGCGCGGGCCGAGGCCGAGATCGAGCGTCGTCTCGAGGAGCAACGGGACCAGGAACTCGCGCACTTTCGCGTCCTTGCCGCACTCGTGAACGCGGGAGGACAGATGCGGATGCACGAACTCGCCGACGAGCTGGTGATCGGTCGACCCACTGCCTCCCGGGTGTGCGACCGAATGCAACGACTCGGGCTCGCAGAGCGTGAGCGTTCCAGCGAGGACGGACGGGCCGTCTTCCTCAAGCTCACGAAGCGGGGTCGGGAGGAGTACCGACGCTGCAAGCCCGCGTATGAGCGGTTCGTGCACGAGGTGTTTGCGCGTTACCTGTTCGAGAACGACTTCTGGGCCCTCAACCGCGTGTCGGACCGACTGCCGCAGGCCTAGCTGCTCGAGGTGGTGCTGGCACTCGTGGAGGTGGCCGCAGCCGAACGCGACGGGAGTGCAATCTCGGCTCGGCGCGCCTTCTCCACGTCTCCGTCACGCGGCAGGTCGGTGACGAGTTTGGTCTCGTAGGTGACGTTGGTGGCGCCGGCCTTCTTCAGCGCACTGATGGTGTTCTTCGCGCGCCAGCTCGCAAGGTAGTTACGACGTGCCGTGGAGCCGATCTTGGCTGTGTAGCCCGTGATGACCACGACAGAGTCCTCGGGGAGTGCCTTGATGATCTCGGCTGCCTGCTCGATGATCTTGCGTGCCTCCCGGTTGACACCCACCTCGCCCGAGTCGAAGTAGATGGTGAACACCGGTGCGTCGGGGAGCGTGGTGGTGGTCGTGGGCGTGATCTGCGCAGCGGTGACATCGGGTGGGAGCAGCACACCGTCGATGGTGTGGATCACGCCATTGAGTGCGGGGATGTCGGTATCGACGGGTCGTACCGTGTTGTCGAGCGTGACATCGGTGGCGATGGAGATCACCACGGTGGTGCCGTCACGCGCGGCGAGATTTCCGTCGGTGAGGTTCTCTGCGTTGATCGCACCGTCGAACATGTGGTGCCGCAACACCTTGGCAAGCAGTGTCTTGTCGGCGAGCAGCACCTCGAGCGTGCCCGGTGGCAACTTGGCAAAGGCCTCGTCGGTGGGGGCGAACACCGTGTACGGACCAACACCTTCGAGTTCTGCCTCGAGCCCGGCGGCTTTCACTGCGGTGAGGAAGGTGGTGAGGTTCTCGGTGCCCTCGACGATCTGGCGCAGGTTCTCGGTGACGATGGGCGGCGGCGTGCTGTCGACGGCATCGGGGTCCTCGAGCATCGGATCGGTGATGTCGGGACCGATGGTGTCGTCGACGAACTCGGTCTCGTCGGAGGCGGAGTTCGAGTTGCGGTCGTCGATCACCCGGTACACGAGCGCGCCGGCGGCCACGACGACCACGGCGACCAGCAGGGCCCACCACCAGCGCCGCGGGGGCTGGCCCTCGGTCCAGCGTGCGTCCCAGTCGAGGCTCTCGTCGGGCTCCTGGTACTGCCGGTCGTAGGCGTCGGTGCCGTCGACACCGTCGCCGTCGGCGCTGCGGGAGGAGCCGGAGTCCCACACCGGACCGCGCAGCTCGCCCGACGGATCGCCGCCGAAGTCACCTTCGCCGATCCGGATCGTGGGACGTACCGGCTCGGTGGGCAGTCCGGCATCGGCCGGGAGCGCAGGCTCCGGTTCGCGCGGCGGGATCTCGGGGGTGGTGTCGATCGGGCCCTTGCGCGCAAGGGGTCGGGCGGGTCGCAGGATGGTGGAGTAACTCGGTGTGGGGTCAACCGCAGGTCGGTCGTCGGCTGCCGCGCCAGCGCTGGGGATCTCGGGCATCTCCCCGCCGAACATGGCGGCGAGGTCAGGTGCGTAGCGGGCGGCGATCGCCACCCGGTTCGGGCTGCCATCGGGTTCGACGAGGTTCGAGCCGAGCCGCCACTGCTCGCCCGCCACCGTGAACGACCGCACGCGCTCGAAGCGCTCGAGGTCCCGGTTGGCGTAGGCGATGCTCAGCGCGACCGTTTGGATGAGGTCGGGGTCCGTGGTGAGCTCGGTGAACGACGCAGCGGATTTGCCGTGCTCGGCGGCCCAGTCGGAGACAACGAGCGGGTTCAGGGCGACCATCGCTGCCAGCGAGCCGCGGCCATGGCCGTAGACCGCCGCATGGGCGACCATGGGGTCCGAACGCAGGGCGGCCTCGATCCGGGCGGGATCGACGCGGCTGCCGTCGGACATGACGATGAGGTCAGGGTTCGGCTCGATGGCCCGACGCTAGTTCCGTTGGTTCCCCGGGGGAGGTCACTCGGAGGGTTCCGGGACGGTGGGGCACCTAGCCCCAAAGGTGTCCCCGGGCTTGGGAAAGGCCCAGTGTGCCCAGCAGACTTGGTGAGTTACGGAAGTTCAGAGCATGGGTCCCCTGAGGCCCGACATCGAAGGAGACCCCCGTGGTAAACGCAGTCATCGTCGACGCGATCCGCACCCCGCTCGGCAAGCGCAATGGCCGGCTCAAGGACTGGCACCCTGTCGATCTCGCCGCCGAGACGCTGCGCGCCATCGTCGACCGCACGGGCATCGATCCCGGCATCGTCGACGATGTGGTGATGGGCTGCGTGATGCAGGTCGGCGAGCAGGGCGTCAACATCGCCCGTAACGCAGTGCTCGCTGCCGGTTTCCCCGAGTCGGTACCGGCCACCACGGTCGATCGTCAGTGCGGCTCGTCGCAGCAGGCAGCGCACTTCGCTGCACAGGGCGTGATCTCGGGCGCGTACGACGTGGTGATCGCCGCAGGTGTCGAGGTGATGACTCGCGTGCCGATGGGTTCGTCGATGGCCGATGGCAAGTACGGCTTCCCGTTCGGGCCGAAGGTGGCTGCGCGTTACGAGTCCGCTGGTGGACTGGTGCCGCAGGGCATCTCCGCCGAGCTCATCGCCGAGAAGTGGGGCATCAGCCGCGACGACATGGACCGCTTCGGCATGCAGTCGCAGGAGCGTGCAGCCCGCGCAACGCGTGAGGGGCGCTTCCAGGCCGAGATCCTCCCGGTGCTCGATGCCGAGGGCAAGCTCATGACCACTGACGAAGGAATCCGCGAGTCCACGTTCGAGAAACTGCAGTCCCTGAAGCCGTCGTTCATCGAGGCAGAGAAGGGCGGCAAGGTCACCGCTGGCAACTCGTCCCAGATCACCGATGGTTCGTCGGCGGTGCTCATCATGAGTGAGGAGAAGGCCAAGGCACTCGGTCTCAAGCCGCGCGCACGTTTCGTGAACTTCGCACTCGCCGGCTCTGATCCACGCCTCATGCTCACTGCGCCCATCCCGGCGACGGCCAAGGTGCTCGAGCGCGCAGGGATGCGCATCGACCAGATGGACATCGTCGAGATCAACGAGGCGTTCGCCTCCGTGGTGCTTGCGTGGGAGAAGGAGTTCCACCCCGACATGGAGAAGGTGAACCCGAACGGTGGCGCCATCGCCCTCGGTCACCCGCTCGGCTGCTCGGGCACGCGCCTCATGACCACGCTGCTCAACGAGCTCGAGCGCACCGGCGGCCGCTATGGCCTCCAGACGATGTGCGAGGGCGGCGGCATGGCTAACGCCACCATCCTCGAGCGCCTCGGCTGATCGTCGCACGGAGCATTGCGGTTCGGCCGCCCGCCCACCGGCGGGTGGACCGAACCGACCCTGCCTAGGCTGAAGCCGTGCCGGCCTTCTCGACGATCATGTGGGTGCTCGGCGGCATCGTCATCTTCCTCGTGCTGTGGTTCGTCGGCACCGGCATGCTCCGGTCGATGACCACCCCGCTGCCCCCGCCGCCGCCCGAGGGCGAACTGCGCAAGGTGAACGTGCGCTACCGCTGCTCGATCTGCGGCTCCGAGGTGAAGATGACCCTGGCCACCGACGAGGACCCCCCTCCGCCGCGTCACTGCGGCGACGAAATGGACATCGTGGCCCCGCTCTTCGACTGATCTCACCTGTTGT
>JAULYZ010000105.1:3492-6088 GCA_032117595.1 Acidimicrobiia bacterium | reverse complement strand
CTTCGCAGCAGCCTCTTCCTCGCGCCCCACGACGACCAGTGCGGTGCCGGCGACGCCGAGTGACTTGAGCGCTGCGACAGCATCCTTCGTCTTCGAGAAGCCCCAGTCGTCGACGACGACGACCTTGCCCTCGTTGAGACGGTCGGAGAGCGCAGACGCAAGAGCGAGCCGCACGACCTTCTTGTTCACCTTCTGGCTGTAACTGCGCGGCTTGGGCCCGAGTGCGACACCACCACCGCTGTAGTGCGGTGCGCGGGTGGAACCCTGACGGGCGTTGCCCGTGCCCTTCTGGCGGAACGGCTTCTTGCCGCCGCCCGAGACCTCGGCGCGCGTCTTGGTGCTCTGGGTGCCTGCACGTCGGTGGGCTAGCTGAGCGACCACGACCTGGTGCATCACCGGCACGTTGGGCTGCACACCGAATACCTCGGATGCCAACTCCACCGAGCCAGCGTCCTTCCCGGCAACGGTCTTCACGGAGATGCTTGCCATCACTTCTTCCCCTTGACTGCATTGCGCACGATCACGACGCCGCCGTTGGGGCCGGGGACCGAACCCTTCACGAGCACGATGTTGCGCTCCGGATCGGCCTCGACGACCTCGAGGTTGAGGGTGGTGACCTGCTGATGGCCCATGTGGCCGGCCATGCGGAGTCCCTTGAACACACGACCGGGGAACGAGCACGAGCCGATCGAACCCGGTGCGCGGTGGTGCTTGTGGTTACCGTGGCTCGCGCCCTGACCACCGAAGTTGTGACGCTTCATGCCACCGGCAAATCCCTTGCCACGGCTGACCGCCACGACGTCGACCTTCATGCCCTTCTCGAGCGTGTCGGCCTTGAGCTCTTGTCCCACGGCGAACCCGTCGACGGAGTCGAGCCGCAGTTCGACTACCCGACGACCGGCGGCGACGCCAGCCTTCGCGAAGTGCCCGGCCTCGGGCTTGGTGAGCTTCTTGGGATCCTTCTGGCCGTACGTCACCTGCAGCGCGGTGTACCCGTCGCGCTCACTGGTCTTGATCTGTACGACGCGGGCGGTCTCGACGCGCAACACCGTCACGGGGATGACCTTGTTGTCATCCGCCCAGACCTGTGTCATGCCGAGTTTTTCGCCGACGATTGCCTTCGTCGCCATAGCGGCTGCCTCTTGTTCCTACGGACCCCACACCGGATGGTGTGAGGTTTGTGCCTTCACGCAGATGCTCCGCTCGACTGAGTCACACTGCGACCAAGCCGGGCGGAGCACCGGGTTCAGTTGTCGCCGTGAGGTCCCCCCGAAAACCCGAGGGCGCACACGGACGTCGATTGTTTCGGTGACACGTCGCCCATCGGGGCTTCGTGCACGGAGATGGGATGCTATCGGGGCCCGAATCGAACCCCAAGCAGACGGCGGGCGGGTTTTTTCCCGGCAGCACCGACCCGCACCGGCGGCACCAGACCTGCCGGGGTACCGTCGCCGACGGTGAGATGGTCCTGTCCCCGTCCGGTACTGCCGGGCAGCCCAATCCGCTGGGCCGCCATCCTGATGCTGACGGGGTTCGCCCTGTGGGGCTGCAGCGGAGCGGCCGGGGACGCCGAGTGGGCACGGGCGACGGCCCGGACTTGCGCCTCCACCCTCGCCCGCACCGGGTTCACCGCCCCGTACCCAGCCCTGGTGGCCCCGGCCCGGTTCCTCGACGAGCGCCGCCGACTGCTCGACGAGCGGGTCGGCTTCAACACCGTCACCCCCTTCCGCACCGTGTGCACCGAGATCCGCCGGGAACTCGAGCCACCCGACCCCACGCTTCCCGCACCGTGACCGGCACCGTGACCAGTCCCGTGACCAGCGTCGATACCGACGACACCGGACGGCCCGGACCGCCGCTCGAGCCACCTCGGGCAGCCCGGCGCCTGCCCCGAAGCGTGTGGGGGATCGCCGGCGGACTCGGGGTCGTCACCCTGATCAGTCGGATCTGGGGACTCGGGCATCCCCGGATCCTGGTGTTCGACGAGGTGTACTACGCCACCCAGGCCTGGGAAGTGAGCCGCCACGGCGTGGAGCAGGGACTGGCGGTTCACCCCCCGGGCGCCAAGTGGCTCATCGCCGCCGGGATCCGGATGCTCGGGTTCACCCCGTGGGGCTGGCGGGTCATGGCCCTGCTTGCCGGCGTGGTCGTCGTCATGGCAACAGTTGTTGCAGCGTACCGACTCCTCGGGAACCGACTCGCCGCCGGAGTCGCCGGACTGCTCGTGGCCACCGACGGGATCGCCTTTACCACCGGACGGCTGGCCCTCCTCGACGGCTTCGTCGCCGCCCTGTTGGCCGTGGCCCTCGCCATCGTGGCCGAGTTGGTGGCCCGCCCACTCGACGTGCCGTTGCGACGGCGACGATCGATCGTGCTCGGCGTCGTGCTCGGCGCAGCACTCACCACCAAGTGGTCGGCCGTGCCCGTGCTGCTCGTGTGCGCCACCGTGGTCGGCGCGCTCGCGTACCGGTCGGCGGGCACGGTGCAGGAGCGGCGCCGTGACCTGACCCGCACCGCCGGTTGGCTCGTCGCCCTGCCCCTCGGCTGTTATGCGCTGGCCTACGTACCGACACTTGCGAACTTCGACGAATCAGCC
>JAULYZ010000105.1:0-3482 GCA_032117595.1 Acidimicrobiia bacterium | reverse complement strand
CGCAGGAGAGTGTGATCCGTGGCTCGGCGAACGCATCGGTGCCATCGTGCGTCATCAACTCGACGTGCTCGACTTCCACCAGGATCTCGAACCCCAGAACCGCTACGCGCACAACGCAGTGTCGTGGGTGTTCCAGACCGAGCCCGCCGTACTGCTCTCGTCCAACTGCCCGTCGACCGACCCCGTGTGCACGAGCGGCACCGACGACTCGACCCGCCGCATCGTGAGCATCGGCAATCCGCTCGTCTGGGCGCTGGGAACCCTTGCGCTCGTCGTCACACTGCTCGGCGCGCTCTGGCACCTCGACCTGCGACGCGCGCTGTTGGCTGCGTGGGCAGCGGCACTGTGGTTGCCATGGGTGGCGCGACTCCGCTTCGACGTGATTCCCATCGCTCCTGCCCGACCCGGGTACTCCTTCTACGCCGCACCGCTCGTACCCGTCATCGCCATTGCGATCGCGTCATGCTGGTTGTCGTTCCGCGGAACGCGCAGGACCGTGATCGGCATTGCACTCGTCGTCGTGGCAATCGGCGGAGCCGCCCTGCTCTATCCGTTGTGGACCGCTCAACCGACCTCGTCCGGTTACCTGCAGGGCCTGTTCGAGCCCTGATGCCGCTCCGCCTGCGGAGTACCGGCATCAACCGAGCGGGTCGTACGGATCGGTCTCGCGGAAGAAGACCGGGTCGCTGTAGAACGAATCGCTGTTGAACGAGTCGCGCAGGTCCGACGTGGTGACGAGCAGGCGTCCGAGCGACTCGAGGACGAGTCGGACAGTCGACTCACGGGCGTCTGCTTCGATCACCGCTATTCGATAGACGCCGTCGGTGAACGCCACGAACGATGATGCGTCGGGCACTCCCCTGCAACACCGATCAACCGGCTTGATCTGCACATACCCACGCATCGCGTCGCGCACGTTCTGCTCGTCGAAGAGCTCGCTTGCATCGGTGTACGAGTCGAGCACATCCAGCGGATCGGTGATGTCGGAGATGACACCTGCGTCGGACACGAACTGGTTCGCATAGGGGCCCGCAATCTCGTCGGGCATCAACAGGTAGGTGATGAGATCGCGGTTGGAGGGACCCTCGACACGGAACCGGATGACCTCGCCGCGCAGCAAGCGAATGTCCTGGACGTAGTAGCCGTCGCCCTCGGCGATGAAGCCGGTGGAGACCCCCGTCGGGTTCTCCTCGCTGCCGCCGAGATTGCGGAACACGAACAGGTACAGCGCTCCTGCGACGAGGCCGAGCCCCACGAGGATCGCTGCGGCGAGGCGACCGAGATGCCGCCGGCTCGGTGGAGGTGGCGCCGCATAGAGCGACGAGCTCGGGTCACCGGGTCGTACCGGGTTCGTTCCCGCTGCGGTGACCGAGGTCAGCGGACCGGTGGCCGGGGCACCCGAGGACGTCCCGGTGATCGAGACGAGTCCTGTCGAGGAATCGGTCGACGACCCGTCTTCGCCCAGCGTCGGGGGCACGGGCGAGGGCGACGTGGGATCGAGGGGGTTCGGGATGCCCGCCATTGGTGTTGGATCCACCTGGGCCCGACGCATGATCTCGGGATCCGTGGACACCACGATCCGACGTGGCCCACCCGGCGCCGTCGTCGGCGACTGACCCGAGAGAGCCGAGTAGGGATCGCGAGACTCGATCCCGTGATTGGCAACGACATCGGTCCACGCCGCGCCATCCCACCAGCGGTACTGGTGTCGACCGGTCGGATCAGGTTGCCATGACGGGTCCATCGAACTCGTCGTCACGCTAGTCGGCGTCAGGGATAGCGCTGCTGCAACCAGGACACCACGGCGTCCATCGCTTCTCGGCGATGACCCTCGAGGTAGTGCGGCGCCCCTCGCATCTCCACGTACGTCGTGTCGGAGGCGCCCGAGGCCTCGACAATCTCCAGTGCCTGACGGACGCGGATCTCGGTGTCGGCCGTGGGGTGCACCAGCAAGGTAGGTACCGCCACGCGCGGCATCGTGTCGGCGAGGCGCGCATGGCTCGAGAGCCCCGACCACGTCGAGAGCCAACCCCGCGCCGTCATCGTGCGCGCCAGCCCACCCCGGCCGTAGTTGGCATCGAGTGGGTCGGGGAACGCGAAGAGCGAGCCCATCGGCCGGTCATCGGGGTCGATCGACAGGTCGAGGTAGGCCGGATCGGCCAGCGTCCGGTAGATCACGAAGTACCGCGAGAACACCGTGCGCGCACGCAGTTCGCGCCAACGCGCCGCATCGGCTGTGCGATCGACGGACTTCAGGCGCGCAGCGGCATCCCAGGCGTCAGCGAGCGATTGCTTTGCCACTGCATCGAGACGCGCAACACGCTCGATCTGCGCAGTTCGATAGCGCGCGAGCCACTCGCGGTCGTAGCTGCAGGGCTCTGGCCACGGACGCCAGCCGTTGTCCGGGTTGTACATGTCGAGCTCGGGAATACGGCTGAACAGATCGCTCTCATCGGCCACCGACGGATCGATCACCTGATTCATGAACACACCCTCACCGGGGTGCGCTGCGATGCCGATCCAGCCATCACCGATCCCGAGCTCGGCCTGGGCGAGCGCCATGAGCGAACCGCCACCGGAGTTGCCGAGCAGCACCACCGACTCAGCGCCGCGGCGCCGCATCTCCGCCCACGCAGCCTGCACATCGATGATGCAGTTCTCGTGGAGGCAGTCGGTGTCGTTGTTCACGTATCGGGTGGCAAAGCCCAGCACGGCGTAACCCGCTGCAGCGAGCAGTGGGCAGGCGTAGTGGACGCTGAAATCACCCCTCGGATGGCTGAGGATCACCGCCGTCTTCCAGCGCCGACCTGCGGGCGGGGTCCAGAGCAGGCCCCGCACCAGCGCTCCGTCGGGCGTCACCAGACGAATTGACTCCCTCGGGATCTCCACCCCGGGGTCGTCCTCCGGGAGCGGCCAGTATCCGAGTCCGAAGGGTCGGGAGCCCCCGAGGTGAGCGTCGAGTTCCTGCATGTCCGGACTCTAGGGACCCGACGCAGCACGCGCTCGGGGTACAACGATCGAGGCCCCGAGGGGCGTTGCGGAGAGCGGTCAGGCGCCGTGGATCCGGATCTCGATGTCCACGCCTGCGGGCAGGTCGATGCGCTGCAGGCTGTCCATCGTCTTGGTGTTGGGATCGACGATGTCGATGAGGCGCTTGTGCACCCGCATCTCGAAGTGCTCGCGACTGTCCTTGTCCTTGTGCGGCGACCGAATCACCGTGTAGCGGTGCTTCTCGGTCGGGAGCGGGATCGGCCCACGGATGGTTGCGTTCGTCCGCGTGACGGTCTCGACGATCATCCGGGTGGACTTGTCGATGATCTCGTGGTCGAACGCCTTGAGGCGGATTCGAATGGTTTGTGCCATGGCAGTGCCGCCTTACTTCAGGATCTTGATGACGCGGCCGGCGCCCACGGTACGACCACCCTCACGGATCGCGAACCGCAGGCCCTCGTCCATAGCGATCGGCTTACCCAACTCCACCG
>JAULYZ010000104.1:0-7231 GCA_032117595.1 Acidimicrobiia bacterium | reverse complement strand
CGTGGACGACACCACGCAACTCGTCGTGGGCCTCGGTGCCGATCTGGCGGAGCCAGTTCCGCCGACCCAGGCGGTCGAGGCGCATGATGAACGCATCACGACCGAGGCGGTGAACCTGTGACCCCGGCCCGTCGAGGTCACCCTCGGTGGACCCGACGACGTAGACCTCGCTGATACCGCGCGCGGTCACCGCATTCGCTCGGTCGTCGCCTGCGGTGCCGAACTGGTACGACCACCGCAACGTGCCACCGACATTCGTCTTGAGCACGAGCGCATCGATCCCACCGGCGGATGCATTCGGGGGCCGGGTGCCGCTGTTGAACACGCCGGTTGTGCTCGCCGAGATGTAGAGCTCGCCGATGGACGAGCGGGCGATGGAGAGCGCAACGTCATCACCGATCGAGCCGTACTGGCGCACCCATTTCTGGTTGCCGTTGCGATCGAACTTCATGATGAACACGTCATGTGTTCCCGGGAACCCAGCGTTCGCTACCGAGGTGAATGCTCCGGTGGTGGAGCCAGCGATGTACACATCGCCGTTCGGTGACACTGCCATCGTGCTTGCCGGTACCTCGCCCGCCTCGGTGCCGAACTGCCGTGCCCAGCGGAGTGTTCCGTACTGGTCGTATTTCGCCAGATAGAGATCGGATGCACCGCCGACGACCGCCCCGTTGCCGATACCGGTCTCGGTGGAACCCAGCACGTAGACGTCACCGTTCGTCACCGATCCGACGGCGGCCACGGTGTCATTCCCCACGGTGCCGAACTGTTCGGTCCAACGGACGAACACACCGTGTGCAGGTGATGCACCGACACCCGAGAGTGCCGTGACCACCGCTGCCAGCACTGCAACGCCGACGACTGCGCGTCGCCGACGGGCCGTTATTGCAGACATGCCAATCTCCCCCTACCGACCGCATGAGGCATCCGGCAACGGAATCGTGCGGTCTCTCGGGTCAGACTAGGACGGGCCGCAACGTGCGCGGAGGCCCGAGCGGTGAAGAACGGTCAGGGAGCGGGGATCGCCGTGATGAAGGCGTCGGTGCCGTCGGCGGAACGGAGTCCCCACACTGCGCCAGCGGTCGTTCCCGCCACGATGAGCGACCCACTCGGGGCCACCACCACGGGCGTCCCGTAGACGCTGTACGTCTCGTCGCCGATCCGACCACCGTCGCGCTCGGCCGTGCCGAATTGGCGATACCCGACATCGATGCCGTTCGTTGCGATCCGTGCGATGTAGACGTCCTCTTCACCGACGTTCTCGTAGGTGGGCATCGACCCGTCGGTGTAGCCACCGACATTGATCCGCCCCGTGCGCCCGACGCTGATGCTCCAGCCGTAGTCGTTGCCGGCCGAGCCATGCTGATTGGCCCAACGGAAGACGCCGTCGGAGCCGTACTTGCGCACCACCCCGTCGACGCCACCCTGTGACGCGAGGGGCACCATCTCACCCGCCGTGAAGCCCGAGACGAACACATCGCCCGAACGGTTCGTGGCGACACCGTAGAACTGGTCGTCGGCGGTGGTCCCGAACTGCCGGAGCCACTTGCGGACACCGCCGCGGTCGAAGCGCATCAGGAATCCGTCGCCCTTGGTCGGATCGGAGCCGTTGAACACCTCGGGTCCCACACCGTCAAGATCGGCGAAGGTGGTGCCTGCCACGTAGATCTCGCTCCTCGGGCCGATCGCGACGCCCCAGATCCAGTCATCCTCGGCAGTGCCGAACTGGGTCGCCCAGACGAACCCACCGTTGCGGTTGAACTTGACGAGTGCACTGTCCATCTTGCCCGCGTACGTGTTCGGCGGTCGGGAACCATCGGGCAGCACGCTCTCGGACTCCACGGCCACGTACAGGTCGCCCGAGGTGGAGCGCGCAATGCCATACGCCTGGTCGTCGGCGGAGCCACCCCACTGCTTCACCCAGCGGAGTTGACCCTCCTTCGAGTACTTCGCGATGAAGACGTCTTGACCACCCTCGCTCACGTTCTGCGGGAACTCGGCCTCGCTCCCGGTGGTGCCGGCGAGATAGACGTCGCCGTTCGCCGCCACCGCAATCTGGTTCGAGGGATAGTCGTTGCCAGTGGTTCCGAGCTGTCGGATCCACTTTCGTGCCCCACCCCGGTCGTACCGAGCGATGAAGACGTCGATATCGGTACCTTCGGCGCCCGACTCGATGTCGCCCCCGGTCTGACCGTAGACGTAGATGTCGCCGTTGGGTGCCGTGGCGACGGCAGAGACGAGTTCGTCCTCGGTGGTACCGAACTGTGTGGACCACAGGGTTCTCGGCGAGGTGATGACCGCGTTGGCAATGCTGACTGCACCGAAGACGAGTGCGGCCCCCCCGAGGAGACCCACAGCAACCCATCGACTCGGGCTGCGGGTACTCGATGTCGCGTTCATCGCTCGCTCCTCACTCGATTGCACCTCCTGAGGCTAGGCCGTCGGGCAAGCACCATGCTCGGCACGATGCCCACTCGGCCCGCGCCAGCCATGCCCCTCTGACACAATGCCGTGAGGATGAACGCCATCGTCAACCGGGCTGAACCCGGCATCCCAGCCCGACGGCGGGGAACCAGCAGGAGCGCCGAATCGTGACCAGGCCCGTCTTCTTCGAGCAGATCCGCTCGAACCAGCGCAAGTCGATCCTGCTGCTGGCGATCACCTTCGTCATCCTCTACCTCTTCGTCAATCTCATCGCGGCCGCTGTTGGCGGTTACAGCCGCGATGCCGCCTGCACCGGCTACTACCGGGAGTGCGGTCTCGAGTTCTACTGGAACTTCATCACCATGGGTGTCACCGCAGGAGCAGTCGCGCTCTATCTCCTCGTTGCCTATCTCTCCTCCGCCCGGGCTGCGCTCGCACTCACGCACGCACATCCGGCGACGGGACCCGAGTACGCGCAGTTGCGCAATCTCGTGGAAGGGGTCTCGATTGCTGCTGGCATCCCGGCGCCGTCCGTGTATGTCATCAACGATCCCGCACCGAATGCCTTCGCCACCGGCCTCAAGCCCGAGAAGGCGGTGGTGGCCGTCACCACGGGGTTGATGGCACGCATGTCGCGGCGGGAACTCGAGGGTGTGATCGCCCACGAGGTGGCACACATCCGCAACCGCGACACCTCGTTCATGACGCTCGTGGTGCTGACCGTGGGCGCAATCGCCGTGATCTCGACGATCCTCGTGCGGATCGGCCTGGTGGCGTCGCACTTCATCGGCCACGGATCAGCAGGTCGACGCGGCCGCGACGCGAACGGCGGCGCAGCACTGGTCGCACTCGCATTTCTGGCCATCGGGCTAGTCGGCTTCATCCTTGCGCTCCCTGTTGCGGCACTCATCAAGGCCGCACTGTCACGACGCCGCGAAACGATGGCCGATGCCTCGGCGGTGGAGCTCACGCGCAACCCGTCGGGCATCCGATCGGCCCTCGAGAAGCTCGAGGCCGACACTGCGGTGGTGCGTCACCTCTCCACCACCACTGCCCACCTCTGGATCGAGTCGCCGCTCGAGCGCAAGGCACACACGGGGTTCACCGGGAGCGTGGGCCGCCTGTTCGACTCGCATCCGCCGCTCGCTGCGCGTATCGCACTCCTCCGTCAGTACGAGGGGCTCGACCCTGCAGGTCGCGGGCCCAACGATCCGGGCCCCGGCGACCAAGGCCCCGGCGGTCAGGGCGGTGACGCCGACCCAGGTTCGGAAATGCCGCCGCCCCCGCCCGGCGCCGCCGCCTCGGACTCGCTGCCACCCCCCGACCTCAACCCCGACTCCTGAGACCGTCCGGCCGGTCCGGCCGCTCAGCAGCCACGTCACAGTGGTGAGCACGGCGTGCGTTGACGACACTTGGCGGACCCGCTCGACCCGTACCCCGAGTGGTGTCGAGTCCGTCGCCGGAGCCACCTCACCACCGCCCCAGGGAGCCAGCCGATGAACCACCACGATGCCAACGACAATCTTCCCGACGGCAGCTCGGCGCTTGCCGATGCCGCAAGCGTGCTCGAGCAGACCTATGTCGACGTGATGCGCCACGAACCGCAGCTGCGCCGCTTCACCCGAGCCCTCGACGATCTCGGTCTGCCCGTTCCGTCCAACTGGGCCGCCTTTGACGACGAACAAACCGTGTCGTTCCGCAGCATCACCGCCAAGCAGTTCCAACGTCTGGTGAACCTGCTCGAGCGGATCGCCGAGACCCAGCCTGACGAGTACTCCTACGAACCGGGCCCGAACGACGTGCCGCTCTTCGAGGTCGTCAGTGCCATCACGGCTGCACAGCGCAACACCACCTCCAACGCCGGCGCCGGCACTTCCCATGCCAACGACGCTGACGACGCCGGCTGAGCTTCATGGGACTGTTCGGCGCCTATCTCTGGTACCGCCACGGCAAGAAGAAGGCCGCCCGTCGAGCCCAGCAGGAGCTCGACGAATTCATCGAGGAGGCCAACGAGGTGTGCGACGACTGCGGCTACACCGCCGCACAGCACAGCGACGAGGGCTACTGCCCGAACTACGACTGATCGGGCGGCGGATGACGGAGGAGTGCTGACCGGAGGGTCACACTTCCAGCCACATCGTGCGTCGAGCACTGCATGATGACCATGCAGCACACCAACCCGGTGACGGTCGACCCGCGTGTCGAGGTCACAGCACTCGATACCCCTCACCCGCTCCCCCTGCCAGTCGACGTTCCTGAGTCGGTGGGGCAGGCACCCCGCCCTGCCTGGGTCCAACCCCTCGCTGTCGCAGCGGGTCAGCTCGGCATCGAGCTCGACATCTACTCGCTCCTTGCCAAGGAGGCCTGCGGCTGCTGGTGGCTGCGTGAGTCCACCACCACCATCAGCAGGAAGGACTCGGACACCGTCAGCAGTTGGGTCGAGCGCATGGGTCTTCTCGGCGTGCTCCAGGCACACGGCCCCGGCGACCCGTCCACGGTGCCCTCCGTTCGCAACGATGCCGACGTGGCGCGGGTAAGGCGCCTCATCAACGACAACATCGATCTTTTCGATGGACGGTCGGGCCGATGGGTGATCGGTGATGTCCTCCGGCTCATGTGGGAGTCCAAGGCAACCATGAAGGTCCTTACCGAGCGCGGCATCGCCATCGGCGACGTGTTCCACGGCATTCAGGCGGCACTCGGGACGTCGGTGCTTGGCAGCACCGGGAACCGCTTCCGTTGCGATGTGATCCGCGAGTTGTCCTGTCTACATCGCGGTCGGCTGGCCTTTCTCTTCGTGGAGGACCGTGCCGACGGACCTCGGCTTATCGCGCGAGCACCCCGCCAGACCACCAACTGCACGACCGGGCGAACGCCAGCAGAACACAGCAATCACCGCGTCGAGTACGAGGTGGGCCAAGTCGTGTGGGTAGCCGTCGAGGAAACCACCAACGGCCGAAAGAGCCGCAAGCGCCACCCCGCCGTGCTGATCGCACGCACGGGGCGGAACAACGCCAAGTGGCTGATCGTCACCATGACCACCGAGGTCCCGGGCCGGCCCGACTTCCGCCGTGTGCCCGACGCAGCAGCGCTCGGACTCGACTACCCGGGCTTTGTATGGCACGAGATCCAAAAGGTTCACAAGGCGCAGGTCGAGCACGCAGTGGGCTGGGTCCACCGGCCACTGCTCGAGGTGATTCACCGCACCGTTGGTCTTCGTCAGCAGCAGTACGACGACCTCCGTCGAGTTGCTGCGACCCGCCACTGAAGAGGGCAACCGCTCACCACCTACAGTGCGCCCATGCGCCCGAGGGCATTCGCCGTCTGGGCTGTGGTGGGCATGCTGATCGTCGGCTCGCTCGTTGCGGCCCCACCCACCAGTAACGCCGAGTTCACTGCGCCCATCACGCTGTCGCGTACCTCGGGGCCGGTTGGCGCCCAGGTGGGAGTCACGGGGAACGGCTTCGAACCCTTCGCTGCCGTGGAACTGCGCTGGGACAGCCCCACCGGAGCGGTGCTTGCCAACGGCAGCGCCACACCGAACGGGACGATCTCGCTCACCTTCACCGTGCCGAACTCGTCGACGGGACAAAAGGCAGTGGTGGTGTGCCAGACCTCGGCACCGTGCGGCTCACCCAAGAACAACCTGCATCGCGGCGGCTTTGCGTACTTCACCGTCACCACCAAGCCTCCGCCCTCCACCACGACGACCACCACGACATCCACACCGAGCAGCACCGCACCGCCGAGCAGCTCGATACCGGTGGCGCCGCCGAGCAGTAACGGTGCGATCAAGGTGAAATCGGGCCCGGGCTCGATCGTGGGCGACGGGGTGTGGGGACCGGTCTACGTGCCGAACCTCAACCGGCCGATCATCCCCGACGAAGGGCTTGCCCCACGGTGCACGGCAACACCATCGTCGACCATTGTCGATTTCGACGATGTTGCCGACGGTACTGATATCCGAGAGGCGTACTCGGCGCTCGGCGTCCGCTTCACCGCCGTGCAGCACGACGACTCGACCACACCACGACCCGATGTTCCCGTCACCGCCGAGTCATGGCTCGACCGAGGGTCGGTGTCCGAACCGAACATCGCCCGCCTTGGCTGGTCAGAAACTGGCCGTCAACGAAGCACCATCCGCCTCGACTTCGACCGACCCCAGCGGGTGATCGGACTCCATGTCGGAGCCGCATCGAATTACCCGACCGAGTTCGAGCTCTTCGTTCCGGGAACCTCTGTCAACGACGTGGCGTCACTTGTCGGGGGTGCACCCACACCGGTGAGCACCTGCATGCTCATCGTGGTGCCAGAGGGGACCACGACCGCAACGATTCGTGTGAACTACGAGGCGCTGCTCATCGACCGCGTGTTCTTCTCCGAGGAGAACGACTTCGTGACCCCGGAGGTCATCAGCGGCACCGTGATCATCCATGCGCCCTATGCCAGCGCAAGCGGCCGCATTAGTGTGAGCGCACCGCACGAGATCGTCGGTTGGGCTCCGGCGGTGTTCGGCCCGGGTGAGACGACACCCCGCAGGTACGACGCGTTCTACGTGTCGTACGTCAACGACCGCGGTACCGGTGTGCGACACACCTTTGCGCCATGGCGACCGTCGGGCACGGGCCAGGCATGGTCGGTGAACAGTGCCGAGCTGCCCCGCGGCCCGTTCCGGATCTCGGTGGTGGCGGTCGGCCCCGGTGTGGTCGCCCGCGCGGTAAAGGACTTCGTGGGCTTCACCGAGGAGGAGCTCCGGAACGAGTCGGCTCGCTCGTTCGACATCGTGCCCATCGGCATGGAGGTCACC
>JAULYZ010000103.1:0-4964 GCA_032117595.1 Acidimicrobiia bacterium | reverse complement strand
CGGCGTTCCGCCGGCTCGCCGGCAAGACCCAGGTGTTCATCTTTCCCGACGATCACCAACGCACGCGCCTCACCCATGCGCTCGAGGTCGCCCAGGTGGCACGTTCGGTCGCTGTCGCGCTCGGGCTCAACGTGGCACTCACCGAGGCCATTGCGGTGGGCCACGACTGCGGGCACGGTCCCGGTGGCCATGCGAGCGAGGATGCGCTCACGCCCTATGTCGTCGAGGGGTACGACCATGCGGTCTGGGGCGCCGATGTCATCCTCACCTCGCTCAACCTCTGCGCCGAGACCCTCGACGGCATCCGTAATCACTCGTGGTCGCGTCCTGCGCCAGCGACCCCCGAGGGAGAGGTGGTGTCGTGGGCCGACCGCATCGCCTACGTGTGCCACGACTTCGAGGATGCGGTGGCCGCGGGCGTGGTCACGCCCGAGATGCTGCCCGATGTTGTCCGCGACCGCGCCGGCACCTCACGCAGTGCGCAGTTGCACGCGTTCATCACCGGCATGATCGAGGCAGCGCGCGACTCCGGCCGGATCGGCATGGTGCCCCGCATGGCCGAGGCACTCGCGGCGTTCCGTCGATTCAACTACGAGCACGTGTACCTCCGGCCCGCCGCGCAGGCCCAGGGCAAGGCGGTCGTTGCGCTCCTGCAGGCACTCGTCGAGCTCTACGGCGACCGGCCCCATCTGCTCGGCGAGGAACGGGCATCGGGCATCGATGCCGGGTCCACCGAGGCGCTGCGGCGTGCCGTCACCTACGTGGCCGGGATGACCGATCGTTTCGCGTGTCGTCAGGCCGTGTCGCTGCTCGACTGGGACCGTTCCCGCCTGCCGCGGGGCATCGACGTCTGATCCCGGTTCCCGTCGTCACCAAGCCACAGGGAGGGTGCGGCGGCCCCACAGGAACTCGGGGGCGATCCGCTCGGTGGGACCTGCGAGGCGCAGGGTCGGGAACCGCTCCACGAGGGCCTCGAGCGCTGCGCGGGCCGTGAGGCGCGCAAGTGGCGCTCCGAGACAGTGATGCATTCCCCAGCCGAACGAGTAATGGCGACGCAACTCGCTCCACGGGCGGTCGAGGCGGAACGTATCGGGATCGGTGAACCCCGACGGGTCACGGTTCGCCGAGGCGTAGAGCACCATCACCTTGGTGTCCACCTCGAGGTGATCGTCGCCGAGATCGACCGGTTCGTTGTTGGTCCGGCACAGCCCGAGTACCGGGGGGTCGAACCGCAGGCTCTCCTCCACTGCCACCTCGCTCAGCGAGGGATCGGCACAGACCTGCTCCCACAGTTCGCGGTGCTCGAGGAGGCGGTACACCATGTTGGTGATGAGTGAAGTGGTGGTCTCGTGGCCGGCCACCATCAACTGCGACAGCATGTTGGCCACCTCACCCTCGGGCAGCAGACGGCCCTGGAACTCGCGGGTGGCATAGGTGTGAAGCAGTCCTTCATTCACGGGGGCGCCGGCGCGTACGGCACGGACCCGTTCGAGGAGATAGCGGAGCAGGTCGCCCAGCGCGGGTCCGGCGCGGTACGGGTCCGAGAGCCCCTTCACGAGTTCGTCGGCCCAGTCCTTGATGCGCACCCGGTCCTCGCGGTCGACGCCCATCATGTCGATGAACCCGAGAATGGGAATGGGCAGCGCGAACCCGTCGTGCAACTCGAAGGGCTGCGGCGAACCGGCCATCTCATCGGCCATCTGGGCCGCCAGAGCGCGCACCTTGGGCTCGAGCGATGCGACCTCCACCGGGTTGAACTCGGGGCGGGCGAACTTGCGGCGGGCAGTGTGCTCGGGCGGGTCGAACCGTTGGATGTCGCCGGTGCGCTCGGCGCCTGCGTACCCCACCCCCGGCCCGAGCCGATTGGACCAGTTCCACGGATCGGTGAGGATCCGGTGGACATCCACCCTGCGGGACACGGTGTAGACGGGATGACCGAACTGCTCGGTCTTGTGCACGGGGCACTGGTCGCGCAACCAGGCGTAGGCAGGGAACGGATCGGCAACCGTGTCGGGCGCCAACGGGTCGTAGGAGTGCACCTGGGTCATGGCCGAACCCTAGAGCACCCCCGGCCCGGCGTCCCGGGGGCAATGACGACCCCACCTCGCCCAAAACTGCTGCACCCCCGGCCGCAGGCCGGGGGTGCAGAACGAACTGGGCGGCCGAGTGGCCGGTAGGCCTACTCGCTCGGCAGCACGTCGACGATCTTGCGACCGCGACGCTCGCCGAACTTCACCGTGCCGGCGGCCGTGGCGAACAGCGTGTCGTCGCCGCCGATGCCGACGTTCTTGCCCGGGTGGAAGCGGGTGCCGCGCTGGCGCACGATGATGGTGCCGGCGTGGATCTGCGTGCCGTCGAACACCTTCACGCCGAGGCGCTGTGCGTTCGAATCACGACCGTTCTTGGTGGAGCCTGCGCCCTTGGTCTTTGACATGGCTCAGCCTTTCGTGATCTTGGTGATCTCGACGGTGTGGTACTGCTGGCGGTGCCCATAGCGGCGACGCTGGTTGGTGCGGCGCTTGTAGGTGAAACCGTCGATCTTGGGACCCTTGGCGGTGGCGACGATCTTGCCGGTGACGCGGGCGCCCGACAGTTGGGCGGGGGTGGCAAGCACCGTGGCACCGTCGACGACGAGTACCGGGGTGAACGACACCTCGGAACCGACCTCGGCGCCGAGCAGCTCGAGGTTGACCTGCTGGCCCTCGGCCACTTTTTCCTGCTTGCCGCCTGAGGCGATGACTGCGTACATAGCGAACGGCGAGCCTACCGGGAACCGGGCCCGGCAACAATCGGCCGGCGGACTGCCCGGATCGTCGACGGTGCCGACCGGATCCTCGACGGTGCCGACCGGATCGTCGACGGTACCGACCGGATCCGGTGAGGCTCAGTCCAGAAGGCCGGTGTTCAGCGTGACGCCCCGCCCGTCGCAGTTGGGGCACTGGGCAGCGAACGACTGGAGCAACCCCTCGCCGATCCGCTTGCGGGTCATCTCCACGAGGCCCAGTTCGGAGATGTCGAACACCTGGCTGCGGGTCTTGTCCCGCGAGAGGGCGCTGCGGAAGGCGTCGACGACCTTGCGGCGATTCTCCTTGATCTCCATGTCGATGAAGTCGATCACGATGATGCCGCCGATGTCCCGCAGTCGCAGCTGCCGGGCGATCTCCTCGGCCGCCTCGAGGTTGTTGGAGAGCACGGTGGCCTCGAGGTTCGACGTGCCCACGTTGCGACCGGTGTTCACGTCGATCACGGTCAGGGCCTCGGTGTGCTCGATGATGAGCGAGCCGCCCGAGGGCAACCACACCTTGCGGTCCAGTGCCTTGTGCAACTGCTCGTGTACGTGGAAACGCTCGTAGAGCGGAAGGCCTTCCTCCTGAGGGTCGTAGTACTCGACCCGGTCGGCGAGCTCGGGGTTCATCACCTCGACGTACCCGCGCACCTCCTCGTAGAGCGCACGGTCGTCGATGACGATCGAGCGGTAGTCGGCGTTGAACTCCTCTCGGATCACCCGCACCGCAAGATCGGGCTCGCGATAGAGCAACTGTGCACGATTGGCCTTGCGCGCTGCCTCGGCCCGCTGTTCGATCTCGCGCCAGGTCTCGTTGAGCCGCAGCACATCGGCCCGCAGTTCCTGTTCCGTTGCGTTCTCTGCGGCGGTCCGCACGATGAGACCGTGCTCGGGCTCGCGGACACGGTCGAGGATCGAACGGAGCCGCTTGCGCTCGTCATCGGGGAGGCGCTTGGAGATACCGATGGTCTTGGAATTGGGGATCAGCACCACGAAGCGTCCCGGCAGCGAGACCTCTTGGGTGAGTCTCGCCCCCTTCGCCCCAATGGGGTTCTTGGTGACCTGACAGAGGATGAGCTGACGATTCTTGAGCAGCTGTTCGATACGCGGACGCTCTGAACTTCGCTCGACGATGTCCTCGGCGTCGTACTGGACGTCGCCGGCGTAGAGCACTGCGTTCTTCGGCGTTGCGATGTCGACGAAGCACGCCTCCATACCGGGCAGCACGTTCTGCACCCGGCCGAGGTAGATGTTGCTGTGGATCTGGCTCACGTCGTCGGAGGGTCGACTCACGTAGTGCTCGATGAGGTTGCGGCCCTCGAGCACGGCCACCTGCGTGAGGCCGTGACCCACGTGGACACACATCATGTAACGGCCCACCGGGCGACCCTTGCGCTCACGGCCCCGACGGCGCTCGAGCACCTCGGGATCGAGTTCGGCCGGCGCGCCCGCCTCCGGACGGCTGCGCCCCGCCGACGGCTTCTGACGGTTGTTCCGCTTGCGCTTTCGTGCGGCGGCTGTCTCGTCGTTGCGGGGCGCCGAAGGAGACGACCCTGACGGGCCCCCAGCACGATCGCCACCCGATGCCCCGGGACGGCCACCGCGGGGCGGGCGGTTCCCTCCCTGGCGGGCGCCACCGGCAGCAGCGGGCCCCGGCGGAGGTGTCAGCGGGACGGGAGCCGGGCGGGTGTCGCCGATCCGGGGCCGGCGCACGAGAGCCGCCTCGGCGGCCTCGGGCGACGGGCGTCCCTCACGGATCGGCTCAGGAAGCTCGACGTCAGCGCTCCTGTTCCCAGCGCCCCCGTTCCTCGGGTCGCGGTTACCGGCGTCGCGGTTACCGGGCTCACGGTTGCCGGACTCACGGTTTCCGCTCTCGTCATCGTCGTCATCGTCATCGTCATCGTCATCGTCGGCGCCAGCCGTCACCGACGATCCACCGCTGGCGGTCGCTGCGGAGGGACGCTTCTTCCCCTTGCCGCCGCGCGAGCCGCGACGACGCTTCCTCGCCGGTGGCCTCGGGCCGCCCGCAGCAGCACCCTCGCCGGGCGTCGCGCCCTGCGTTGTCGGCTGCTCCTCGGTGGTTCCTACGCGTTCGCCCGGGTCAGCGGGCGACGAGGTCGTGTGGTGCATGTCGCGATCCGGCGACATGTCGTCGGGTTGTTCCATCGGTAGTCCCTTC
>JAULYZ010000102.1:0-1528 GCA_032117595.1 Acidimicrobiia bacterium | reverse complement strand
CGAGCACTCCAAGGGCCTACTGGCGGCGGCACTCCAGTCGGCGGCACCGGCACCATGAACACGATCCCCCGCTGGACCGGGCCGAGCACGTTGGGGGATTCGGGGCTTATCGACAACGGCACCGCGATCTACACGACGACGCGCAACGTCGGCATCGGCACGCCGAGTGCGGCTGGCCAACTCCACGTCTTCCGAAACGGCACGACCGACCCTGCAATCATCGGCGCAGGCAGCAACAGCGCTACGGGCAACTTCGAAAGCGCGGATGCGTCGCGCACGAATCGCTGGACCTTTGGTCGCGATAACGCCGTCACCGGCAACTTCGTTCTCGCATACAACGGCAGCCCGTTCATCAACACGACGAGCACCGGCAACGTCGGCATCGGCACGCCGAGTGCGGGCGCTATCCTGCACACGCTCGGCACCGGTACGACTACTGGCATCTTTGCCACGACGAGCGCAAACGCATGGGTAGAGCTTCGTCGCTCGACTAGCACGACGCTCGGCTACATCGGCACGGGCGCGGGCCTCGTGACCGGTGGGGCGGCAGCGGATCTTGCGTTCCGATGCGAAAGCGGCAACCTGCTCTTCTCGACGGGCGCCACCGAACGCGCCCGCATCGACTCGGCGGGCAACGTCGGCTTCGGCACGCCGAGTCCGGTCTCCGGCGGCCTGACTGTCTACGGCGCAAGCAACGGCCAAGTGTTCGTGCAGAACTCGTCCGGGCACACGCGCCTGCTGCAAAACAGCACGGATTTCTACATCGACGGCAACGTATCCGGCTCTGCCGGAAGCATCGTCTTTCGCCGCTCCAGCAGCACGCTGGAGAGCATGCGCATCACCGCCGCCGGTAACGTCCACGCCGCCTCTGGCACCACGACCATGACGGACGGCTTCTTCTACATCCCCGCCGCCGCAGGTGCGCCGACTGGCGTGCCGACCGCAATCGCCGGTCGCGTGCCCATGTACTACGACACGACGAACGATCAGTTCTACATCCGCAACGGCGCCAACTGGCGCAAGGTCACGCTCACATGATCACGATCACCTGGTCGGTCACCGGAATGACCGCTTACCCCGAGAAAGAGGGCGAAACCGACGTGGTGTTCAACGTCGCGTGGTGCTGCACCGCGACCGATGGCACGTTCACGACCGCCGTCCCGGGCTCGATTGGCGTTGCGTGGCAGGCGGGAACGCCGTTCACGCCCTACGACCAGCTCACCGAGGCGCAGGTGCTCGGGTGGGTCTTCGCGGGTCTTGGCTCGGAAAAGGCGACCGTCGAGGGCTACGCCATCGAAGGCGTCGAGGCGCAGGCGCACCCGCCCGTCGTCTCGCCTCCGCTGCCGTGGGCGCCACCGCCCGCGCCGGAACCGCAACCTGAGCCCGTGGCCGACGAGCCCGCGCCCGTGGTAGAGGGCTGACCATGGACGCGAAGACCGCTTTCCAGAACGTCGCCAACCTCGCCGCGCACGCGACGAAGAGCGGCATCCTCGAAATGCACCACGTCGTGGCGCTGCACGAGAGCCTT
>JAULYZ010000101.1:0-17402 GCA_032117595.1 Acidimicrobiia bacterium | reverse complement strand
AGCCACCGTCCCGCTCCGCCGGGCGACGTACTCACCGGTGCTCCGCTGCCCCGCAGGCACCGTCGCCGTGGAGGTGATGTCGATGCCGCCAGCAAGATCCTCGGTGATGGCCTGCCGTACGAGTGCCTCGATGGCCTCAGCATCGAGTCCGGCGTCGGCAAGGCGACGTTGCGTCGCCGACGACAGCGCGTGGAGCGACGTCATCGTCCGCCACCGAGCACGGCGGTCTGGGTGGGCATGCCGGACGCACTGATACCCGTGGGATCGAGCCGCACCGAGATGTGTCGTCTCCACGCCTCGACGGGCTCCAGGAAGTCGGAGCGTCGATGACAACCACGGCTCTCCTCGCGTGCAGCTGCCGCAGCAACCACCGCTGCGGACACCGTGAGCATGTTGGTGGCCTCCCAAGCGCGGCGCGACGGCGGCACCGAGGCCGACACTGCATCGATCAGGCCACGCACCACCTCGCTGCACGCCGCAAGGCCTGCAGCGTCCCTCAGCACACCCACCGAGCGAGACATGGTGGATCGCAGGAGCGCTCGCTTGGCGGGGTCGAGCAGACCGATGGGCTCCGGACCCGACGTGGGCGCCACCGCCTCCGGAAGTCGCCACGCGAGGTCACGGCCGAGCCGGGTCCCGGCGACGAGACCCTCGGTGACACTGTTGGAGGCGAGTCGATTGGCGCCGTGCAGACCCGTGCACGCCACTTCCCCAACGGCGAACAACCCGGGGATGTTCGTGCGCCCGTTGAGATCGGCGCGGACGCCACCGCACGCGTAGTGCGCTGCGGGCGAGACCGGGATGCGTTGGGTTGCGGGATCGATCCCGTTGCGTCGACAGGCCTCGGTGATGGAGGGGAACCGCTTCTCGAACGACTCGCCGAGGTGCGTTGCATCGAGGTACACGTGGTCGTCGATTCCGCCCGGTGCCTGCGCCATCCGGCGCGAGATTGCTGCAGCGACCACATCGCGAGGAGCGAGGTCCTCGAGTGGGTGGACCCCTTCCATCACCCGCCTCCCTGCACCGTCGTAGAGGATGGCCCCCTCGCCACGGACAGCCTCACTGATGAGTGGCTGCTGGCCGGTTGCGTCAGGGCCGGTGTAGAGCACCGTGGGATGGAACTGGATGAACTCCAGATCGGTGGCCACAGCACCCACGCGGAGCGCCGCAGCGAGTCCGTCCCCAGTGACGGCGGGCGGGTTCGAGGTCGAGGCGAACACCTGACCGAACCCTCCGGTGGCGAGCACCACTGCGCGTGACGTCACCAAACCGACCGACAGCGGCGAGCCGTTCTCATCGATCCGGGCCACCCGAACTCCGGCAGCCTGGATCTGACCCTGTGAGTTCACCCCGGTGACCACGTCGAGGGCAAATGCCCGGTCGAGCAGTTCCACGCCCGATGCGAGTGCGCGCTCATCGAGCGTGCGCTGCACCTCGCGCCCACTCTGGTCCCCACGCGCATGCACGATGCGGTTGGCGCTGTGGCCTCCCTCGCGCGTCAGCGCCGGAACTCCGGCGACGCTCTCGTCGAAGGCGGCACCGAGTGTCATGAGGTAGCGGATGGCGTCCGGCGCCTCCGCAACGAGTTCGCGCACCACGTCGGCATCGCAGAGACCGACCCCCGCAGTCACGGTGTCGGCCACGTGAGCCTCGAGGGAATCGCGTGGATCCAGCACCGCCGCAAGTCCGCCCTGCGCCCAGGCAGTGGAACCTGCGTCGAGGGTGTCTTTCGTGACGAGGAGCACCGAACGCAGCGGCCGCACTGCGAGTGCGGCCGCAAGGCCTGCAGCACCGGAGCCCAACACCACCACGTCGACGTCGCGTGTCCAACTCACAGGCGGCGCCGACAACGACAGCGGCAGGTTCAACGGCGCAGGTCCCGGTTCACTCGCCCCGGGGCGAGGGCGTGCCGATGGCGATCATCCGCTCGACCGACGCCCGGGCACGGGCAGCGATCTCGTCGTCGACGGTGACCTCGTCGGTCATCGTCTGCAACGAGTGCAGGAGCTTCTCGGGCGTGATCATCTTCATGTACTTGCACACCGCCGCGCGGTTCACCGGCTCGAACACCGTGCGCGGATTCGCCTTCTCGAGCTGGTGCAGCATCCCGGTCTCGGTGGCAACCAGCACCTTGCGGGCCTTGGTCTCGGTGGCTGCCTTCACCATGCCTGCGGTCGACAGGATGCGGGTGCGCTCCTTCGGGACGACACCGGTGGTGGAGAGGTAGAGCGCGCTCGTTGCGCATCCGCACTCGGGGTGGATGAAGAGCTCGGCGTCGGGTTCGCGGTGGACAAGGTCGGCGAGTGCCGCACCGTTGATGCCGGCGTGCACGTGGCACTCCCCCATCCAGATGTGCATGTTCTCCCGGCCCGTCAGGCGCTGGACGTGAGCACCGAGGAACTGGTCGGGGCAGAACAGGATCTCCCGATCGGCCGGGATGCTGCGCACGACATCTACTGCGTTGGAGGACGTGCAGCACACATCGGTCTCGGCCTTCACCGCCGCCGTGGTGTTCACATAGCTCACCACGACCGCTCCGGGGTAGGCGGCCTTCCAGGCGCGGAGCTGGTCGGCGGTGATCGAGTCGGCAAGCGAGCAACCGGCTGCTGCGTCGGGGATCAGGACGGTCTTTCCGGGGCTGAGGATCTTTGCGGTCTCGGCCATGAAGTGGACGCCGCAGAAGACGATGACGGAGGCATCCACCGATGCCGCTATCCGGGACAGGGCGAGAGAGTCGCCGACGTGATCGGCAATGTCCTGTATCTCGGCCACCTGATAGTTGTGCGCAAGGATGACGGCATCACGCATCTCGGCGAGCCGCCTCACCTCTGCGGCCCAGGCTGCGCGCGCCTCGTCACTCATCGCTCCAGATTGCACCACTCGCTCAGGCTACGCACCCCAGCCGCCCTCTGTCCCGTTTGATTCGACGAAGAGCGCCGCGACCCGGTCGGCAACAGGCCCACGTGCAACCCCCATGTGCTCGGGCGCACCGCCTTGGAGCCGGTTGACCGTCGACTGCCCGAACGGAGTGGCCACGAGCACCGTGCGGCTCCTGAACCGTTCCCCGGTGCGCAGGTTCGTGGCCGTACCGAAGCAGCACAGGCCCAGCGCGTCGAAACGGGTGGCGACGAGGGCGCACTCCCCGTCGAGCAACTCGTACACGTCGCCCTCGGCGAGGAAGGTGACCCGGGCCGCACTGTCGGCGTTGCGGTCGAGCGCCGAAGCGTCGAGGACCTCGAGACCGAACAATCGACTTCCCTCGCGCCACCCAACGCGCTCCTGGACCCGGAGCTCGAACCACATGGCCAGCGCGTCGAGCGCGCCATTCGGCGCAACGTGTTCGGGATGATCGTCATGGGTGCCGTGCTCGAACGGGTTGCGGTGGCAGTTGCCGGTGTTGTCGTGGTGCATGTCGCACTGAGTGCACTACCGCGTTCCCAGCGGAAGCAGCTGCCGAACGGGTCAGGTCGATGTCATGCCCGCCTCATCCCAACGTGGGCACGGACCCGGTCGTCATGACGAACTCAGGCGCAGAGAGATCTCCTCGGCGGCGGAAACCACCGCCGCGCCGAACCGACGGCCGGGCGATCGGGTGAGGCGCTCGACCGGACCCGCCACGCTCACCGCCGCCAGCACGAGACCGGATGCGTCGCACACCGGGGCGCTGACACTCGCAACACCCTTCACCCGTTCCTCCACGCTCTCCACCCACGGTGCCTGCTTGCGTCCGGGGAGGCGGCTCAGCACCCGGCCCGCCGAGCCGCGGTCGAGCGGCAGCACGGCACCCTCGGGCACGATCCACCTCAGGGCGTGGGCCGAGTGGAGCGACACCACGCACCGACGGGCGTCGCCCTCGCGGACGAAGAGGTGAACGTCCTCGCCCGTACGGTCTCGCAGTGACTCCATCACGGGGCGCGCAACGCTCGACACCGGGAGGCGCTCGACCGCAGCCCGACCGAGTCCGATGAGTCCGAGGCCGAGCTCGAAACGTCCGACTGCGTCGCGGCGGACGAGTGCGTGTTGCTCCAGCGCAACCGCCAGGCGATGAGTGGTGGCGCGCGGCAGCCCGATGGCCTGCTGGAGCTCACCGAGTCCGAGGGCACCACGCTGCTCAAGCGCATTCAGGAGGGCGACGACCTTGTCCAGGACCCCGACGCTGCTTACACTGTCCACGAATCGGGAAAGTTATCCCAGAAAGTGAGATACCGGACATGGCGAGCAGCACCCCTGCCGCAACCTCGCTCCCGGAGAAGGTGTGGAACCGCCATGTGGTCCACAGCGCCCCGGGCGAGGCGGATCTTCTGTACATCGATCTCCACCTCGTTCACGAGGTCACCAGCCCGCAGGCCTTCGACGGGCTCCGCCTGAGCGGTCGCAAGGTTCGCCGACCCGAGCTCACCGTGGCCACCGAGGATCACAACGTGCCGACGGCCGACATCCACCTGCCGATCGCCGACCCCATCTCTGCCCGCCAGGTGGAGGTGATGCGGGAGAACGCTGCCGAGTTCGGCATCACGCTCTACCCGATGGGCGACGCCAACCAAGGCATCGTGCACGTCATCGGCCCCGAACAGGGCCGCACCCTGCCGGGAATGACCATCGTCTGCGGTGACAGCCATACGGCCACGCACGGAGCATTCGGCGCCCTCGCGTTCGGGATCGGCACCAGCGAGGTCGAGCACGTCCTCGCCACGCAGACGCTCCCGCAGTCACGACCGAAATGGATGCACATCAACGTCGACGGAGCGTTGCGCAACGGTGCCACCGCCAAGGATGTCGTCCTCGCCATCATCGGGCGCATCGGTACCGGTGGCGGTATCGGCCACGTCATCGAGTACGGCGGTTCGGTCTTCCGCTCGATGTCGATGGAGGGCCGCATGACGGTCTGCAACATGTCGATCGAGGCCGGTGCGCGCGCAGGTCTCGTTGCGCCCGACGACACCACCTTTGCGTACCTCGAGGGTCGCCGGTTCGCTCCCAGCGGCAAGGCGTGGGAGGCAGCCCTCGACGACTGGCGCACCCTCCGCTCCGACGAGGGAGCCCATTGGGACAAGCGAGTCGACATCGACGGGAGCTCGCTGCGCCCGCATGTCACCTGGGGCACCAATCCCGGGCAGGTCGCCACCATCGACGACTCGGTCCCGTCACCCGACTCGTTCTCCGATGCCACCGCCCGGGACACCGTGGCCCGCGCGCTCGAGTACATGGGCCTGCAGGCCGGCCAGCGCATTCGTGACATCGCCGTCGACACCGTGTTCATCGGGTCGTGCACGAACAGCCGCATCGAGGATCTCCGTGCAGCAGCAGCCGTACTCGAGGGACGTCGGGTCAGCGTGAAGCGCGTGATGGTCGTCCCCGGCTCCCACGCAGTGAAGGCACAGGCTGAGCGAGAGGGCCTCGACAAGGTCTTCCGCGCCGCGGGCGCCGACTGGCGCGAACCCGGTTGCTCGATGTGTCTCGCCATGAATCCCGACAAGCTCGCCCCCGGGGAACGCTCTGCGAGCACCAGCAACCGCAACTTCGAAGGCCGTCAGGGCCGCGGTGGTCGCACGCACCTCGTCTCGCCCGCCGTTGCCGCCGCCACCGCGGTGGCCGGCACGTTCTGCACGCCGGAGGACCTCGCATGAAAGCCGTACGAATCATCACCGGTACCGGACTCCCGCTGCGCCGCTCGGACGTGGACACCGACCAGATCATCCCTGCCGAATGGCTCAAGCGCGTGGAGCGCACCGGCTTCGAGAAGGGTTTGTTCTCCACCTGGCGCGACGACCGCAACTTCGTGATGAACGACGAGCGGTTCGCCGGTGCATCGATCCTTGTCGCCGGCCCGGCGTTCGGGGTCGGGTCGTCGCGCGAGCACGCCGTCTGGGCGATTCAGCAGGGTGGCTTCGACGCCGTCATCGCGCCCAGTTTCAGCGACATCTTCCGGAACAACTGCACCAAGAACGGCCTCGTCCCGGTTGTCCTGCCGGAGCCGTCGGTGGCACGGATCTGGGACGCCATCGAGAGCGACCCGCGCACGGCCATCACCGTCGACATGGAACGACTCATGGTCGAGGTGCCCTCGGCCGGTCTCGCCGAGTCGTTCCCGATGGATGCGCCCACCCAGGAACGCTTCCTCCACGGACTCGACGACATCGGCATCACGCTCTCGCACGCCGACGAGATCGCAAACTACGAGACCAAGCGACCGGCCTGGCTCCGCTGACGCGAGCGCCCTGCGGAACCTTGCGGCTCAGCGCTCGAGCTGCTGCCCCCGGTTGCCGCGGATCGGGTCGGTCACGCCGTCCCAGCCGCGCGCAGCGTCCTCAAAGCGCTTGAAGACATCTCGGATCTCCGGGGAATCACCGTGCAGCTCGAGGAAGCAGCCGAGCGCTGGGCGCGTGTCGATGTACACCACATCGGCGAGCGACCACAGCGATGACGCGGTCGGAAAGCCGAGCTTCTCGTACCGCTTGGCCTCCTCGAAGGGATCAGGGACGAGACAACCGATGTGGTGAAAGCCCTCCTCGCCGCGCTTGTACATGTCCCGATAGATCGACGGCTCGTCGTCGTACTGACAGATGAACTGGACGTGAGTGGGCCCGTGCTGCCCGAAGGCGTAGCCGACGTCCGCGGTCATCGGCTTCCCGCGGTACAGGTGCTTGTCACCCATGTGGTGCGGCGACACGAAGAACGGCCCCGCCCCGGTGAGTCGGGTCCAGCGGCGCGCTGCCTCCTCGAGGTCGTTCACGAAGAAGGCATGCTGAATGATCGGGTAACGGATGAGGGGACCATCGCTCATGGTTGTCTCGCTCTCGGTTGTTGTGTGGACGGAGAAACTCGGTTGCAGTCGGCCCTGGCGCACGGGCCGGTGTACTCGCCGCTCAGGGATGCCGGCTCGGGAGCACCTCGGCACGCGGGGGCAGCACCACTGGGTGACCAAGCCAGGCGCCGATGTTCTCGCCCGAGCGGCCATCGGGGCCCTCGGCAACGAGGTCGAGCACGAGTTGTCCCATCTGCTCGGGCCGCATCCAGGTGGCGGCGAGTTCCGGGGTGATCCGGCTGCCCACCGCCTGGCGCACCATCTCGGAGTCGGTGGCGTCCATGCACAGCGCGTTCACACGGATGTTCTTGGCTCGGAGCAGTTTCGACCAGGCCTGCGTGAGCCCGTTGATGCCGAACTTCGACGAGTCGTAGACATCCATCATCGTTCCGCCACCCGTGGCATATCCCGGCGGTGGGCAGATGTGATCAGTCGCGATGTTGACGATGTGGCCGCCGCCCCGTGCGATCAGGTGCGGGATCGCCGAGCGTCCGGTGAGGAACACGCCGCGCAGGTTGGTGGAGTGGATGCGGTCCCAGATCTCGACGGACTCCTCGTACGGATCGGTGAGCACGCTCGTGCGCTGCCAGATACCGGCGTTGGCCACCACGACATCGAGTCCGCCGAAGTGGGCGGCGGCGCCGTCGACGAAGTCGCGCACCGCGCCGGGGTCGCGCACATCAGCGATCCACGAACGCACCTCGACACCGCTCTCGCGAGAGAGTTCGTGGGCGACTGCGTGGACCCGGACGTCCACGTCGCCGACTGCGACGCGAGCGCCCGCACGGGCCAGCATGCGCGCGATCCCGCGGCCGATGCCCTCCGAGGCAGCGCCGGTGACGAGCGCTACCTGTCCGTCCAGTGCTCCCACGTCAGCCCCGAGTCAGGAACTCGACCCAGTTGCCATCGGGGTCCTCCACCATGGAGATCGTGGTGCCCGGCATGATCTCGCTCACCGGCACGCGCACCTTGTAGCCCGCAGCGGCACACGCATCGGTGATCTCCTTGATATTGGAGACCGAGATCGTCCAGTAGCGGTTCCCGAGACCACCTCCGGGGCCACCCTTGGCGGGCCTTGCCTCCGGAGTGGGCGAGAAGGTCAGGAGCTTGATCATCGACGTGCCGCACATCAGGCGCCACATGTGTGCGCCACCGGGCATCGGCCCATCACCGGCACTCGCGAAGCCGAGTGTGTCTCGGTAGAACTTCAGCGACGCATCGATGTCGGTGACGACGATGCCGAGATCGATGGAATCTTTGGTGAGTTGAACGGCCATGCACGAGTTCTAGTGCGCCGGGACACACCCCGCCAAGCGATCGGCGTTACCTGGTCCCTCCACCCGCAACCTGCTCGTACCCCACATCCGAACGGACCCCCCTGACGGTCCGGCCTCCACCGAACGAGTGATTCAGGGCAGCCGCAGGGTGAACGTGTAGGTGTAGGAATCGTCAGCGTTCCGGACAGAGCGGAGCGAACCCTCGGCATCGAGGTACGCCCCCGTACCGCCCACGACCGTCCGCACCTGTGGATCGCCGACCTCGGGCGCTTGCTTGCCCGGCTTGACCCTTGAGGTGCCGCTCACGGCGATCGAATCGTTGTCGTTGAAGCGGAACGTCATCACACCAGTCCGCTCCTCCTTCACCGCCGAGGCCCCAGTCCCCTTTCCGAGACGCGTGGTCACGAGCAACCCGGTCATCTCCCCGGCGGGCTTGCCGTCCATGGTGAGCGGCACCGTGAATTCGATGCGATCGCCCAGCGACGGCCCGGGTGGGTCGAGATCAACCACCTTCGACACCCCCGGCGTCGGCAGGAAGGTCACCACCAAGGTGGTGGTCGTGCCATTGGCCCCGTCCTTCACCGTGCCGGAACGATCGGCGCTGTTGCACGCCGCAAGCGCAACCGCGGCCACGACGAGCAACAAGAGCCGCTTGGTGAACATCCGCTGACCGCTCATGGGTTCCTCCGAAAGACTCTGCATCAGGATGGACCCCGAATCAGGCTCGACCCGCACGTTACCTCACCCCAACGGGTGGATCTTCAGTGGGTCAGCTTGTCGCAGCAACGAGGGTGCTGAGGTCGAGCAGGCGCTCGTCGTTCGAGAAGATCTCGATCGGCGGGGCGATCGGCAGGCGAAGCGCACGCTGGATCATGCGGGTGTGAAGGTGCTGGTTGTACTCCACCAGCGTCACTGCCCAACCGTCGTTGCCCGCACGGGCCGTGCGGCCCGAACGGTGCAGATAAGCCTTCGCGTCAGAGGCCGGTTCGTGGTGGATCACCACGTCGATGCCATCCACATCGATGCCCCGGGCGGCCACGTCGGTGGCCACGAGCACCTTGAGCTCTCCCATGGAGAAACGCTTGAGGGCTCGTTCTCGTGACGGCTGGGGCAGGTCGCCGTGGATCGCCGCGGCACTCACACCGAGGTCGCGCAGGTTCTCGGTGACCCGGTCGCACATCCGCTTGGTCCCGCAGAAGACCACGATCCGCTGCGCGTGCTTACTGATCGACGCAATCACGCGGTCTTTGTCCATGTGATGGACGCCGAGGAATACATGGTGCATCGTGCCGACCGTGTCGGTGGCGGAGTCGATGGCCACCTCCACCGGCTCGTTGAGGTACCGGCGAACGAGGTGACCGACCTGTCCGTCGAGCGTGGCAGAGAACAGCATCGTCTGGTGCGGACCCGTCACATGGCGCAGGATCCACTCGACCTGCGGGGTGAATCCGTCGTCGGCCATGCGGTCGGCCTCGTCCACCACGACCACCTGCACCTTGGAGAGGTTCACCTCACCGCCCTTGATGAGGTCGACGAGGCGCAGTGGCGTCGCCACCACCATGTCGATTCCACCTTCGAGGAGGGTCACCTGATCCTGACGCGACGAACCGCCGTACGCAGCGAGCACCGACTTGCCGCATGCCTTGGCGATCGGCGAGAGCACGTCGGCCACCTGCAGTGCGAGTTCACGCGTGGGAACCAACACCAGTCCGTGAGGGTGATGCGGCGCCGCCGACGGATCGATGCGGACGATCATCGGCACGCCGAACGCAAGGGTCTTGCCCGATCCGGTGCGCGCCCGCCCGCAGACGTCTTTGCCCGTGAGTGCAACGGGAACGGCCTCGACCTGGATGGCGAACGGCTGGGTGAATCCGGCCTGTGCAAGGCCTTGGTCCACGTCGGGAGGGACACCGAGCGCGGCGAAACCGGTTGGCTCGAGGGGGTGGGCGACTTCGGTCATGTAGCGAAGCACGCTACCCGGCCACGGTCGTGGCCGACCGTCTATGTTGCAGCGACATGAAGGTGCCGCTCACAATCAACGATCACCTCGACCGCGCCGAGGACCTGTTTCCCGACCGGATTGCTGTGGTCGACGAACCCGACCAGCCCGCCAGCAGTTGGGGAACCTTCACGTACGCCGAGATGGCACGCCGGGCGCGCTCGATGGCAGCCGGGCTCGACGCACTCGGCCTCGCTCCCGGCGAGCGCATCGCAATGGTCACCCACAACTCCGCGCGACTCCTCACATCATTCTTCGGGGTCTCGGGCAGTGGACGCATCTTGGTCCCGGTGAACTTCCGGCTCGTCGCCGAGGAGGTGCAGTACATCGTCGAGCACTCCGGCGCCCGTGTCCTCCTCGTGGACCCTGAGCTCGAGGAGTCCTTGGCCTCGGTGAAGTGCGAGCGAAAGCTCATCATCGGGTCCGCAGCAGACGACGAGTTGATGCGAGATGGCGTAACGCCGCGCCCGTGGGCCGGCGACGAGGACGCCACTGCCACGATCAACTACACCTCGGGCACCACGGCACGCCCGAAGGGTGTCCAGCTCACGCACCGGAACCTCTGGCTGAACAGCGCAGTGTTCGGTTGGCAGTTGGGCGTCAACGACCGCGACGTTTATCTCCACACGCTGCCGCAGTTCCACTGCAACGGATGGGGCGTCCTCTATGCGGTCACCGGCATGGGCGGTCGTCACGTCATTCTGCGGAAGGTCGATGGTGCCGAGATCCTCCGCCGCGTGGAGCGCGAGGGCGTGACGCTGCTCTGCGGCGCACCTGCCGTGGCGAACATGATCCTCGACGCCGCCCAGTCGTGGGACGGACCGATCCCGGGACGCGACCGCGTCCGAATGGTGGTCGCCGGCGCACCGCCGCCCACCAAGACGATTGAGCGCATCGAGACCGAACTCGGCTGGGAGTTCATCCAGATCTACGGTCTCACCGAGACCACGCCGCTGCTCACGATGAACCGACGCACCGCAGAGACCGACGCGCTCACTCCTGCCGAGCGCGCCGCGCGACTCTCACGGGCCGGCGGCGCCGCCCTCGGCGTACACCTGCGGATCTCATCGCAGGGCGAGGTGCTTGCCCGCGGCAACCACATCATGGGTGGGTACTGGAACCAGCCGGACGCAACCGCCGACGCGATCAAGCCGGCCAGCGACGACGCGAGTGGACCCGACTGGTTCCACACCGGCGACGGCGGGATCATCGACAACGACCACTACGTGACGATCTCCGACCGCAAGAAGGACGTGATCATCTCCGGCGGCGAGAACGTCTCGTCGATCGAGGTGGAGGATGCACTGTTCAGCCATCCCGAGGTGACCGAGGTGGCGGTCATCGGCGTGCCCGACGAGAAGTGGGGTGAACTCGTCCTCGGCCTCGTGGTTCGGGCACCCGGCTCGACACTCACCGAGGATGCGCTGATCGCCTACTGCAAGACGAAACTCGCCGGCTACAAGTGCCCGAAGCGCATCGAGTTCCGCGACGCGCTCGCCCGCACGGCCACCGGCAAGCTCCAGAAGTTCAAGCTCCGGGAGCCGTACTGGGAGGGCCGGACCCGCCAGGTGAACTGACGGCACGCCCGCACAGCACGGCGCCGGGCGCCAAGGTCGAGACCGAGCGAACGTCGAGCAGCGCTCGGTGAGCGAGGATCGACGCTTGGACAGCACGGCGCCGGGCGCCAAGGTCGAGACCGAGCGAACGTCGAGCAACGCTCGGTGAGCGAGGATCGACACTTGGACAGCACGGCGCCGGGCGCCAAGGTCGAGACGGGGCATCGACCGGGACGACACGCTGGACAGCGCTGATAGCGTTCGGGCTTCTTCTCCCGGCACTAGGAGGTGCTCCCGTGAACACATCGATCGCCCTCAATGAACATGCCCTCGGCAACATTGCTGGCCGAACGGCGAACTCGCTCTCGGGACACGCCGAACTGTTCGGGACGTTCAATTGAGCAGGGCGCACGAGCGACTGCTCGTCCTCGGCTGCGGTTCGGTTGCGCAGTGTGCACTCCCGATCCTCGTCAATGATCTCGGCTTCGATGCGACCCGGATCCGTGTCGTCGACTTCGAGGACAACCGCCACCGCGTGGCGTCGCTGATCGCCAAGGGCCTCACCTACGAGATTGACCGCCTCACCCGCGACAATTACGACGAGTTCCTCCGGTCGCGGTGCGGGGCCGGCGACATCCTGCTCGACCTTGCGTGGAACATTGACTCCCCGACGATCATCGACTGGTGCCATACGGCCGGGGTTCGGTACCTGAACACTTCGGTCGAGGTGTGGAATCCCTACGAGGAGCTCGAAAACGTTCACCCGACCGACCGCACGCTGTACGTGCGTCACATGGAGATGCGGCGCCGGAAGGCAGCGTGGGACGGACGCGGTCCATCGGCAGTCGTGGAACACGGAGCCAACCCTGGACTCGTGTCTCACCTCACCAAGAAGGCGCTCACCGAGATCGCCACGCGCCTGCTCAGCGACGGTCGGGCGGGCGCGCGTGCCGCCGCACTCGAGGACGCCTTGTCCACCAACGCCTTCAACCGACTCGCGGAACTCACCGGGACCAAGGTGATCCATGTCTCCGAGCGCGACACCCAGATCCCGTCGATCCCGAAGCGCCCGAACGAGTTCGTCAACACCTGGTCGGTGGAGGGCCTCTTCGAGGAGGGCGTCGCTCCGGCCGAACTTGGATGGGGCACGCACGAGCGTTGGCTGCCACCCGACGCTCATCAGCATGACGACGGCCCGCGCAACCAGATCTGCCTCGCGCGTCCCGGCATGGAGACATGGGTCCGTTCCTGGGTACCGAGCGGCGACATCCACGGGATGGTGATCCGCCACGGTGAGGCCTTCACCATCTCCGATCACCTCACGGTGTGGGACGAGGCCACTGGTCTCGCTCGGTACCGGCCCACCGTGCACTACGCCTACCACCCCACCGACTCGGCCATCGCCAGCGTTCTCGAGTTGCGGATGCGCAACCTCGAGATGCCGCCACGACGACGGATCCTCAACGACGAGATCATTTCCGGAGTGGACGAACTCGGCGTACTCCTCATGGGACACGACTACACGTCGTGGTGGACGGGTTCGATCCTCGGCATCGACGAGGCGCGCGCCATCGTCCCGGGCCAGAGCGCCACCACGGTGCAGGTCGCTGCGTCGGTCGCTGCGGCCGTCGTGTGGATGTCGGACTTCCCGGAGGAGGGCCTGTGCGTCCCCGACGATCTGCCCTGGGAATACCTCCTCGATGTGGCGCGGCCGTACCTCGGCACGCTCCATTCGGCACCGACGGACTGGACCCCGCTCGCCAACCGCCGCCAGATCTTCGGCCGCTGGGCGAGCGAGCAGACCGACCCGAGCGACCCGTGGCAGTTCATCAACTTCCTCGTCCAGTAGCACCGTGCGGCGCAGGCGCCGGGAGGTGCCGTGCCGGTTGCCTCATCCTGCATTGCGCATCCCCGTCGATCGCCGTATCCTTCGCCTCATCATGAGCAACGCATTGGGCCTCCTCCTTCTTACCTAGGGCGAGCGCCACAGATCCGCGCTCGCCCGCCCCTGCCGAGAAGGCAGGGGTTCTTGCTTTTTCCGGGCGTTGCGGCCCACTCCCTTCACCTCACTGCCACAGCACGACGACGACCAACGATCAGGAGCCACCACCATGCCGCCCAAGCCCGCCACCCCGAAGAAGATGCCCTTCGAGAAGTACCAGCCGTGGCTGCCCCTCGTGCTCCACGACCGCACGTGGCCGAACCGCACCATCGAACGGGCTCCGCTGTGGTGCTCGGTGGACCTGCGCGACGGCAATCAGGCACTCATCGACCCGATGGACCCGGAGCGCAAGCGCAGGATGTTCGATGCGCTCGTCCGGATGGGGTTCAAGGAGATCGAGGTGGGGTTCCCCGCTGCGAGCCAGCCCGACTTCGACTTTGTGCGCCAGCTCATCGAGGAGGACCTGATTCCCGAGGACGTCACCATCCAGGTGCTGGTGCAGTCCCGACAGGAACTCATCGAGCGCACCTACGAGTGCCTGCAGGGCGCCCGGCGCGCCATCGTCCACTTCTACAACTCCACGAATCCGCTCCAGCGGGAGGTGGTGTTCAACCTGGATCGCACTGGGATCATCGACATTGCGGTGAACGCCGCCCGTCTGGCCCGCAAGCTCGAGCAGACCATGGGCAACACCGAGATTCTCTACGAGTACTCGCCCGAGTCGTTCACCCTCACCGAGCCCGACTTCGCGTTGGAGATCTGCCATGCCGTGATGGATGCGATCGAACCCACGCCACAGCGAAAGCTCATCCTCAACCTGCCGGCGACGGTCGAGTGCTACACGCCGAACGTGTACGGCGACGTCATCGAGTGGTTCTGCCGGAGCATCCGCAACCGCGAGAGCGTCGTGGTGTCGCTCCACCCGCACAACGACCGCGGGTGCGGTGTCGCCGCCGCCGAGTTCGGCGTGATGGCGGGCGCCGACCGGGTGGAGGGAACGCTGTTCGGCAACGGGGAGCGGACCGGCAACGTCGACATCGTCAATCTTGCGCTCAACCTGTTCGCGATGGGCGTCGACCCCGAACTCGACATCACCGACATCGACGCGCTGCGCCGTGTCGCCGAGTACTGCAACCGCCTCCCGGTACCACCACGGCACCCGTACGTGGGCGACCTCGTCTACACCTCGTTCTCGGGGAGCCATCAGGACGCGATCAAGAAGGGATTCGAGGCGCTCGAGCGCACCGCCGTGGCCGCCGGGCGCCGCAAGGACGACTACGAGACCTGGGGCGTGCCGTACCTCCCCATCGACCCGAAGCACGTCGGGCGCACCTATGAAGCGGTGATCCGCGTGAACAGCCAGAGCGGCAAGGGCGGGGTGGCCTACATCATGAAGGCCGAACACGGCTTCGAGCTCCCGCGTCGCCTGCAGATCGAGTTCTCCAAGACCATCCAACACATCACCGAGGACTCCGGCACCGAGATCACCCCGGTGTCGATGTGGACGGCGTTCGAGGCCGAGTACCTGCCGGCCTCGCCGCGCTACACCCTCGATACCCACGAACTGCGCGGCGACGGCAAGACCACCACCGTGACGGCGCAGGTGACGGTGGACGGCAACCGGCGGACCCTCGTCGGCGAGGGCAACGGTCCGATCAGCGCCTTTGTTCACGCCATCCAGCAGGGTCTGGGCATCGAGCTCGACGTCCTCGACTACGCCGAGCACGCCCTCAGTTCGGGCTCCGAGGCGACGGCCGTGGCGTACGTGGAGACCACCTGCGGCGACGGCAGTGTGAAGTGGGGTGTGGGCCAGGACCCGAACATCATCACCGCCTCGTTCCGGGCGGTGCTCTCGGCACTCGACCGGCAACAACGGTGATCAGCAACAACGGCGATCGGCCCGGGCGAGTAGGGTGATCGTGCCAGCCTCCGTCCCGGCCGCTGACCGGTCCGGACGTCACCCACGACAGGGGAAGTTTCGATGAAGGTGAGTGTTGACTTCGATGTGTGCGCCTCGACGGGAGCCTGCATGCAGGTGTGCCCCGAGGTGTTCGAGGTGCGCAGCGACGGGTATCTCTACATCCTCCAGGAGAACCCGCCGGAGTCGCTCCGAGACAAGGTGATGCAGGCCCAAGACCTCTGCCCCACCGCAGCCATCACCGTCGAGGGCTGACGCTGCGGCCCATCGGGCCGGTCAGCCGCGGAGTGCGTGCACCGAGGTAATGCCCGGAGCCGAGCGAAGGGCGTCGAGCACCTCACCCGGGATTGGTGAGGTCGGCGCAATGAGCATGAGCGCCGAGCCGCCGTGACGCGACTTGCCGACGTCCATGTCGGCGATGTTGATGTTGGCGTTGCCGAGCAGGGTTCCCACGGTGCCGATGACGCCGGGACGGTCGTCGTTGCGCACCACGAGCATGTGGTCGGCGGGAGGCACATCGGTGTTGTGGTCGTCGACCATCACGATGCGCTGTTCCGAGCGTCGCCCGGTGAGGGTTCCCGAGATCGAGTGGCCGTCACCCCGGAGGGTGACGAGGTTGACGTAGTCGGGCGACTCGGCGCTCTTGACCTCGCGCACCTCCACGCCGTGTTCCTTGGCGAGTTGCGGGGCGTTCACGTAGGTGACGGGTTCCTCGGACACTGCACCGAAGAAACCCTTGAGGACCGAGAGCGTGACGATGCGACTGTCGTAGGCCGCGATCTCGCCCTGGGTGTTCACCTCGAGAACGGATGGCGCACGCTCGGCAAGCGAGGCAAAGAGCCGCCCGAGGCGCTCGGCGAGCGGCAGGAAGGGTCGAAGGGTTTCGTTCGCCTCGGCGGCCGAGACGTTGACAGCAAACGGCACGAAATCACCGGCCAGCGCGAGGAGCACCATGTCGGCGATCGTGTCGCCGGCCTTGTCCTGTGCCTCTCGGGTGGACGCACCGAGGTGAGGCGTGACCACCACGGAGTCGAGGCCGAACAGCGGTGATTCGGTCGTGGGCTCGACATCGAAGACGTCGAGCGCTGCGCCAGCGATGATCCCGTCGCGCACGGCGTCGGCGAGTGCGGCCTCGTCGACGATGCCACCACGGGCAACATTGATGACACGTAGGTCAGGCTTGGCCTTGAGCAGGAGGTCGCGGCCGATGAGGCCAACGGTCTCTTTGTTCTTGGGGAGATGCACCGTGATGAAGTCCGACTGCGCAACGAGCTGATCGAGCGGCAGCAGTTCAACATGCATCTGGCGCGCCCGCTCGATCGACACATACGGATCGAACGCGACGAGCCGCATGCCGAATGCAAGTGCCCGCTGGGCCACGAGCTTGCCGATGCGGCCGAGGCCCACGATGCCGAGGGTCTTGTCGGCGAGCTCGACGCCCTCCCACCGTGCACGCTCCCAGCGGCCCGCCTTGAGCGCCGCATGGGCCTGAGGAACGTTTCGGGCCTGGGCGAGCAGAAGCGCCATGGTGTGCTCGGCGGCCGACACGATGTTGCTCTGTGGAGCGTTGACCACCATGACACCGCGACGCGTGGCTGCATCGATATCGACATTGTCGAGTCCGATCCCGGCTCGACCCACGACCATCAGCGAGTCGGCACCGGCCAGCACCTCGGCGGTCACCTGGGTGGCCGACCGGATGATGAGGGCTTGCGCACCGGCGAGGGCGGCGGGAAGCGACTCGGCCGTGAGGTCGAGGCGGACATCCACGGTGTGCCCGGCTGCGCGAAGACGGTCGAGGCCGCCTTGGGCGATCTCTTCGGTGACGAGGACTCGAGCCATGGCCGACCATGATGCCGGTTCCGCCCCCGATCACCGCCCTGGGTTGACGGAAAGTCCGTCGAC
>JAULYZ010000100.1:0-1943 GCA_032117595.1 Acidimicrobiia bacterium | reverse complement strand
GGCTCCGAGGTGAAGATGACCCTGGCCACCGACGAGGACCCCCCTCCGCCGCGTCACTGCGGCGACGAAATGGACATCGTGGCCCCGCTCTTCGACTGACCTCACCTGTTGTCCACAGACTGTGGACAACCTGTTGAGAACTACATCGTTGTCATTTGCGGGGTGATTGCGTCGGGTAATCGTGTGGGGCCGGTCGACGTGTCGTCCGGCCGCCCTATCGCCACTGAGTGGCGGTGAAGAGCCCGGCGAGCACGAACCCAAGGCCGCCGACGACCCACCACTGGCTGCCGTCCTGGCCGCCCGGGATCCAGCCGAGATACTTCAGCATGATGAGGATCCCGCCGACCACGAAGAGTCCGATCATCAGCACGGGCCACCAGCGGGGGCTTTCCTTCTGGCTCCGGGGAGTCTTGGGCGTGTACCGGGACGATGCCTCGACCGGGTCGCCGTCGTGGTGCTCCTTGGGCTCACGTTCCTTGCGGACTCGTGCCTGAGGGGTTCCTGCGGTGGGCAGTGACCCCGGCTTGGTGCCTTTCGGGGTGACTCGTCCGCTTCCGGTCTTGCGCTTCGGGGGTGCCACGAGCATGGGAGCGTAGTCGTCACAGACCCGATCCGGCCGGTCCGATGCGCACAAACAGCCGCCACGGCGCACCCTCGCTCATCGAGGTGCTCCCGTGCGTTCGACAAAGGTCGTCCCGACCCGGCAACCTGAGGGGGTGGCGCGTGTCCTCGTCCTCGACAACTACGACTCGTTCGTCTACAACCTTGTGCAGTACCTCGGCGAGCTGGGTGCCGACCCCATCGTGGTGCGCAACGATGCGCTCACGGTTGCCGATGCGGTGGCAATGCGCCCCGATGCAGTCCTGCTCTCGCCCGGACCCGGTCGGCCCGAGACAGCGGGCATCCTCTGCGAGGTGATCCCGGCATTCGCGGGGACGGTACCGGTGTTCGGTGTGTGCCTCGGCCATCAGGCGATCGGCCAGGTGTACGGCGCAGACGTCGTGCGCGCACCGGAGTTGATGCACGGCAAGACCTCGAACATCGAGCACGACGGGCGCGGCGTGTTCGAGGGTCTGGCATCACCGTTTGTCGCAACGCGGTACCACTCACTGGTGATCGACCCCGCGACACTCCCCGAGTGCCTCGAGGTCACGGCGCGAACGTCCGACGGGATCATCATGGGTGTGCGTCACCGCGAGGTCGCCGTCGAGGGAGTGCAATTCCACCCGGAGTCGATTCTCACCACGCTCGGGCACGACCTGCTGCGCAACTTCCTGGCACAGGTGCCGTCGCTGCGCTGACCGCGTTGACTCGACGCGATGCGTCAGTTGGGGTCCGGTGGCGCCACCGTGGTGGTGGTCGTGGTGGAGCTGGAGGTCGTGCTGCCCGGAGGCAGTTCCTTGCCGAGGCGAACCGTGATGGTGGTGCCCTGTACCTGACTGGTTCCTGCGAGTGGGCTCTGCAGGATCACCTTGCCCACCTGCGGGCTCCCGTTGAACACATCGACTGGTTCACCGATCTTGATCTTCAGCTTCGCGTTCTCGAGCGCCGTGCGCGCCTCGCCCTCGGTCATCCCTGCGAGGTTCGGCACGGTGGCCTGTGGCGCCCCCGATGAGATCACGATGGTGATCTTCGCCCCGTAGTTGAGGGTGTTCCCGGCGAGTGGCTCACTGCGGATCACGACTCCCGAGGCAACGTCGGTGCTCGTTGCGTTCACCGCCGTCACCTCGAACCCGAGGTTGCGCAGTTTGGTCTCGGCATCGCCCGGTGTCATACCGCCCACATTGGGCACGGTGACCCGACTCGGTGGTGCCGACACGACGAGGACCACATTGGAACTGTTGGGGACCTGCTGGCCCTTGCCCGGTGCCTGGTCGATGACGAGACCGGCTTCGACCCCGGGGGCTTCTTTCTTCTGTTCGCTGAACTTCGCCGGGTCGAAT
>JAULYZ010000099.1:0-3031 GCA_032117595.1 Acidimicrobiia bacterium | reverse complement strand
TCGGCGGTCGGTCGGTACTGCATGCGGGCCCTCCGGGCGAAACCCTACGTGAGTCGGCGTGTGCCCCCGAAAGCGAGACCGCTCAGCGGTCGCCGGAGCGCAGGACCCCGGCATCGACCAGCGAGCGGATCGCATCGGGCGAGTACCCGAGTTCGGTGAGCACCTCGGCGTTGTGCTCGCCAAGGAGCGGTGCCACCTGGTCGAGGTCCCACGGGTACTCGGAGAACCGCAACGGGTTGCCCGGGATCACGACCTCGCCGAGGATCGGGTCGGCGATGCGCCGCACGGCGCGACGCGACTCGAAATACGGGTGGCCGATGGCATCGGCGGGATCGAGGACCGGGGCGGAGGGGATGCGGCCGGCTTCGAGCTTGGCGAGCACCTCCGCGTCGCTGGAGTGCCCCATGATCCACGTGTCGATGATGGCGTTGAGTTCCTCACGGTTCTTGTGCCGACCGCGGAGATCGGCAAAGCGTTCGTCGTGCTCGAGTTCGGGCTGTCCGATCGTTCGGCAGAACGACGGCCACTGCGCGGTCATCACCTGCATCACGATGTACCCCTCGGGAGCACGGAACACGCCTTGCGGCGAGTTCAGCGCGGACTTCTCACCGCTGCGCCGCTGGCGCCACTTCCCCTTGGTGATGGAGTGCCCCTGCACGGCGAGTTCGTGGGCGTGGAACATCGAGTCCACCATGGAGATATCCACGTGCTGACCGCGCCCGGTGCGTTCGCGGTGGAACAACGCGAGACCGATGCCGGCCACGGTGTGAACGCCCGACATCACGTCGGCCACCGACGTGCCCAGCGGCATGGGCGGTCCGTCGGCCGGACCGGTGAGGTGGATGAGTCCGCTGTAGGCCATGGCGATGAGGTCGAAGGCCACCTTGTCGGAGTATGCGCTGTCGCGCCCGAAGCCCGAGACCGTTGCCACGACGAGACGCGGATGCTTGGCCAGGAGCGAGTCGTGGTCAAGCCCGCGGCGCGCGAGAACACCGGGGCCGTAGTTCTCGACGAACACGTCGGCCTGTGCAATCAGGGCATCGAGCACCTCGCGGCCACGCGGGTCGTCGAAGTCGATGCAGAGGCTCCGCTTGCCGTGGTTCTGCTGAACGAAGTACCCGGAGCGACCATCGGTCTGCACGGCGAGGGTCCGCGTGGGGTCGCCGTGCGGCGCCTGCTCGATCTTCACGACGTCGGCACCCGCCTCGGCGAGCAGACGCGTCACCGTGGGCCCTGCGAGGTACTGGGTCATGTCGACGACACGGATGCCGTCGAGGATCGGGCGCGGATCGCTCATCGTGCCGGCTCGAGCCGGAGGTGCAGCACCTTCATCGGGCGGAGGAAGAAGCTCGGTTCGTGGGCCGGCTTGGGAAGTGGCTCGGCGAGCTCGATGTGGGAGAAGCGCTGGAGCAGGGCGGTGAACGCACTGTGCATCTGCTGGCGGGCGAGCGAGGCCCCGATGCAGAAGTGGGCACCGAAGCCGAACGCCACGTGATTGCGTGCGTTGTCCCGCGTGATGTCGAAGCGCTCCGGCTGGTCGAACACACGCGGGTCGTGGTTCGCAGCACCGAAGCGCACCATCACTGATGCCCCCTCGGGGATGTCCATCCCCTGAACGGTCGAGGGGCAGCGGGCGCTGCGCCACAGGCCCTGCACCGGGCTGTCGATTCGGAGCGATTCCTCGATGAAGTTCGTCATGAGCTCGGGGCGCTCCCGGAGCAGCTGCTGCTGGTCCGGGTGGGTGGCGAGGAGCCACATCGCAGCAGAGAGCGCACCCGTGGTGGTCTCGAAGCCGCCGGTGACGAGCTGGTGCATGAGGTCCTGGAGCTCGTTCATGTTGAACGGCTCGTCGTCGCCGTGTGCGTGCACGATGAGCGAGAGCAGGTCGTCGGTGGGCTTCACGCGTCGCTTCTCGCACTCGGCGGCGAGGTAGTGCTGCGCCTCCAGCTCCACCTCGACTTCCTCCATCGCCTCCTCCATGGTCATGGTGGGGCGGTTGGCCAGACAGAGCATCGCCTCGGCCCAGCGCCGGAACCTGCGGTACTCCGAACGGTCGAGTCCGAGCTGCTCGGCGATGAAGATTCCGGGAAGCGGCAGCGCAAAGTCGGCGACGAACTCGCAGCGCCCGCTGTCGGCGAACCGGTTGATCAGGTCGGTGGTGATGTCGTCGATGAGCGGGGTGAGCTGCTTGACGCGCGCCGGGGTGAAGATGCGGTTGAGGATCTGGCGATAGCGCGTGTGCACCGGTGGGTCGGTGCGCTGGAGCGTGGTGGCCCGGGCCCAGCCCCGCTCGGAGAGCGCCTTGATGTAGGCCGCTGCTACCGGGCTCCCGGTGGCGCCCTTCCGTGCGGGACCGCTCGAGAAGGTCTCGACGTCCATCAGCGCCTCGCGGGCCTCGGCGAGGCCGGCGATGACGTACAGGTCGACATCGTCCTCGTGCCACACCGGACAACTCGCAAAGCGCTCCCGGTAGTAGGGGAAGGGGTTGTCCTGGACCTCGGGATCGGTGAAGCCACGCATGGGCGCCACCGTAGTCGCGCCCGCGGTTCGGGTTCCTAGGGGACCCGCCGCAGCGTCAGCGGGCGGCGCCGTCGAGCACGATCCGGCTCACGTCGTCGCCGCTCAACTCGTCGTTCTCCTCGAGAGCACGCGCGATCGCCAGCAGCGTGGAACGGTGCTCGAGCAGGAGCCCGCCTGCGCGGTCCGCAGCGGCACGCACGATGGAATCAGCCTGCAGTCGCGAGGGATCGTGCGAGAGCACCTTGGCCGCGAGGTTGCCCGCCATCGGCATGTGAGCCGCCTCGAGGCTGAGGAGGCTGTCCGCAGCGCCGAGGAGGCCGACAAGCGTGGACGCCATCGCAGTGGCCGACGCAAGGTCGGAGGCAATTCCGGTGGAGGCCTCGCCGAACTCGAGGATCTCGGCGGCCCGTCCGGCCATCGCCACGACGATGAGGTCCTGGAGCTCGCTCGGCGTGCGCAGTTGGCGCTCGTCGGCGTCGTCGTGCGCAACGAGTCCCAGCGACGCGCCGCG
>JAULYZ010000098.1:0-8584 GCA_032117595.1 Acidimicrobiia bacterium | reverse complement strand
CTCGGCGTCGAGCCCGAGATCGATGCGGCGATCGCCATCGACGGGGTCGACGAGTTCCTCGAGAACCTGCCCGCAGCCACGTTCTCCGAGACGGTGCGCAACATCCGCGGATCCGATTCCATCCATCTGCACGGCACCGACACCGATCACGCCGAGTGGATGATCCAGCTCACCGAGCCCGGTTTCCGTTGGGAGCACGGGCACGGCAAGGGAACCGTTGCGGTGCGGGGGACGGCGCTCGACCTGTACCTGCTCGTCTGGGGACGCAGGCCGCTCGACTCCGGGCGCTTCGAATGCTTCGGCGACACCTCGGTGATGCGCTTCTGGCTGGAGAACGCGCGGATCTGACGGTTCAGCGGCGCTCGTCGCGCAGAGCAGAACGGCGGACCTTGCCGGCGTCGTCGCGCACGGGTTCGTCGGTGAACTCGAAGGTGCGCGGGATCTTGTAGCGCACGAGTCGCTCGGCGAGGAACGCGCGCAGATCGTCCTGCGACACCGGCGACACGGTCTGCACCACGGCGTGGATCCGGTTGCCCAGGTCGTCGTCGGGGATTCCGATGACTGCGCACGAGCGCACTGCGGGATGCTCGTCGATGGCAGCCTCGACCTCGGCCGGATAGATGTTCGCGCCGCCGGACAGGATCATGTCGGAGCGCCGGTCGCCGAGATAGAGGTAGCCGTCGGCGTCGAACCATCCCATGTCACCAAGGCTCTCCCACCCGTCGGGTGATTGGCGCGACTCGGCACCCACGTACCGATACGTGGGGCGTGCCGACGTGGAGCGCATGAAGACCTCGCCCTCGGCGCCGGCGGGAAGTTCTTCGAAGGTCTCGGGATGAAGGATTCGCATCTCTCCGATGCGGCACTGGCCCACCGAACCCTTGTGCTCGAGCCATTCATCACCGCGAATGATGGTGACGGCCTGCGCCTCGGTGCCGGCATAGAGCTCCCAGATGCGCTCGGGGCCCAGCCACTCGATCCACGCCTGCTTGAGCCACGGTGGGCACGGCGCCGCCATGTGCCACACCGTTTGCAGCGATGACACGTCGTAGCCGAGTCGCACGTGCTCGGGGAGGCGCCAGATGCGCAGCATCATCGTGGGCACGAGCAGGATCCAGTCGGCGCGGTGTCGCTCGATCGCGGCAAGCGTTGCTTCGGCGTCGAACTTCTCGAGGATGCACACGTGGTTCCCGTGGAAGAGCGCCTGTGAGGAAAAGCCGAATGGGGCGTTGTGGTAGAGCGGGCCGGGGATGCACACCGAACCGTCGGTACGCAGTCCGCTCGGCGGGCTCCCGGGAATCACCACACCGGGATCGCCCGAGACAATGAGTTTCGGTCGACCCGTCGAGCCACCCGAGGTCGGTGCCTTCCACGCAGCGGACACCACATCGGGGAGTTCGTCGTCGCTCAAGGACGGATCCGGTTGCCACCCCACGCCGATGCAGGCGAACCCCGGATGTTCCGAAGGTTCCACCCCAACGGCGAGCGCGGGTCGTGCCAGTTCGATGATCGCCGCCCGCTCGCGCTGTGGGAGCCGGTGAGAAATGGGTTGCGGCACTGCGCCAAGCTTCCAGGCGGCGATGGCCGACTCGTAGAACTCGACGGAGTTGGCGAGGGCGATGGTCACGTAGTCGCCGGCCGCAACGCCCAATGCTGCGTAGGCCCGGGCCAACCGATTCGTGCTGCGGTCGAGTTCGCCCCTCGTGACGGTGCGGGTCCCGCAGGTGATCGCCGGATGGTCGGGGTCCGACTGGGCGAGGCCGGAGAGGGCCCGGCTGATCGAAACGGCGGCCACCGTCGAACCGTAGCCCGCGTCGAACCGTCGCCCGCAGCGAAGGGTGAGCCCGTCCCTCCGAGAGCGCCGGGGCCCCGCTGAGCAGGGAGAATCAGGTGTCCTTCACGCTGGGTGGGTCAAGCGTCACAGGGAAGTAGGGACATACCTTGCCTCTGCGTGGTGGTTTCGCTACTCTTTGTGGAAGCCCGGTGGTGACCGTCAGAGCAACTGCTGGGGACAGAGAGTGGCAACTCCGCCACTCCATACGTTGGAGGGAACATATGGACCAGCAGGCAACCGCCACCAAGAAGCGTCGCGACAAGGGCTTCACGCTCATCGAGCTCCTCATCGTCATTGCGATCCTCGGCATCCTCAGCACCATCGTGGTGCTCTCGGTGCGAGGCATCCAGGACCGTGGTCAGGACTCGGCATGCGCCAGCGACAAGAAGACGCTCCAGACCGCTTACGAGGCGGCCTACGCAAACGGCCTCGACCTCTCGACTGCCGACACCGACGTGTCGGACCAGCTCGTGGCGAACGGCTACCTCAACTCGGTGTCGTCCTGGTACCAGGTGGACAACACCGGTGTGGTGAGCATCAAGACCGGCGTCACCAAGTGCTCGTAACGACGGGCAACCGTCGCGACTGAGTCGACGACACAGGTCGACGACACAGGCGTCAGCAGACCTCTGACACGATGCCCGGGCCCTGCGGTCCGGGCATCGTGTCGTTTTCGGGAGCGACCTCTCCTGCGTGGTGGCGGGTGTGTCAGCGCACGATCTCGATGCGGCGCCCCTGCTCGTCCCACTCGGGATCCTGAGGCAGGCGAGTAATCGCACGGCCAGCAATGCGACGCGCCGTCCACAACAGTGCCGCAGCATTCAGCACATGGCGAAGCGATGCGCCGCGGGGAGCCTTTGCCATGGTGATGGCCCGCAGACCCGGTAGCCGTTCCTGAAAGAGCGCAAGCCGCTCGGCCGGACCGTCTTTCCAGAAACTCGAGGTGCTCGGTGCTTGGTCGCCGTTCACGAGGAGCACGCTGAGGTCGGGGCTTCCCGAGAAGATGTGGCGCTGGTGGTACGCCTGAATCTCGGCGTCGACCTCTCGAATCCAGCGGAAGCGGCGGTAGGCGAGCGGGGTGAGCCAGGGCTCGGCCTCGAGTGCTTTCTGCATGTTCGGCGCGTACAGCCCCTCGCGTGACGGCACCCGCGGGACACTCAGGCGCCTCGGCCACCCGAGCAGGTTGCGGGCCTCGAGGTCACAGCGTCGGTAACCGCCGAACGGCGTATCGGGCAGTCCGATCGGTGCGTCGATCACGAGATAGAGGAAGGTGGGGCGGTAGTCGATCACCTCGGTGAGCGACGGAAGGACGAAGGGTTCCTCGGGAACGATCGTTGCGGTGAAGAGCCGGGCCGGCTGGACGAGCCACCCGCCGGGGCACGGCACCACACCGGCGAGCGGCTTGAAGGGGAGCGGCGGCGGCATGGTGGGTTTCTCGGTGGGGGAGCGACGCCGGTCAGCGGCGACCGCTCGGCGGCGTGTTCGCGAGTCGCGCCATCGCCTGGTTCTGGATCTCTTTCGGGTACTGGCTGAGGGCGAGGATCTCGTCGTAGGTGCACAGGCCCGCAGCAAGGATGGCGTTCAACGATGCCTCGAGGGTCTGCATGCCCTCGGCCGCACTCGTGGCGATGACGTTGCGGATCTGGCGGGTCTTGCCCTCGCGGATGAGGTTGCGGATTGCCTCGTTCGCGATGAGCACCTCGAACGCTGCGACGCGTCCGCCGCCGATCCGCTTGGCGAGTCGCTGGCTCACGACACCCTGCAGCACTGCCGACAGCTGGGTCTGGATCTGGTCGCGCCGCTCGGCGGGGTACGAGTCGATGATTCGGTCGATTGCCTGAGACGCATCGTTGGTGTGCAGCGTGGCGAACACCAAGTGACCGGTCTCGGCGAGCGTGAGCGTGATGGAGATGGATTCGAGGTCGCGCATCTCGCCGAGGAGGATCACGTCGGGGTCCTCACGCAGTGCTGCGCGCAGACCCTCGGCAAACGTCATCACGTCGGTGCCGACCTCGCGCTGGCTCACGAGTGCTGTCTGGTGATCGTGCACGTACTCGACGGGATCCTCGATGGTGAGGATGTGACAGGGCCGTGAGGCGGCGATGCGGGAGATCAGCGCCGCCTGCGAGGTGGACTTGCCCGAGCCGGTGGGACCCACGAACAACACGAGTCCGTAGGGGAAATTCATCATGCGCTGTACGCCCGGCGGCACACCGAGTTCCTCGAGCGACGGGATGTAGTGCTCGATCGCGCGGAACACCGCCGAGGGGTACCCGCGCTGATGGAACGCGTTGACGCGGAAGCGCCCGTGGTCACCGAGCGCTACGGAGTAGTCGACCTGGCGGTCGTCGAGGTAACGCATCCACAACTCGTCGTTCAGCGTGGAGCGCAGCATCCGCGACACCGTGGGGCCGTCGAGCACGGGTTCGCCCGGGATCGGTACGAGTTCGCCGTCGAGACGGGCCGAGGCCGGACGGCCGACACTGAGGTGGAGGTCCGAACCGTGCTGCTCGAGGAGGAACAGCAGCAGTCGGGTGAGGTGCCCGTCGAGCTGGCCCGTCGGTGGGGCGAGTGCGGGCTTCGAGGGCTCCCACGAGTCGAGTGTCGAGCCTGCAGCAGGCGGTGCGGCAGCGGCCTTGCGGAGCAGGGCGAACTCGTCGTCCTCGCCGAGCGGCCGGGCGGGCGTGAGCCCGAAGGATGAGTCGGAGGATGTGCCGTCAGTGTTCATCGGTACTCCTAGGCTGCAAAACAGTGTTCGTGACGTTGGTAGTGCTGCTCGGGCTGCTCTGCGGCTCGTACCTCGGCGTCATCGCCGACCGGCTGCCGCGTGGTGAGCCGACCAGCACGGGTCGGTCCCACTGCGACTCGTGCGGTGCAGATCTGCGCTGGTTCGAGTTGGTGCCCATCGTCTCGTGGATCGCGCAGCGTGGCCGCTGCCGTCGGTGTGGAGTTCCTATCACGCTGGCACCTCTGCTCATGGAGATCGTGACCGGGCTGCTGTTCGGGGCCATGGCTGCACGGTTCGGCGTGCACTGGGAGACCGCTGCCTTCGTGGTGCTCGTGGGGGCACTCGTGCCGCTCAGCGCAATCGATCTCCGCACCCGACGGCTGCCCCGCGAACTCATCTACGTGGCCGGCGGGCTCGGTGCCCCGATCCTGGTGGTGGCGGCGCTGGTGGCTGACGAGCCGCAGCGGATCTGGTGGGCAGCGGTAGGGGCTGGAGGTGCGCTGGCGTTCTTCCTTGCGCTCTACCTCGGCTGGCGCGGGGGCATGGGTGATGGCGACGTGCGCCTCGCTGCGCTGCTCGGCATGTATCTCGGATGGATCGGACTGGCGCACGTCCCGGTCGGGCTGTTCCTCGGCTTCCTTGCCGGCTCGATCGTCGGTGTGGTGGCCATCGCCCGGGGCGGCGGCCGCAAGACGGCGCTCCCGTTCGGGCCGTTCATGGCGATCGGTGCGGTCGTGGCGATGATCTGGGGACACCCGATCATCGACCTGTGGCTCGGGAACTGAACGCAGGGGCGGGTACGCAGCGCAGCAGGCGCGACGCGTCACTGCACTTCCCACGAGTTGACGGCATACGCGCCGTTCTGGTTCACCTGCACCACGGCAATCGACTTCTCGCGCCCGGCAGTGGTGGTCTCGATGCGGAAGATGCGCTGCACCACGGCCTCGACGAAGCCGATTGGCACGGTCTGTGCACCCGTCCCGCGGCTGTCGGTGACGTCGAACTGCGCGGCGAGGATGCCGCCGACGAACTGGATGTCGCGCCCGTCGGGGTTGCTCACGCGGAATCGGCCCTGCGGCACGCTCACATAGCCCGGCACGAACACCGTCGACGTGCCGGTACCGGCGAGATCGACATTGATCACCGGCGTGGGCTGATAGACGCCGCTGGTGCTGGGCGGATTGCTCGGTAGCGAACCCGCCCCGGCCGTGGGGGTCACTGCAGTGCTGGCGTTCGATGCGGTCGATTCGCCGACGGCGTTGATGGCCACCACGGTGAAGGTGTAGGCCGTGCCGTTGGTGAGGCCGAGGAGGTCGCACTGCAGGGCTGGCGTGGTTGCGGTGGACACCGTGAGGTTGCAGGTGCTCCCGCCGGGGGAGGCGGTGATCCGGTAGGAGCGAATCGGTGCTGGACCGGTCGTGGGCGCAGTCCAGGTGATGCGCGCGCTCGTTGCGTAGGCAGTGGCCGTGGGCGCCGCCGGCTGGCCGGGGACGGCGAGCGTCGCAGCGGTCGAGGCGGGCGTCACGGCGGTGGATGCTGCCGAGGCCTGAGAGTTGCCGACCACATTGGTGGCGACGACGGAGAAGGTGATGGCGGTCCCGTTGGCGAGACCGGTGAAGGCGCACGATGTGGCGCCGCTGGTGGAACAGGTGGCGCCGTTGGAACCGGTGACGGTGTACCCGGTGACGGCCGACCCTCCGCTGCTGGGCGCCGTCCACGACACCACCGCCGCAGCGTTGTAGGCCGTTGCCGTGACGCCAGTGGGGCGACCGGGAACGCTCGGCTTCACGCTCAGGGTGGAGAGCAGGTAGTCAGAGGACGCAGCCGAGACCGGGTTGACCCCGCCCACCAACGAGATCGGCACGCGCACCGCACCGGTACCGGTCCAGTCGAGGTCGACCCCGGTTCCTCCCGAGAGCTCGCCGTTCACCGTTGCGAGGTTCACACCCGATGAGGTGTCGCTGTCGGCGTCGGCCGGGTTCACGTATCGAGCGTTGAAGCGGAGCGAGACACCGGTCGTCGACTGGGCGGTGACCTCGAGTCGACCTGCGCCGCCGAACACCCAGGTCGCCCCCAGGCCGCTGATGTTGTGGGTGAGCGGAGCGTCCGTTGCGTAGAACGCAGCGTCCTGATCGCTCGAGCATCCCTCGACGCTCCCGAGGCCGGCCACGACGTCGGCCCCAGCGGTCAGCGTGACGGAGTTCTCGAAGTAGTAGACGCCAGAGGTGAAGTAGGCGGGTCCGGAGATCGTGACCGCGTCTTTGTAGGTGCCGGGGAAGTACACCGTGCAGGCGGGGAAGCCGGCTGGCATCTGGTAGCCGCCCGGTGAGCGCCGGTCGAGTGCATGGGTGGGCAGGTTGGGCAGCCAGATCTTGTTCGTCTCGGACTCCACCGAGGTGGCCGTGATCCACTCGGTGGCCGACGACGCGTTCAGCGGTGTGTAGCGGGTGCCGGTGAGGAAGCTCGGGATCGTGGAGCCGACCTGTGTGGCCACGAGGCCGTAGCGCAGTTCGTTTGCGCCCGTGGCGGTTGCGTAGTCGAGGAAGTAGCACTTCGTGCTCACCGGCAGACCAGTCATGGTCTGCGACGACAGGTTGACGGCAACGGTGGGACCGGCATCACCACAGGTTCGGTACAGCGCGGCCGGGTCTGCGAGAGCAATGCGCAGGCCTGCCTTGACTGCCTCGATGCGGGCGGTCTTGGAGCTCAGCACCTTGTTCGCACGGAGCACGGATCGCTGGTAGGTGAGCAGCGGAATCACCACGAGCGAGGAGATGATGGTGAAGATCAGCACGATGAGCAGCACCTGACCGCCGTCGTCACCGCGACGACGTGCGGGCCGGCGCAGGGCGCGGCGGCAGCGTTCGTGCAGTCGCCGCATCGTCACGTCTGCTGGACCGACAGCGTGCACGACACTGCGGCGTTCGCTGCCACGTTGACGCGGATGCCGGTCCAGGTGGTCTGGCCGGGAATCGGCACCACCGTGAAGGGCAGGCTGGTGATACCCGATCGGCAGGCCCAACCGGTGGGGGTGTAGCCGTTCAGCTCGGAGAAGTTCTGTGGCAGCACTTCCACCGTGACGTACTGGCCGTTGGCGATCGAGAAGTCGAAGGTTCCGGTGGTGAACTGCTGGTTCGTGGTCACCACACGGGGTTCCACCGGGACCGTGGCGCCGCTGGAGTCGAGCACCGTCGAGTTCTGGTACCGGAACGGATCAGCCACCGGGGATCCGTTCTTCTTGGTCTGCAGCGTGAGCGTTCCTCCGCACTGCCCGAGCGAGACGGCCTTCATCGCCGTGACGAACTGTGTCCATTGCGGGAGCACGTACATGTCGGCGATGGCGGTGTTGGTGTAGTTCGTCCCGTCGAACACCGCTGGTGTGCCGTAGTCGTTCCCGGCGATCATCCGGGCGAGGATGATGTCGTTGCGCGTGCTGGCGGTGACCGCAGGGTCGTAGGCCTCGTAGGGCGGGCTGTTGTAGACCTTGGTGGATCGGTACTCGGTGGTCGCACCCGTCGAGCGCGAGCCGGTCCACAACTCCCAGTCGGGTCCGGCAGCCCAAGTCTTGGCAACGGCGCGGTAGGACGGATCGCTCGAGTTCGCCTGGTACTCGGTGGTGGTGACCGGTGTGGTGGTGAGCACCGTGCGGGCGCCGTCGGTGGTCGAGGTATTCACCGGGTTCTCGACGGTGAGGTAGGTCGACTGCGACACGTTCGTCCAGCCGAGGTCGCGGCGGCGGTTCGATGCCGTGTTTAGGTACGTCGTGTAGTTGATCCAGTAGTACGGGCTGCCCGACGCGTCCTGCCGCTGGTAACGGAGCTGGTAACTCGTGGTGTCGCGCACGTAGCTGTAGGAACCGCGCTCCCACACGGTTCGGTACCCCGCGCCCGGATCGACGATCCAGTTGGAGTTGGTGGTGATCGACGAGCCCACGCCCACGCCGATGAAGCGCACGCTGGTGCGGAATTCATCGGCGAGATAGCGCGCCCGGTTGAACGCCACCTGGCTGTAGCTGCCGCCCG
>JAULYZ010000097.1:0-3079 GCA_032117595.1 Acidimicrobiia bacterium | reverse complement strand
TCGCCGATGACACGGTTGAACCAGGTGCTCTTGCCCACGTTCGGGCGCCCGACGATGACGACCGTGGGCACACGGTGCTGCTTCGTCATGAGGGCCCTCCGAGGAACTGTTGGATGCGGGCCCGCAGTGCGGTTCCCGATGTGGGGACGACCTCGATGCTGTGGAGCGCCGACAGGTCACCGACAGTATGCCCGTCCAGGAACCGATCGCCGTTGAGGCACACGTCGGGGAGGAGATGGAGCACGTCGGACGGGCGCCCCTCGAGCGCCCGGGACACATCCTCGAAGGTGAGCAAGCCGGCCACGGCGGTGTTGCCCCCGAAGTAGTCGTTGCGGACACCGATCACCTCGACAGCACCGCCAGCCAGCTCGCTCACCAGAGGACCGATCACCGAAGCGCCAAGCTCCCCCGTGACCACCGCGAGGGACCTGACACGGCGGAACCGAAGAAGCCGCCGTCGTGATGACGGAGGTCGCTGCGCTCGCCGCGGAAGGCGTCGATGAACGAGCGTGCGATGCCGATGCCGTCCTCCAGCATCTCGAATTCCCCGTAGCGCTCCGAGGCGGGCAGGGGCAGCCCTGCGCGAAGGTACAGCTCATCGGCCGCGTGGACGACAGTGCGCCCGAGCAGCCTGCGGTACCTCTCCTGCCACTGTTCGATCAGGGCAACTGCGTCAGCCGCCTCCTCCGCGGTGTGCACGCGCATCCTGGCCTCGGTGTTGTGCCGGGACAGACCGAGCGGGACGACCGCGACGGACAGGAGCTCGGGGAACGTCTCGAGGAGACCGTGGAGCGTGGCGTCAAGAGCGGGGCCGTCGTTCACGCCCGGGCACAGGACGACCTGCGCGTGTGCGTCGATCCCGTGGTCCAGCAACTGGCGCAACCAGCGCAGGCTGGTGCCGCCGCGGTCGTTGCGCAGCATCTCCGCCCTGCGCCTCGGCTCGGCGGAGTGGATGCTGACGTACAGGGGCGAGAGCCTCTCGTCCACCACCCGCTCGAGGTCAGCCTCCGTGAAACGGGTGAGGGTGGTGAAGTTTCCGTAGAGGAAGCTCAACCGGTAGTCGTCGTCCTTGGTGTAGAGGCTGCGGCGCATGCCCTTTGGCAACTGGTAGATGAAGCAGAACTCGCAGTGGTTGTCGCAGGTGTGGATCCGGTCGAACACCGCACTGGTCACGGTGGCGCCGAACGGCTCCCCCGGGATCCTCTGGATCTCCATGTCGATCGACATCCCACCCCTGTCCACCACGAGGCCCAGCAGCGGCTCGTCCACGAGGCGCTGCCACTCGATGATGTCCCGCGGTGCGACACCGTTCACACTGAGCACCGCGTCACCGACGGTCAGCCCGGCCCTGTCGGCGCAGGAACCCGCCTCGACGGCGGCCACGATCGGTGATGCGTCGACCGTGTCCATGGGCGCCTCAGGCTATCCCCGCGGGTGTCACTAGCCTGAGGAGTCTCATGGCAGTCGACAAAGTGCTCCTGGCGTCCCCGCGGGGTTTCTGCGCCGGGGTGGAGATGGCCATCAAGGCCCTCTCCTGGATGGTGCGCACATTCGACGGCCCTGTGTACTGCTACCACGAGATCGTCCACAACAAGATCGTCGTCGACAGGTTCCGCGAGCGCGGTGTGGTGTTCGTCGACGACATCGCGGAGGTGCCCGAGGGTCACCCCATCATGCTCTCCGCGCACGGCTCGGCACCGGAAGTTGTGGAGGCCGCACGGGCGCGCGGAAGCTACGTGGTCGATGCCGTGTGCCCGCTCGTCACGAAGGTGCACCACGAAGTGAAGGTGCGGGCCGGGAAGGGTTACCACATCATCTACGTCGGTCACGACGGCCACGAGGAGGCAGTGGGCACCATGGCCGTTGCTCCCGACTCGATCACCAGGGTGGAGTCGGTCGGCGAGGTACGCGCGCTGCCCGAGTTCACCGTGCCGGTGGCGATGCTCGCCCAGACCACGCTCTCCCACCGGGAATGGCACGAGGTGGCCGTGTCGGTGCGAGAGCGCTTCCCCGAAGTCTGGACACCGGGCCGGTCCGACCTGTGTTTCGCCACCACGAACAGACAGACAGCACTCATGGAGATCGCGCCGCGCGTTGACGCATTCGTGGTGATCGGTTCGTCCAATTCCTCGAACACGCGGGCCCTCGAACGACTGGCTGCTGAAGCGGGGTGCGCCCGGGTGCTGCGCGTCAACTCCGCTGCCGAACTGCCGTCCGACCTGGGCGGCACGGTCGGGGTCACGGCAGGTGCGTCAGCGCCGGACGAACTGGTGGCGCAGGTTCTCTCGGCACTCGCCCCGCGGCACGGAGTGGAGGAAGTCACCGTCACCGAGGAGGACGAGTACTTCCCGCCGCCGCGGAACATCCGGGACCTCCAGGCCACGGTCGGCGGCGCGATCGCCGCTCTCTCCGGAGCCGACCTGCGCACCTCTCCCACTCTCGACGACCGCCGGCTTGCGGCCAGCACGGTGCTTGAGGCACTCTCACGGGCGTGATCTCTCCGACTCTCGACTCTTTCCGCGTCTTCCTGCATGTCATTGCCGCATCCGTCTGGGTGGGCGGGCAGATCGTGCTCGGTGGCCTCGTGCCGCAGGTGCGCCGGACCAATCCCGAGGCCCTCCGTACCATCGCCCGGGCCTTCGGCAGGGTCGCGTGGCCCGCATTCGGCGTCGCCTTCCTCACCGGTGTCTGGAGCCTTCTCGCGGTGGACCCGTCGGAGCAAGGAAGTACCTACGCAGTGACGCTCGCAGCAAAGCTGCTGCTCGTGGGGGTGGCAGCCGCAGCGACGGTCGTCCATTCGCTCGGGCGCACGAAACTGGCCCTCGCCCTGGGAGGCGCAGTCGGACTGGTGTCCTCTCTCGCCGTGATGTGGCTCGGCGTTCTTCTCTCGAACGCCGGCTAGGTCAGTTGCGCGGCACCTTGCTCCACGGCAGCTCGCGGTCGACCCGCACGTCGCCGGGGAGGCCGAGGATGCGCTCACCAAGGATGTTCTTCATGACCTCGGTCGTGCCGCCCTCGATGCTGTTCGCACGCGAACGGAGGAACGCCTTCTGCAGCGAGTCGAATCCCATGGCGGTCT
>JAULYZ010000096.1:0-5221 GCA_032117595.1 Acidimicrobiia bacterium | reverse complement strand
TGCGGTGGCCCCCACCGACGCGAAGTAGGAATGGACGGCGTCGATCCCGGTCCCGAGCTCGTCGAGTACCCACGACTCGATCGTCGCTGCGATCGCTTCGGGCTTGCGCGTCCCGAAGATGATCGACTCGACGAGTGGACCGTCCCACGCCCCCCACGAACGGGCGATGTGCGCAGCGAGATCGTTCACGGCGCCAGTGCTGCCCGTAGGTAGTCGAGCAGTTCGGTGCGAAGATGCCGCAGACCTGCCGCTGACGGCACCCAGCCGACCGCGCGCAGCGCCTCGGGTTCGCTCGCCACACCGACAACCGAGGCGTACACCAGGGCAATGGTGAGTCTGGGGTCGGCGCGCCGCATCCGGCCCGCGTCCATCTCAGCCTCGAGAAAGGCGACGGCGCGATCGACGAGCGGTGTGAGCCGGTCCGAGAGCAGATCGGCCGCAGGTGGGCCCAGACGGTTGAGTTCGCGCACCAGTCCGAGGATCGCGGGACGGCGGACCGCCGAGCGGAACACCGCCTTCACCGTGGCCTCGACCCGGGCGAAGCCGGTGCCGGCATGACGGATCGCTGCTGCGATGTCCACGGTCAGGTCAGCCGCAACCGCAGCGATGACGGCGCCGAGCAGATCGTCCTTGGAGTCGAACCAGTAGAGGACGGTCTGCTTGCGCACCCCGGCGTCGGCTGCAATTTCGTCGAGGGACGTCCCCGGCACGCCCTGGGTCCCGAAACGGTCGAGTGCTGCCTCGAGGATCCGATCGCGCGTGGGACGCGTCGCTGGCCCGGGAGCGGGCCGCGATGCGGGCTGCGGGTCGGGGCTCGGGACGGTCTCGGGCATGGCTGGCCTCGGGTGGCTCCTCCTGTCCGGCTGGGGTGCCCGCCGGCGTCTCTACCAAATGGTAGAGAAATGGTGATAGACACGCACCCGTGATCGCCGAAATGCTCGCCGGCAAGCGGATCGCCATCACCGGCGCCACCGGGTTCGTGGGCACGGCCCTCGTCGAGCGACTGCTCCGCAGCGTGCCCGACTGCTCGCTCGTGCTGCTCATCCGGGCCGGGAAGCGCACGACTGCAGCAGAACGCCTGCGCCGCGAGATCCTGAAGAACGACGCCTTCGACCGGCTCCGCAGCGAGCTCGGCAGCACAGCGGCCTTCGACGAGATGGCGGCTCGGCGGGTGCAGGTGATCAACGGCGACGTCTCCAACGACGGTCTCGGGCTGTCCGAGGCCGACCGTGCCGTGCTCGGGTCGTGCGACATCGTCATCCACTCTGCGGCGGCTGTTGCGTTCGACTCCCCGCTCGATCGTGCGGTGGAGATCAACCTCATGGGACCCACGCGGGTGGCCCAGACCCTCCAAGCACTCGGCAGCACGGCCCATCTCGTGGCGGTATCAACTTGCTACGTCGCGGGAAACCGACGCGGACGCGCACCCGAGGAACTCGTGAGCGAGGGCCCCTTCGACCTCGGGCTCTCCTGGAAGAGCGAGGTTGCGGCATCACGGAGGCTTCGCAGCGACACCGAAGCAGCGAGCCGAACCCCCGAGCGTCTCGCCCACTTCCGCAGCGAGGCGCGGCGCGAACTCGGCGCCGCTGGTGGGCCGGCGCTCGCAGGAAAGACCGAGCAGTTGCGCACGCGCTGGGTGGACGACCAACTCGTGGAAGCGGGCCGAGCGCGCGCCGCCGCCGTGGGTTGGCCCGACGCCTACGCATTCACCAAGGCACTCGGCGAACAGGCCCTCATCGAATCGAAGGGCGACGTGCCGGTATCGATCGTTCGGCCCTCGATCATCGAGTCAGCACTCGCCGAGCCCCGACCCGGGTGGATCCGCGGATTCCGGATGGCAGAGCCCGTGATCATCAGTTACGCGCGTGCACTGCTCAAGGAGTTCCCGGGGATCCCGGAGGGCACCATCGACGTCGTACCGGTGGACCTCGTCGTGGCAGCCATCATCAATGTTGCGGCACTCGGTCCGCAGCATGCGCCCCAAATCACCCAGGTGGCATCGGGCTCCACGAACCCCCTGAAGTACGGGACCCTGCAGGACAACGTCCGCGCCTACTTCACCGAGCACCCGCTCTACGACAACGAGGGGCAGCCGATCATCGTTCCGGAGTGGAGCTTCCCCGGTCGCGGCCGGGTGCAGGGACAGCTACAGCGCGCGAAACGCCTCGTCACCACCGCCGAGAAGACGCTGCAGTCGCTGCCGCTACGCGGCAAGCAGGCTGCGTGGACGGCTCGCCTCGAGGAGCGCAAGACCGAGATCGAGCGGGCGCTCGAGTACGTCGAGCTCTACGGGCTCTACACCGAGTGCGAAGCGATCTATGACGTGACGAACCTGCTTGCGATGTGGGATGCCCTCGGGGAGGACGACCGCTCGGCCTTCTGCTTCGATCCGCGGGTGATCGACTGGGAGTATTACGTCCACAACATCCATCTCCCGTCGGTGGTCACGCACTCCCGCGTGAAGTCCACACCGGGCAAGAACCGTGTTGATCGCTCCGGACGCTTGCGCAAGTCGGTTCTTGCACCCGAGCGCTGCGTTGCGGCGTTCGACCTCGAGAACACGCTCATTGCCTCCAATGTGGTGGAGAGCTACTCGTGGCTCGCAACACGCCGGTTGCCCACCGCCGATCGAATGCGATTCGTGCTCCGCACGCTCGCCGAGGCGCCCACACTGCTGCGTCTCGACCGCGCCGACCGCAGCGACTTCCTCCGCTACTTCTACCGCCGTTACGAGGATGCCCCGGCGGCGCTCCTCGCCGACGACGCTCAGGAACTGCTGAGTCAGATCATCCTCACCAAGAGCTTCCCCGCCGGCTTGCGGCGCGTGCGCGAACACCGCGCCGCAGGTCATCGGACCATCCTCATCACCGGCGCGCTGTCGTTCGTCGTCGAGCCGCTGCGTCCGCTCTTCGACGAGATCGTTGCCTCCGACATGACGGTGCGCCCCGACGGCACCCTCAGCGGAGAACTCCACGGCGTCCCGCCCACCGGAGAGACGCGCGCACAGGTACTCGCCGACTACTGCACGGCGAACGGTTTCTCCCTCGAGGACGCCGTTGCGTACGCCGACTCGTCATCGGACCTCCCGATGCTCGAGGCGGTCGGCTTCCCCGTTGCGGTCAATCCCGAGACACGACTCGCGGCCATCGCCCGCAAGCGAGGATGGCTCGTGGAGAACTGGGCGAAGGCCGAGGGCGCGCCACGACCCCTCCTTCCGATCGGGCCGTTGCTCTCCGAGCGCGAGCAGCGCAGGGGGGCCGCATCATGAGGGCGCTGCGCGTCGAGCGAAAGATCACCCGTTTCGCATCGGCACGGGTCGCCGGGGCGCTCGCTGCGGGCGCCGGCGCCAAGTGGGGGCCGCTGGCGCTCGACGACGATGCCCCCCTGCCGCTTCCCACCCCCGAGTGGGTACGCATCCAACCACGCCTCGCCGGCATCTGCGGCAGCGATCTCGCCACTGTGGACGGCGTTGCCTCGCGCTATTTCGAGCCCATCGTCAGCTTCCCGTTCGTGCCGGGCCACGAAGTGGTGGCCGACACCGAGGACGGCCGCAGGGTGGTCCTCGAGCCGGTGCTCGGCTGCCGTACGCGCGGCATCGAGCCGATGTGCCCGTCGTGCTCCGCAGGACGCCTGGGGAACTGTGAACGACTTGCGTTCGGTGACATCGAGGCGGGACTCCAGAGCGGTTTCTGCTGCGACACCGGCGGCGGGTGGAGCACCGAGATGCTCGCCCATCCGTCGCAGCTTCACGAGGTACCCGGATCACTCAGCGACGAGGACGCCGTCATGATCGAACCTGCGGCGTGCGCGATCCACGCAGCGCTGCGCGTGCCGATCGAGCCCGGGGCACACGTCGCCGTCATCGGTGCCGGAACGCTCGGGCTCCTCGTCGTGGCGGCGCTGCGCAGCCTCACGCCTGCCGGCGAGATCTCGGTTGCTGCCCGGTATCCGCAGCAGGTCCGACTCGCCAAGGAGTTCGGGGCGAGTCATGTCGCCGAGCCCGGCGAGCTGAGCCGTCTCGTCCGGCGCGTCACCGGCTCGATGGCGTACGGCGATCAACTCACCGGCGGAGCCGACGTCGTGCTCGACTGCGTGGGCGACAGCAACAGCGTCGCCACGGCCCTCCAGCTCGTCCGACCCCGTGGGAGCGTGGTGGTGGTCGGCATGCCGGCCGGGGTTCGTCTCGAACTCACCACCCTGTGGCACCGGGAGACACAACTCATCGGCGCCTACGCCTACGGCATCGAACATCTCCCCACCGGACGCACTGCGAGGACGTTCGAGCTCGCCATCGAACTGGCCGGAGCCTCGAGCCTCGGTCGCCTCGTCAGTGCCACCTACCCGCTCACCCAGTACGAGGAGGCGATCTCGCACGCAGCCAACGCCGGAAGGCGTGGTGCCGTGAAGATCGCCTTCGACCTGCGCAACGAGAGAAAGCGCTAAGCCCATGCCCCGTCCCGGTTTCGTTCTCGAAGTCGACCGCTCCACGCCGCCCATGCTGTTCTGGCGCGGCGAGAACTTCAGCCTCGAGAAGCTCCCTGCAGGTCGCAGTCGGGTGATCTACGCGCCCGAGCCACTTCCCGCCATCAAGGACGTCGACGCAGCGATCCGCCACGCGCTCGACAACCCCGTCGACAGCGATCCGCTCCGCGCACTGATGTTCCCCGGGATGCGCCTCACCATTGCCTTCGACGACGTGTCGCTACCGCTGCCCAAGATGCGCCGCCCCGATATCCGACAGCGCGTCATCGAGGCGGTGCTGGACATCGCCGCCGAGAAGGGCGTCGACGACGTCCACCTCATCGCGGCACTCGCGCTGCACCGACGCATGACCGAGGACGAGCTCCGCCATGCGGTGGGCGACCGGGTGTACGACGCCTTCGCCCCCCGTGGCCTGCTCTACCAGCACGACGCCGAGGACCCCGACGGCATGGCCCATCTCGGGCAGACACCCCATGGCGAGGACGTGGAGATCAACCGCCGGGCAGCGGAGAGCGATCTCCTCGTGTATGTGAACATCAACCTTGTGGCGATGGACGGGGGCTGGAAGTCCACCGCAACCGGTCTGTCGAGCTACCGCAGCCTGCGGCACCACCACAACGTGAACACGATGCGCCAGTCGCGGAGCTTCATGGACCAGCACCGCAGCGAGCTCCACCACTCGAACTGGCGGATGGGCAAGGTGCTGCGCGAGAGCGGCCCGCGCATCTTCCAGATCGAG
>JAULYZ010000095.1:0-72034 GCA_032117595.1 Acidimicrobiia bacterium | reverse complement strand
GCCTCGGCGAAACATCGGTCGCCAGCAGGGCAGCGACGCGCGCCCGGACACTCTTCGCTCGACACGCTCAACTCGGACCACGCGCGCTCGTGCGGTGCCCAGTCGAGGTCTGCCTGGTCGCCACTCCTGGTGCGCGACGACCACGTGATCAACTTCTTGACATCGGCACGAGCGGTGACCGGGAGTTCGTCGACGGAGTCGAGGTTGTCGAGACCTTCGACGGCCAAGGTCTCCTGCTTGCGCGTCGAGGCTTTGCCTGCCCCGGAGAGATGCTCAGTGACCTCAGCAACCCGTTGCATGCAGAGGTAGTTGCTCCGGCCCTTCAGCACCGCCCATTGGAGCGGGAGACCGAGGTGTTCATCGATGAGCGGCAGATCCTTGCCTGCGAGTTGGTCCTGGAGCGCCTTGGACGCCGTGACCACGACGACTCGGCGCCGTTCGCCGTCGGGGTTCGACTGTGCGGCGCGGATGGCCGGAACGAGATAGGCAATGCTCTTGCCGGTCCCGGTGCCTGCCTGCACCACGAGATGTCGCCGCGACTCGATGGCTCGGGCGACCAGCGCCGTCATTTCCTGCTGGCCCGGCCGCTCCTCGGCCGAATCGAGGCCTTGGGTGACCCGTGCGAGATCGATGCGCGCCTGTCGCTCGGGGTCCATGACGGCAAGGACGCTACTGGGCGCACTCATGCAGGGGTGTGCTACCCGGCCCGCAGCGCGGGAACACCCCGCGTAGGATCGGGACATGGCTCTGTACCGCGACACCGGCGTGGTGCTGCGCACGTACAAGCTCGGTGAGGCCGACCGCATCATCGTTCTGCTCACGGCCGAGCACGGCAAGGTTCGAGCGGTAGCGAAGGGCGTGCGGAAGACCAAGAGTCGCTTCGGTGGACGCCTCGAACCGCTCTCGCACCTGAGTCTGCTCGTCCACGAGGGACGCAACCTCGATGTGATCAGTCAGGTCGACACCATCGACAGCCCTGCGTCGTTGATCGACGATCTCGACCGTCTCACGCAGGGCCTTGCGATGGTGGAGGCCGTCGACCAGGTGGTTCCCGATCGGGAGCCTGCGCCTGTTGTGTACCGAATGCTCGTTGGTGCGCTGCGGACGCTCGAGAAGCGTCCCTCTCCGTTGGTGGTTCCGGCGTTCTACTGGAAACTCCTCGCTGCCGAGGGAGTGCAGCCACAGCTCGACGCCTGCGTTGCCTGTGCCGGCGAGGAGCCCGACGTGAGCCTCATAGCGTTCGACATGAACGAGGGCGGGGTGCTGTGCAGGTCGTGTCGACGGGGCCGTCCGCTGTCGGCGGAGGCGCTCCGGCTGACCCGGATGATCCTCGGGGGCCAGCTCAATGCTGCACTCGACGAGCCGGATTCCCCCAGCACTTCGGAGGTGGCGCATCTCGCTACGGCGGCTCTCGAGCATCACCTCGAGCGCCGGCTCCGATCCGTAGCGATCTTCGAGCAGGGATGACCGCCGACTCGGGCTGAGGATCGATCAGTCGTTGGGGATCGTCTCGATGTCGAGGCTGCAGCCCGTCACCTCGGTGTACCGGAGGAACGGACTCGTTGGGCTCTGGTAGTCGCTCTCGCGGCCCGTGGTGGTCTCGCCGTCGACGAGTGCGCCGCCCACACGGACGGGCACGAACGGAACCGTGCTGGGCGTGGTCGGGACTGCGTCCGATCCGGGAACGACCGTCGGCGCCGATGTTGGCGTCGGCTCGGTCGTCGAGGTGGGCGAGGTGCCGGTGGCACGTACATCGGTGCGCTCGAGCCGGATGTCCCGGGTGCTGTACTCACGGCGCCTGTCGGTGGCAGCAGCCGTGGTGCGCACGAGGTACTCGAAAAAGCCCCCAGCGCCGTCGGGCTGCAGGTCGCAGGCCAGCCCGGACGTCTCGGCGCCGCCCGACCGGATCGGGAGCACGAGTTCGGCACCGGTGGCGTCGGCGAATCGGGCAAGGCAACCGACCTCAGGAAGGCCTTGCCCCGTGTTCCTGAAGTACACGGTCACGTCGAAGCCGCCCGAGAGCGGTTTGCCGTCGACCTTGCGGCGGGGAACCGTGCCGATGCGCACGAGCAACTCCTGGGGTTGCACGCCGTCCCCGGAGCCGTCGACCTGCACGGCCGCGATGATGGCGGGCTCTCCCGGGCCGTTCGGGGCTGCGCTCGCCTCGGGGGACATCACGATGGCGATCTCGCTGCCGACGCCCTCGCGCTCGATCCGAAGCCGGTAGTCGGCGGTGTCCGGGGCGGTCTCATAGAGCAGCGCGGTGTAGTCGGCGGCGCCCGAACCTTCCCAGTCGATGGGGGCACTGATCACGGTGCGGGCGGTGCTCTGCAGCGGTGCGAGGCTGCCGCATGCTGTATCGCTCTCGACGAACTCGGTGGTGGTGGGCGCAGCAGTGGTAGTGGGCGCAGTGGTCGTGGTGGGTGCTGCAGTGGTGGTGGTGTCGGGCACGGACGGCTCAGTGCCACCGGGGTAGAGCACGATCGAGTCGTCTCGTGAGCTGCATGCCGACCCGAGGGCTACGAGGGCCAGTGCAACGGGGAGGACGATGACTGCAGAAGCACTTCGGGTCCGGCGCGGCATGCATCGAGCGTAAGGCAGCCGGTCGGCGACGTGGGGTCATGTCGGAGCAGCGGGGTGCCGACGTAGTCTTGTCCACCATGCCCGCCAAGGACCTCGACCAGATCGTCAACCTCTGCAAGCGACGCGGCTTCGTCTACCCGTCGGCGGAGATCTACGGCGGCTTCCGCTCGTCCTACGACTATGGCCCGCTCGGGGCGCTGATGCTGCGCAACGTGAAAGATGCGTGGGTGCGCTCGATGGTGCAGCAACGCGACGATGTCGTGCTGATCGATGCAGCGATCCTTGCGCCGCCCGCAGTGTGGGAGGCAAGCGGTCACCTCGCCAACTTCACCGACCCGCTCGTGGACTGCACGGCCTGCAAGCAGCGCTTCCGCGAGGACCACCTCGAGGACCGGAACGTGTGCCCAGGCTGCGGTGCGACGGGGACCTTCACCGAGGCGCGTGCGTTCAACCTCATGTTCAAGACCTATGCGGGTCCGGTGGAGGGGGCAGGCGCCGAGGTGTACCTGCGTCCCGAGACGGCGCAGGGCATGTTCGTCAACTTCGCCAATGTTCTGCAGACCTCGCGCAAGAAGCCTCCGTTCGGCATCGCGCAGGTCGGAAAGAGCTTCCGGAACGAGATCACGCCCGGCAACTTCATCTTCCGGACGCGTGAGTTCGAGCAGATGGAACTGGAGTTCTTCGTGCCGCCCGCCGATGGGCCGACGTGGTACGAGTACTGGTGCAGCGAGCGCCTCGGGTGGTACCAGGGTCTCGGGATCCCGTCGGAGATGCTTCGCCTCCGTGCCCACGATGCCGACGAGCTCTCGCACTATTCCGCCGGCACGAGCGACGTGGAATTCCTCTTCCCGTGGGGATGGGGCGAGCTCGAGGGCATCGCTCAACGCACCGACTACGACCTCACCCAGCACGCCACCCACTCGGGTGAGAAGCTCGACTACTTCGATCAGGCGAACAACGAGCGCTATGTCCCCTACGTGATCGAGCCCGCCGCCGGAGCCACGCGCACCATGGCTGCATTCCTGCTGGCGGCCTACGACGAGGACGAAGTCGGTGGGGAGGCTCGTACCATCCTGCGGCTCCACCCGCGCCTCGCGCCGTTCAAGGTCGCGGTGCTGCCGCTCTCCAAGAAAGACACGCTCACGCCGCTCGCCAAGCAGGTACACCGGTGGCTTGCCGACCGCTACATGGTGGACTACGACGACACGCAGTCGATCGGACGTCGGTACCGCCGTCAGGACGAGATCGGCACGCCGCTCTGCGTCACCGTGGACTTCGAGTCACTCGACGATGGCGCCGTGACGATCCGGGACCGCGACACCACCGATCAGGTCCGGGTTCCGCTCGATGCGCTGCTCGGAGAGATCCAGGGTCGACTCGGTTTCTGACGCAGGGGTGTCCACCACCCGGCGCCGACGGCGTCGGAAGAGGTGGCCCCAGAGCAGCCAGACCTGCAGGCCGACGAGCAGCATGGCGAAGGGCGCGAGCCAGCGGATCGACCCCACGGCGAGGGCCACGATGCCGAAGGCGATCGTGAATCCGGTGCTGAGGAACTCGGCCAAAGGTCGACCCCAGCGTGGCGAAATCGCCTCGAGCGCCCCCGACAGGACGTGCCCCCCGTCGAGCGGGTAGATCGGCAGCAGGTTGAGCAGACCGAAGATCGGCCCCGCAATCCAGACAACGCCGGCTTCGGTGCGGTCGAAGACGGCCGGCACGTCGAGGGGATTCACCCGCATGGCAGCGAGGACCACGAGCCCGATCACGATCTCGATCAGGGGTCCGGCGAGCGCAACACCGGCCCGCTCGATGGGGGTGATGGGCCGCGGAGGTGTGTAGCGCGTGGTGCCGGCGACGAAATCCAGCGCAATCTCGGGTTCGGCGCCGAGTCGGCGGGCCGCGACGGCATGCCCGAGTTCATGTATGAGCGAGAACACCGTGACGGCGAGGCCGAATTTCCACCCGACCGCCGGATTCCACACGATGACCACGGCGAGAAAGACGAGGAAGCCGACTCGCACACGCACGGGGAACCCGAGGATCCGGAAGGTCGGCACGCTCCCATCCTAAGGAGGAGAGGCAGCCGGGTAGGATCGCACGCCGTGCCTTACGTCTTTCCGTTCGATCACAAACACCGCCGTGCCCCGATGCAGATGAAGGATCTGCTGGGTGGCAAGGGGGCAAACCTCGCCGAGATGACCAGCGTGCTCAAGCTGCCGGTCCCCCCGGGGTTCACCATCTCCACCGACGCCTGCCGCGCCTACATGCACGGTGGCTGGCCCAAGGGCCTCGACCAGGAGATTGCGGTTCAGGTCAAGGCCCTCGAGCGGCGTATGAAGCGCAAGCTCGGCGACCCGTCGGACCCGCTGCTCGTGAGCGTGCGATCGGGAGCGAAGTTCTCGATGCCCGGGATGATGGACACGGTCCTCAACCTCGGCCTCAACGACAAGAGCGTCAAGGGTCTGGCCAAGGTCACCAAGGACGAGCGCTTCGCCTACGACTCGTACCGTCGCTTCATCTCGATGTACGGGCGCATCGTGCTCGGTATCGCGGCTGAGCGCTTCGAGCACCCGCTCGAGGATGCCAAGCGCCGTACGAACTCCAAGACCGATGCAGACATTCCGGCAGCGGAGCTGAAGGAACTGTGTGAGCTCTACAAGGGTGTGGTGAAGGGCGAGACCGGAAAGCCGTTCCCGCAGGATCCGACCAAGCAGTTGCGCGGCGCAGTGGAGGCCGTCTTCCGTTCGTGGAACGGCCCGCGCGCCATTGCATACCGCAACCGCGAGAAGATCAGCCACGAGCTCGGCACCGCCGTGAACGTGCAGGTCATGGTGTTCGGCAACCGCGACGAGAACTCCGGCACCGGCGTGGGCTTCACACGCAACGCCGCAACGGGCGAGAACAAGCCCTACGGCGACTTCCTCATCAACGCCCAGGGCGAGGATGTGGTTGCGGGAATCCGCAACACCGAGGACCTCGACACCCTCGGTAGCCACTTCCCGGCGATCCATACCGAGTTGCTCAACATCTTCGACCGGCTCGAGGCGCACTACAAGGACATGTGCGACACCGAGTTCACCATCGAACAGGGCAAGCTCTGGATGCTCCAGACCCGAGTCGGCAAGCGCACCGGTGCCGCTGCGCTCCGGATGGCAGTCGACATGGCCAGCAAGGGCCAGGGTTCCAAGAAGTGGAAGATCACCAAGCGCGAGGCGCTCATGCGGGTCACCGCCGAGCACCTCGACCAAGTGCTCCACCCGCAGCTCGACGGCAAGGGCGTGGTGCTCTGCAAGGGCCTCGGCGCGTCGCCGGGTGCCGCCGTGGGCCGGGTCTACTTCACCGCCGACGACGCCGTCGATGCCGACGAGCGTGGCGAGAAGGTGCTGCTCGTGCGCAACGAGACGAGCCCCGAGGACGTCCACGGGATGATGGTTGCCCAGGGCATCCTCACCGCCCGCGGCGGACTCGTCAGCCATGCTGCGGTCGTGGCCCGCGGATGGGGCACGCCTGCGGTGGTTGGCGCCGAGTCCGTGAAGATCGAGGGCAAGCAGTTCGCGGTCGGTGGAGTCGTGGTGAAAGAGGGCGATGTCATCACCATCGACGGTGCCAGCGGTGAGGTCATGCTCGGCGAGATGAAGCTCGCATCGGCGAAGCCACCCGCCGAGTTCGAGACCATCCTCGGCTGGGCCGACACGGTTCGCGCCGGCAAGTTGAAGGTCCGGGCGAACGCCGACACGGGCAAGGACGCGCTCGAGGCGCGTCGTCTGGGCGCGGAGGGGATCGGGCTGTGCCGCACCGAGCACATGTTCCTCGCCCCCGATCGTCTGCCGGTGGTCCGTCGGATGATCCTCGCCGACACCCCAGCCGAGGAAACGGCTGCGCTCGCCGAGTTGCACCGGGTGCAGACCATCGACTTCCGCGAGATCCTCGAGGAGATGGATGGCCTGCCGGTGACGGTGCGCCTCCTCGACCCGCCGCTGCACGAGTTCCTGCCCCGAGTGGACGAACTCGAGGTGAAGAAGGCCACGGTGGGCCTGACCCACGAGGAGGAGCGTCTCCTCAAGGCCGCAGAGAGTTGGTCGGAGTTCAACCCGATGCTCGGTACCCGCGGTGTTCGCCTGGGTGTGGTCAAGCCGGGTCTCTACGCGATGCAGGTACGAGCGCTGCTCGATGCAGCGATCGAGCTCCGCAAGGCCGGCAAGAACCCCATCGTCGAGGTGATGATCCCGCTCACCGTCACGCGCGAGGAGCTTGCGCTCGCTCGCTCGTGGGTGGAGGAGGGCATTGCGGTGGCGATCAAGGGCATCCGCAAGCCGCCGGACGTCACGATCGGCACGATGATCGAGACCCCGCGGGCCGCCCTGCGCGCCGACGAGATCGCCGAGGAAGCCGACTTCTTCAGCTTCGGCACCAATGACCTCACGCAGATGACCTTCGGCTTCAGCCGTGACGATGTCGAGAGTCGGATGATGCCGGCCTATCTCGAACAGGGCCTCCTCAAGCGGAACCCCTTCGAGACGATCGACGCCTCCGGTGTCGGCGAGCTGGTGCGCATCGCTGCACAGCGCGGCCGCAAGGCCAAGAAGGGTCTCAAGCTCGGCGTCTGCGGCGAGCACGGCGGCGACCCAGAGTCGATCGCCCTGTTCTACTCGGCCGGTCTCGACTACGTGAGCTGCTCACCCTTCCGGGTTCCCATTGCCCGGTTGGCGGCTGCCCAGGCGGTCATCGGCGGCGGGGCTGCAGACACCAAGTAAGCGTCCGGTATCTGACGTTCCGGATGTGATAGCAGTACATCCCGTTCGAGTACTCGGGCCGACAGGTGGGTCGACCCGACGCGTCATCGCAGGACAAGGAGACCAACATGCAGGTTCAGACCCGTCAGGGCCCGGCGTACGGCGTGGCCCGGATCACGCTCGCTGGCAACGAGGAAGTGAAGGTCGAGTCGGGGGCGATGATGGCCATGTCGAGCGGGGTCACCCTGCGCTCGAAGGCAGAGGGAGGCGTACTCAAGTCCCTCAAGCGCGCTGCGCTCGGCGGGGAAAGTTTCTTCGTGAGCACCTACACGGCTCCTGCTCAGGGCGGTTTCGTGGACGTGGCGGCCCGCCTCCCCGGCGACATCGTGTCGTACGACCTGCAGTCGAGCATGCCCCTCTTCATCCAGAAGGGTTCGTGGCTCGCGAACGCGAACAGCGTCACCATCGACGCCAAGTGGGGCGGCTTCCGCAACATGTTCGGCAGCGAAGGTGCGTTCATCGTCCGGGCCGAGGGCTCGGGCCCCGTTGTCTTCGCCTGCTACGGCGCGCTCGAGGTGTGGGAGCTGCAGGCGGGCCAGAGCATCACCCTCGACACCGGTCACATGGTTGCCTACGAGTCGTCGATCACCATGGGCCTCCGGCAGGCCAGCGGCGGCATCGTCCAGACCTTCAAGAGCGGCGAGGGTCTCGTGTTCGACTTCACCGGACCCGGCAAGGTCTGGAGCCAGACCCGCAACCCGAACGAACTGCTCGGTTGGGTGCAGGCGGCCCTCGGAACCGGGAACTCGGGTGCCACCGGTATCGGTGGCGCTTTCGGTGGCCTGCTGGGCAGGGACTGATTCGTGCTCCTGCCGGTACGGGCAGGGCTGCTGTTGTCGAGTGCGGGTGATTCCGCTTCGGAGTTCGCCGAGTTCGATGTACCCGCTTGGGCATGGGCGGCCCTTGTCGGCTTCGTGGCGGTCCTGCTGCTGATCGACCTGTTTCTGCTCCATCCCGAGCCGAAGGTCCTGCCGCTGAAGCGGGCTGCTGTCGAGTGGATTGCGTGGACGGCCATTGGTCTCGCCTTCACGGCGGTGCTCGTGATCGCGTTCGGGGGCGATGCCGGGAGCGAATACGTCAGCGGTTATCTGATCGAGAAGAGTCTCTCGATCGACAACGTCTTCGTGTGGGCCCTCATCTTCACCAGTTTCTCGGTGCCGGTGATGTACCAGCACCGGGTGCTCTTCTGGGGGGTGTTCGGAGCACTCGTGCTGCGGGCGGTCTTCATCTTCGCCGGGGTTGCTCTCCTCGATCGCTTCGAGTGGATCCTGTTCGTCTTCGGCGGGTTCTTGCTGTTCACCGCCCTGCGACTCGCCATCTCCGGTGACGACGAGGACGAGTTCGACCCGCAGAAGAGTCGCTTCCTCCGGGTCATCCGTCGGGTGCTCCCGGTCTCGCCTGCCTACGACGGGCAGCGCCTGTTCACGAGGGTGAACGGAAAGCGGTTCGCAACGCCGCTCTTCGCCGTGCTCCTCCTCGTCGAGGGGACCGACGTGATCTTCGCCGTGGACTCGGTTCCGGCAGTGCTCGCAGTGTCGCGGGAGCAGTTCATCGTGTTTGCCTCCAACGCATTCGCCATCCTCGGATTGCGTTCGATGTACTTCCTGCTCGCTGACATGCACGCCCGGTTCAGCTATCTCCAGCAGGGTCTCGCGATCATCCTCGGGTTCGTCGGCGTGAAGATGGTCATCAGCAGATGGGTCCATATCGACACCTGGATCTCGTTGGTCGTCATCGTGATGGTGCTCGTGATGTCGGTACTTTTCTCCATGCAGCGAACCCGGAATCCCGGGGCGACAGACACCGTCGACGCTGCGATCGGCATCGGGGAAGCAGACATCGACCTGCCTCCCGAGGAGAGTTGACGCCCGCTGGAAACCGGTCACGCCGCTGTGGGTAACCTCGATCCATGGCGATCGCCGACGACGACATCGAGAAGGTCCGAACGGCCTCGTCGATCGTCGACGTCATTCAGCCGTTCGTTGCGCTCCGCCGGGTCGGCCGCAACTGGGTTGGTCTCTGCCCGTTCCACGTCGAGAAGTCCGGCTCGTTCAACGTTCGCGAGCAGACCCAGCGCTATCGCTGCTTCGGCTGCGGCGCCTCGGGTGATGCATTCCGCTTCATCCAGGACATCGAGCACGTCGACTTCGTCACTGCGGTAGAGCGACTTGCGGCCAAGGCCGGCATCCAGCTCACGTACACCAGCGGTGGCGAGGCTCGTGAACGTGGTCGACGCAAACAACTCGTCGAGGCGATGCAGGAGGTGGTCGAGTGGTACCACCAACGCCTCCTCGCCGCCCCCGATGCTCGACCCGCTCGCGAGTACCTGCGGAGTCGTGGGCTGTCGGGGGATGTCGCCCGTCAGTTCCGGATCGGCTGGGCGCCCGACGACTGGGACCAACTCGTTCGCAGTGTCGGCGTCCCTGCAGAGGTGCTCACGACGCTCGGCCTCGCGTTCACCAACCGCCGGAACAACCTCCAGGACGCCTTCCGTGCGCGCGTGCTCTTCCCGATCTTCACCCCCGAGGGGGAACCAGTTGCTCTCGGCGGCCGGGTGCTCCCCGGCTCGACCGACCCCGCCAAGTACAAGAACTCGTCCGAGACGCCGCTGTACTCGAAGTCGAAGGTGCTCTACGGCCTCAACTGGGCCAAGGCCGATGCGGTGAACAGCAACCAGATCATCGTCTGCGAGGGATACACCGACGTCATCGGCTTCCACCGGGCGGGTGTGCCGCGGGCCGTGGCCACATGCGGCACCGCCTTCACCGAGGAGCACGTACGCCTCCTCAAGCGCTATGCGAGTCGCGTTGTGCTCGCCTTCGACGCCGATGCAGCGGGACAGGGGGCTGCCGAGAAGTTCTACGAGTGGGAGGAGAAATACCAGGTGGAGGTCGCAGTGGCGCACTTCCCTGCCGGGAAGGATCCCGCCGACCTTGCCGGTAGCGATCCCACTGCGCTCGGCCTCGCTGTCGATCGTGCCGAGCCATTCCTTCGGTTCCGGCTGCAGCGCGTGCTCGGTAGCCGTCCCGCCAATTCGCCCGAGCAACGGGCGCGTCTTGCCGAGGCTGCGATGGCACTCATCAACGAGCATCCGAACGTCACGGTGCGCGGCCTGTATGCCGGCGAGGTTGCGGCCCGACTGTCGCTCCCCGTGAACGATCTGGTTGCAGCGGCAAAGCGTGGTGGCGGCCGGCCGTTCCTCGTGGCGGTGCCTGCAGAGCGTCGACGGCCCGCCGACACCCGTGAGTTCGTGGCGATCGCGCTGCTCGTCCAGCGCTGGGACGAGATTGCACCCTGGCTGGTCGACGCCCTGTTCGCCGAGGACGCAGCGCTCCGTGCATTCCGTGCGCTCGCTGCCTCGGGTGGCCATCTCGAACAGGCACTCGCCGCCTGCGACCCGGAGGCCCGCGATCTCCTCGAGCGTGCCGCCGTCGTGGATGTCGACGAGATCGATGTCGATGCCGAGGCCCGCCTCCTCGTGGGTGCTGCAGTGCGACGTGAGCTCGGGCGACGTGTTCATCTCCAGGACCCCGACGAGATCCGGGAGGATGTGGAGATCCGTCGTCTCGTCGAGGAGTTGACGCTTCCGGGCGCCGAGGCAGCCGTCGCCGATCAGTTGCTCATCTGGCTCGACCAACGTGTCAGCGCCGAATCGTCCGGGGGGGAGGACGGGTGAACGACACATCAGACGGTGTTGGCACCGGTACCTCGCCAATCACCGGGGTGGATGCCGGCGAGTGGAACGCGTTGCTCGCGCACGGGTCGTCGAATGGTGTGGTGCATGCAGACTCCGTGACGCATGTGCTTCGTCACGTCGAACTCTCGGCTGACCTGCTCACCGCGGTGCATCAGGAGCTCATCGCACGGGGCATTGCGGTCGACGAGACCGTCGACGCCGACCACGAGGAAGAAGTCCGCGCCCGCCGGCGCGAGCGGTCGGCATCGCCGGACACGTACTCCGACGGCGCGTTGCCGTCCGATCTCGTGCGCCAGTACCTCAGGGAGATCGGACGGGTGCGGTTGCTCACCGCCGCCGACGAACGCCGTCTCGCCCAGGCGATTCTCGACGGAGAGGAGGCCGCAGGGCTCCTGCTCGGTGACGGCCCGGCGGTGTCGGGTGTCGAGCGCCGCCGGCTCGAGCGTCGGGTCCGCGAGGGCGAGCGCGCCAAGGACGAACTCATCCGGGCAAACCTCCGCCTCGTGGTGTCGATCGCAAAGCGGTACCAAGGCCGTGAGATGCCGCTGCTGGACCTGGTGCAGGAGGGGAATCTCGGGCTCATGCGGGCCGTCGAGAAGTTCGACCACACCAAGGGTTTCAAGTTCTCCACCTATGCCACTTGGTGGATCCGTCAGGCCATCACCCGTGCGATCGCGGATCAGTCGCGCACCATCCGCATCCCGGTTCACATGGTGGAGACGATGAACCGTGTGCTGAAGGTGCAACGACAGCTGCAGCAGGAACTCGAGCGCGAGCCCAGTCTTGCCGAGCTCTCCGAGCATTGTGCGATGCCCGTGGACCGGGTCTCGGAGATCCTCCGGATCGCGCAGGACCCGCGTTCGCTCGACGCCCCGCTGAACGAGGAGGAGGACTCGCGGCTCGCTGACGTGATCGCCGATGAGGGTGCAGCGGAACCCGACCACGCTGCCGAGTTGGAGGACCTGCGGATCGCAGTGCGCGAGGTGCTTGCCGAGCTCCCCGAGCGCGAACAGGAGATCGTGGTGATGCGCTTCGGGCTCGACAACGGCGGCGAGCCGTGCACACTCGACGAAGTGGGCCGCGCCTTCGGGGTCACCCGCGAACGCGTCCGCCAGATCGAGGCCAAGACACTCAACCGGCTCCGCATGAGCCAAGGGAGCCGTCGCCTTCGCGACTTCCTCCACGAGCCCTGATCGGCCGTGCCGGCCGGGCTCGTGAGGCGCTGCGCGGGTCGTTGATCGACGGTCTCAGCCGCTACCCTCGGGGTGCCTTCCGGGGTAGCTCAATCGGCAGAGCGGCGGACTGTTAATCCGTAGGTTGTGGGTTCGACCCCCACCCCCGGAGCCACGTGGTGGCGCACTGTTGCGCCGACGCATGCTTCCCGCAACACGCCGGGCAGTGCGTGTGGTTCGGCACCGCCATCGCCTCCGTGCCCAACGGGTACGTTGCCTTCGGGGCGGTAGCTCAGTGGTCAGAGCAGGGGACTCATAATCCCTGGGTCGTGGGTTCGATACCCACCCGCCCCACTGCCAGAGATGGTTCAGGATGGAGTCGTCGGAACCGTGGTCTCGGGCGGCGGTGGCGGGGGTGCCACGAACGAACCAACGACCCGCTTGGTCCTCGTGAGCGACCGGTTCAGTTGGAACCGGATGGCCCGCGAGAGCGCCGGGTCGCGGAGGCTCTTTTGCACGTCGAGGATGCGGAATGAGCCGGGGCGCACCCAAGTGGGCACCACCACCGGTCGTTCCACGGTGAAGCCGCCGCCGGGTTGTTCGTTCACCGTGAACTGCACGACAGCGCCGTCCTGTGTGGGTGTGGCGGGGCCGGTCCGGCGTTGGTTCGACAGGATGTTGCCGAGGCCGTACACCACCCACTTGCCGTTCACCTGCTCGATGGGCTGGAGCACGTGCGTGTGGCTCCCCACGATGAGGTCGACGACACCCGAAGCGGTCAGCTGCCGTGCGATGCGTCGTTGAGGAGGTGTGACCCGACTGACGTACTCGTAGCCCCAGTGCATCGACACGACCACGACCTCGGCGCCGCGGTTCCGCGCGTCGGTGGCATCGGCGATGATCCGCGAGGGCTCCATGATGTTGACGCGTGCCGGTGTCCGGGTGTGGAGCCGACGCTGACCCGAGAAACCGAAGGTGTAGGCGAGGTGAGCCACCTTCACGCCGTTCACGTCGAGGATCGGCGCAGTACGGGCCTCCTCGAGGTTTCGTCCCGTTCCCGAGAAGCGGAGACCGACGGCGAGGAACGCCTCGATGGTGGCGATGACACCGCCACGACCGCGGTCGCCGGAGTGGTTGGTTGCGGTGCTGCAGGAGTCGTAGCCCACGTCCACCATCGACTGTGTGATGGAGGCCGGAGCACCCCAGAGCGGGTCGGCGGTGATCGGGGTGCCGCGCGGTGCGATCGGTGGCTCGAGGTGGCAGATCGCAAGATCGGCGCCGCTGATGTACGGGGCGATGTCGGCGAACATCGGTGCGTAGTCGTGTGTCGTGCCACCGCCGTGACGCCGCGCCACGCGGTTGATCGTCAGGTGGGGAAGGGTGTCGCCGGTCGTGGCGATGCTGAACGATCGCAGCGCTGGCGGCTCCTCATCGGCCCGTGCCGTGGCCGGCACGAGCACCGGAAGTACGGCTGCGACGAGCAGCGTCCACCCTGTGCGTCCTGACCGCCAACGAGTCACCCGCCCAGTATCCCGAATCGGGGGTCGGTTTGCTGACGAGAACCGGTGCCGTTCGCCGCGCAGGTCGGGGATTTCGGCCCTAAGCGGCTGGCCTTCCCCGGCCGATGCTGGCCGTATGCAGCCTTCACCCACCGCTCGACGAACGGATTCGCTCGCTCGTTGGCTGGCCGTCTCATCGCTCGTCCTTGCCGTGTTCTTGCTGCTGATGTTCGTGATGGAGTCGACGGGAGCAACGCATCTCGTCCGCAGCGCATCGGACTCTGCCCCTGCGACGACCCTGCCGGTCGTGCCCTGCGTGGACGGCGACACCGGACCTGCAGGAGCCACCGGTGCGTCAGGCCCCTCCGGTGCGTCAGGACTGGTCGGCGGCACCGGCGCGACGGGCGACCGCGGCCCCACGGGATCGAGCGGTGCTATCGGTGCAACCGGGTCCCGGGGAGTCACCGGCCCGAGCGGTGCGACGGGTCCCCGTGGCGTGACCGGTCCCCGCGGTGCAACCGGCGCGTGTGGCGCGACCGGACCCGTAGGTGCAACGGGTTCGCAGGGCCCCACCGGACCAGCAGGCGCCGACGGCGCAACACTGGCGTACGGAGCGTTCCACGACAACGCGACCCAGTCGCTCGCATCAACCGGTAGCGCCGCTGCGGTCGAGTTCGGGCAGTCGACGCCATCGGGGTCGAACGGGGTGATTGCCGACGGTGTCGAGGTGGAGAGCGACTCCCGCATCACGGTCGAGGAAGCGGGGGTGTACGAGATTCACATCACCCTGAACGTTGCCTCCAGCGCATCGGGGACGCCCGAACTGCGCACCTGGATCGAGCGCAACGGCACCCCGATCACCCGAAGCGCTTCGTACTCCGTCGTCTCCACCACCTCGAGCACCGTGGTGCGAACCTTCGTGTTGGACGCCGACGCAGGTGATTCCTTCGAGGTGATGTGGTCGACGAGCGATGCCTCCGTGGTGCTGGCTCCTGTGGACGCAGCGAGTGGCCCGACGCGACCGGCGGCGGCGTCGGCCTCGGTAGCGGTCACACAGGTGCGCTGAGCCCCGACCACGAGGTGGGTACCAGCGGGCCCGCCGCGCGCGTGATCGTCACCGGGATGCCCGTGAGGTGCGACATTCCCGACAGCGGATCAACCGCCTCCGGTCCGCTCGCAGCGAGGAGGTTCACGTTCACGCCGGTGGTGCGCGACGCAACGCTGAGGCCGGTGGCGACCTGATGTCCCCAGCCGTGCGGCAGCGCGCAGACGCCGGGCATGAGGTCGTCGAGGATCCGGACCGGCACGCGAACAGTGGACGTGTCCGACGTGACATCGGCGAGCTCATCGTCGCTGAGGCCCAGCCGTTGGGCGTCCTCCGTGTGGAGGTACAGATGATTCGTCGTGAAGTCGTCCGTGACGACGTCGTCGTGATTGTGTGTCCACGAGTTGTGCGTCTTGACGTGCCGCTTCGTGATGAGCAGCATCGAGTCCGCTCGGTCGAGCGCTGCGCCGAAGTCGCGCTCGAGGGTGGCCGCGCGCTCGAGGAGGCGGTCGGTCACGAGGTGGACGCGCCGGTCGTCGGTGACGATCCGCTTGCCCAGGAAGCTTCCGGCTCGCGCCATCGGCCGTTCGAGACCGTGAGGTGATCTGAGCAGCGTACGGAAGCCGGGCTGCCGGGTCAGACGGAGCACTAGGTTGAGCACACGCTCGGTCGGGATGGTCGGGTGTGAACAGCCCTGCTTGCGCTGGTGCCGACGTGCCATTCGTTCGAGCAGGCGTTGCGCGAGTCGCGAGCCGAAGATGGGTGTTCCCGTTGCTCGGCACAGCGCAAGGTAGATCGACGCCTCGTCGCGCTGATCGGCCGTCGGCGGGACCACCGCACGGGTCGCCTGCAGATAGGGGCGCGACTGCATGCCGAGCAGGAGGGGAAAGATGAACGGCAGATCAGCGCGTTGCAAGGGGTCCGTGCAGGGGAGTGTGTAGTGGGCGATGGAGCCGGTTTCGTTCCGGTAGATGTCGAGGGTCACGAGCAGGTCGAGCGTCCCGAATGCCTCGCGGAGGCGACCTGAGTCGGCCATCGTGATGAGTGGATTGCCGCCCGTGACGATCAGCGCGCGGATCTGCCCGGGGCCGGGTGTGAGGATCTCGTCGGCGAGTACGCCGCCCGGGAAGGCGTCGTTCACCTTGCGGAAGCCGCCGATCCGCGAGCGCTCGTCGCTCATCAGCGTGCCGGTCCGCTTCCCGAAGCGGGCGAAGTCGAAGATGCCCTCGCCCACAAGCGTGCCACCAGGCCGGTCGAGGTTGCCGCTCGCCATGTTGATCGCCTCCTGCAACCAGAACGCAAGGACACCGTTGGTGCCCATGTTCACGCCGGTGGAGGAGTAGAGAGCGGCGCCGTCGGCGGAGCGATACGCCGCAACGATGCCGCGGAGGGTTGCAGCCGGGATTCCGGTCACCGACTCGGTGCGTTCAGGTGTCCACGGTGCAGCGAGGCGCTCCAGCTCGTCGAAACCCGTCGTGTGGTCGCGGACGACGTCGTCTGCAACGCCGCCCGACGCAATGAGTTCGTTGAGGAAGGACAAGAAGAAGAAGACATCGGTGTCGGGTCGAATGAAATGGTGCTCGGTGGCTGCTTTCGCCGTCTCGGTGTGCCGTGGATCCACCACGATGACGCGACCCCCACGATCAGCGATCTCCCGGAGTCGGCGTTTGGGATCGGCCACCTGAAGGAATGACCACTTCGAGACCACCGGATTCGCCCCGACGATCACGAGGCAGTTGGTCCGGTCAACGTCCGGGAACGGCTGGGTGAACGGGAACCCGTAGACCTCACGCGCCGCGGCGAACTTGTTGGCGCAGTCCTGCGTCGCGCTCGCATACATCGAACCCGAGCCGATGCCATCCATGAATCCCTTGGCGAAGATCGGGTGCAGGATGCTGAAGCCGGCGGCGGTCCCCACGTACATCGCAACGGCCTGCGGACCGTGCTCGTCGATGATCGCGCGAAGGCGCGACCCGATCTCCTGTTCGGCTGTGCTCCAGTCGATTCGGCTCCAGTTCTCGCCATTGCGGCGCATCGGATGCGTGAGACGGTCCGGGGAGCTGTAGAACCGGTGCTGGCGGACGCCCTTGATGCAGGCGAACCCGGCAGTGCCCACGTGGTCGTGATCGGCGCGGATCTGGGTGATCTGGTCCCCGTCGACGGTGACTTCGAGGCCACAGAGCGACTCGCAGATCCGGCAGAAGGTGTGGTGGGTCTCGGTCATGGTGCGCGGGCGACGTGGGTTCGTATCAGGGATGACCCGTACGGTACTGGTCGCTCAACAGCGCTCGACGACTGCGGCGATGCGGTCCCGCAGCGCGTCGTCGGGCTCCTGCAGGGCATCGAGGGTCTCGCTGCGCATGAGGGTGTCGGTCGCGCACCAGGCAGTGCTCAGATCTGGTGTCTGTCTGATGAGTGCGGCGAGGAGGCTCGCTCGTACGTAGAAGTAATCGACTGCGTCCTCGGGAACGAGTGTCTGGGTAACCGAGGATCCGGGGTCACACACGTTGACGCTGATCACGGGATCGGTGGCCCGGACCGATGCACGGCCCTCAGCCGGGCGCGCATCGACCCACCGCTCGAGGGCGGCGCGCAGCACCGCGGCACCGGCTGCGGTATCTGCCGACACGTTCCAGGCCACGCATGCTGTGCCACCGTCGGCTGGTCGGTACAGCACGTAGGCGTCGTTGCCCCAGGTGAGAGCCGCCTCCCAGGCGTCGGCGGCCGGAAGGACCGACGCAAGTGTCAGGTAGAGCCTGACGACACCAACGGTCCCCTTCTCGAGGATCTCGCCGGCAGCCTCTGGCTCTGCGGTGGTCTCGGGTCGGTCGTCGGAGAAGTACGCCCGTGGGTCGAGAACCTGGTCCTGGGCCACGGGTGGCTTTGCGTAGAGCTGATCGACGCCATTGTCGTCCTGTCGCGCCGCGGAGACGAGAGCGGGCCCGAGCACGTACGGTGCCTCGAGGTTGACCGAGAGCACGGGAGCGGTGTTGGCGGTCTTGTCATCGATGTCGGAGGTGAGGCCGTCGACGAAGTCGAAGTACTCCTCCTGCTCGTCGCTGCTCAGGCTGTACAGGTACGCCGTCTCAACGCTGACGGCGTGTCCCTCGATGAGCGCAGTGAAGGAGCGCTCGGCCTCGGATGTGTCGACGAGGCGGCGGAGCGCCCGGATGTCGAGACGCTGGTCCTGCAGGGCGTGGAAGAGCTCGTGAACGATGGTGACGCGCAACGGGATGGGGAGCACCGCTGGATTGGTGTCGTTGCTGCGGACCACCACCTCCCGGTCGGCGAAGTCGTAGAGCGCGAGCACACCGATGCCGTAGACAGTCTCCTGCTCGTCGGCAATGTCGGTGCTCCCGGTGTACCAGCCGAACGAGCGCCCGAGTGCCTCCTCGTTCTCGATGGCGGTTCGCTCTGCGTCACTCTGCCCTTCCGACGGGTCCATGATGAGCGCATTGAAATCGTCGTCGGCGAGAAAGCGGACGTAGACAGGGTGCTCGAAGGTGAGCCCGGTGGTGCGCTCGACATAGGCAGCGAGCGGGGCGATGCGTGGGTCCCAGTTGTTGGGGTACCGCTGGTCGAGGACGAAGCGGTAGGCAACGACCCCGCCCGCAATTGCGACAACGACCGAGATGGCGGTGAGGGCGACGAGCCATCGGGTCCGTCGGGACTGCTCGGGGCGTTCGGGCCCCGAGGCGCTGCGCTGCGGAATGCCAGCCGTCGGCGGTTGAGACCCGCGGTACGGCGCATCGAGCACGGGGTGCGGAGGGGGCCAGGGAGAAGTGTTCATCGGGTGGTTACGGGGACGCCGGTGGAGTCACGAGGCCCGTCGACGACGCTCGGCGAGCGCGGCGAGCGCCTCGAACACGAGTCGGTGCGCAGCGTTGACGGTGAGGTCGGCGTGATCGTAGGCGGGAGCGACCTCGACGACGTCGAGGCCAACGACGTCGGTGCCGAGCACGATCGACCGGATGGCTCGAAGGAGGTCCGCCGTGGTGAGGCCGCCCGGCTCGGGCGTGCCTGTCCCGGGCGCGAAGGCAGGATCGAGGACGTCGATGTCGATGCTGAGGTACACGACATCGGAGTGTTCGAGGACCTCGTCGACTGCGGTTTGTGCGACGGCAGCGAGTCCGCGTTCGTGCACCTCGTTCATGAGGTGCCAGCGCATCCCCTGCGAACGCATCCAGTCGAAGACCTCCGCCGGAGGCCAATAGCCGCGCAGGCCGATCTGTACGAAGTTCCGGCCCGGGATGGCGCCGGATTCCACGAGGCGGCGCATCGGCGTGCCGTGCGAGGCGAGATTCCCCTCGATGGTGTCGGCGGTATCGGCGTGGGCATCGAAGTGGATCAGGCCGACCCGTCCGAAGCCGTGATGCTCGGCCACGGCGGTTGCCGCGGGCCACGTGATGCTGTGGTCGCCACCGAGGATCACGGGAACGATGCCTCGGCCCGCAACCGTGGCGACGCGTTCGCGGATGTTGCGGTGGCTGGCGGAGGTGTCGGCGTGCGGACAATAGGCATCGCCGAAGTCGACGACCTCGAGCCACTCGAAGATCTCGATACCGAGGTCGAGGTGGTAGGTGCCCGGCTCGTAGGCATTCGAGCGAATGGCTCGCGGCCCGAACCGTGCGCCGGGTCGGAAGGTGGTGGACACGTCGTGCGGAGCCCCGACGATCGCCACATCGGGCAGCCAGTCGTCGAGCTGCGATGGCTCGGTGAGCAGCGGACGACGACCGAAGGTGGCGAGTCCCCCGGGGCCGTAACCGATGTCGAGCTGCTCGCGCATTCCCGGGGGAAGTTCGCGCTTGGGCATGAGTTCGGTACCCCGAGCCCTAGTGATCGCCGAGCCAGGTGGGGGCGTGCCGGAGCAGGAACATGCTCACATCCTTGCAGCGGTTGAACACATCGCACGAGGGCGAGTCGACGTCCTCGATCATCACATCGGCAAGATTGACCGAGATCTTCGCCACGAGGGTGAGGCTGCGCTGTGGTGCATCGGTGACGAAGGGGATCGAGTCGATGGCCGACACCTCCACCGGCAGGTCGAGCCCACCGACGGCGGCAAGCTCGGTGGCGAGTACGAGCAGGTCTGGCGCCTCGGAGAGCGGCGGGAGCGTCCACGTGAAGTGGAGCGGGAAGGTGAACCCCTCCGGTGCGGTGTCGTCGTCCTCCTGCTTGAGGACTGCGTCCTCGAAACCGAGGAGGGTCCGGGGGTCGACCTCGAGCGACAGGTGCAGGTCGATCGGTCCGTCGCAGGCCTCTTCCGGGTGGAGATCGACCTCCCAGGTCTGCCGCAAGGAATAGGTCTCGACGAAGTGCCGCTCGTCGTGCACGTGAAAGCCGTGGTCGATCGCGTGCCGCTTCAGCTCGGCGACGAAACCCGCAACGTCGATGACGGCCAACTGCTCTCCTTCGGGTACCGCACGATCGGTGCGGCAGAACAGTCCGGACACTACCGTGCGTGCTGCCATGACCGACGACGAGTTGATGAGCGTTCTCGACGAAACTGCCGGTGCCGTCGCAGCCGCACTCGCTGATGTTGACGACTGGGGGCCCTCGGGACTGCGGGTAGGTCAGTACCGCGCCGATCTTGCGGCCAACGATGCTGCGCTCGCCGTGCTGCGCAGGGCTGGGCTCGGGGTTCTGTCGGAGGAGAGCGGCCTCGAGCGGACGGGTGCTCCCGTCGTCGTGATCGTCGACCCCCTCGATGGTTCGACGAACGCCTCTCGCGGGATCCCGTGGTTCGCCACTGCGCTCTGCGCGATCGACGCTGAGGGTCCACTCGCTGCGCTCGTCGTCAACCAGGTAAGTAAGCGTCGCTTCACGGCGGTGCGGGGCGGCGGTGCATGGAGCGAGGGGAAACGGCTCGAGCCATCAGGTTGCGACCGGCTCGAAACGGCGATCATCGGCCTGAACGGCCACCCGCGGCACCATCTGGGGTGGGCGCAGAGTCGGACGATGGGCGCAGCGGCCCTCGACCTGTGCAATGTGGCCGCAGGTGTGCTCGATGGCTACGTCGACTGCGCAGTCGATGCACACGGTGTGTGGGATTACGCAGCGGCGGCGCTCATCTGCAACGAGGCCGGGGTGATGTGCAGCGACGCGTTCGGGCGGGATCTCTTCGTGCTCGACCACTCCGCCCGGCGAACGCCGGTTGCCGGGGCTACCGAGTCGCTGTACCGGGTACTCGTCTCGGCGCGTGCCGCCTTCTGATCAGGCGGGTGCCGGCGTCTTCATGCGCTCGGGCCACATGCGCCGGACGCTCGGGTGACGCAGCTTGCCGAGTGCGCGGGCCTCGATCTGCCGGATCCGTTCCCGGGTGAGATCGAACCGCTCACCGATCTCGGCGAGGGTGCATGGTTCGGCACTGAGTCCGAACCGCAGGACGATGACGTCGCGTTCGCGATCGGAGAGCCGTGAGAGCTGAACGTCGAGTACACGCCGGTCGATTCGGCGCACCACGTCGTCGAATGCAGACTCCGACTGCTCGTCGGAGATCAGGTCACCGAGATCGGAATCGCCCTCTGCCCCGACGGGTGCCGACAGCGAGACCAGGGCGTGGCGGTGCTGACGGGCGAGTTCCACGTGCTCCTTGCTCAGCCCGGTGTGGGCGGCAACCTCGGCAGCGGTGGGCTGCCGGTCGAGTTCTTCAGCGAGGCGCTCGGTGCTCTGGTCGATGAGCGAGTAGGTCTCGCGCACGTGACTGGGGACACGGATCGTGCGCGACGTATCGGCGAGAGCACGGCCGATGGCCTGGCGGATCCACCACGTGGCATAGGTGGAGAACTTGAAGCCCTTGGTGTGATCGAACTTCTCGACGGCTCGCATCAGGCCGAGGTTTCCCTCCTGGACGAGATCGAGCACGGACAGTCCCGAACCCTCGAAGCGTCGGGCGATCGAGACGACAAGGCGCAGGTTCGAGTTGATGAAACGGGTTCGCGCGTCCTCGCCGGCCCGTACGGTGCGCTTGAGGCGGACCTTCTCGGCCGAGGAGAGCGACTCGCCAGCCAATCGTTCGGCGGCCGCCCGACCGGCGAGGATCGCCTCGGCGAGTTCGGACTCGTCGTCGGCGGTGAGGAGTGCATGAGCACCAACCTCCTCGAGGTATCGACGGAGGAGGTCGCTGTCAGATCCACCGGATCGGCCTGCCACGGAGCGAACGCTAGTTTGACGTGTCTGCCCGATCGGGGATACCCAGCGTGCTCCACCGGTACGCTACGTGATCCCCTGTCCGGGGCGCATAGCTCAGTTGGTTAGAGCACTGCCCTTACAAGGCAGGTGTCGGGGGTTCGAGTCCCTCTGCGCCCACTGCTTGCGGTTCGGCGAAGCCGAGCGTGAAGTTGACCCAAGCGGTTTGCGAGCGCGACGACACCTTGAACGAGATGGTGTCAGCCTCGGAGAAGATCGCGCTGTCGATCACGTTCGAGCATGTGGTGCTGTTGGCGAAGTCGCACTTCACGGCGGTGGCCACCCCATTGCGGAACACCGTGACCGAACCGTTGATGCGCGACGCGCTGGTGGCGTAGAGACGACTCACCGTGCCTGCAGGCATCGGCACGCTGATGATCGACGCAGCGGTGGACCCGATCACGGTGGGAACCGTGAACCGTGAACTGTTGCGGGGGACGTTGCCCACGCCGCCGACCAGCAGGGAACTACCGCTGCCGCCGCCGGGCGGCCCGGCAGGTCCGGTCGCCCCGACCCCGGTGTCGCCCTTTGCTCCTGCGGGCCCCGCCGGTCCGGTTGCGCCGGTAGCGCCGGTTGCCCCGTCGAGTCCCGTTGCGCCCGTTGCGCCCGTTGCTCCCGTAGCGCCACTCGCCCCGTCGAGGCCGGGTGTGCCTGTTGCACCGGTAGCACCGGTTGCGCCGGTAGCGCCCGTCGGTCCGGTTGCGCCGTCGAGGCCGGGTGTGCCTGTTGCACCGGTAGCACCGGTTGCGCCGGTAGCGCCCGTCGGTCCGGTTGCGCCGTCGAGGCCGGGTGTGCCTGTTGCACCGGTAGCACCGGTTGCGCCGGTCGCGCCCGTCGGTCCGGTTGCGCCGTCGAGGCCGGGTGTGCCTGTTGCACCGGTTGCGCCAACAGATCCGCTGGCTCCGGTGTCGCCGCGGGGTCCTGTTGCCCCGTCGGGCCCTGTTGCTCCGGTGGCGCCTGGCGGTCCTTCGGGACCTGGCGGACCCGGGGTGCCTCCGGTGGGCACTTCACCCGAGAGGCCCCAGAGGGATCCGCCGTGGAAGACGAAACCACGGTTGCTTGCCCCACGGAACATCGGGAGGCCGAAGTACGTCATCGGGCTCGAGAAGTTGGCCGCGAGCCGAACCGAGTCGGCCGACCAGTCATAGGCGTACAGGCCTTCGCCCTCGATCGCGCTCGTCGCAAAGAAGAGTGCTGACGAGCCTGCCAACTCGAATGGGGCGGTGCAGAACCCGCACATGCCCCAGTACAGCTCCGCCGAACTGAATCGGCCCACTGCGTAGGTGGTGCCTGTTGCCCCTGTCGTGCGGTACAGGCGAACCGTCGACTGGGAAGTGTCCGCCGAGGAGTATTTGATGAAGAAGACCGCTCCGGTGCCGACGCTCAACGGGGGCGTCATGATGTTCCAGTGCCATCCGCTCAGGGTTGGGTCGCTGGCGGTCTCCCCGCTGAAAAATTTGCCCGTGCCGGCGTTGGTCCCGTCCGAGAACCAGTAGCCAAGGGTGGAACCGTCGCTCCAGTCGCTCGACTGGAAGACAAGCCCGCCGGCAGTGGTCGTTAACCCCGACACGCTTGACGCAGTGAGTTGGGTCACATTTGCCGTGCCACTTTCGGTGCCGTCGCTGCGCCAGAGGTTCATGCCGGTCGGGTCGTTGGCAACGAAGAAGACGTAACTCCCGAACACCGTCAGTTCCGTTGGGGCACTGCTCGCAGCGGAGCCGTAGGCAGTGCCGGGATACACGTCTTTGACCATCACGGTTCCGGCCTCGGTGCCGTCGGTACGCCAGAGCTCTTGGCCGTTGACGCCGTCCACCGCAACGAAGAGCAGATATGCGCCCAATCGCGTCAGGTCTCTCGGTTGGCTATCGTTGTTGTAGTTCGACGTGGTCCCGGGATAGATGTCCTTCACGAGTGTGGTTCCGGCCTCGGTGCCGTCGGTGCGCCAGAGCTCGACTCCAGAGAGGCCGTCGTCCGCAGAGAAATACAAGTAACTGCCGAGCACGGTCAGCCCGAACGGAGAACTGCTACGGGGGTAAGCGTTGTCGGTTCCCGGCCGGATGTCCTTGACCATCATGGTCCCGGCCTCGGTGCCGTCGGTACGCCAGAGCTCTTGACCGTTGACGCCGTCGTTCGCCGCGAAATATACGTACCCGGCCAGAGACGCAAACTCGTTTGGGTACCCGCTGTTGGCCCCCGGTTCAATGTCCTTGACGAGGGTCGTGCCGAGCACCGTGCCATCGGAACGCCAGAGTTCGGCGCCGTGTGTCGCGTCGTACGCACTGAAGTAGGTGTACCCAGCGACCGTCACGCTCGGTGGACGGTCCCCATAACCCAGGTAGCCCTGCTCGATCGACGCGAGCTCCACTGGCAAATCTGCTGCGCCCGCAGGGTTGTTGCCCGACATCGCGGTTGCCGTCGTCGAGGTAACTGCAGAGCAGGCGACAAGACGAGCGAGGAATCGGAGCGAGCGGCGCCCACGAGGTTGGTGATGGGCCCCAGACATGGCCGCAACCTACCCGATCGCCGGATGTCGATCTTCGGGTGCCGGCCAGTCAGGGTGCTGACGATTACCCAGTCAGGGTGCTGACGATTACGTGGTGTAGTCAGCGTTGATCCGCACGTAGCCGTCCGAGAGATCGCATCCCCACACCGTTGCACTGCCTTGTGCAATACCGAGCGACACGTGGATCCGGACCTCGCTGCCGCGCATGTACTCGGCAAGGCGCTGGAGCCCTGCGGAGTCCACCTGCACGGGAAACACCTCTTGATCGCCGAAACGGATGACGACCCTCGATTCCTCGATGCCCCCTTCGTCGGAGCACTTCCCGACCGCCATCGCCACGCGGCCCCAGTTCGGGTCGGCACCGTGCACGGCAGTCTTGACGAGCGGCGAGTTGACGATCGACTTGGCGACGCGCTTGGCCTGAGCGTGGTTGGCTGCGCCGTCCACGCACACCTCGATGAGCTTGGTGGCACCCTCCCCGTCGCGTGCCACTTGCTTGGTGAGCGAGAGCAGCACCTCGTCGAGCGCTGCCTCGAAGTCGCCAGGAGCGACCGGACCTGCGTCGCCGCTTGCGAGGATGACGGCGGTGTCGCTCGTCGACGTGTCGGTGTCGACCGACACCGAGTTGAAGGTGCGATCGATCGACCGCCGGAACGCAGCGTCGAGTTCGCCCGCCTCGATCGCCGCGTCGGTGAGCACGATCGCGATCATGGTGGCCATGTCGGGTTCGATCATCCCGACACCCTTGGCGACGCCCACGATCCGGGCAGCGCCGACTCGTGCTTCGGCGATCTTGTGCACCGTGTCGGTGGTCATGATGGCCTTCGCCACGAGTTCGGCATCGGTCGACGGCAGGGGAGCAGGCAGAGCGCCGAGACCGCTTCGGATGCGGTCCATCGGCAGGAGCCGTCCGATCACACCGGTCTGGGCGATGAGGACCTGCTCGGGTCGGGTTCTGAGATGAGCCGCCACCGCAGCCACGATCTCCTCGACGTCAGCGCGGCCCTGCTCTCCTGTTGCCACATTCGCGTTCTTGGACGTCACCACCATGGCGCGTGCACGCCCGGAAGCGACGCTGCGGCGGGACACACGAACGCTCGGGCTGGCGAAGTGAGACTTGGTGAAGACGCCTGCGGCAGCACAGTCGTGCTCGGCGGCAACGACCACGAAGTCGAGCGTCGAGTCCTTGATGCCGAAGTTTGCGGCGTATGCACGAAAGCCGAGTGGGAGCGTCGTTGTCACGGCCATGCAGTCTGTCGGGAGCGATGGTGGTGGGGCGGGAGGGTGGCTTCCCGCCCCACCGGTCGCTCAGCGCCGGGTGGACAGCGCGATCGACAAATACATCCTATCCCGTTTGGGTTGCTGCGGGAAGAAGCAGCGCAAGAACGGTTGTCCCCTCTGCGGACGGCGCCCGCGAGCGCGCCAGACCGCTCAGCGAGCGAGCAGCGCCCGCAGGGCCGCCTCGAGGTGGCTGTGGCGGAACTGGTAGCCCGAGGCCGTCAGCGCGGATGGCACGACCCGCTGGCTGTGGAAGAGCAGATTGTCGGCGAGTTCGCGTCCGACCACGATGCCGGGTCCGAACGACGGCACGGGAAGGAAGCCGGGCCGCTTGAGCACCCGGGCCAGCGTCGCAGAGAACTCGGCATTCGTGACCGGATTCGGGGCGGTGAGGTTGACGGCCCCCTCGACCTGGGATCCGAGGAGGTCGATGATGGCGCCGATCTCGTCGTCCATCGAGATCCAGCTCTGCCACTGGCGGCCGTTGCCGAATCGTCCGCCGAGCCCGAAGCGGAACAGCGGGAGCAGCTTCTTCAGGGCACCGCCCTTGGGTGTGAGGACGATCCCGGTTCGGAGATGGACCACCCGGACGCCAGCCTGCTCGGCCGGCCGGGTAGCGGCCTCCCACTCCTTGCACACATCGGCGAGAAAGCCTGTGCCGAGCGCGCTGGTCTCGTCGAGGACCTCATCGGCTCGGTTGCCGTAGATCCCGATGGCCGAGCCCGAGAGCAACACCTTCGGTCCGTCGTTCATCGAGGCCATCGTCCGCGCGAGCAGCTCGGTGCTTGCCACGCGGCTGCTGCGGATGAGGTCCTTGTAGGCGGGGGTCCAGCGCTTGTCGCCGATGCCGGCTCCTGCGAGGTGAATCACCGCATCCACGCCCTCGAGCGCTGCGGGATCGAGCGTCCCCTGGGCAGGGTTCCAGACGCGGTCCGACCCGCTTGGGCTGCTCCGCACGAGTCGGGTCACCCGGTGACCGGCCCCGTTCAGCGCGGCGACGAGTGGGGTCCCGATGAGGCCGGTGGCCCCGGTGATGGCGAGGTGCATACCGGCATTCAACCGTCGGGGAGGGCGGCCCCAACTCGGCGACACACTGCCGTACCATCACGCAGCGCGCACCGGTCCGGTTGCGAGCCCCGCAGGTTGCGACCGGAGAGGTGAGACCCGACTCGTGGGAACGTTGTTCGGCCGAAAGTCCAAGCGCGAAAGCGGGTACGGCGCGCGGCTGCAGATCCCGCCGCGCAGCGGTGCTCCCACCCGTCGGCCCGCTGCTGCGAACGAGGTGGACAACCCAGGTCAGCGTGCCGCAGTCGTGCCGCTGCCGCCGAGGCGTCGGTGGCTCCGGGTGCTCGCCGTGGCCTCGGTGCTGATCGTGGTGGCTGCAGCAGTGGTCGCAGTGGTCACCGTGGCGGGATCCGACGACCGTGGCGGGGCGCCGACTGCCGAGGACGCCGTTCGGGCCTTTGTCGAGCGCGCTGAAGCGGGTGACCTCCTTGGGGTCCTCGATCTGCTGCACCCCGCAGAACGGGACTCGATGCGTGAGGCGCTGCGCACCCTCGTCGACCAGGCAGCCAGGACCGGTGCACTCGCCGCGACTACCGACCTCGGTGACCTCGACGAGTTCGCCGTGCGGCTCGAGGTATCACCCGATGTGTCCGAAGTGCTTGCGGACGATCTTGCCGCGATGTCGGTCTCGGGGAGCGTCGCTGCGTCGTTGCTCATCTCCGGACGGAATCCGGTCGGGACCGAGAATCGAACGGTCGAGTTCCGCGTGATGTCGGTCAAGGTGGACGATCGATGGTTCGTGAGCGTCTGGTACTCCCTCGCAGAGAACCTCCGTGTGCGCTCCGGGCAGTCGCTGTCGTGGGCGCCCGCAGGCGCGCCGACGGCAGTCGGTGCACCGACAGCCATCGACGCCGCGTCGGCCTTCCTCGCCGCCATCGAACGGCTCTCCGTTGCGGAGGTGCTCGCAGTCCTCGACCCGGAGGAGGCCGAGGTGTTGCACCGCGCTGCTCCGTGGTTCGTCGACGGAGTGCAGGCAGCAGTCGACCGGTGGGTGGCGCGCGAGGGTGTGTCGCTGCGGCTCTCGGACCCGAAGTTCCGGGCGATTCGTCGTGGCACTGCAGCCATCGTGACGCTCGAGGGAATGCAGGGAGCGATTCGGACGAACGATCTCGATGTCGTCGTGCGTGATGGGTGTGCGATCTTTTCCTCACCGGGCCGCGCCGACGTGCGCGAGTGCCTGTCCACTGCTGAAGGGGCGCGCGAGGCGTTCAGCAGCGAGGTCGTGCGTCTCGGTGTGCCGCAGTCGGTGCTGCGTGGGGTCCTCATCTACGACGATCTGCGGGTCGTTCTCGACGATGTCGCCGAGAACGGCATCGCCGTGCGCGAGACGGGTGGTCGGTGGTTCGTCCGCCCGACTTCGTCGGTGCTCGGTCTGCTGACGCGTGCGATCACGAACGCCGACGAGCAGGCGGTGTCCCTCATCGCCGACGACATCGAGTCGCTGGTACGGGTCCTGTCCGGCAAGCCGGCATCGTCGGAACCCGCCGACAGTTCTGATGAACCGGACGGTCCGGCGGGCGGCGACGACGGGCTCGATGAGTACGGCCGCTACAACGAGTGCTTTGCCACGGGTGGCTACGACGACGCCGTCGCCTGCGTGAACGCAGGACTCGGTGCCGGGCTGTTTGCGCGCTCGATCGTGAGCGGCACCTTCCTCGCCCCCGAGTGCGGCTGGAAGAGTCTGCGCTTCGAGCCATCCCTCGCACGGCTGCCCGGGTATCAGTACGTGCGTCGCGCAACCGCAGCGTCGACGTGCATGCAGCGCCTCGTGGCGCAGGGGCTGCTCGCAGCCGATCAGATTCCCTTTGAGCTTCTTCGCCCCCAGTGCCTCCGGGGCAAGAATCCTTCGATGATGTCGTCGAGGGAGGCAAAGGCCTACATCGACTGCAGGCTCGGCTCGTAGACTCTGCCAACGGTGAGTACGCGCAAGTTGATCCTGTTGGCGCTGGCGTGCGGTCTCGCAATTCTGGTGGCCGGCGGGGTCCAGCTCCTGCGGATCAGCGACACCGCCCCGAGTCTGCTGAAGGTCGGCGACTCGATCGAGATCTCCTCGGTCACGGCGCAGGTCCAGTCTGGATCGGTTGTCGACGGCGAAGTCCGTGTGGGGGTGCGTTTGCGGCTCGCTGCGACCGCTGGGGCGCCGATCACCGAGCCGCTCGTCGGTTGGTCGCTGCTCACCGGCGGGCTCACCGAGCCCGTTCCTGCTGGAGCGTCGGCAGATGCAGCCACGAACTCGTGCTCCGACCTGCAGCTCGAGCCCGGAAACTCGGCCGATTGTGTCCTCGCATTCCCGGTGGTGCCCACCGAGGAGGGCACCACGCTGGTCTCGTACCGAGTCCTCGGCGAGCAGGTGACGTGGGACCTCGGTCTGTGACCCCATTGACCGTGAGGGTGGTCACGGGAGCCCCCGGGAGTGCCCGTCCGGCCGTTACGCTCAACGATCGTGTCTGACACGCAACAATTCGATCTCGTCGTCATTGGTGGCGGTCCGGGCGGGTACGCAGCAGCGTTCTACGCGGCCTCCGCAGGCCTGCAGGTTGCCCTTGTGGAGAAAGACACCATCGGTGGCACCTGTCTGAACCGGGGCTGCATCCCAGCCAAGGCATTTCTCGAGACCGCTGCGGTGGCGCGCCACGTCCGGCACTCCAAGGATTTCGGCATCGAGACGTCGGCGCCGACGATCGACTTCTCGGTTGCGCAACTCCGCAAGCAGCGCATCGTCGACGGGCTCGTCAAGGGCCTCACCGGCCTCACGCGCTCCAAGAAAGTGACCTACCTCCTCGGAGCCGGTTCGCTCGGCCCCAACCGGACCGTGACCGTCGCCGGTGCCGACGGGGCCACCCAAGTGATTCAGGGTCGTCATGTGATCCTCGCTGCCGGCTCGGTGCCGCGGTCGATCCCCGGCTTCGAGGTCGGCGGCCCGATCATGACGAGCGATGAGGTGCTCATGCTCGACCGGGTTCCCGATCGCGTCGTGGTCATCGGCGGAGGTGCGATCGGCTGCGAGTTCGCTTCGACCTTCGCCGATCTCGGCTCGCAGGTGACCATCCTCGAGGGACTCCCCAAGGTCTTGCCGGGCCTCGACGCAGACGTAGCCAACGTGGTCGTGAAGTCGTTCGGCAAGAAGGGCATCAAGATCCAGACCGGCGCCAAGGTGAATGGACACACCCCCAACGGCAGCGGCGGCACCCGCGTGCACATCGAGGGGATGGACGATGTCGAGGCCGATGCGGTGATCGTCTCCGTCGGACGTCGTCCGTTCCCGGACCTGCTCGGTCTCGAGGGCACTCAGGTGCGTGTGACCGAGCGACGATTCGTCGAGGTTGATGCGTACTGCCGCACTGGTGAGCCCGGGGTCTACGCAATCGGCGACCTGATCAACACGCCGCAACTCGCCCACGTCGGCTACGCCGAGGCAGTGCTCGCGGTCAAGGACCTTCTTGGTGAGTCGCCGAACCCCGTGCAGTACGACCGTGTGCCGTGGGCCATCTACTGCCACCCCGAGGTGGCGTGGGCCGGACCCGATGAGGAACAGGCCAAGGCTGCTGGTATCGACGTCATCGTGGCCAAGCATCCGTTCCGGGCGAACAGTCGGGCACAGATCCTGGGCGAGGTCGACGGACTCGTGAAGGTCATCGCGAAGAAGCAGGCCGACGGCACTGCGGGCCAGATCCTTGGCGTTCACATGGTGGGTCCGTGGGTCACCGAGCAGTTGTCCGGTGGTTATCTCGCCGTGAACTGGGAGGCCACCGTCCAAGAGGTGGCCGAGTTCATCCAACCGCACCCGAGTCTCTCGGAATTGTTCGGCGAGACCGTTCTGTCACTGACCGGCCGGACCTTCAACGGCTGATCCCGGGGCGAAGCAACACAGAAAGAGAGCACGAGCGACATGGCTGAGATCGCACTCCCGCAACTGGGTGAGACCGTCACCGAGGGGACGATCCTGCGGTGGTTCAAGAAGGTGGGCGACACCGTCGCCGCCGACGAACCGCTCTTCGAGATCTCCACCGACAAGGTGGACACCGAGGTCCCGTCGCCCATCGCCGGCACGCTCGTGGAGATCCGCCATATCGAGGGATCCACGATTGCCGTCGGCACCGTGGTCGCCGTGGTCGGTGCCGCTGGAGCGGCGCCGGCGGCGCCGGCTCCCGAGGCCCCTGCTCCGGCGGCTGCACCAGCTCCGGCGCCCGCACCAGCTCCGGCGCCCGCACCGGCCGCTGCTCCGGCACCTGCTCCCGCACCGGCGCCTGCTCCCGCTGCTGCACCGGCGCCCGCTGCTGCGTCCGCAGCCGAGGTGGGCGACCACGTCGCTGGTCAGCGGCTGCTCTCACCGGTGGTGCGCCGGCTGGTGAACGAGCACGGGCTCGACCCCGCTCAGATCACCGGCACCGGTCTCGGTGGTCGCATCACCCGGGAGGACGTACTCGATCACATCGATACGTTGGCCAAGAGCCGTTCCGCCGCTGCACCGGCACCCGCTCCTGCTGCCGCAACTGCGCCGGCGCCTGCACCTGCCGCAGCGCCTGCTCCCGCTGCTGCACCGGCACCTGCCGCATCGCCTGCTCCCGCTGCTGCACCGGCACCTGCCGCATCGCCTGCATCAGGAGCCCTCGGGCGCACGAGCGGATCGGTCAAGTTGTCGAAGATCCGCAAGCTCACTGGCTCGCACATGGTGATGTCCAAGAGCACGAGCCCCCACGCGTTCAGCGTCGTCGAGGTCGACTACGCAAACGTCGATCGCGCTCGGCTCACCATCAAGGACCGCTGGAAGTCCGAAGAGGGATTCTCGATCACGTACCTGCCGTTCATCTGCCGTGCAGTGGTCGACGCGCTCGGAGAGTTCAAGCACCTCAACGCATCGGTGTCCGATACCGAGTTGACGGTGCACAACTACATCGATCTCGGTATTGCCGTCGACCTCGACTATCAAGGTCTCCTGGTGCCCGTCGTGCGCGACGCAGAGACCAAGCGTCTGCGCAGCCTCGCCCGGGAGATCAACGACCTCGCCACCCGCGCGCGTAACCGCAAGCTGAGCCCCGACGAGATCCAGGGCGGAACCTTCACGATCTCCAATAACGGGTCAGCGGGCTCCGTGCTCACCTCGGCCATCATCAACCAGCCGCAAGTCGCGATCCTCTCCACCGATGCAATCGTCCGCAAGCCAGTCGTGGTGACTGCGGCCGACGGTACCGAGGCGATCGCCATCCATCCGGTGGGACACCTTGCGATGAGCTGGGACCACCGTGCCTTCGACGGTGCCTACGCAGCGAACTTCCTCGTTCGCGTCAAGCGGGAACTCGAGACCCGGGACTGGGCCGCGGAGCTCTGAGATGACACTCCGAGTGCGCTGGCTCGGGAGGGTCGCCTACCGCGAGGCGCTCGACCTGCAGACGGCGCTGTTCGATCACGGATCCGAGCAGCACCTGCTGCTGCTCGAGCACCCTCATGTCTTCACCTATGGTCCGCGCTCGGAACTGGACCGTCATCTGCTGACTGACCCGGCATCGGTCGGGGCTGATCTGGTGTCGGTGAATCGCGGTGGGGACATCACGTATCACGGACCGGGTCAGTTGGTGGGCTATCCGATCGTCACCTTGCCGCCCAAGTGGGGTCGGCCGGGAACCGGGCTCGCCGACTCTGTTGCCTACGTGCACTCAGTCGAACAACTCGTGATCGACACACTGCGCGAACTCGGTCTCCATGACGTAGGCACGCTGCGTGAGTACCCGGGAGTGTGGGTGAACCCTGAGGGGCCCGCGCCGCGAAAGATCTGCGCCATCGGTGTCCGGCTCACCCGTGGCCGAACGATGCACGGGTTTGCGCTCAATGTGAAACCCGATCTGCGCTACATGCGCGAGTACATCGTTCCCTGCGGGATCGCCGACCGCCCCGTCACCTCGCTGGCCGAGGAGGGATTCGACTGCTCGCTCGAGGATGTCGTGGGCATCCTTGTTCCGAAGGCCGCTGCGCTGTGGGGCAGCGGTGTCGTCGAGCGACAGGATGTTGCGTGGCGCCACGACCGATCGGGCATGGACCTGAGCCCGTTCAGCCGCGGAGCGGGACCCGGCGAGACCGTGCGACAAGCCGATCAACACTTCGCCGAGCCACCTCGCGTCGAGGCATCGCAACCGGTGCGTCTCATCGGCCGCCTGGCACAGGCGGGCGTCGAACGGGGCATGGCCATTTCCGAGCGGAAGCCCGAATGGCTCCGACCCAAGGTTCGGATCGGTCCGGAGGTGCTCTCGGTCAAGTCCACCCTGCGCGACCTCGGACTCGTCACGGTGTGCGAGGAGGCCGGCTGCCCGAACCTCTCGGAGTGCTGGGCCGACGGCACTGCGACGTTCATGGTGCTCGGCGAGCGCTGCACCCGCGCCTGTGGCTTCTGCCTCGTCGATACACAGAAACCACTGGCCCCGGAGATGGACGAGCCCGAGCGCGTGGCCGAAGCCGTGTCGCGGATGGGTCTCGCACACACCGTCATCACCATGGTGGCGCGCGACGATCTGGACGATGGCGGCGCAGCACATGTCGCTGCGGTGATCCACGCCGTGCGCCACCGGAATCCCGGAACTGCGGTGGAGGTGCTCGTGAGCGACTTCCACGGGAATCAGGCCGCTATCGATGCCGTGATTGCCGCAGCCCCCGATGTCTACAACCACAACGTCGAGACCGTTCCGCGGCTGCAGCGCGCTGTTCGGCCCTCCGCCGGCTATGCGCGGAGCCTGGCATCGCTCGCTCGCGCACGTGCGGCCGGTCTGCGCACGAAGTCCGGGATCATCGTGGGCATGGGCGAGACCGACGACGAGGTGATCGGTGTGCTCGCCGACCTTGCATCGATTGGCTGCGGCATCGTGACGATCGGTCAGTACCTCCGCCCCACGTCGAATCACCTGCCGGTGCACCGCTGGGTGGAACCGGAGGTCTTCGACCGCTACCGGGAGGTGGGCCGCTCCCTCGGCATCGGACATGTGGAGTCGAGCCCGCTCACGCGCAGCAGTTACCACGCCCGGGAAGCGGCAGCCCCTGTTTCGCTGCGCTGACGACGGACCGCTCCGCTGCGCAGGGTGGATGGTGGATCCGGTCGGGCTGCCAGCTCGGGGAGGCAGAGCAAGAGGATGAGAAAGGCCCAGACCAGCGAGCGCTGTCGGATGAGGGCCCCCAGGTTGGCAATCGCGCTGAAGGCAAGGCCGAACAGCAGGGCGCTGACCGCCGAATAGGTGAGGTACGGAGCCCGTCGGGCGAGGGTCACGAAGTGTCGTATCCGCCGCGCTGCGGCGAGCCCGAGCACGATGAGCAGCGAGGTCTCGAGCGTCGGCAACAGGGTGCGCGCTCCGTCGATGTCCGTAGGGAGTGGACGAGTGAGTGTCCGCACGACAGCGACTGGCCACAGCAGCGGGTTGTCGGTATTGATCGGCTCGAACGAGGTTCCGCCGTCGTCGCTGACGACTGATGCCTTGTCGAGCGCTGCCGAGACATCGGACAGAAAACCGGCGTTCGGGTCGTCGACGCCAAGACGACGTACGGCCACCCACGACACGAGCGCAAGGAGCGAGGCCGCACCGATGGCGAGCACCGTGGCCCACGAGCGGCGTATTCGCCCGCCCGACTCGGCCGGCACGAATGCGAGTTGGAGGAACGCAACAACGACCCCGGCCAAGAAGATCGCCGCGAGGTGCGCTCGGATCGATGCCACGACGGCCCCGCCGAGCATCGCCTGTGCGGCGCCCAGTCGCCGTCGGTCGGCCGTGAGCAGGCGCGAGACCCCGGTCGAGAGCAGGCCGATGCCGAAGATGACGACCGCCTCCTTTCCGATACTCGACGGCCAGAAGAGCAACGACGGGGCGAGCGCGCAGAACCATGCGTACCGGCGCTCCTGCAGTCCGGGGACGGCCCGGCAGGCGGCGAGGACGAGAAGAACAGTGCCCCAGTAGCCGAGCGTCGCAAAGACAAGGAACGCACCGAACTGGGTCGGGCCGACCACGGTGAGCACCAATCCGGTGATTCGGTACATGAACTCGAGGCTCGTTTCCCACGGGAGCACCGTGGTGATCGACTTGCGTCCGTCCCTCACGGCGCTCGCGAGCTCGCTACCCCGGTCGAAGTAGAGCCCTGCATCGCCGTTGCCGGAGTACACCGACGCAAACACGTAGAAACGGAGCCCGGACGCGACGAACTTGGCGACCATCCCGACCACGAGAATCGGGAGCAGGTGAGCGAATCTCGCCCGCGTGACGCTGCGAAGCACGAGGAACGAGAACAGAGCGAGGACGGGGATCAGCAGGATTCCCGCCCACACCTCGTACGACAAGCGCTGCATCATCAGCGAGAGCGTGATGAGACCGACAACGAGCGAGAGAAGAATCGTCGCGTCGGAAGCCCGTGTTCGCACGCGGGACCCGTTCAACTGCCGTCGTGGGAGGGGTCGTCGGACGGCGCAGTCGGGCGGAACTGCCGCAGGCGACCCGCTGCAGCGGCACCGGTGCGTCGCAGCGCTGAAGCCGAGGGGTCCGTGCCGTAGTAGTACGCATTCTCCTCGGCCCCGGCGCCCCCGACGACCACGAGCAGAAAGTCGTCGATGCCGAGTGCGCGGAGAGTCTCAGCAGCCTTGGTCGCGGTTTCGAGGCGCGTGTGCCCGAGGCGGACGAGGACGACCACCGAGTCGACCACGGGGAGGAACTCGAAGGCCTCCGCTGCGAGCGAGATGGGGGCCGAGTCGAGGATGACTTCGTCGTAGGTCTCCGTGAGGAGCGGAAGGTTGCGGATCACGCGTCGGGCGAGTTCGCCCGGGACCGCCTCGGGGTCGACGGAGCGCTCGTCATAGACCCGCAGTTCGTTCACGACCCGGGACAGCACGATCGGGATGCGTACCGGTGCCTCGCTGGCGTGGGCTGCACCGGAGAGTGAGTCGAGTGCTGCGCTGAGATTCGGTCGCCGGAAATCGGTGTTCACCGCGAGCGTGCGGGCCCCGGTTTCGGCAAAGGCAGCAGCGAGGTTTGCCGTGGCGGTGGTCTTGCCGTCGCCCGGGCCGGACGAGATCATCAGCGTGATCGGTGCGCGGGAGGTATCCGCTCGGTCGTGGTGGGCGAGCGAGAGCATGCTGCGCAGGGCGCGGTAGGCATTGCCGATCGAGTCGTTGCGGTCGCGGCGGACCCAGACGGTGCGCTCGCCGAGGCGGAACGACGCCGGAATCGTGAGCTGTGCCCGTGTCCCGAAGATGGCCTCCGCCTGGCTGCGACGGCGGATGCGCGGGTCCACGAGGTTCAGCACGAGCACGATGCCGATCCCGAGGATCGCCCCGACGATCCCGAGAATCAGACCCCTCGAGGTCCGTGAGCGCGGTGCTTCGAATCCGCTCGTCTCGACGGAAACAGCCTCGGCCGACTGCAGGGTCACGAGCGAGATCGTCCGCGGCTCGCTCGAGAGGGTCTCGGCAGTTTCGTAGGCGGCGCCGTACTGGCGTGTGACCGAGTCGAGTTCGGCCTGGATGATGGGATCGTCGGGTTTGCGGGCCAGTTCGGCAGCGATCGTCGCGACTTTCGCCCGCAGGGCGTCGGCGCGGTCCGTCGCGGCATTGAGGCGTTGCTCGCGCACCTCGTCCTGACGGATGGTGACGAACTCGGCCAGTTCGCGGGCGAAGGCGTCCACGATGTCCTCGGCGGCACTGGCCGATGCCTGACGGGTGTTGATCGTGAGGGCGCCCGTTCCTCCGTCGATCGAGGCCGTCACCTGCATGGCCAACTGTGACGCATTGGCGATCCCGAATTCGCTCGCCACCCGTCGGGGTACCTCGCCGGCCGTTGCGTAGAGCTCGATCTCTGCGAGGTTGATCGTGTCGGAGTTGATTGCCCCGGAGGGATCGTTCGAGGTGAGCAGCATCGTGTGCGTGGCTTCCCACACCGTGGTGGAGTCAGTCGAGCGGCTGGGGGACGGAACTGCGCCGGCCACGACGCCGATGAGGAAAGCAGCGGCGACAACCCACCACCGGCGTCGAAGCGCCCCCAAAAGTGTGTCCCGCTGCATCCGTGGCGACTCCGAAGCCCGAACACTACACGCGTCACCCGGTGCGATCGGTGGCCGGGGGCGCCGAAATCGTGGGTCGAGCGGCAAGAATGACCTCCATGCAGACCCCGGGTGCCACTGCTCCGCTGGATACGTCCGTGTACCGCAGTCGTATGGAGCGCATGCGGACCGCAATGGCCGAGCAGGGCGTCGACGCCGTCGTGCTGTCGCTCGGGCTCGACCTCCCGTACCTCACCGGCTACCACGCCATGCCGCTCGAGCGCCTCACCGCGCTCGTGGTGACGCGCTCGGGGGACGCCACGATGGTGATACCCGGGCTCGAGGCCCCGCGAGTGGTCGAGCAGCCGGGAGTGTTCGAGTTGCTGGCGTGGTCGGAGACCGAGAACCCCGTCGCGATCGTCGCTCGGCTGGTGTCGGGCTGCCGCAGGATCGCAGTCGGCGACCAGATGTGGGCCCGCTTCCTCGTCGAGCTCCTGCCGTTGGTGTCGGGCGCAACCTATGTGCGCGCCGTGGACGTCGTGGGGACCATGCGAATGTCGAAGGACGCAGCCGAGATTGCCGCATTGCGCGCTGCGGGCGCTGCTGTTGATCGCATCGCAACCGACCTTCAGCACGGACGCATCCCCCTCGTGGGCCGCACCGAGGCCGAGGTATCGGCCGACCTCGGGGCACGCATCGTCGCCGAGGGTCATCAGATGGTGAACTTTGCGATTGTGGCGGCAGGGGAGAACGCCGCATCCCCGCACCACACCCCCGGACCGCGCGTGATCCGGCCCGGGGAGGTGGTGCTCTGCGATTTCGGCGGGACGATGAACGGCTACTGCTCCGACATCACACGATGCGTGTCGCTGGGAGCGCCCCCCGCCGAGGTGCGCGATGCGTACGCGGTGCTGCACGAGGCGCAGCAGGCTGCGGTGCGGGCCGCAGTGGTGGGCACGGCGTGCGAGGACGTCGACCGCGCTGCGCGCCGCATCATTGCTGCCGCTGGATACGGCGAGTACTTCGTCCACCGCACCGGGCACGGCATCGGAATGGATGCCCATGAGGACCCCTACATCGTGGAGGGCAACCGGCGCGAACTCGAGGCGGGCCATGCCTTCAGCATCGAGCCGGGCATCTACGTCCCGGGTCGATGGGGGATGCGTCTCGAGGACATCGTGGTCGCTGCGGCGGACGGCCCAGACCCACTGAACCGGGCGAATCACGAACTCGTGGTGCTGGACGTGTAACGGGCGGCCGGGGCGAGCGGGTTGACCCCGGTGGTTGAATGGGGTCATGACCGCACTCGATGACCGTCCCGAGACCTCCCTGCCGTGGCACATGAAGGCCAACTACGCCCCGGTGCTCACCGAGATCGATGCCCACGACCTGCCGGTTGATGGCGCGATCCCGAAGGGCCTCGATGGCCGTTTCCTGCGGAACGGCGCCAACCCGGCGAACGGCCCCACGATGCACTGGTTCGCCGGCGACGGCATGATCCACGGCATCCGTCTGCGTGATGGCCGTGCCGAGTGGTACCGGAACCGTTGGGTCCGTACCAAGGCCCTCGCCGGCGCCGACCGGCTTGATGCACTCACCGGCACCCTCGACTACACCGTCGGACTCGCCAACACCCATGTGCTCGCCCACGCCAAGCGGATCTTTGCCCTTGAGGAGGGCAGTTACCCGAACGAACTGTCACCCGAGCTCGACACCCTCGGTCCGTGCGATTTCGGCGGTCGCCTTCGGACGCCGTTCAGTGCGCACCCGCACATCTGCGCCGAGACGGGCGAGATGCATTCGTTCGGCTACGAACTGATCTCAGCGCCGTACATCACCTATCACGTGGTGGATGCGGCGGGGAATCACGTGCACAGCCAGGCGATCGACGTTCCGGGCCCCACGATGGTGCACGACTTCGCGCTCAGCCGTAACTACGCCATTTTCCTCGACCTCCCGGTCACGTTCAGCCTCGACGATGCGATGAAGGGCGGGATGCCATTCGGTTGGAACGAGTCGTACGGAGCGCGTATCGGTCTTCTCCACCGGGAGAAGGCCCGTCAGGGTGCCCAGCCGGTGTGGTTCGATGTCGATCTCTGCTACGTGTTCCACATCCTCAATGCGTGGGACGACGGAGCCGACACCGTGTGGCTCGATGCTGGTCGCCACGAGACGATGTGGAAGGGCGGCGCCGACAAGTTCGAGCCGTGTTATCTCTGGCGCTGGCGGTTCGACCTCTCGACGGGCAAGGTCCACGAGGAGCAGCTCGACGATGTCTCCCACGCCTTCCCGCGGCTGGACGATCGACTGGTTGGTCTGAAGAACCGCTTCGGCTGGGCAGTGGCGCCACGCGATCCCTCGGATCCGAGCGGTTTCGAGGCGCCCACCGTGATCGCCAAGTACGACCTCACCACCAACCGCACGGAGCGGTACGACCTCGGTCCGAACGCCATGTTCGGCGAGCCGGTGTTCGTGCCGGCCAGCGACGACGCCGGCGAGGACGAGGGCTACATCATGATGTTCGTCTACGACAAGGCAGCGGGTGCCTCGTCGTTCGTGATCCTCGATGCTCACGACACCGCTGCCAAGCCCATCGCCCGCGTTGCCATTCCGCAGCGCGTGCCGCACGGCTTCCACGGCAGCTGGGTTCCGTTCTGATCGACGTTCCGGGCTTGAGAGACGCTGCTCGGGTGGGTCCGCTTCTTCAGGGGCGGATCAAATACGACCTCATGAGCTCGGCGAGCTCGTCGGGGTCCAAGCCGTAGTCGAGCGGAAGCGTTCGGTGATACCCGTCCATTGCGGCGGCGATCTCCGCTGAATCAGGATCCCTCGACGCGGCTGCATCCGTGAACCGCACGGCGACCCGCCGGGTTCGACCATTGAGCACGTCGAGCGCACCGATTGCGGCAACATCTCCCCAGGGCACATGGTGCGACCGGAAGACCGAGCGGATGGTGTAACCGCTCTCGTCGAGCAGGAGCTCGTTCGATGACGGGCGCAACGCCATGCCGAGCACGACGGCGCACGGCAGCATCACCACGACGAGGAACCATCCTGCCCATGCACCCCCGAGGACCATCGTGAGGCCGGAGGCGGTTCCCATTGCGGCCACGCCGAACCACAGACCCGACCACTTGCGGTGCCCGGCAATCACCACGGTTCGCTCGTTCACGATGACGTCCCGTGCCCTATTCGGTGTCGAACACGGCCCAGAGTTGCTCATCGAACTCGGGCACGTAGTCCACCATGGTGATGCTGACTGCCGCCGTGCTCAGTGCGGCGAGCATGCCGGTCGGAAGTGCGCAGTAGCGGTCGGTGACCTGCGGTCCCGGCACGTCGATGCACACAGCGAGCTGTTCGGCAATCTGCGACTGCGTGGTGCGGATCGGGCCGATGCGGGCTGCGAGGGCGGGCGACTCGAGTTGCTGGCGAATGGCAGGTCCCCAGAACTGGGCGGTGATGAGCAGATCGCTGAGGGGCTGGGAGTTGAGGCCGCGGGTGCACGACTTCGTCGCGTTCCGGCAGGTGCGTGGACCGCGTTCGTTGGTGCGGTACTGGAGGTCGCGCACGCTGACGACCAGTCGCGTGAGATCCCGCGAGACCGTGGCCACCACCGGATCCCCGGTCGCTGATGTGGTCCTGATCTCGAACGTTGCGGTCTCTGGCCCGCTCGCCCGTGCGCCAAAGAGTGCAGCGAGCTCTGCGGGGGTGCTGGGCAGGCCATCGGTGATGGTGCCGGGTCCCGAGGCATCGGCCGGGGCGGACTCCGTGCCGATGGTGTCGGTGGGGTCGAAGGACGGGCGCTCGCCAGTGAAACACGCGCTCAACATCAGCGACGCTGCGGCCACGACGGTGAGGGGCACGAGGCGTCGCACCGGGCCCAGCGTACCGCTGGCGATACCCTGCACCGCCGTGATCCGTCTCGACGCCGCAACCGTGCTCCTGCAGTGGGCAAGCGGCGGGATGCTTTTCTGCTGGTTCACCACGCGGCGACGTGAGGTGGGTCTCGGGTACGGCTGGTTGTTGCGGGGCACGTTCGGGCTCATGGCCATCGGTGCAGTCGTAGCAGGATCCCGTTACGGCAGCGTTCCGGTGCGCGAGGTGTCGTCGTTGGCCGTCGCTGCAGCGTGCATCGCCGGTCTCGTCTCGTCCGTGGTGCGACGGCGCGCGGGAGTGTCGGGGCAGATCGCAGCACACGATCGCCGCAGCGAGGAGATCGCCGCGATGACCGGCATCGAGCGATCCGTCCGCAGCGTCGGCGACACCGATCGAGCCGACGCCGCCAGCCGAACGGTCGAATTCGACCCGCGCTGGGACCTCGTGGCAGCAGTGCTCGGCGTGGCAGGCCTCGTCGCCGCCGGGATGGACGCCGGAGGCAACGACGCAGTCGCCGTGGCGCGAACACTCGTGGGCGCAGCCTTCCTCGGCGCGATCACCGATGCCATGCTGCTCGGCCACTGGTACCTCGTGCAGCCCGGCCTGCCCCGTCGACTCCTGAACGAATTGGTGCGCGTACTCGGCTTCCTGTGGCCGCTCGAGGTGGCGGTGATGCTGCTGCCCACCGGGATGATCAGCGTGCTGCGCGGCACGGTCGACGATGGGTGGAACGGAACGCTCGGCTGGATGTGGCTGGCGTGCTCGGTCGCCACGATCGCCCTCGTCATCGTCACGCAACTCGCGCTCCGGGAGCGGTACTACTCGGCAGTGATGGCAGCGACGGGGCTGCTCTATCTCGCCATCCTCACGTCGTTCGGGATGGACCTCGTGGCACGGGCCGTACTCTCGTGACCATCGGGAACTGCCGGGCGTCCTAGCGTTTCCCGGCCTCGGGCGCAGCGTTCGGGGCACCGTGGCGTAGCGTTCGGATCCCATGGACAGCCGCAGCTTCCTCGGCATCGAGCAGACGCACAATCCCTATCGCTGGGTCCTCCCGGTGGCACCGGGGCTCTGCACGGCTGCCGATTTCCTGTTCGGCGGCGCTGGCCTCGGTGCGGCGGTCACGGCGCTGGAGGGCACGAGCAATCGGCGGTGCGTCTGGGCGGCAGGGCAGTACCTCAGCTACGCGCGACCCGGTGAGGTGATGGACATCGATGTGACCGTCGCCGTCGAGGGTCATCAGATCACCCAGGCCCGCGCCGTGTGCCATGTGGGGAATCGCGAGATCCTCACCGTGAACGCAGCGCTCGGTGACCGACCGTTCGAGCACAGCGGACAGTTCGAGTCGATGCCGGACGTTCCCCCGCCCTCGGAGTGTCGCCAACGGATCCGCTTCGACCAGCAGGGAACCATCAACACCCGACTCGAGCAGCGGCTCGTGAAGTTCCGCGACCTCGAGTCCCTCGACGGCAGCGCACAGGGGGACGGACGCACGATTGTCTGGTCACGGATCCCGGAAGTGATCGAGGGAGTCGACACGGCAGCCCTCGCCATGCTCGGCGACTTCGTGCCGATGGGCGTTGGCCAGTCGCTCGGCATCCAGGGCGGCGGCAACAGCCTCGACAACACGCTCCGCATCGGCCGACTCGTCCCCACCGAGTGGGTCCTGCTCGACATCCATGTCCAGATGGCCGAGCGCGGTTTTGGCCACGGGTCGGTCAACATGTACGCAGAGGACGGAACATTGCTCGCCGTGGCGAGCCAGAGTTGCATCATTCGTTACTGGAGACCATCTACGACCCGGGCCGTTGTGCCCGTCGAGAATCAGGGGGAGAACTCATGACGCTTCCGATCCGCCATGGCATGACCGTGCCGCTGCCCGGTCATCTGCACACGCATCGCGATGGGCTCGTGGAGCTCGCCGAGCTCGGCTACTCCGACATCTGGTCGGCCGAGGCAGACGGGGCCGACGCGTTCACGCCACTCGCGCTCGCCGCAGCGTGGGAGCCTCGGCTGCGTCTCGGCACGGCCATCGTGCCGGCCTTCACCCGGGCACCCGCCTGCCTCGCCCAGAGCGCCGCAACGCTCGCAGACGCGGCGCCGGGTCGCTTTGCGCTCGGTCTTGGGTCATCGAGCAACGTGATTGTCGAGCGCTGGAACGGGGTTCCGTTCGTGGAGCCGTACAAGAAGGTGCGCGATGTGGTGCGCTTCTTGAAAGACGCACTCTCGGGCGAGAAGGTGGCCAAGCGGTATGACACCTTCGAGATCAACGGGTTCAAGCTGAATGTGCGCCCCGAGCAGCCGCCCAAGATTCTGGTGGCGGCACTGCGCGAGGGCATGCTGCGCCTTGCCGGCCGGGAGGCCGACGGAGCGATCATCAACTGGCTGTCGGCCGATGACGTGAAGCGCGTTGCGGGTGTGGTCAACGCGCAGGGCGCCGACAAAGAGTTGGTGTGCCGGATCTTCGTGTGCCCGAGCGAGAACGCAGAGGTGGTACGCGCAGCGGGCAAGTTCGCCATTGCCGCCTATCTCAACGTGCCGGTCTACGCTGCGTTCCACGAGTGGTTGGGCCGGGGCCCGCAGTTGCAGCCGATGTGGGATGCGTGGAAAGCCGGGGACCGGAAAGCCGCACTCGCGGCGATTCCCGACTCGCTGGTGGACGAGCTCATCGTCCATGGTTCGCCCGCACAGTGCAGGGCTCACATCCAGCGCTACTTCGACAATGGCGTCACGACCGGAGCGCTGGCCATTCAGCCGCTCGATCCGGACCTGAAGTTCTGGGAAGGCGTCCGTTCCCTCGCCCCGAGCGCGCGCTGAGACCAGCGGAGGCCTGCATCGCCCTGCAGGGCGGGTGCTTTCTCAGGCAGCCTGCGTGACGCTGCGCAGACCGTGGGCCAGCGGACGGTGCGCCTGCTGCCGGTGCGCCTGCTGACCGGATCGCTTGGCCTCCTGCTCGGCCCTGCGGGCGGCCTGTGCCGCAAGTTGGACTCGTGCTGCGGCGACCCCGGCGCGTCCGATCCGACGGGTGCGCTCGTCCATGCGGAACCGGGAGGGCACCATGCGCGCGGGAACCGGGTCCGTGGCGATGAGGTCGAGGCCGGGAAGGACGGCCTGGGAGGGCTGAGGGGTGATGTCGTCCATGAGATGAGGATGACAGGGGGGTGTGACGGGGATACTGGGGCATCGAGGGTCAACCGGTTCGCACCCGGTTCCAGAGGGGGGAGGGGGAACCGGTGAGCAGCACAGCGGACGAACGCACTGCCGCGGGCTGGGCCCTCCTGCGCTCGACGTTGCACGCCCAGCGTCGTGGTCTCGCAGTGGGCGTGGCGGTCGGCGTTGTCCAGACCATCGGCAAGATCGCCGTCCCGAAACTGGCCCAGCTCGGCATCGACCGGGGCATTGTCCGCAGTACGGGATCCCTCTGGATGTGGTGCGCCCTCATCGTGGCGGCCGGAGCAGTCGCTGCACTGTTCACCGCACTGCGGCGCTGGTTTGCCTTCCGGGAGAGTCGCTGGACCGAGACCGTCCTGCGTGAACGCCTCTTCGGCCAGTACTTGAGCCTCGACGTCGGCTATCACGACCGCTCCAGTACCGGTGCACTCATGAGCCGTGCCAGCAGCGATCTGCTCCAGGTCCAAGCGTTCGTCGTCATGATCCCGCTCACGATCTCGTCGATCGTGCTGCTGCTTGCGAGCACGGTGATTCTCCTCATCATCGATCCCCTGCTCACGGCGGCGGCGCTGGTCTCGCTGCCGCTCATCAACGTGCTCGCACGCCGCTTCTCCCAGCGCATCCACCCCGCTGTGATGGCGGTGCAGCAGGAACAGGCACAACTGGCTTCCGTCGTCGAGGAGACGGTCTCGGGGATCCGTGTCATCAAGGGCTTCGGCGCCGAAGCCGTGCAGGCGGAACGCCTCGAGGTCGAGGCGAACGACATCCGGCGCGAGAGCATGAAGGCGGCGGTGATCCGGAGCCGTTTCCTCCCCGGCATCGACATGCTCCCGAGTATCGGTCTGATTACCGTCCTGCTGCTCGGCGGTCACCGCGCGATGTCGGGAGCGCTCACACTGGGCGAGCTGCTCGCGTTCAATCTTTACCTCGCATTGATGATCTGGCCGCTCCGCAACTTCGGGATGACGATTGCGATGGGGCAGCGAGCTGCTGCAGCGTTGATTCGGGTGAACGAGGTGCTCGGGACCGAACCAGCGGTCACCTCGCCGCCCGACCCAGTGACGCTCGACCGTGCCGGCGGGAGCGAACTGCGGTTCGCGGGCGTTCGGTTCGGGTACGACCCGGCGCGGCCCGTGCTCGCGGGTCTCGACCTGACCGTTCCCGCCGGTGCGTCCGTTGCCGTCGTGGGTGCTACCGGCTCGGGAAAATCCACGATCGCCCGTTTGCTCACCCGCTTCTACGACGTGGATGAAGGCTCGATCGAGCTCGACGGCGTGGACATCCGGCGCCTATCGCTCGGCGACCTGCGTCGTGCGGTATCGATCGTGTTCGAGGAGACCTTCCTGTTCCACGACTCGATCGCGGCCAACATTGCGTTTGCCGACCCAACCGCATCGAGGGAGCGAATCGAGTCGGCAGCCCGGCTCGCTGGTGCGCACGACTTCATCGTTGCGATGCCCGAGGGCTACGAATCAGTCATCGGTGAGCGGGGCTTCTCGCTCTCGGGCGGGCAGCGCCAGCGGATAGCGATCGCCCGGGCCATCCTTGCGGATCCGCGTGTTCTCGTGCTCGATGATGCGACGAGTGCGGTCGACCCCAGCAAGGAGCACGAGATCCGTGATGCGCTCCGCACGGTGATGGGTGGCCGCACCACCATCGTCATCGCGCACCGCCCCGCAACCATCGCGATGGCCGATTCGGTGGTGCTCCTCGACGGCGGCGTGATCGCCGCGTCCGGGCGCCATGAACACCTGCTCGAGACATCCGCCCGGTACCGGGAGGTCCTTGCGTCATGGGCCGCCCAGGAGGCCAGCTGACCATGTGGGTTGCAGGCGCTGTCGACCCCGAGGACCGACTCGACATCGACGAGGTCGCGTCGCTGTTGCGGCGCACCGCACGACTCGGCCGTCCGTATCGCTCGACGGTCATCGTGGCGCTCGGGCTGATTCTTCTCTGGACCCTCACCACCGTGGCTGGACCGGTTCTGGTCCGTTTCGGGATCGATCACGGGATCCGCGAGCGCGATGCCACGGCACTCAACGTGACCGTGGCGGTCTACGTGGCGGTCGTGGTCGCCGGCTACTTCGTGAGCCGCCGGATGTACGTCGCGGTGAACCGTGCAGGCGAGGGATTCCTGCGGGATCTACGCATCCGGGTCTTCGGTCACATCGAGCAGCAGTCACTCGCCTTCTTCGACCGCGAGAAGGCCGGTGTGCTCGTAGCACGGATGACGAGCGACATCGAGTCGATGGGTGAGCTCATCCAGTGGGGGCTCCTGCAGTTCGTCTCGAACGGACTACTGCTCATCGTCTCGCTCGTGACTCTGTTCGTGATGTCGTGGCAGCTGGCGCTCATCGTGGTGGTGATCCTTCCGCTGCTCGGCCTTGCGTCGGTCAGGTTCCAGCGTGTTTCCAACGACGCCTACCTCGCCGTGCGCGAGCGGGTGGGACAGAACCTGTCGACGCTCCAGGAGGGGATCTCGGGGGTCCGGGTGGTGCAGGCTTACGGCCGCGAGGCAGAGCAGGTGCGGCGCTTCACCCACTCGAACCGGGCGCTGTACGACGCACACATGCATGGGGTGCGGGTTTCCACCTGGTACTTCGGTCTCGTGGAATTCGCCGGAGTCGTTGCGGTGGCTGCGGCCGTTGGCATCGGCGGCTGGATGGTCCATCGGGATGCCGTCTCGATCGGGACCGTGGGTGCCTTCGTGCTCATGCTCGCCTCGATGTTCGAGCCGGTCCAGCAACTGTCCCAGCTGTACAACACCGTGCAGTCGGCCGGGGCCTCGCTCAACAAGATCTATGGCATCCTCGATGCTGTGCCCGACGTGGCCGAGGCACGGGATGCAATCGACCTGCCGAACCGGGGCGAGCTCGACCTGCGGCGCGTCACGTTCTCGTACGTGGGCGGACGGACCGTGCTCGAGGACGTCGACCTTCGGATCCGTGACGGCGAGCGCATCGCGCTCGTGGGTCCCACCGGAGCGGGGAAGTCGACACTCGCAAAGTTGGTGTCTCGCCTGTACGACCCCACGTGGGGGACGGTGTCCTTCGGCGGGGTGGATCTCCGTAAGGCGACGCTCGCCTCGTTGCGTCGCGCCATCGTGGTGGTTCCCCAGGAGGGATACCTGTTCAGCGGTTCCATCCGGGACAACGTGCGCATCGCGCGACCCGACGCAAGTGACGCCGAGGTCGATGAGGCGGTCCGCCGGATCGGGGCGTGGGAGAGCTTCGTCGGCTTCGAGGACGGTCTGCGCACCGAGGTGCGCGAGCGCGGGAGCCGACTGTCGGCCGGTGAGCGCCAACTCGTCTCACTCGCCCGTGCCGCGCTCATCGACCCTGCGGTGCTGGTCCTCGACGAGGCCACGTCGAACCTCGACCCGGGTACCGAGGCCACTGTCGAGGCGGCTCTCGAGCGTCTCATGGAGGGGCGCACCGTGGTGGTGGTTGCGCACCGGCTCACCACGGTGCAGCGGGCTGATCGCATCGTGGTGGTGGACGCCGGCCGCATTGTCGAGGTGGGCAGCCACGGCGAACTGATCGCACACGGTGGCCGCTATGCGGCACTCGCCGCCGCCTGGGCAACGCATCACCCCGGCTGAGCCTGCGGTGCGGGATCAGCGGGCGACGAAGTACTTCGCCCGCGGGTGGTGGCAGATGATCGCCGAGGTGGTCTGCTCCGGTTGGTACTGCCAGCCAGTGTCCTCGCTGACGCTGATACCGAGGCGGCCCGCGCCGAGCAGCTCTGCGACGGTCGCGTTGTCCTCGAGGTTGGGACAGGCCGGGTAACCCCACGAGTAACGGCCACCCCGGTACTGCTGGCGGAACAAGCCTGCGAGTGACGGGCCGTCCTCAGCGGCAAAGCCCCATTCCTCGCGTATCCGCCGGTGCCAGAACTCGGCGAGTGCCTCGGTCATCTCCACGCCGAGGCCGTGAAGCATGAGGTAGTCCTGGTAGCGGTTTGCGGCATAGAGCTGTGCGGCCTGCTCGCTCACCTCTGCGCCCATCGTGACGATGTGGAATGCGGCGAAGTCGAGATTCGCCGGCTCCGGACCCGCGCCGATCGGCCGGAAGAAGTCTGCGATGCACAGGTTCGGCGCTTCGTGTTGTCGGGGGAAGGTGAAACGGCAGGCGAGGTCGGTCCGCGTCTCGTCGGTCCAGACGAGGAGGTCGTCGACGTCGGAGTTCACGGGGAAGTAGCCGTAGACGACCTGCGGGATGAGCACACCGCTCGCTCGTGCTGCGGCGATCTGTTCCCGCAGGACTGCCCGGAGTCGCGTGCGGAAGGCTTCGTCGTCCTCGTCGTGCTCGGGTCGGAACTGCCACTGGTTGCGGAACAGCGCAGTCTCGTTCACGTACGACGCGATGTCGTCGATCGCCAGTCCCTTCACCACCCGCGTGCCGAGGAACGGGGGCACGAAGACCTCGTTGTCGGTGACGACATCGGGCGATCGCTCGGGCAGGTGCTGGTCGCCCGCCCCGGTGCGGCGCGCCGGAGCGATGCGCTCGCGCTGTTCGCGGCCGAACGCAGGGTCCCAATCGCCGGTGCGCTTCATCTCCATGAGGCGGTCCATGGTGTGGAGGCCCTCGAACGCGTCCCGTCCGTAGAATACCCTTCCCTCGTACACAGCGCGAAGGTCGCGTTCGACGTATGACCGCGTGAGCGCTGCGCCACCGAGCAGCACCGGGGTGTCGGAGAGCCCGAGGCGGTTGAGCTCCTCGAGGTTCTCGCGCATGATGAGGGTGCTCTTCACGAGCAGCCCGCTCATACCGATGGCGTCGGCCCCGACCTCGTGGGCCTTGGAGATCATCTCCGCAATGCCGACCTTGATGCCGAGGTTGTGCACGGCGTAGCCGTTGTTCGTGAGGATGATGTCGACGAGGTTCTTGCCGATGTCGTGCACGTCGCCGCGCACGGTGGCCAGCACCACGGTGCCCTTCGACGTGGAGGCCCCGACCCGCTCCATGTGGGGCTCGAGGTGGGCGACCGCCATCTTCATCGTCTCTGCCGACTGCAGCACGAACGGCAACTGCATCTGTCCGGAGCCGAAGAGTTCGCCCACCACTTTCATGCCCTCGAGGAGCGTGTTGTTGAGGATGTCGAGGGCATCCGTACCCGCCTCGAGGGCTTCGTCGAGGTCGTCGGTGAGGCCGTTGCGGTCGCCGTCGATGATGCGCTGCTTGAGCCGTTCCTCCACTGTCCACCCGGATCGATCGACGATCGTGTCGGACACGGTCTTGACGTCGGCGAAGACCTCGAGCAGGGACAGGAGTGGGTCGTAGCCGGGCCGGCGACGGTCGTGGACGAGGTCGAGACAGACCGTGCGCTGGTCGTCGGGGATGCGCGCAAGCGGCAGGATCTTGCCGGCGTGCACGATGGCCGAGTCGAGGCCTGCGGCCGTGCACTCGTGCAGGAAGACGCTGTTGAGTGCCTGTCGGGCTGCCGGCGAGAGGCCGAACGAGACGTTCGACACGCCGAGCACCGTGTAGGCGCCGGGGATCTCGGCCTTGATGCGGCGGATCGCCTCGATGGTGTGGATGGCATCGCGCCGTAGGTCGTCGTCGCCGGTGGACACCGGGAACGTGAGCGGGTCGAAGATCAGGTCACTGCTGGTGAGCCCGTACCGCTCGGTTGCGATGCGGTGGATGCGGTGCGCCACCTCCATCTTCCACTCGACATCGCGTGCTTGGCCGCGCTCGTCGATGAGGAGACAGATCACCGCAGCACCGTGCTCGCGGGCGAGGCTCATCACCCGGTCGAGACGGGAACCCGGATGCTCGCCGTCCTCGAGGTTCGCTGAGTTGAGGATGCAACGGCCGCCGGCGTGGAACAGCCCGGCCTCCATCACCTGGGGTTCGGTGGAGTCGAGAACGAGCGGCACACTGGCCGTCGTGGCGAAGCGACCCGCAAGCGCGTGCATGTCGGCGGTTCCGTCGCGACCGACGTAGTCGACGCAGACGTCGATCACGTGGGCTCCCTCTCGGACCTGCTCGGTGGCGATCTGTGTGCAGGTGTCGATGTCCCCGGCCAGCATCGCCCTGCGGAATGCGGCTGACCCGTTGGCATTGGTTCGCTCGCCGATGATGAGGAACGAGTTGTCCTGGGCAAGGGTCACCGGCGAGTAGATCGACGACACGCTCGGCTCGAGCAACGGTGCCCGGGTGGCGGGTTCGAGGTCGCGAACGGCCTCGATCACGGCCGCGAGGTGTTCCGGCGTACAGCCGCAGCACCCACCGATCACCGAGATGCCGTACTCACGGATGTGGCGCACGTGGAACTCGGCGAGCTCAGCGGGGGAGAGGTGATAGTGGGTCCGGCCGTCGACTACCGAAGGAAGACCGGCGTTTGGCATGACGCTGATGGGTACCGGGCTGTGCTGAGCGAGATAGCGCAGGTGCTCCTGCATCTCGGCGGGGCCCGTTGCGCAGTTGATGCCGAGCACGTCGGGGCGCATGGCGGCGAGTGATGCCAGTGCGGCGCCGATCTCGGATCCCACCAGCATGCGGCCCGTGGTCTCGATGGTGACCTGCACCTGAATCGGCACCTCGCGCCCGAGATCCGACATGGCTCGCCGGCAGGCGATCATCGCAGCCTTTGCCTGGAGCAGGTCCATGCAGGTCTCGATGAGGAAGAGGTCGATGCCACCCTCGAGCAGTGCGCGTGCCTGCTCGTGGTACGAGTCGCGCAGTTCGACGAAGCCGATGTGCCCGAGCGTCGGCAGCTTCGTTCCGGGTCCCATCGAGCCGGCGACGTAGCGGGGGCGTCCGTCGCGCTGTTCCCACGCGTCGGCGCGCTCGCGTGCGATGCGGGTAGCAGCCAGGGTGATCTCGTGCGCGCGGTGCGCAAGGCCGTATTCGTTGAGCACGAGTGAGAACGACCCGAACGTGGCGGTCTCGATAGCGTCGACACCCACTGCGAGGAAGTCGTCGTGCATTCCGGCGATGACATCGGGTCGGGTCACGGCAAGGACCTCGTTGCAGCCGTCGAGTGCCGGTCCGCCGAAGGCATCCGCCTCGAGCTCGAGGGTCTGGATGTAGGTGCCGAAGGCCCCGTCGAACACCACCAGTCCGTTGTGGACTGCATCGAGGTATCGGCGTCGGCTCACTCGTCGAGACGCTAGCGGGGTCTCCAGTGCCCGGATGACCAGTAGCCTCGCCATCCACATGGGTCGGGAGCGGATCTACACCAAGACAGGCGACGACGGCACGACCGGGCTGTTCTTCGGGGGCAGGGTCCGCAAGGACAGCGAACTGCCCGCGGCGTATGGCACGGTCGACGAGGCGCAGGCGGTGCTGGGGCTCGCCCGTTCCGAGGGTGGGCTCGACCCCGAGCTTGCCGACCTGCTCGTGTCGATCATGCGAGACCTGTACGTGCTCATGGCCGAGCTCGCAACGCTCCCCGAGAATCGGGTGAAGCTCACCCCCGGACAGTCGGCGGTGTCACCCGAGATGGTGACCCGGCTGGAAGCCGTCATCGACGACCTCGACACCCGGTTCGAGCCCCCGACCGAATTTGTGGTGCCCGGCGGCAACCGAATTGCGGCGTGGCTCGACCTTGCGCGCACCGTGGTGCGCCGCGCCGAGCGCCGCTCACTGTCGGCAGCGGCTGCGCCGTCGCTCGTCGTTCCCTACCTGAACCGGCTGTCGGACCTGCTCTGGACGATGGCACGGTGGCAGGAGGGCACCTCCATCATCACCAAAGAGTTGTGAACGCAGCCCTGATCGATACCTGTCCGTGATCGACACCCCTGTCCCGTTCTCCAGACCGAAGGAGCCTCCATGCCGCTGACCATCGACATCGCCCGATCCGCCCCGCGCGATGCAGACGCCATCGGGGTGCCCGTCGGCGCCGACGGTGCGGTTCCCCGGAGCCTCGGCGTCTCCCGAGCACGTCTCGCAGCACACGGTTTCGAGGGCAAGGTCGGCCAGACGCTGGTTCTGCCCACCGCCGAGGGCCCCACGCTCATCGCCGTCGGGATCGGCACGCGGCGCGACCGCACTGCGGCAGGTCTGCGCAATGCAGCGGCAGCACTCGTGCGCTCGGCTGGAAAGCGCTCCACCATCGCTACCTCGCTCGCCGAGGTGGAGGGCGCAGGTCGGGCGGGGGCGCAGGCGGTGGTCGAGGGCCTCGTGCTCGCGTCGTACCGCTTCACGGCCCACAAGTCCGAGGCCCCCAAGGGAGGACTGACCCGGGTGGTGCTCACCGCTGCGGCAGCGAACGAGGCGACGGTGCGCGCCGGGCTTGCGCGAGGTCGGGTCACCGCCGACGCCGTCACGCTGGCACGCGACCTCGCGAACACCCCGCCGGCGTACCTGACGGCGCGTGATATGGCGGCCAAGGCCGAGGAGATTGCGGCGAACTGCGGTCTCGAGGTCGAGGTGTTCGGTCGGGACGAACTCGAGCGGATGGGGTGCGGCGGGATGCTGGGCGTGAACCAGGGGTCGGCCGAACCACCGCGGCTCGTCAAACTCGTCTACTCACCGCGCAACCCGTCGGGTCACCTTGCCCTCGTCGGCAAGGGAGTCATGTACGACTCCGGCGGTCTCTCGCTCAAGCCCTCCGACGGCATGCACGTCATGATGAAGATGGACATGAGTGGCGCGGCTGCGGTGCTTGCTGCGATGTCCACGCTCAAGGCGCTTCGTTGCCGGTCGAAAGTGACGGCGTTCCTCTGCTGCACCGACAACCTCCCGTCGGGGAGTGCATACAAGCTCGGCGATGTGCTCACGTTCCGCAACAAGAAGACGGCCGAGATCCACAACACCGACGCCGAGGGTCGTCTCATCCTCGCCGACGGCCTGAGCCTCGCCGTCGAGGACTCCCCGGACGCCATCATCGACATCGCAACGCTCACTGGCGCCGTCATGTCGGCGCTGGGAACCAAGATTGCGGGCGTCCTGGGCAACAATCAGGCCTGGGTCGACCGGGTCCGCGACGCCGGCGCCCGCGTCGATGAACTGCTCTGGCAACTGCCCCTGCACCGTGAGTACCGCCGACTCCTCGACTCGAACGTTGCCGACATGAAGAACGTCGGTGGCCCCTACGGAGGGACGATCACCGCTGCACTCTTCCTGAGCGAGTTCGTGGGCTCCGTGCCCTGGGCGCACCTCGACATCGCGGGCACGATGAACTCCGACTCCGAGGACGGCTGGCTCACCCGCGGTGCAACAGCGTTCGGGACGCGTACGCTCATCGAGGTCGCCACGTCGTTCTCGGCCTGAGGTCGCTGAGCAGTTCAGGCGGTGCGGAGCGGACGCTGGCGCATCTCCACCTCGTGCAGCCGGCGCAGGTGCTCGGGCAGGCGTTCCACCTGGCGGGCAGCGAGTGTGCCGATCCGGCGGTGAACGGCCAGCCCGTACGGGACCGGCGCTGCATAGCCGAACATCACACACCGTTCGAGTGCCCGGGTGAACGGGCCGATCCGTCCGGGTACGTAGCCGAGGCCGAGTGCGCGTGCGGTCTCGACGAGATCCAGTTCGTACCCGTCAGGGAACGTGTCGAGGCCATCTGCCAGGCGGCGCAGCAGCCACGTTCCCGTCGGCCCGAGCACCGGCAGCACGAAGAGTTCGGCGTATCGGCTCCGTACATCGTGCCCGGCGTCGTCGGGTTCGTGCTCGGGCCACGGCATGACGAGGAGACTGCTGTCGCTCCCGAGCAGGGCGGCGGTCTGGTGGGCTGCGGTCGGCATCGGCGGCTCTCCCGGGTTCGGCGCACGGTGTTGCCTCGGAGGAGGGGGCAGGTAGTGCGCACACCTGCCGTGCCGCACACGGCGTGCGGTCTGGTGTACTGAGGTGCACCGGTCCGAGGGTCACGGAAGGGGATCGCCATGACGACGAACAACAACATCGAACAGGGTCAGGACTTGGTGGCTGCGGCGCAGCGGATCGTGTTCGTCACCGGGGCCGGGATCTCCACGGCCGCTGGCATTCCCGACTTCCGCGGTCCGAACGGGCTCTGGACGAAGAATCCGAAAGCCGAGAAGCTCGCCCACATCGACTACTACGTCAACGATCCCGAGGTCCGCGAACTTGCGTGGCAGGCGAGGCTGTCCTCTGCCGCCTGGGAAGCACGCCCCACCGTGGCGCACCGGGCCATCACAGCAGTTCACGAACGCGGCCAGATGTTCGCCCTTGTCACGCAGAACGTCGATGGACTCCATCAGGCAGCCGGCACACCGGACGATCGAGTGATCGAGGTGCACGGCACGATGCATTGGTCGATCTGCTGGACCTGCAACCACCGTCTTCCGATGTCGGAAACGCTGCAACGGGTCGTGGTCGGTGAGACCGACCCCGACTGCTTGATCTGTCGCGAAGCCGGACGCAGCGGCATCCTGAAGAGCGACACGATCTCGTTCGGGCAGCAACTCGTGCCCGAGGTGATCGAGCGGGCGTTCCGGGCGGCAGCCTCGTGCGACCTGCTCATCGCAGTGGGCTCGACGCTGCAGGTGTACCCGGCGGCAAAGGTGGTCCCTGAGGCCAAGGAACACGGTGCCAGGGTGATCATCGTCAACGGCGGGGCAACGGGAATGGACTCGATCGCGGATGTCATCATCCGCGACGACATCCAGGACGCCCTGCCGCAGCTCCTCGCTGTCGCCGGCTGATCGACACGGCCGGGAGGCGTGCCGGCCAGAGGAATCCCGACCGCTTGGGTCGCTTTTCGGCAGTAGCCTTGGCCCATGGCAACTTTTCGCGACCTCTTGAGCGCTGCCAAGGCACAGATCACCGAGGTGACCCCGGCCGAGGCGGCCGACCAGATCGCTGCGGGCGGCACGGTGGTGCTCGATGTCCGTGAGCCCGATGAGTACGAGCAGGGGGCGCTGCTCGACGTGGTGCACATCCCCCGTGGCCATCTCGAGGGCCAGGTCGAGGGCCGGATCCCCGAGAAGTCGACACCCGTCGTCGTCTACTGCGCAGGCGGTGTCCGCTCGGCGTTCGCGACCAAGACGATGCAGGAACTCGGCTACACCAACGTCACCTCGATGGCGGGTGGCTTCGGTCGCTGGAAGGACGAGGGTCGCCTGTGGCGGACACCGGTGTCGCTCAGCGCCGAGCAGAAGCATCGCTACACGCGGCACCTCCTCCTGCCCGAGGTCGGTGTCGAGGGGCAGGCCAAGCTGCTCGGCGCCAAGGTGCTGATGCTCGGCGCCGGTGGGCTCGGCTCGCCCGCTGCGCTCTACCTTGCGGCGGCCGGTGTGGGCACCATCGGCATCGTCGACATGGACGAGGTCGATGCGTCGAACCTGCAGCGCCAGATCCTCCACAACATCGATCGAGTCGGTGACCGAAAGGTCGACTCGGCGAAGAAGACGCTCACGATGCTCAACCCCGACGTCAACGTCGTCACCTACGACACCCGTCTGTCCGCCGACAACATCATGGACATCCTCCCGGGGTACGACGTGATCGTGGACGGCGCCGACAACTTCCCGAGCCGCTATCTGCTGAACGACGCGAGCGTGAAGCTCGGGATCCCTGTGGTGCACGGCTCGATCTTCCGGTTCGAGGGAATGGTCAGCGTCTTCGATCCGATGCGTGGGCCCACGTATCGCGACATGGTCCCCGAGCCGCCGCCGGCAGAACTGGCCCCGTCGTGTGCCGAGGCTGGGGTGCTCGGAGTGCTGCCCGGCATCGTCGGGTCGATCCAGGCGCTCGAGACCATCAAATTGATCCTCGGCCTCGGCGACTCCCTCTCCGGTCGCATCCTCGCCATCGACACCCTCGAGATGTCGTTCCGCACATTCAACCTCCGGCGCGACCCGAACAACCCGGTCACGTGGGAGAACCGCGATCGCATCGAGGTACGCGAGCTCGACGGGCTCTGCGCCCCCTGGCTCACGCACTGAGGCAACGTCTCGCGACGTGCGGGCCGGTAGCGAGCGGTGCAGCGAGCAGCGGATCAGTCGAAGAGTTCGGGGTCGGTGCGCGTGATCTCCTGCCAGAGCGGCTGGAAGCTGAACCATCCCGCGAGCGGGAAGGCGGTCTGTTCGCGCGTGTAGGTGGCCATCTCGTGGCGGATGTGTCGCGGCGTGCCAGCGGCCTCGGCGAGCAACTGGGCCTGGCACGAGCGCTCCATGCTAATGAACCAGAAGGCAGCCTCGTCGACGGTCTGGCCGACGGTGAACAGGCCGTGGTTCTGGTGGATGGCGGCCTTGCCCGTCCCGAATGCTGCAGCGAGTTCCTCGCCGGCACCCGCCTCGAACACCACGGCGCCGCCCTGAGCCTCGATCACGACGTGATCCTCGTAGAAGATGCACGCATCCTGTGTGATGGGGTCGAGCACCCGCCCGAGCGACGCCCAGGCCTTGCCATGAACGGAATGCGCGTGTGCCGCAGCCACGACATCGGGTCGCGCACGGTGGATCGCCGAGTGGATCACGAAAGCAGCGCGGTTGACCGGAGCGTTGCCGTGGACCACCTCGCCCTGATGGTTGACGAGGAGCAGGTCGCTCACGCGCATGTGCCGGAAGCTGAGTCCGAACGGGTTGACCCAGAAGTGGTCGGTGAGCTCGGGGTCGCGCACGGTGATGTGGCCAGCGACTCCCTCGCCGAACCCGAGCCGTCCGAACACGCGCAGTGCACCAGCGAGGCGCTGCTTGCGGTGGAGCCGTTCCTCCTCGAGGGAGGCAAAGGTGGGCGGTCCGCTCAGGGTGAACCCGGTGGGCCCCATGGCGGCATTGGCGAGTCCGGCGGGACGATCGGTAACGGTCATGGGCGCAGGCTAGGCGCTCAACGGGTGCGCCGTTCCCGCACCAGCACCTCTTGGGTCACCGTCGCCACGTGGACGCCCGCTCGGGAGAAGACGTGACCGAGGGTGAGGCCACGGCCTCCCGAGTAGGTGAGACAGGTGAAGTCGTAGAGGTGCCATTCGTCGGCGGCTACCGGGCGGTGGAACCACATGCTGTGATCGAGGCTCGCCGAGAACCAGTTCGCGTCGAACTCGGCCCACGTGATGGCCACGGCCGAGGACGAGTTTGGGTGTGCCCGCACCACTGCCTCGGTGGGAAGGTCGTCGCTCATGTACGCAACCGCACACCGGTGCACGAGTTGGTCGTCGCCGAGCGGGGTGGTGGCGCGCATCCACATGGCCGATCGACCGGCGCCGTGGCGGCCGTCGTCGGCGATCGAGCCGTCGGGAATGACCCGCCGGCTGAACGATGACGTCCAGGAATCCTCGACGATGTCGTCGGGTGACGGGACCGACGGCATCACGATGCTTTCCACATCGGGCGCTGGCTGCTCACGCTGGAACGACGCCTCGAGATTGAGGATGGCGCCGTTGGCCTGACGGGCGACTGCCCGGCGCGTCGCAAAGTTCGTGCCGTTGCGGAGCCGGTCGACCTCGAAACGGATGGGCTCGGTGTGGTCGCCGCGGCGGATGAAGTACGCGCGCATCGAGTGCACGGCGAGGCCGTCATCAACGGTGCATGCGGTGGCGCGCAACGCCTGTGCGACGATCTGGCCGCCATAGAGGCCGCCCCAGTGGTAACGGGGTCCGGTGCCGACAAACACATCAGCCCCGTGCGGGGTCAGCTCGAGCAGTTCGCGGAGTTCCACCCGACCATTGTGGTCGGAGCGACGGCGGTCGGACGATCCCGCTCAGGCGAGGGCGACGAGCGCCGCATTCACGAGTTGCGCCGGGAGCAGGTCGAACTCGCCGTACAGCTCGGGGATGCTTCCCGACTGTCCGAAGGCATCGACGCCGACGGGCACCATCGGGCTCCCGACGACCGACCCGATCCATGCAAGCGAGTGTGAGGCCGCATCGTGGACCGAGACGATCGGGACGCCCGGGTCGACGAGGGAGTAGATGTGTGCATCGCGGGCCGGGTGACCACCGGCGCGCGATGCCCGGCGCAGCGACGAGCGCCATTCCCGGTACAGGCGATCTGCGCTCGTGAGGTCGATCACGCGTGCAGCGACACCCTCGCCGTCGAGGAGTTCAGCGGCCGCAAGTGCCTCGGGAACGACCGCACCGCAGGCGGCGAGGATCACGTCGGGTCGCTCACAGTCGCGCAGCCTGTAGCCACCGCTGATCACGGCGCTGCGCAGGGCGTCGGGGCCGATGCGCTCGAGTGCTGCGCGGAACGGCGACTGGTCGATCGGACGGGTGGAGAGCCGTAGGTACAGGCTCTCGCCGCCCTCGTCGGTTGCGCGGCCGAGGCGCTCGAGCCCATCGCAGAGGAGCCAGTCGAGCGCGCGTGCGTAGGCCGGTTCGCAGGTGGAGATGCCGGGGAGCTCGGTGCCGATCGACGGTGTGATGGAACTCTGGTGGGCGCCGCCCTCGGGTGCGAGTGTCACGCCCGAGGGCGTCCCCACCACGACGAAGCGGGCACCGTTGTAGAGCGCATAGATGAGCGCATCGAGTCCGCGGCACACGAACGGGTCGTAGACCGTGCCGACTGGTAGCAGATGTGTGTCGTGGAGCTCGTGGCCGAGGCCGAGGGCGTGCAGCAGCAGGAAGAGATTCATCTCGCTGATGCCGAGTTCGATGTGGCGACCGCTTGGCCCCTGTTTCCAGCGGAGGAGTCTCCCCTCGCCGAGGAAGTCGGGTTGTTCGTCGGCGCTGAAGACACCGACTTTGTTGATCCAACCGCCGAGATTCGTCGACACACTCACGTCCGGCGACGTGGTCACCAGGCGTTCGGCAATCTCGGCCCGACCGGCGAGCCCGGCGAGCAGGCGGCCGAATGCATCCTGGGTGGAGACACCGCGCGCGCCAGGGGTATCTGCAGCACCCACCTCGTGCGGAATCTGCAGGCGTGGCCGCGGCGCAACAGGAACGTTGTTGAGTTCGCCCCCCGTCGCGCCGCACACTGCGGCTTCCGGCGTGCCCGGCGCGAATCGATCCCACTCGGTCTCGGGAGTGAGTCCGCAGCGCACGCGGAGTTCATCGATCTGCTCGGCCGAGAGGAGCGCTGCGTGGTTGAGCGGGTCGCCCGCGATCGGCAGGCCCCACCCCTTGATGGTGTAGGCAAACACCACGCTCGGTCGGTCCGTGACCCGGTCGCACTCGCGGTAGGCGTCGAGCAGCACGGAGAGGTCGTGCCCTCCGAGGTTCTGGACCAGTGGCCCGAGCCGTGCATCGTCGACCGATTCGGCCCACCGTCGGACGGCACCATCGGCATCGGCGAGGAAGCGTTCGCGCAACGCAGGGCCATCGAGGGCGAACAGCGACTGATACCGCTCGTTCGACATCTGCTCGATGTGTGCACGGAGGGCCTCGCCGTGTTCGCCGGCAAAGGCTCGCTGCAGGTTCCGTCCGTACTTGGCTTCCACCACGTGCCAACCGGCATCGCGCAGGAAGCCCTGGACCTTCTTCACCTTCTGGTCGGGTACCACGCGGTCGAGACTCTGGCGGTTCGCGTCGACAATCCACATCACGTTGCCGAGTCCTTGGAGTGCAGGGTCGGCCACGGCTTCCCACACGTTGCCCTCGTCGAGCTCGGCATCGCCCACGAGGGAGATGAAGCGGGCTGGGCGTTCGGTGCGGGGCCCGAAGTGCGCCTCCACGTAGCGGCGCGTGGCAGCAGCAAAGAGGGGAGCGACCACACCGAGGCCCACCGATCCGGTGGAGAAGTCGGCGACGTCGGGATCCTTCGTGCGACTCGGGTACGCCTGGAGTCCGCCGAGCGAACGGAGTCGGGTCAGGTACGAGCCGTCGAGTTCGCCGGTGAGGTACTTGATGGCGTGATAGGCAGGAGATGCGTGCGGCTTCACGGCAACTTTGTCGTCACCCGAGAGGTGGCCGAACCACAGCGAAGTCATGATCCCCACGATTGATGCGGTGGAGGCTTGGTGGCCGCCGACCTTGATCTCGCCCGGTGGTCGTTCTCGGTTGGCGTGGTCGACCATCCGGACTGCCAGCCAGAGGATCCGCTGCTGCACCCGCTCGAGTGCCTCGAGGTCAACGGAACGCTCACTCATGAGTGGACATCGTTGCACGGCAACGGGGAGCACGGTTGCACGGCAACGGGGAGCACGGTTGCACGGCTCGGCTGGAGGTGTCGTCGGCACCCCTGAGTACGCTGACGGCCGTGACTGACGATGTGAAGCGCACCGACTCGGGGATCGAGATCAAGGCCGTCTACACCGCCGACGATCTCTCAGGATGGGATCCCGCCCAGCAGCTCGGGCTCCCCGGCAAGCCCCCGTACACACGCGGCGTGTATCCCACGATGTACAGGGGGAAGCTCTGGACGATGCGCCAGTACGCCGGCTTCGGAACTGCCGAGGCGACGAACGAGCGTTTCAAGTTCCTCCTCAACGCCGGCCAGACCGGGTTGAGCTGCGCCTTCGACCTGCCGACCCAGATGGGGTACGACTCCGATCATCCCCGTGCCGAGGGTGAGGTCGGCAAGGTGGGCGTTGCGATCGACTCGATCGCCGACATGCGCCTGCTCCTGAAGGATCTCCCGCTCGACAAGGTCACCACGTCGATGACCATCAACTCGACGGCGGCGGTGCTGCTCCTGATGTACGAGTTGGTTGCGGAGGAACAGGGTGTTCCGGCGTCAGCGATCAGCGGCACCATCCAGAACGATCTGCTCAAGGAGTACATCGCGCGCGGTACCTACGTGTACCCGCCCCGGCCGAGCATGAGGGTGATCACTGACATCTTCGCCTACTGCTCCCAGCACATCCCGAAGTGGAACACCATCTCGATCTCCGGCTACCACATCCGTGAGGCTGGCTCCACGGCGGCCCAGGAAATAGCGTTCACCATCGCCAACGGCATCGCCTACGTGGAAGCTGCGATGAAGGCTGGTCTCGATGTGGACGACTTCGCGCCGCGCCTCAGTTTCTTCTGGAACGCGCACAACCATTTCTTCGAGGAGGTCGCCAAGTTCCGGGCCTCGCGGCGGATCTGGTTCCGGCTGATGGGCGAGCGTTTCGGCGCCAAGAAGGAAGCATCGAAACTGCTCCGCTTCCACACCCAGACCGGGGGCTCGACGCTGACGGCGCAGCAGCCCGAGAACAACATTGTGCGTGTCGCCGTCCAGTCGATGGCGGCGGTGATGGGTGGCACCCAGTCGTTGCACACCAATGGCTTCGACGAGGCGCTCGCACTGCCCACCCAGCGGTCGGCCCAGATCGCACTGCGGACCCAGCAGATCATCGGGTACGAGAGCGGGATCGCCGACACCCCCGATCCGCTCGCCGGCTCCTACCTCGTGGAGACCCTCACCGACGAGATCGAGAAACTCGCTTGGGAGTACATCCTCAAGATCGACGAGATGGGCGGTGCGGTGGCTGCGATCGAGGCCGGGTACCAGCAGGACGAGATCGAGCAGGCCGCCTACGAGTACGCCAAGTCGATCGACGACGATGAGCGCGTCATCGTCGGCGTCAACAAGTTCACGGTCTCCGAGGAGACCGAGCCCGATCTGCAGGCCATCGACCCGGCTCTCGAGCGCGGTCAAGTGGCCCGACTCCGGGAGTTCAAGGCGAACCGCGACAGTGCGGTAGTGGCGGCACGTCTCGATGAGCTCAAAGCTGCCGCCCGCGGAACCCAGAACGTGCTCTACCCGATGAAGGAAGCCTTGCGCGCGCACGCCACCCTCGGAGAGGTGAGCGACGCGCTTCGAGAGGTGTTCGGCATCTATCGTCCAGGACAGTAGGCGCCCGGGGCAATAGGCATCCGGGCCAGTAGGCGCCCGGGGCAGTCGTTGTACCGACGGCGTCGGGACCTTCGTCCCGCCTGAACGGCCGGTCTCCCCCGGAGCATCAGTCGGTCGTGGAGTAGAACAAGGCCATGGTCTCGGTCAACCCGATGCCCGACCATCGGGTGCCCGATGAGGCCGATCGCAGGGCGCGTCGCGGCTTTCGGATGATGACGGTTGCAGCGCTCGTCGCCCCGCTCGGTTTCGCGCTGCTGGTCCTGTCGAGCCTCGGTTCCGGCTTCTGTTCGGACAGCACGGGGAGCGACCGCGATGCCTGCGGGTCCAGCAGTTCGGGGTGGATCATGCTGTCCATCGTGGTGCTCGGCGGCGCAATCGTGCTCTTCTTCGCCGGACTCCGCAACAAAGAGATTGCGGGTCGACTGCGGGAGGAACAGCGTGTCCTCGGGGCACGGAAGGTTTCGGTCGTATCGACACCGGCTGCATCCACCCCGGCTGCATCCACGGGAGAGACGCCACCGCCGACGCACCGGGACGACCGATCGGCCGCACCGGACCAAGCGACTCCGACAGCAGGTTCCCGGGTGGCTCCGGCGCTGCCGGGCCAGCGCACGGGGAAGCGTTCGTTCCTCGTCGGACTTGCCGCCATCGCGTGTTCCGTCTGGTCGGTCGCTCGTCGAGACGTCGACTGGCTGGTGTTCTCGACCGCCGGGCTCATGCTCGGCGCCGTGGCGGCGCTTCTCGGGTGGCGGGCATTCGACGAGGCGCCCCTCCATTCGACGGCTCGGCGTTGGGCCGCTGCGGGAGTCCTGTCGGGCCTTGCGGCGGTCGCCTTGTCGGCGTGGCTGTGGCTGCGCTGACGGGCCGCGGGCCCTGCTTCAGAACTGTTCGTGGCGCAGTGTCGGGAACAGGATCACTTCCCGGATCGAGGTGACGCCGGCGAGCAGCATCGCCAGACGGTCCATGCCGATACCCAGGCCGCCGGTGGGGGGCATCCCGTACTCGAGTGCCCGGAGATAGTCCTCATCGACGGTGCCCGCCTCGAGGTTTCCGCTCTCTTTGGAGGCCTGCTCCTCCTCGAAGCGCAGGCGCTGTTCGCGGGGATCGTTCAACTCGCTGTAACCGTTGGCGAGCTCGCGGGTCCCGACGAACAGCTCAAAGCGTTCGGTGAGACGCGGGTCGTTCCGGTCCCGCCGTGCGAGGGGTGAGATGTCGACCGGGTGGCCGGTGACGAACGTCGGGCGTACGAGCGACTGCTCCACGGTTGCCTCGAAGAGCTCGTCGATCAACTTGCCGGCCGACCAGTGTGCCTCCACCTTGTTGCTGTGCCGGGCCGCGAGCGCCCGGAGATCGCTGATGGGCATCGCCGGGTGGACCTCCACGCCCGTGCGCTCGGAGACGAGGTCGATCATGCGGTGGCGGGGCCACGGATCGGCGAGGTCGCACGCGGTTCCGTTGATGTCGACCACGGTCGTGCCGAGGCAGTCGAGCGCCGCGCGCCGGATGAGCTCCTCGGTGACGTTCATCACCTCCGAGTAGTCACCGAAGGCCTGGTAGAGCTCCATCATCGTGAACTCGGGGTTGTGGCGCGGCGAGAGGCCCTCGTTGCGGAACACGCGACCGATCTCGTACACGCGCTCCATGCCGCCGACGATGAGCCGCTTCAGGTGCAGCTCGAGGGCGATGCGCAGGTACATCGTCATGTCGAGCGCGTTGTGGTGCGTGACGAATGGCCGTGCGTGCGCGCCACCCGCCTCCACGTGCAGCACTGGTGTTTCCACCTCGATGAACCCCAGTTCGGCGAGCGTGCGCCGGAAGCTCGAGATCATCTCGTGGCGCACACGGAACGTGCGTCGCGCTTCGTCGTTGACGATGAGGTCGGCGTAGCGCTGACGGAACCGCGTGTCGACGTCGGTGAGGCCCTTCCACTTGTCGGGCATCGGTCGCACCGCCTTGGCGAGCAACTCGAAGCGGTCGACCTTCACGGAGAGTTCGCCCTTGCGGGTCGTCATGACCGTTCCCGAAGCGCCGACCCAGTCGCCGAGGTCGAGATCCGCAAAGGCCGCGAAACCCTCGTCACCGATGACGGCCTTCGAGACGAACAACTGAATCTCTCCGTCCCGGTCCTTCAGCGTGGAGAAGATGAGCTTGCCCTGTTCGCGGATGAGCATGGCGCGTCCGGCCACTGCGACGTGCTGCTCTGTCTCGGTGCCCGGCTCGAGGCTCTCGTAGGCCGCCCTGAGATCGGCGAGCGCGTGCGTCCGGTCGAAACGGTACGGGTACGGCTCGGCGCCCTCGCCCCGCAGGTCGTCGACCTTGGCGTAGCGCTTCGCCCGCTCGGCCTCGAACACAGTATGCGAGTGCTCGACGCCGTCGTTCTCCGGATCCTGCGCACTATCGCCCACGAGAGAGCGAGGCTACCTTGCGCGGTAACCTCGAGTCGTGGCTCTTCGCTTCCTCATCATCGGTGGTGGACCCGCCGGGAACACTGCGGCAACGTATGCGGCCCGTCTCGGCGCCGAGGTCACGGTTGTCGAGCGTGACGTCATCGGCGGTGCAGCGCACCTCTGGGACTGCATTCCCTCCAAGACCATGATCGCTACGGGTGGCGCCATGAGTTACAGCCGCCGTATGCGCGGCATGGGACTCGAGCAGCACGAGGCCGAGATCGATCCCCGTGCACTCGAGGAGCGCATCGAGGGGATCAAGGGACGTATCCAGGGAAGCATTACCGACCTGCTGAACAGCCAGGGCGTGCGCATGGTGCTGGGGTCGGCCCGTTTCACCAGCGCACACGAGGTCGAGATCCAGACCGCGGACGGGGTTGAACGGGCCGCTGCAGATGCTGTTCTCGTTGCGACGGGTTCCCGGCCCCGCATCCCCGACTGGTGCCAGCCAGACGGGGAGCGGATCCTCACCACCCGTGACTGCTACCCGCCGAAGGTCATGCCCGAGCACATCGCCGTCATCGGCTCTGGCGTCACCGGTGTGGAGTTCGTCCACATGTTCGCGTCACTCGGCTGCAAGGTCACCCTTGTGGTGTCGCGCCAACAGGTGCTGCCGAGCAAGGATCCCGAGGTCGCAGCCGTCCTCGAGGACGATTTCTTGAGGCGCGGGGTGTCGCTGCTCAAGGGAGCGCGTGCGGTTGGGATCGACCGCGTGGATGACGAGCAGGGGAGCGGCGTCATCGTGCGCTGCGACGACGGCCGGGCGATCCGTGCGTCGCATGCGGTGCTCGCCATCGGCTCGGTGCCCAACACCGATGGGCTGAATCTCGAGGCGACGGGTGTCGAGCTCGACCGCAACGGGTACATCGGCATCAATCACCACTGCCAGAGCAACCAGCCGCACATCTACGCGGCCGGCGATGTGAGCGGCAAGTTGCCCCTGTCGTCCGTTGCCTCGATGCAGGGACGCAAGGTCGCCGAGCACGTGATGGGTCTACACACCCGTGAGCATCGCCACCTCGACTACGACAAGGCGGCGTCGGCGATCTTCACCGAGCCCGAGATCGCGGACGTCGGTCTTGCTGAGGCCGAGGCCTTCGCAGCCGGCCGCAAGATCCGTGTGACCAAGGTGCCGTTCTCCGCAACACCAAAGGCGCTGATCAACAACGACCCACGCGGCTTCGTCAAGATCATCTCCGACCCGGCCACCGGCGTGGTGCTCGGCGGATCCATCGTGGGCGGCGCAGCGGCCGAGCTGATCAGCGTGATTGCGCTCGCAGTCACGGCCAACCTGAAGGTCACCGACATCGTCGAGAGCCTGCTCGTTCACCCGGCGCTGAGCGAGGCGCTCGCCGAGGCTGCTGAGTAACCGAGGCCGAGGCATCGAACGAGGGCGTTCCTCGTCGGCATCGGCCCCGTGGAACCGGCTGAGAGCGCTGCTGCGGTGCAGCAGCCATCAGCGGATCAGGCGATCACGACCACCACGTCGCCGGCGCCGACCTTGGCGCCCGGCTCGACCTTCACCTCTTTGACGGTGCCGGCCTTCTCGGCGTTGATCTGGTTCTCCATCTTCATGGCCTCGAGGACCACGACGGGTTGACCCACCTCGACGGTCTGGCCGACTTCGACGAGCACCTTGACGATGGTGCCCTGCATCGGGACAGCGACGTCACCGCTGCCGCTGCCGCCGCTGCCGCCACCGCCCGAGGCAGAGCGCGCTGGCTTGCGTGCTGCTGCGGCGCCGCCGCCCGAAACTGCCACGACGGGCGCATCGGGCACCCACATCTTCACGTCGAAGCGCTTGCCGTTGACCTCGACGGTGGTGCGGCGCTCCACGAGGGCCGCGTCATCGTCGCCTGCCGCCTCGGGCTTCTTGGCCGGGGCAATCCCCGACAGGTCGAGGCGCTCCTCCACCCACTTGGTGGAGTGCGTCACGGCAGCGAAGTCGGGGTGCTCGAGGATCGCAAGGTCGGCCGGGATCGTCGTGGCGACGCCCTCGACGGTCATCTCGTTGAGCGCCCGGATCGTGCGGGCGATTGCGGTGGGGCGGTCTTTGCCCCACACGATGAGCTTGCCGACGAGGTTGTCGTAGTACTGGCTGACCTCATCGCCTGCCTCGTAGCCGGCGTCGAAACGCACGCCGAAGCCGTCGGGCGCACGCAGGGCGGTGATCTTGCCCGGCGACGGCAGGAACTTGCCGCTAGCGGGGTTCTCGGCGTTGATGCGGATCTCGATGCCGTGACCACGGCGCTGTGCGGCGACCTGTTCCTGGGTCATCGGGAGCGACTCGCCCGACGCCACGCGGATCTGCCACTCGACGAGGTCGATACCGGTGATCACCTCGGTGACGGGGTGCTCCACCTGGAGACGCGTGTTCATCTCGAGGAAGAAGAACTCGCCGTCCTGATAGATGAACTCGACGGTGCCCGCGTTGTAGTACCCGACGGCCTTGGCCGCCTTGATCGCCGCCTCGCCCATTGCGTCCTCGACTCCGGGCGGCAGCGCCGGTGCGGGTGCCTCCTCGATGAGCTTCTGGTGCCGGCGCTGTGCCGAGCAGTCGCGGGTGGACACCCAGACACAGTTGCCGTGCTTGTCGCCGACCAGCTGCACCTCGACGTGGCGGGGCCAGGTCAGGTACTTCTCGACATAGATCTCGTCGCGACCGAAGAAGTTGCGGGCCTCGCGCTGGGCCGACTCCATGGCGGCCTGGACGTCCTCGGCCGAGTGCACGACCTTCATGCCGCGCCCGCCGCCGCCGAAGGCGGCCTTGATGGCGACCGGGAAGCCGAACTCCTTGCCGAATGCGGCGATCTCCTCGGCCGTGGTCACGAAGTCGGTGGTGCCCGGCACGATGGGCGCGCCGCCGCGAAGCGCCGCCTTGCGGCTCGACACCTTGTCGCCCATCTCCTCGATGGCGGCGGGCGGCGGGCCGATGAACGCAACGCCCTCGGCCTCGATGGCGCGGGCGAAGTCGGCGTTCTCGGAGAAGAACCCGTAGCCGGGGTGAACCCCGTCGGCGCCCGAGCGCTTGATGGCATCGAGGATCGCTGCGGTGTTGAGGTAACTCTCGGCTGCGGTCTGACCGCCGAGCGCGTAGGCCTCGTCGGCGAGTCGCACGTGGAGTGCGTCGCGGTCGAGCTCGGAGTAGACCGCCACGGTCTTGATGCCCAGTTCCCGGGCCGCTCGGATGACTCGGACGGCGATCTCGCCACGGTTGGCAATAAGGATTTTCTTGAGCACGAATGTCAATGTTGGCCGATGGATCGACCCCAACCAACATGGAGCGTGCAAGTCGTCGGGGAAACTGGCTCGACGAACACGGACCTGCTGGAGGCGGGGGCCGCCGGGGCACCCCACGGGACCGTGCTCCGGGCACTCCACCAGACCGCTGGACGTGGTCGTCTCGACCGGCGCTGGGAGGCCCCACCGGGGGCGAACCTGCTCGTGTCGATCCTCTTCCGTGAGGGGGTCGACCGCCCCCACCGGCTCACCCAGCGGGTGGCCGTTGCTGCGGCGATCGCCTGCGAGCGGGTCGCGTCGGTGTCGCCGGGCATCAAGTGGCCCAACGACCTCGTCGTGGGCGCCGGGAAGCTGGCGGGCATGCTCTCCCAGGCCGGAGGCCGCTCGGGGCGGGTCGAGTACGTGGTCGTGGGGATCGGTATCAATGTGGGCTGGGCGCCCCCCGAGGCGATCCGCCTCCCCGACGGGGTCGATCCCGGTGCCCTGCTCACGGCGATGCTCGAGGCGCTCGACGAGCTCGGCGATGCCCACGACGACGAGTACCGCCGTCGGCTCACCACGCTCGGCGGGCGCGTGCGGGTTGAGCGGCACGAGGACACGGTCATCGGCACGGCCGTCGACGTGCTTGCCGACGGGCGGCTGCTGGTGCGCCCCGACGGCGCGCCCGTCGATGGGAGCGCCGACGTCGTCATCGACACCGGAGACGTGATCCACCTCCGTCCGGCCCCGGGCGGTTGATCACGTCGGTGATGCCCGTGTCACCGGTGTGAGCACAGCGCCTCACTAAGGTTCGTCCGTGATCGTTACGTGGATCCTTGCGATCGTCGGCGCCTACGCGCTCGGTACGTTCCCGACGGCGATCCTCGTCGGGCGACGCAAGGGCATCGATCCCACCAAGGAGGGCAGCGGCAACCCGGGTGCCACGAACATGTACCGAACGGCCGGCAAGGCGGCGGGTGCGCTCGTGCTGATCGGTGATGCCCTGAAGGGTCTGGTCTCGGCGCTCGTCGGCTCGGCGATCGACAACAAGATTCTCGGATGCGCATGCTGGGCGGCGGCCGTGCTGGGGCACATCTTCCCGGTGACCCGCCGGCTGAGGGGTGGCAAGGGAATGGCTACGGCGGGCGGCGGGGTCATTGCGCTGTTCTGGCCCATCGCCATCATCGGGATCACGGTGTTCGCTGCGGTCGTCAAGTTCACCAAACGGGGTTCGGTCGGCTCGCTGGCCGCCTGTGTGGTGGTGCCGGTCTTCGTCGGGGTCTGGGGCTATCCCGGTGCAGAGGTCGCCTTCAGTGCGGGAGTCTTCGGCCTGTGCGCCGTGCGGCACTGGTCGAACATCAAGCGACTGGTTGCGGGCAACGAGTCCGCAGTGGTGGGCCGGGCATCGCAGTGACGCCGATCGGGATGAACCTGCTCTGGGCGCGCCCGGGCCGGGTCGGCGGGAGCGAGGACTACTTCGTCCGACAGTTGATCGGGCTCGGAGAAGTCGAGCATGAGTTCGACCTCTCTGCCTTCGTGCTCCCGGGCTTCGCCGATGCCCACCCGGAACTGCCGCAGCGCATGTTCGTCGGGTCGCCGGTCTCGGGCGATCGTCGACCTGTGCGCGTCGCCATGGAGCACACCTGGCTCGCCCGCGCCGGTCGCCGACGGGGACTTGCGCTCATGCACCACGGCGGTGGAACGGTGCCGGCAACCGGCGTTCGACCCGCCGTGCTCACCATCCACGACCTCCAGTGGCACGACTACCCGGCATACGTCGCGCCGTTGAAACTGCGCTACCTCCAGTGGGCGACGCCGCGCTCGATCCGTCGGGCAGCGATCATCACCACTCCGACGGAGTTCGTGAAGCGGACCGTCGTGGACGCCTACGGAGTAGACCCCTCGCGCGTGGTCACGGTGCGACACGGTGTCGAGCCCTCGCTCGGCCACGCCGCCACCGGCGAGGACGAGTTGCGCGCCAAGTACGGCTTGGGACGCGCCCCGATCGTCGTGTATCCGGCGATGACCCACCCGCACAAGCGTCACGACTTCCTCGTCGACCTGGTGGCGGGACCCTGGCGCGATGTCGTACTCGTACTCACCGGTGGTGCCGGCGCCGCCGAGGATGCAGTGCGGGCCCGCATCGAACGCCTCGACTTGGCCTCGCGCGTGATCCGTACCGGACGGGTCCCGACCCCCGATCGTGATGGGCTCATCAAGATGGCGGTCGCCGTGGCGTTCCCGAGCGAGTACGAGGGCTTCGGTGCACCGGCGCTGGAGGCCATGGCACTCGGCGCACCGCTCATTGCGAGCGATCGTGGGAGCCTGCCCGAGGTGGTTGCGGATGCTGGGCTCGTTCGCCCGCTCGAACCGGACGCCTGGGCCGGTGCCCTCGACGAGGTGATACGCCGTCGTGCCGAGTTGGTCGCAGCGGGAACTGATCGCGTGCAGCATTTCAGCACGCGCCGGAGTGCCGAGGATCTGCTCGGCGCCTATCGGCGTGCGCTCGGATCGACGGGAGGCAGATCCTCGTGAAGCTGATCGTCCTCTGCCCACACTTCGAGCCCGACACCGCTCCCACCGGCGTCGTGGTGACACGCCTCGTTCGCGAGCTCGCAGCGCTCGGCCACGAGGTACACGTCGTCACCGCACTCCCTTGGTACCGCGCACATCAGGTCGAGGTGGGCTGGGAGGGGCGGCGCACCCGCCGCGAGGTCACCGACTTCGGGAGCATTGCCCGGGTGTACCCGTTCCCGGCACGCGACAAGCGCAACATTGCGCGTCGCGCGCTCGGGTTCCTCGCGTTCTGTGCTGTCGCCGGGTTCACGGCGCTGCGTGTCGGTCGGCGTGGCGGCCGCGTGGACGCGATGTTCGTGATGTCGCCGCCGCTTCCGATCGGCCTCGTCGGTTGGGCCGTTGCGCGCCTGCGTCGAGCACCGGTGGTGTTCAACGTGCAGGACATCTTTCCGGATGCCGCCATCGCGACCGGAGCTATCACAGGCCGCCGCATCATCGCCCTGTCGCGTCTGCTCGAGCGCGCGACCTACCGCGCGGCCGATGCGATCACCGTGCTGTCCGACGACCTCGTGGAGAACGTCCGGGCGAAAGTGAGTCCGGCGCGTCGCAACCGGGTGCACATGATCCCGAACTTCGTGGACACCGCAGCCATTCAGCCCCGTGACCGCGCTACCGCGTACCGACTCGAGCTCGGTATCGGCGATGAACCGGTCGTGATGTACGCCGGCAACCTCGGGATGTCGCAGTCCCTCGAGCTGCTCGTCGAGGCAGCACGTGTCTTCCCGGAGATCACCTTCGTGTTCAACGGCGACGGTTCGGGCCGCGCCGCAGTGGAGCAACTCGCAGCCGGGCTCCAGAACGTGCGCTTCGCCCCGTTCCAGCCTGTGGAGCGTTTGGCCGAGGTCCTGGCCACGGCCGATCTACACGTCGTGCCGTTGCGGAGGGGACTCGGGAGTGTGAGCGTCCCGAGCAAGACCTATTCGATCCTTGCTGCAGGCCGCCCGATCCTCGCAGCCATTGACCCCGGCACCGAGATCCCCCGGATCCTCGGGGTGAGTGGGGCCGGTATGTGGGTCGAGCCCGACGACCCCGCGGCGTTCGTGACGGCCCTGCGGGGACTCGTCGCCGACCGCCCGGCGCTCGTCGCCCGGGGTGCCGCAGGCCGACGATGGGTCGAGGGTCACGTGTCCCCCCATGCGGTTGCGTGCCAGTACGAGGAACTTTTCCGCCGGATCGCTGCGGGCCGAACCCGGACGCCACGAATCAGCCGGTAGCCTCGCCGTTCTGTATGGGCAAGGCATCGTCCGCAAAAAAGGTCGCCCGTCTCGCACGCCGGGGCAAGGGCAAGAAGGTTCGGTTCCAGGGCGGCACGGTGTTCCCCGTTGCCATCGGGCTGGTGGTCGTGGTGGGGGTCCTGCTCATCGCAGTCTCCCGTCACTACAGCAAGGCTGATGCCATCGGACCCGAGCTCGGCTCGCACTGGCACGTCGCCTACGGCATCTACACCTGCGACAAGTACATCGACCCCTTCCCGGACAACAAGGAGACCTCGGAGGAATACCAGTTCCTCCAGATTCACTCGCACGGTGACGGCGTCATGCACTGGCACCCGTCGAATGAGCAGGCCATCAACCGCAGCACCGGCCGGTCCGCAAAGTTCGACGTGTTCCTCGAGCTCTACAACGTGGATCTCAGCGATACCAAAATGACGATCAGCGGGACCGAGCTCAAGGAGCCCGGCGACGATCTCGTGTTCGAAGAGGGCAAGACCACCTGCACGGTGAACGGCAAGGAAGAGCCTTCGTCGCTGCGTACCGTCGTCTGGGATCGCTACGACAAGCCCAGCGACTACATCGTGCGCACGTCCAAGCTCGGCAGCGAGCGGGTCCTGAAGGATCAGCAGGTCTTCGTGATTGCGTTCGTGCCGGACAGCCTGCCGAACAGCCAGATCCCGCTCCCGCCGTGGGCCACCGACCTCCCTGAGCTCGGTGCACTCGACAATCCGTCGGCAACATCCACGCCAGCGGTCACCGAGGTCCCGTCCGATACCGGGGCACCCACCGACTCCTCGGTGAGCACGTCGGTGGCGCCGTCCACGACTGCTGCGTCGGCGACCACGACGAACTGATGCGAGCAGTCCTGCTGGTGGGTGGCTTTGGCACCCGCTTGCGACCGCTCACGAATCACGTCCCCAAGCCGGTGCTCCCGGTCGGCCAGCGGCCAATGATCGAACTGGTGGTCGATCAGTTGGTCCGGGGCGGGGTGACCGAGGTGGTGCTCGCGCTCGGCTTTCGTCCCGAACCCTTCCGAGCAGCGTTTCCCGACGGCACCTGCGCAGGAATCCCGCTCACCTACGCCGTGG
>JAULYZ010000094.1:0-3198 GCA_032117595.1 Acidimicrobiia bacterium | reverse complement strand
CCCCACATCGGGGATGGTGAGGCCGTACACCTTTCGGTAGTCGCGCTCGAACGCTGCGAGCACGTCGGCATCGGTCACCGGCCAACTCGGCCCCTCGCCGAGCCAGATGGTGATCTCGTTGCCCTGGCCGAGGTAGCGGGTGTCGAGGCCGTACCGGAAGCGGATCTGGCTCGGGTCGACACCGGCGGCCGCGAGGACTCGACGTCCCTCCTCGCGCAATTCGTCGAGCAAACGCTCGCGCGCGGCTGCGTCGATGGAGGTGAGCGGGCGCACCCACGAGCGGGCGAGGTCGATTCGCACGGGCGTGACCAGTGTGCCGAACGCCGAGAGAACGCTCGCGTTCACGGGGAACACCACACGAGGCGACTCGAGCAGCTCGGCCACACCGCACGCATGCACGGGTCCGGCCCCGCCGAACGCGAGCACGGGCACACCGCGCAGGTCGGTGCCCATCTCGACAGCGTGCATCCGCGACGAGGCCGCCATGTTCTGGTTCACCAGTTCGTGGATACCTGCAGCGGTGTCACCGACAGGAAGGCCGAGTTGCTGCGCAACCGAGTCGAGCGCCGCCTCGCAGGCAACGAGGTCGAGGGGCATGTCGCCACCGAGGAAGAAACCGGCGTCGAGATTCCCCAGGAACAGATCTGCGTCGGTCACCGCCGGGCGGCGTCCGCCGCGGCCGTAGCACGCAGGCCCGGGATCGGCGCCAGCGGACTCGGGGCCCACCTTGAGCAGTCCGAGATCGTCGACACGCGCAAGGCTCCCACCGCCCGCACCGATCTCCACGAGATCGACCGACGGCACCGACACCGGGAATCCCGACCCCTTCTTGAAGCGGTAGATACGCGCCACCTCGAAGGTGTTGGTGAGTTCCGGCTCACCGTGCTCGATGAGGCACGACTTGGCGGTGGTACCGCCCATGTCGAAGCACAGGAGCCGGTCCTCGCCGAGACGGCGGGCGAACCACGAGCCGGCGAGAGCACCTGCTGCGGGCCCGCTCTCCACCAGACGGATCGGGGCGCGAGCCGCATCGTCGGCAGAGACCACGCCACCGTTCGACAGCATCATGAGCACCGAGCCGCCGAAGCCCTCCGATGCAAGCCACTTCTGGAGCTCGTCGAGGTACGGACCGATCACCGGCATGGTGGCCGCATTGCACGCAGTAGTGATCATCCGCGGGTACTCACGGATCTGCGGCGAGATGTCCGAGCTGATGCACACCGGCACACCCAGTTCGCGGCGCAGGAAGTCCCCCACGATCCGCTCGTTGGTGGGGTCTGCGTAACTGTTGATCAGACAGACGCCGACCGCCTCGACCTTCATCGCGCGCAACTCCGACGCGACCCGCTTGAGGTCGGCCTCGGACGGTGGCTGCTCTGCCCCACCGGGAGCGGTCCGCTCGTCGATCTCGACGATGCGGTCGCGTGGTACCGGCGGCGCCGGGAACTCGATCTGCAGGTCGTACATGTCGTAGCGGTGTTCGTCGCGGATCAGCAGCGTGTCGCCGAAACCGGCAGTGGTCACGATGCCTGCGCGGCCGATCTTGCCCTCGATGAGCGCATTGGTGATGAGCGTGGTGGCATGCACGATGGGCGCCGCAATGTCGGACGGGCGCACACCTGCCTTGGCGAGCAACTGGCGCACACCGGTGCGCACACCCTCCAGTGGCGCCGAGGGAGTGGTGAGGGTCTTGTCCACCACCACGCGACCCGACGCTGCATCGAGCAGCACCACATCGGTGAATGTCCCGCCGATATCGACGGCGAGACGCCAGTCGGGAGCCGGGGTTCCGGGCCGGTCAGCCATTCTTCAGGTCCTCCCGCGGCGGGGCGAAGATGTCGAGGATCCAGCACTCGTTGAGCTCGTCATCGCCGATGAACACGCTGTCGCCGTGCCAGACGTTCTTCGGGGCGAGATAGACCTCCCCCTCGCGGAGCACGATGCGCTCCTCGTTGTCCGGGTCGTCCGAGATACGGAAGTCGAGCGCGCCGCGCACGATGATGCCGAGCTGTTCCTCGTTGGCGTGCCGGTGTAGGTACGAGCCCCTCGCGCCACCGTCGATGCGCCAGAAGCACAACTGCAGTCCGTCGCCGGTGATGACCCGGCGGCGGAACCCGGCGCGGTCGGTCTCCTTGAAGGCCGAGTCCTCGTAGAAGTAGCAGTACTGGTTGGTGAGGTTCATGGTCTCCTGCCCATCCACGCCCGTCGTCAGACGAGACGTTCGATCATTCTTTTCTCGACATCGTTGAGGTGGCACTGCACGGCTGCAACCGTTGCCTGCGCGTCGCCGTCGGCGATTCCCTGCGCAATTGCCCGGTGTGCCTCGGTTGCCGAGCGGATGATCTCGGCAACCTCACGGCGGTTCGGTTCCGCGTAGAGCAGCGACGCAAACTCGTCGGACCCGAAGAGTGCGGCCAATGCCTTTGCGTGCAGTTCGGTGAGGACCTCGTTACCGCAGGCATGCGCAATGAGCGCGTGGAACTCCCGATCCACTGCCCGGAACTCGTCGAGCTGGCGCGTGACCCGACCTGCTAGTTCGACAATGCGACGGCGCTCGAGGTCGGTGGCCCGTTCGGCGGCGAGAGCGGCCATCTGCGGCTCGAGAATGCGACGGACCTCGAACAACTGGCGCACCGCGACCTTGCGGTCGTCGCCGTCGAGACGAAGCGACGGCACTCGCTCAGCCACCTGAGTGCGGTTCCCGCGTCGCTCGAGGACACCGGAGGTGATGAGGCCCTGAATCGCCTCGCGAACCGAGGTTCGGGCCACCCCGAACTGCTCGCAGAGACTCCGCTCCGACGGCACGGCGTCGCCGGGCAACAACTGACCCGACCGGACCGCATCGAGGATCCGCTCGCGCACCTCGGCCGACACGGTGCGGCGCTCGACCGGCTCGAAGACGCCGAGCGTCGTGGGCTGCGCCATCAGCAAACGCTCCGGATGCGTCCCGACGGCGGGTGATCGTTCGGCGTGGGGAAATGGTTCGTTGGACTGATGGTCAGACCATAGCGCGGGACCCCGCCGGAGGCCTCCCCCAGAACGTCACCGCTCAGGCACGCAACGCCGCCACCACCTCGGCCGACGTCACACCAACAGGGGGTCGGCCTCTCAGGCTCGTCACCGCTCAGGCACGCAACGCCGCCACCACCTCGGCCGACCCTTCCAGAGTCTCGCGGAGGCCGTGGTAGAGCGACTCGC
>JAULYZ010000093.1:0-1648 GCA_032117595.1 Acidimicrobiia bacterium | reverse complement strand
TCGCGCGGATCCTGCTCATCCAGATCTTCTTCTACGGACTCAGCGCAATCTGGGGCGCGCTCCTCAACGCCAAGAAACGGTTCTTCGCCCCCGCATGGGCGCCGATCCTCTCGAACCTCGCCATCATCGTCTCGCTCGTCATTGCGAAGCTCCAGATGGACACCGACGACGGCTTCGCCGAGGCCCTTGCGAGCACATCGTTCCGCAACACCCTGGCGATCGGCGCCACGGTCGGTATCGCGCTCCAGGCGTTCGCTCATCTCCCGGCGCTCCGGTCGGCCGGCATCGACGTGCGTTTCCGACCGCAGTTCAACCACCCGGCCGTGCGGCGCGTGTTCCGGATGTCGGCATGGACCATCGGCTACGCCGCTGCGAACATCGCGGCGGCACTGGTCGTGCAGAACCTTGCAGACCCCGGGAGCGGCGACGCGAGCGCCTACACACTGGCGTACACGTTCTTCCAGCTCCCGCACGCACTGCTCGCTATGTCCGTGCTCACCACGTTCGTTCCCGACATGGCCGGGTCGGTGAAGCGCCGCGACCGACCCGCCTTCGTCGATCGGATGTCGCTCGGTATCCGGGTGGTGGCCCTCGTCACCGTGCCTGCTGGATTCGGCCTCTTCGTCCTCCGGCGTCCCATCATCGGCCTGTTGCTCGAGCACGGCAGTTTCGACGCGAGTGATGCGCTGGTGACAAGCCGCGCGCTCGCAGGGTTCGCACTCGGGCTCGGGGGTTACTCGCTCTACCTGTTCGTGATGCGCGGTTTCTACAGCCATCAGGACACGCGGACCCCGTTCACCCTCAACCTCGTCGAGAACGTCCTCAACGTGGTGCTGGCGTTCGCCCTCTATCCGCACTTCGGCGTGCTGGGTCTCGGGCTCGCGTTTGCTCTCGCGTACACGCTGACCGCAGCGTGGGCGCTGCAGGTGCTCCACTACAAAGTGGGCGGCTTCGACCTCCGGGCGCTGTTCGCAAACGTCGGAAAGACCGTGCTGGCCAGCCTGCTCATGGCCGAGGTGGTGTGGTTCGTCTACCGAGCGTTGGGGGCGAATGCGGGCTTCGGAGCAGCGCTCCGCGTGCTGCTGGGCCTGCTGATCGGCCCTGCGGTGTATGCCGGACTCATGTGGCTGCTCGGCTCCGACGAGCTGCAACGTCTCCGGACGTTGCTCGCCGCACGACTCAGTCGAGCTCGATGATCACCGAGACATTCACGGTGATCGACTCGGTCCCCGGCTCGAAGGGAACACTCGGCGAAGCACCCTCGCCCTTGTCGCCACTCGGGCCGTCGTAGATCGGCGGCAGCACGCTCTGGCTCGACTCGGTGATCGAGAGGACGTCGCCGGTCCTCACTCCGCCGGCCTTGGCCAGAACCGACGCCCGGTTGAGGGCATCCTTCATCGCCGCCTCGCGGGCCTGGTCGAGTGCCTTGCTCGGGTCGTCGACGGACCAGGCGAGCGACCGGAGCCGAAGGGTGTTCCCGGCGATTCCGGTGAGCCCGTCCAGCAGTGCCGTCGCCGTATCGGTCTTGCGGATCCGGACCTCGACCGACACAGTTGCCTGGTACCCCGTAATACGTGACGTGCCGGCCGAGTAGTCCCACGTGGGGCTCAGGAACACCTGCGAAGTGCGGATGTCCTTGGCGTCGATA
>JAULYZ010000092.1:0-2001 GCA_032117595.1 Acidimicrobiia bacterium | reverse complement strand
GGGGTCATCTCGACGCCCACGGCGAGGAGCGCCTCGGCCTGATCGAGCAGATCGGTACGCACGGCTTGCGACGCCTTGCCCACCGTGCGCGCCAGCGCATCGGCGTGCGCGGTGCCCACCTCGCCAAGAGCCAGTGCCTCGCCCACGACCGGCGCCTGGGCAATGACCTCGGCCCGCTTCACCACCGCGCGGGCCTCTCGTGCACTGAGGCCGGCGGAACCCTGCAGGAACGCACTGGCGCCGACGCAGGGTGCGCCATCGACACGTTCGAAGGTGGCGGCCTCGATGGCCACCTGGGCGAGTGCGGCCTCGGCCCAATCCCGGATGCGGGTGATGGCGGCAGCCCGGGCGGCGACCTCGGCGAGCGAACGAGGTGCGGTGGCGAGTTCGCCCACCCACTTCGTCACCTGCTCACGCGATGCCTGATCGAACATATGTTCGATTGTAGGGGGTGGGTGGTGCGGAGCAACGTCAGCAGAGGGAGAAATCTCGGGATTTTTCTCCGTCACATGGGTGCCGCATCGGCGCACGCTGAATTCGGCAAAGCAGGGAGCTCGATCGTGGCCGCCGACGGGCGTATTCAGCCGAATAGCGGCAACACCCAAATCAGCGAAATGATGATGTGGGATGGACGACGACAGCGAACTATCGCCTGGCCCGCACCCCGTCAGCCCTGGACCCATCGACGACTTGCCTCGTGGTGAGGCCGAGACGGGTAGACGGTTGACCAGGTCTTGGCGTCTTCTCGGCGCGACCGCAGTGTCGTTGCTTGTCCCGGGTGCTGCTCTGGCCCTTTCCTACTGTTCCGGCGAGGAGAGCCAGCGGGAGATCACGCTCGACACCGTCGCTTCTGACACCGACCTCGACACGACCGTTCCGGATTCAACAACGGTGGCGGAAACAACAACTCCGGAGTCCTCAACAACGACTTTGGTCGACACAACAGTGTCGGGCTCAACATCGACAGGCCCCGAGATCACCAACCCTCCGGCGTTGCTGGGTATTCGCGCATCGATGTTCCACAGCGGATCCAAGGAGGTCTACGACTCCGGTGAGGTGGTCCCGTTCTCCATTCGGATCCACAACCCAGACAACGTGACGCGTCTCCTCCGAGTGGTGACCGGTTTCTCAGATCCCTCGCTACCCGGAGTCCACTTCATCAGTGACATCAGAACGACTGGCTGTGGGACTTTCAACAACAGCTCGGGGACCAAGCACGTCGGACTCTGGATGATCTATCTCGGGGGTGGCCAGAGCTGTGTCATTGCCTTTGACGTGAAGACGATGAGCGAGTTCGAAGGCTTCATCGCCGCGAATGCCGAGGTCGGTGATGACGGAGACATCGAGATCGACGGTGATCCCGGCGAAAGGATCTACCGTTTGGCATCTGGTTCTGTCCGAGTGGAACGTGCTCAGCAGGACGTGACGACCACCACATCTTCGACATCGGACAGCACGCTGCAACCATGACTACTTGACAGCGGACACCGCGTCCGCTGCATCGCAGCCAATGCGATGTCGCAACCGGGTCAGCGCTTCGGTAGCCACAGCACCTCCAGACGCGTGCGAGTCGAACCCAAACGGGATTGTCGACGTCCCTAATCGTTCGCAGCCGACCAGAACCCGCACCAATCGAGGGCCGGAGCAGACGTGATACACACGTCGAGGATCAGCGCCGGGCCATACCCACGAGAATCCTGTCCCACCAGAGCGAGCAAGGTCCGGCCGTCGGACCTGGGTTCGACAGCGAGGCGGCTGAACGGCACCGCATCACTCGTCTCGTAGACGAATCCGCTCAATCCCTTCACGGCAGCCGACGGCAGACGACCCTGCTCCCCGTAGGTGAGGTACCTGATGAGCGCATCAGACCAGCCCTCGATGGACGAGAAGTCGGCCACGAGCCCGCCACCAAGTCCGAGAGCACCCAGTGTGGCCACAGGGGTTGTCCCGCTGACTTCGAGCAGTGCCGACTTCTGGAACGCCTCGACGGCCGCCGCCGTC
>JAULYZ010000091.1:0-30011 GCA_032117595.1 Acidimicrobiia bacterium | reverse complement strand
CGCACTGCGCTCGGTCGCCGCTCGCCACCCGGGGGGCACGGCACTCGTGGTGAGCCACGGCGGGATCGTGCGCGCCCTGCGGGCGACGCTCGACACCGACGACGACCGTGCGTTCCCCAACCTCAGCGGGCAGTGGTTCGAGATCGACGAGCACCGAATCGTGGGCGGTGAGCTCGTGCTGCTCGTCGATCAGGAACGTCCCTCCTCGGCGACACCACTGTGAACCAGGAGCGACTCCCGCTCGACTTCGACGACGTCGACGACACCGGGAAGTCCGTGCGTCCCACACCCGTTGCAACGCCACCGACTGGCGTCGATGTGCAGCACCCGCAGTTCCCGTTCGAGATCCGGGTGGAACGCAGCACACGTCGCAAGCGCACCGTGGGCGCCCAGATGAAGGGCTCGGTGCTGCACATCATCGTGCCGTCGTGGATGTCGAAGGCCGAGGAAGCGGTGTGGCGCGAGAAGATGGCCGAACGTTTCCGCCGATCGATCGAGACCGATCGCATCGACCTGCGCGAACGCTCCACCACGCTCGCCCGGCGATACGACCTCCCCCGCCCGGCCGAGATCAAGTGGTCCGACACGATGAAATCGCAGTGGGGGTCGTGCACCCCGGCCAGCGGCTCGATCCGTCTCTCATCACGCCTTGCGATGTTCCCGAACTGGGTGCTCGACTATGTGATCGTGCACGAACTCGCCCACCTCGTCGTGCTCGCGCACAACGACGAGTTCTGGCGGCTCGTGAACCGGTACCCGAAGGCCGAGCGCGCCATCGGCTACCTCATCGCCAAGAGCAACGACGAAGAAGACGTCGACTGATGCTGCTCGGCCGGGTCCTCGACGAGACGTACGAGCCGATCGTCCGCAAGAACCTCACTCTGGTGACGGTGGCGCGGCTCACCACCAACAGCGCCTTCCGCTACGTGATCCCGTTCCTCTCGGTGCTCGCACGCGGTCTCGAGGTGAGCATCTCCCAGATCGGCGTGGTGCTCACCATCAGCACCCTCACCGGACTCCTCGGTTCGCCCATCGGCCGGTTCATCGATCGCGGGTCGCACCGGATCCTCATCGTCTACTCACTCGTCGGTATCGCAGCAGGCGCAGCGATCGCCGCCTTCGCGCCCGGTGTGTGGCTCTTCGGTGTCGGACTCGTGCTCCTCGGGGTCGCGAAACTCGTCTTCGACATGGCGCTCACCGGTTGGGTGTCGGAGTACGTCCCGCCGCACGGGCGGGGGCGTGTCTTCGGCCTCATCGAGATGTCGTGGGCGGCGGGGCTGTTCCTCGGCGTCACCCTGCTCGGGATCATCACCGCCATCTGGTCGTGGCGATGGGCGTATGCGACTGCAGCGGTTTCCCTCGTCGTGGTCGCTGTCGTGGCGTACCTGCGGCTCCCACCCGACCGGCGACGCTTCTCGGCCCGCGACACCGCGGCCATCTCTGCTCCCCGTGAGCGCCCGAGCCGGCGCGCCTGGCACTTCGTGATCGCAATGGGCTTCATGCTCATCTCGATCCAGATGCTCATCGCCGTGCTCGGTCCGTGGCTCCAGGACGATCACGGATTCGGGTCGGGCGGCCTCGCCGTGGTCACCTTCGGGCTCGGAATCTTCGAACTGGTCTCGTCATTCGCTGCGATCCGGCTCACCGATGTGTGGGGCGGCTGGCGAAGCGTGATGCGCGGAGGCTTGCTCCTCATCCCTGCCTCACTGCTCTTCGTCGTGGCCCATCAACACCTCTGGCTCGGCCTCGTCGCCTTTGCCCTCGTGACCCTCGGCTTCGAGTACTGCATCATCAGTTCGTTCTCCGTCGCCACCACGCTCGTCAGCGGTGCACCGGCGGCCGGACTCGGTCTGATGTTCACGTTCAACACGGCCGGGATGGCCGCCGGCACGCTGCTCGGCACGTGGCTCTACGACCAACACGGTCCCGGGGTTGCGGTCTCGCCGGTGATCGGCACCTCGACCGTCGCAGTGGTGATGCTCGCCCTCGGGCTCAGCAGCCAGCGTCGCCCGGAAGCAACGGACGCACCAACAGCACGTACTTGATGCCGCCGTCCACGAACCGTGTGATCTGGGTGGCCTCGTTGAAGATCGAGCCGATTGCCGACGCCTCCACCACTGCACAGTCCGATGCAGCGGCGAGGCTCACGCCAGCGCCCGTCGGCCACGCGACCTCGTTCGGCGTGATGCCGTCGGTGGGTGGTGCATTGTCGGCGGTGGTCGCCCGGATCGCGAAACGCTCGGCCGCAAACGACGACGAGTCAGGGAGGCCCAGGGCCAGCGGCTCGAGCAGTTCGACGAACTTCTGGAACACGACGCGGTCGGGGTCGGTCTCGGTCCCGCCGATTCCGAGCGCGTAGGCATCGTGGGTGTACGTCTCGCCATTTGCGTTGATCACGAGCAGCGTGTTGGGCGCATCGGCAACCCCGTTGTCGGGCTGCTGGTAGGTGACCGCACGGAACAGGTTGGCATCACGCGCTGCGACCAACAGTTCCTGGATCTCCGCCTCGGTGATGCGACCGACGAGCACTGGCGGGAGGAGCGGGCCCGGATAGATCGCAAGCACTGCGCCCTGGAAATACACCGAGCCGTCGCCCGCAACGAGCACACGCGGGAGTCGCATGAACAACATCTCGGAGGGGACGAATCCACCCTCCCAGCTCAACCGCAGCACCACCTCGTCGGCACCCATCGGATGCTCGATACCCGAGACAGGGGGCAGGGTGGTCGGCGCAACGGTGCTGGCCGGCGCCGTGGTCGGCACGGTGTCGGCAGGGCCATCGCTGTCCGCACAGGCAACAGCGAGCAGAGCAAGGGGAACGGAGCCGAGTGCGGCAACGAACGAGCGACGGTTCATGCCCGCTCTGACGAGCGGCTGGCATCGTCGGTTCCCGCACCCCGACCCTGCCCTGTTCACAAAGCGTTCACAATCGGGAAAAGGGAAAGAAATCCCTCGCTGGCAACGTAGGAGGCGCCCCATCCGAGTACCGAGAGGACAAACCGTGCCCTACCAAGCCGAATACATCTGGTTGGACGGAACCCAGCCGACCCCCCTGCTGCGCAACAAGACCAAGATCCTCGAGGACGACGTCACCACCCCGCCCGTGTGGGGCTTCGACGGCTCCTCCACCGAGCAGGCCACCGGCGAGTCGTCGGACTGCGTGCTCAAGCCCGTGTTCCACTGCCCGGACCCGATCCGCGGTGGCAAGAACATCCTCGTGCTGTGCGAGGTCTATCTCGCAGCAACGATGAAGCCGCACCCCACGAACACCCGTGATGCGTGCGCGAAGGCCGAGAAGAAGTACGCGAAGAACGACATGTGGTTCGGCCTCGAGCAGGAGTACACCATGATGCGCCTCGACGGGACGCCGTTCGGCTTCCCCGAGGGCGGCTTCCCTGCACCGCAGGGCCCGTACTACTGCGGCGTCGGCGCAGGTCGCGTGGTGGGCCGTCAGATCGTCGAGAAGCACACCGAGGCCTGCCTCGCCGCCGGCCTGAAGATCTCCGGCACCAACGCAGAGGTCATGCCCGGTCAGTGGGAGTTCCAGATCGGACCGGCCACTGCGCTCGAGGCATCGGACCACCTGCACATGGCCCGCTGGCTGCTCCACCGCATCGCCGAGGACTACGACGTCGTGATCTCGTTCGCTGCCAAGCCGCAGAAGGGCGACTGGAACGGCGCTGGCTGCCACACGAACTTCTCCACCGTTGCGATGCGCAAGAGCTACGCAGCAGTCGAGCGTGCGTGCCAGGCCATCGGCAAGAAGTGGGAACTTCACGTGAAGAACTACGGCCACGGCATCGAGGAGCGCCTCACCGGCAAGCACGAGACCGCCCCGTGGAACAAGTTCTCCTACGGCGTGTCCAACCGCGGCGCCTCGATCCGTATCCCGTGGCAGGTCGCCAAGGACGGCAAGGGCTACGCCGAGGACCGTCGTCCGAACGCCAACATGGACCCCTACGTGGTGACCCGTCTCATCAACGACACGGTCTGCTCGGCCGAGGGCTGAGCCGTCCGACCCTGCCGGGTGGACCCAAACGTGGAACCGGGGGACCTTCGGGTCCCCCGGTTGCGTTTTCTGCGGTTTGGCCCCCGGTGTTCTTCTGACCATTTCCACCTAGCGTTTCGGGGATGCCTGTGAACGAACAGCAGCGCAATTACGTGGTCCGCACGGTGGAGGAGCGCGGGGTCCGCCTCGTTCGCCTCTGGTTCACCGACGTGCTCGGCGTGCTCAAGAGCTTCGCCATCAGCCCGGCAGAGCTCGAGAACGCCCTCGAGGACGGCATGACCTTCGACGGGTCCTCCATCGACGGCTTCTCCCGCGTGCAGGAGAGCGACGTGCTCGCCGTCCCGGACGCAACCACCTTCGAGGTGATCCCCTGGGGCGACGGCAAGGCAGCCGAGGCACGGGTCTTCTGCGACATCCACAACCTCGACGGCACGCCGTTCGACGGCGACCCCCGTCAGGTGCTGCGCCGCAACCTCCACGCCGCACGCCAGCACGGCTTCGATTTCTACATCGCCCCCGACATCGAGTTCTTCTACGTGGCCCCGCCCGAGAAGGGCCAGGCGCCCAAGTTGCTCGACGAGGCAGGGTTCTTCGACCTCACCACCAACGATGTGTCGAGCAACCTGCGCAAGCAGACGCTCCGCACGCTCGAGGCGATGTCGATCCCCGTGGAGTACGCCTTCCACGAGGACGCCCCCAGCCAGCACGAGATCGACCTTCGCCATACCGACGCGCTCACCATGGCCGACAGCGTGATGACGTTCCGGCTCATCGTGAAAGAGATCGCTGCAGCGCAGGGCGTGCACGCCACGTTCATGCCAAAGCCACTCGAAGGTGTCCAGGGCTCCGGCATGCACTTGCACCTCTCGCTCTTCCGTGGTGACGAGAACGCGTTCTACGACCCCGACGACGCCTACAACCTGTCCACCGTCGCGAAGCAGTTCATTGCCGGGCTCCTCCGCCACGCAGCCGAGATCACTGCCGTCACCAATCAGACCGTCAACAGTTACAAGCGTCTCGTCCCGGGCTTCGAGGCTCCGGTGCACGTGTCGTGGGCACGCAACAATCGCAGCGGCCTCATCCGGGTTCCCATCCCCAAGCGCGGCAATCCGCTCGCCACGCGCATCGAGTACCGGTCGCCCGATGCGGCCTGCAACCCGTACCTCGCCTTCAGCGTCATCCTCGCTGCGGGCCTGCGCGGCATCGAGCAGGGCTACGAACTCCCGCCCGAGGCCGACTCGAACCTCTTCGAACTGAGCGATGTGCAGCTCGCCAAGCTGAGCATCGAGCAGCTCCCGCAGTCGCTCAGCGATGCCCTTCGGGTGATGGAGCAGAGCGAACTGGTTGCCGATGCCCTCGGTGACCGCCTCTTCGAGTGGTTCCTGCGCAACAAGCGCCGCGAATGGCGCGAGTACAAGACCCACGTGTCGGCGTTCGAACTCGATCGGTATCTCCGAGCACTGTGAACGACCCGATGGAGATCGTCGCCGTCTTCCCCGATCCGGCTCCGCCCGAGCTGGCGCGCACCCTCGACCTCTCGGGATATCGCTGGAAGGCCATCGGCTCCGCAGCCGACGCGACCCGCCACGAGCCGCCCGAGGGCTGGGCGGGTGCTGTTGTGGTGGCCGACTCCGACCCCGAATCCGCATGGGCCTTCTGTCGCGCGCTCCGCAAGCGTGAGCCAGCGGTCGAGCCGCTCATCGTGCTCGTGTCCGGTGCACAGCTCGCCGACCTCGAACTGCGCGACGAATTGTTCGACGACTTCTGTCTCACCCCGTTCCACCCGCGCGAGCTCGAGGCACGGCTCAAGCATCTGTTCTGGCGGGGCGGCACCAGCAGCAAGCCCGAGCTCGTCGATTACGGCCCGCTCACGCTCAACCTCGAGACCTACCAGGCAAGCATCGGCAGCACGCCACTCGACCTCACGTACATGGAGTACGAACTGCTCAAGTTCCTGGCGCAGAACCCGGGGCGCGTGTTCACCCGGGAGATCCTGCTGTCACGCGTCTGGGGCTATGAGTACTTCGGAGGCGCCCGCACGGTGGACGTTCACATCCGACGACTCCGCGCCAAGATGGGCGAAGAGCACGCGAACCTCATCCAGACCGTGAGGTCGGTCGGGTACCGGTTCGGTCAGGGCCGCTGGGCCTGATTACTTGCCGGCGAGTCGCGCCACCACCGGAGCGAACGGCTCGAGGTTGCGGTCCGACACCGTGATGTAACTGATGCCGTACTTCTCGCGGCGCTCGACCAGACGGTCGCAGATGGCATCGACCGAACCGATGAGCGCATTCGGGTGGGCCAGCATCTCCTCGGCGGAGATGCCGAACATGCCGCCCATCTTCTCGGCGGTGGGCAGTGCATCGGGGGTGACGACGGTGAAGTAGGCGCCGACCTCGAGCTCGATCTGGTCGAACCGCGCACCGGCCCCGGCCTTCACCCACGAGACGCGATCGCGCATACCGGCATCCATCGCCGACTGGATACTCGCGGGCGTGACGGCACCGGCCTTGTTGTTGAAGTTGAACGACACGATGTCGGCGAGCTGGCCGGCGAGCGTCAGCATCTTCTGTGCGCCACCGCCAATCATGATCGGCATGGACTTCGATGCAGGCACCGGGGCGCCCTTCATGCCGTGCACGTTGACCGCTGAGTTGGTCATCTCGATCGTCTCACCGCCGAAAAAGGCCTTGAGGAACTCGACGGTGTCGGCGAGCCGGGCGATGCGCGTCGGGGTGCTGTCGAGCGTCAGGCCCATCGACTCGTACTCCGACTTCACCCAGCCTGCACCGATACCGAGCTCGAACCTGCCGTCGGAGAGGAAGTCGAGCGTGGCAGCGCTCTTCGCGAGAACGACCGGCTGGTGGTAGTCGATGCAGAGCACGCGCGTGCCGACACGGAGCGTGTCGGTCACTGCGGCTGCAGCTGCGAGCGCCGGAAAGGCAGCAAGCAACTGACCGCCGTTGGACGCGGGATCGACGTAGTGATCGGGGGCGTGGAGCGTGCTGTAGCCGTTTGCCTCGGACTTGCGTGCCAGTTCCTTCCACTCCGCAGCGGACGACGCAGTGGACGACTGGACGGCAAAGCGGAACTTCTTGGTGGCCATGGACCCTTCCCCTCTTCGGCGACCCCGTCGGGTCGATACCCCGACATTCGTAGCACCTCGGGGACCCGGTCAGCGAGGTCGCCGACGGCGCCGGGATGACTGCCGGGGCTCGATGCGGCGGGACTGCCCCCGAGCCGGGAACTCAGCCGGCCTGCAGGCGCGCGGCCTCGCGGCGGTGGCGCCGCAGGGCGTCGGAGAGCTGTGCATCGTCCACGATGTGCCCGTCCCGCACGACGAACCTGCCGTGCACGATGGTGTGCAGTGCTGCGGTCGGGCCGCACCGCAGCCAGCCCTCGATGGGATCTGCGATGGCACCCGCAAACTTCGGACCATCGAGACGCCAGACGGCAACGTCGCCCACGGCTCCGGGTGCGAGCACGCCGATCTCGCCGGTGCGACCCAGACAACCAGCCCCGCCAACAGTGGCGCACTCGAGCGCCATGCGGGCGGTTCCCGCACCCGCACCGTCGCGCAACTTCGCGAGCAGCATCGCCTGACGCGCCTCGAGCCACAGCGACGCCGAGTCGGCCGACGACGACCCGTCGACGCCGAGCCCCACCTTCACGCCTGCGGCACGCAGCGGGACGATCGGCGCGATACCCGACGAGAGGATGAGGTTGGAGGACGGGCAGTGCGCGGCACCGATCCCCGCGGCACCGAGGCGACGGACCTCGTCCGCGTTCGGCATGACGCAATGCGCCACCCAGGTCCTGTCCGAGCACCACCCGGTGCGCTCGAGGTACTCGGTGGGGCGGCACCCGAAGCGGGCAACCGAGAACTCGTCGTCCTCGGCGTTCTCGGCGAAGTGCGTGTGCAGGCGCACGTCGAGCCGCTCGGCCAGTTCCGCCGAGCGCACCATGAGTGACTCCGTGACGCTGAACGGCGAACATGGTGCGAGTGCCACACGCACCATGGCGCCGTGCGAACGATCGTGGTGCCGGTGAACCGCCTCCTCGGAGGCGGCGAGGATGGCGTCGTCGTCGGCGACGAGGTCGTCGGGAGGAAGTCCCCCGTCCTTCTGCGAGAGCGACATCGAGCCGCGTGTGGGGTGGAAGCGGACACCGATCGAGCGTGCTGCGGCAATCTCGGCGCCGAGGAGATCGCCGCCGCGCACCGGATGCACGTAGAGATGATCGGTGCTGGTCGTGCATCCGCTCAGCGCGAGTTCGGCAAGCCCCACCCAAGTCGACACATAGACCGACTCCTCGTCGAGGCCACGCCAGAGCGGGTAGAGCGACTTCAGCCATCCGAACAACGGCTCCGAGGTCATGGACGGCAGGGCGCGCGTGAGGTTCTGATAGAGGTGGTGGTGGGTGTTGATGAGCCCGGGCGTCACAAGACACCCGCTCGCGTCGACTGTCTCGCGTGCCTTCGGCTGCGGATCGGTCGAGGCCCCGACTGCCTCGACAAACCCGTTGGTGATCGCCACCCAACCGCCCGACAGCTCCCGCCGTTCAGGGTCCATCGTGGCGATGCACCAGGCATTCGTGATGAGTAGGTCAGCCATGGTCGACCATCATGCCGAAAGCGAGTCGAGGAGCCAACGAATGTCGTCCACACGGGTGGCCGGGTTGACGAAGCAGAGTCGGATCACGGTCTCGTTGCGCCACGTCGTCGGGGTGACGTAGCCGAGTCCTGCCGCAGCGGTGCGGTCGCTCCAGCGTCGATAGTCGTCCGCGTCCCAGCCGAGCCGCTTGACGAGCACCACCGAGAGTTCGGGCTCCATGACGAGCTCAAGGTCCGGTCGCTCCCTCACGAGTGCCGCGGTCTCCCCTGCGAGACGAAGGTTCTCCTCGACCGCAGCGGCATAGGCATCGGTGCCATAGGCGGTCAGCCCGAACCAGAACGGCAGCCCGCGCGCCCGCCGGGTGAGGTGATGTGCGAAGTCCGACGGGTTCCATTCCGCCCGCCACTGGGTGGGCTCCAAGTAAGCGGCGTGCTGCGTGTGCGCAGCGCGTGCGATTGAGGGGTCGCGGTACACCAGCGCACATGAGTCGAACGGCGCGAACAGCCACTTGTGCGGGTCGATGATCACGCTGTCGCACCGTTCAATGCCTGCGAAGCGACCGCGCACGCTCGATGCAAGGAGCGCCGCACCCCCATAGGCCCCATCGACATGCAGCCACGTGTCGAGGTTCTCTGCAGCATCGGCGGCTGCGGTGATGTCGTCGACCGTGCCGGCATTGGTGGTGCCCGCAGTTGCCACCACGGCAAACACCCGAGGGCGGTGCGTGGGGCCGAGGCCGGCGACCGTCTCGGCGAGTGCATGACGACTGAGCCGGCCACCATCATCAGCCGGAACCGTGATCACATCGGTGTCCATCACGCGCGCTGCAGCCTCCACCGAGGCATGCGCCCCCTCCGACACGACGAGGATCCCGTGTGTGCGGTCGAAGGCGCCGTTGGCTCGTGATCGCCATCGGTGCCGTGCAGCGATGAGCGCGGACAGATTGCCCGCAGTGCCACCGCTGACGAACGCGCCGCCGGCACCGTCGGGCAGTCCCACCAACCGTGCGAGCCACTCGAGTGCCTGGTTCTCGGCGACGACTGCACCGGAGCCGTCGGCGAAGGTGCCCGGGTACATGTTCCACACCGACACGAGCACATCGGCCAGCGTCGAGGCATGCGACGGTGCGTCGGGGACGAAGGCGAGATACCGAGGATGGTCGATCGTCAGACAGTTCGGAGCGATCACCTCGGCGAACCGACGCAGGGCCTCACCCGCACCGAGACCTGCGCTCGTGATGCTCCGCCCGAGAGCGGTACGCAGTTCGGTCTCGCTCAGGCTGCGGCCGAGGCTGGGCTCCCGATCCGCGAGACGGTCCCGCAGCAGGCGGACAACATCGTCGACGAGTTGCTGCGCCTCCGCATCACGATCTGCCGGGAACCACACCATGGGGCGTCAGTGTGGCATGCACCCCACGCAGGGATCAGGGGACCTTAGACCCCGATATCGAGCAGTTCGCTGTCCTCGTGCCGTGCCTCGCCGTCGCGCCAGAGCAACTGACCGAGCACCGCAGCAATTGCAGCGAAACTCATGCAGATGACCACCGGGGCGAGCAGCAGCGCAATGATGATGAGGACTGCACCGGGCATGACGTCACCCTACCCGACGAATGCCCAGGCCTCGATCTCGACCACGCCGCCCATCGGCAGCGCAGCCACGCCGATGGTGGAGCGGGCGGGACGGCTGTCGCCGAAACCGGCCACGTACGCCTCGTTGAACACCGGGAAGTCGCCCATGTCGGTGAGGAAGCACATCGTCTTCTTGACATCGGCAATCGTTGCGCCCACGGTGGCGAGCTGCGCCTTGAGGTTCTCGACGGCCTGGGCGGTCTGGGCCCGAACACCACCGGCGACGATGGCGCCGTCTTTCATGCCGAGCTGACCGGACACGATGATCCAGTCGCCGGCACGCACAACAGGGGTATAGGGACCGACGGGGGCGTTGCTCATGGGCGAGAGCGTAGGCGTCGCGCTCGGCCGATCACCACACCCGGGAGTTGCCACAGATGGTCGAATTCCCACACCCGTCGCAGGTAAGCGGGCGCCGATCGGGCCACGCCCCAGGCGGTCTCGCCACGGGTGTGCTCGAGCATCCTGCTCATCGTGAGCGGTAGACCCCCGAACCGCCCATCGGTGCGCGGGAACTCGTGAAACGCCCAGAGACGCAGATCGGCAAACCGCGAGACCCGTTCGGCAGCGAGCTCGTCGATGACCGACACCGGTACCTCGACACCCGAGACATCGACGAGGAGCCGGAGCGCGTCGTGGATCAGCGGGGCGATCTCGAAGGCACGAACCCTGGACATGAGCAGCGTCCACTCGACGCCACCGGCCCGGATGATTCGCACGGCATCCACCACCCAGCGGATGTTGATGGGGAGCCGGTTCTCGGTTCCGTGGGCAATGGCATGGATGAGCGCGTCAGTGGGCCCGAGAATGCGTGGCCGACGGCCGCCCGGCAACGGTCGCCGGGCCTCGACGACCTCGAGGTCGCGCCAACCCGACATCGCACGACCGGCAACCCGCAGTTCACGGCAGTGCTGTCGGTGTAGGTCGAGACTGAACTCGCCCCGGCGGTACTCGACCGCATGATTCCCCGGCACATCGACCGACTTGCGCTCCCAGCCGCACACCTCGAGGCAGCGCGCTGCTGCGTCGAACCGATCGGGGTCGACCAGCACGTCGAGATCACCGGTGGGTCGTTGCCCCACATGGTCGAACACCGAGAGAGCGAACGCCGGCCCCTTGAGCACGACAGCGTCGTGGCCACAGGCCTCCAGTTCGCCGAGCACGACCTCGAGTTGCGCGAGCAGCCCCAGGGTTCGAATCGTCGACTGACGCCGGATGCCGTGCAGCATGGCCCGCTGGGGGTGGTCCGGCTCGAGGATCGACAGCCGTTCACCGAGCAGCGGGAAGAGCCGGAACTGATCGGCGGTCGGCGAGTCATAGTTCCAGCGCTCGCGCATCGACTGCCACGCAGCGCGCGCCGTCTCGTCGTCGTGGTGCGTGAGCACCCGCAGCAGCACGAGATCGTCGGCGTCCGGCCACGTGTCCCACCGCAGACCCGGGTAGGTGCTCACTGTTGGGCACCCTGTTGACGTTTGCGCTGCAGGGCCGCCCGCGCTACTGCCAGGTAATCGGACTGTTCGGCAGTGCTCGCCGTGCCGTTGCCACCGTGCAGTCGGCGGTGCAACACCACCTCATCCAGCCGGACCACTCCCCGTGCATGCTGCCCGGCACGGTCAATCCACTCGATCCACTCACCCTGCGACAACGCAGGGTCCAGTCCGCCAGCGCGCTCCCACAGCGACCGCCGGAGCAACGTGCATCCACCGAGTCGAACATCGACCACCTGATTCGCGTGTCGACTACCGGGGCCCGGTGGGTTGTGCGCATCGACGAATTCATAGGTGAGACCATGCGCAAGATCTGCTGACGGGTCGGACTGCAGCGCTTCGCACAGCATGCTGAGTGCGTCGGGGACCAGAAGGTCGTCAGCGTCGAGGAACAGCAGCATGGCCGCAGTGCTCTGTTGCACGCCCGTGTTCCGCGCAACCGAACGGCCTGATGGCTCGATACGGACAACTCGCACGCCCACACGGTCGAGAACCGCAGCGGCCACCGAATCATCGGACGAACCGTCGTCGACCACCACCACCTCAGCGGGTTGCAGGGTCTGCGCCGCGACGGAGTCGAGCGTTTCGATGAGCAGTGCGCCCGGGTTGCGTGCTGCGATGATCACCGCCACGTCAGCCGACCGAGCAATGCTGTTCATTTCGCGCGCTTCCGGGCCATGCGGCGCTGCAGCACCACGAACTGAGCGTGTCGCTGCGCAGCAGCGTCGTGGGTGAGGTTGTGGTGGTGAATCCGCCGGATCAGCACCACATCGTCGAGTTCGCGGATCTGAATACCGGCGTCCTGGGCGCGTAGATACCAGTCGGTGTCCTCGCCGTGGCGGAGTTCTTCGGCAAACAGGCCGATGGCGCCGAACACGGCACGCCGGGTCAGCATCGAGCCGGTCGGTCGGGCAAGGTGTTCACCGCGGGCGGCATCGACGTCGCCGTTGGGCACCCAGAACGGGATTGGTGCCCCCGGCTCGACGCGGAGTCGCTGAAGCCCCACGACGTTGCCCACATCGGGCTCGCTGTCGAGCACTGCGGCCATGATCTCGAGTCGGTTCGCTGGCCACAGGTCGTCTGCGTCGAGCGGGGCGATGTACTCGCCCACGGCCACCTCGATCGCCCGGTTTCGAGCTGCGCCCGGCCCTGCGTTTGCCTGACGGATCACCCGTACCTCGGGAAAACGCGACACCACCTCGAGGGTGTTGTCGGTGGAGCCGTCGTCCACCACGATCACCTCGACCACCGGCCGTGTCTGCGCATAGACACTCTCGATCGCCTCAGCGATGAACTGCTCACCGTTGAACACGGGGATCACCGCACTGATCGTTCCGCGCTCGCTCACGTCGGCACCCCACCGTTCTCGATGAGCACTCGGATCATGTCGGGCACCCGGTCCATCCCGTTGCCGAGTTCGAGTCGGTACGCATGCAGGCCTCGCACGATGCGCAGCGACAGGTCGAAGGCCACCTTGCGATCGCCGGGGATCTGGAACATGGTGAACGGCGCAATCGCCATGAACGATCGGCTCATCGGTGTGGGTAGGAGTCGGCACTCGGGACCCCGCGTCACGGTGGGACACACCAGTGCTCGGATGGGGGCCGAGAGCAACATCGAGTCCGGCCGCTCGAGCGCAGGCCAACCCACTCGCTTGGTGTCGGGCGGATCGGTCGGACGCGTCGGCTCAGGAGTCATCAGCCCCGGGAAACGCTCGAGGTGAGCGGGGACGAGTTTCGCCGATCCGTAGACCGACCACACCTCCTGTCGCTCCGGGTCGAGCAATACGTAGTCGTCACCGAGATAGCCGAGGCCGTCGGCGAGGCACGCCAGTGCAGTGGTGCTCTTCCCGCTCCCCCCGGCACCGGTGATGAACACGGCTCCCCGATCGGTCCCTACCGCTGCGCCGTGCGCAAGGAGCAGCCCGCGGCGGGCGAACCACCACGTGAGCAGCGTCCGCAGTGGCGCGGGTCGGTCCCACGGCGGCAGCGTCGACACATCGGCAGCGGCGTAGACCGCAAGGCCGCGACCCGCATCGAGGTAAGTGACTGCCCGCTCGTAGGCGTGGTACACGAAGGAGTGCTCCGCATCGTGCAGCACGGGTGCCGTCCCGTCCATGGCGCGTTCGAGCAGACCCCCGAGGTCCGGGAGGGGCTCACCCGACGATGCGGTATCCCACATCAGCACCGTGAGATCGACGGGCGCTTCCTCGGTAACGGTCGGGAGATGGGTGAACGCCGTCTCGAAGCACCGCATCAGGGAGGGCCCGGCCGACACCAGACGGATGGTGCTGCCGCCGACCGTGAACGTGCGGGTGTGCGGGACAGACCGAGCAATGGCCGACTCCGCGGAGTCGACCAGGCGTGCGAGTTGCGTGGCCGTCGTGCTCACGATTCCGGCGGTGCTGCGTGCGGCCAACCGGATTCGGTGACGTCGTGCACCGGGTCGAGCAGGAGCAGATCGGCCAGATCGTCGTGCGACTCGAGCACGGGCACGTCCCACTCGGTGACCGTCTCGACGGGGAACGACGGCAGGTCGCCACTTCCGGGCGACGATGGATCTTCGGTGGCGAGACCCGCAGCAACGGCCTGCGCGAGGAACGCAAGCACTGCGGACTCCGCGTCGGCGGGAACGTTGCGGTGACGGACCGCAACGGCACTCATGATGGTGGTCAGGGACGCTCCCCCGGCGGCGGCGCCCCACACCGTGGCAGCGACTCCCGCTGCGGCGTGGTAACGGCCTGTTGCAAGATCGATGATGACGGCCTCGCCGTCGAGTACCTCAGACATCACCTGAGCGGGATCAACTCGCCACATCCTCAAACCACCATTCGACGCCTCCTCGGAGGCTGTTGGGACATCGCAAGAGGCTAGCCACCACGGGCCGTCGGCCACCGCTCGACGTGACCTGCAGACCGCCAGGCCGCTGCCGCCACTGCTGCGAACACAGCGTCCGAGACGGCCACCGGCGGGGATTCGTCATCATGAAGCACGATCTCGATAGGGGGCGTATCTACGGCTCGCAGCACACCAAAGGAGCGGATGGTGAGGTCGTGGATGTCTCCCCTGTCGTCGACGCTCAAGGCCTCTTGGCGGACCCAGCCCAGCGCCATGTGCGCCGCGCCGATGCAGTACGAACGCGTCACGACCTCGTCGAGTATCTGTCCGCCACGGGCCTCCACGCGCACGGTTCCGTCGGGGCCGAGGTGGGCCCGCGCCCAGCCGCCGCCCGGGGACCGCACCTCGTCGTCGGGTCCGAGCGAACACAGGGCCGCAGCAACCTCTGCCCAGCATGCAGCGCGGAGATCGACCGAGGTGGGCGGACCGACGATGTCAACTTCCTCGACGACGACCCCCGGGGCGAATGAAGCGATGCGGTCGGGGGCACCTGAAGTGCGCGCCACGCGCACGATGCCCGTTCCGTCGCTGCGCAGCGCAATGGCCATCGGCGGTCGCTTCGGCCCGAGACGCACTGCGTCCTCTCGCGAGGCAAGGACACGAACGGCGCGACCGTGACGATCAGCGAGTTCGCGCGCGACGCGCATCACCTCGGTGTGTCGCTTCCCGCCGAATGCGCCACCGTTCACGAGGGCACTCATCGGCTCACCCCCCGGCGCGCACCACGACGCGTCGGGTTCGAGATAGGCCGGTTCCACCCACGTGGTCTGCAGGGTGCGGTGCCATGTACCCGGAGGGACCTCGACCGGCCAGTGCAACGGCGCTGTCGTGCGTCGACCCTGCACCTTGCCGGCGATCCGCCTTGCTTCACTGAGCGTCTCGGCGACCACCCACTCGCCATCGGTACGGCGCACTGCGACCAAGGCATCGGCGGGCGCCGTGTCATCGGCGAAACCCACCCGACCGAGCGCAACGTGCGGACCGACCTCTTGGGCGGAGCCGCCTTCGATGAGTGCGCGTCGCTCCGCTGCCTCGCGAGAACGCGACGGCAACGAAGGCACCGACCCGACGAGGGCTGCCGCTTCACGGATCGTCTGCCAACCCGTACACCTGCAGAGATGGGCGAGCATGGCCTGGTCGATGTCGTGCTTCGCCAGCGCCCCGCCGGCTGATGAACGATGAGCCTCCAGACGCATGACGATGCCCGGTGTGCAGAACCCGCACTGACTGCCACCCGTGGCGCACAGCACGTCACCCCACTCGTCGCCAAGCGCGGGATCGAGTCCCTCCACCGTGGTGACCGACCTGCCCCGCACACGCGCGAGCGGGGTCACGCAGGCGACGCGTGGCGTCCCGTCGACCCACACCGTGCAGCAGCCGCACTGGCCCTGCGGGCTGCAGCCGTCCTTGACCGAACGGATCCCGATCCGGTCGCGCAGGCCCTCCAACAGCGAACAACCGTCGTCCTCGAGGACGACGGTTGTTCCGTTGAGAGTGAAGATGATCTCGGGCAAGGGCCCGAGCCGCTCAGGAGAAGCTCTGGCCGCAGCCGCAGCTGCGCGTGGCGTTCGGGTTCGTGATGTGGAAGCCGGAGTCCTGGAGCCCGTTCTTGTAGTCGAGCGTTGCGCCCTGCAGGAGCTGCGCGCTTGCCGGGTCGACGAGCACCTTGACGTTGCCGAAGGTGGCGAGGTTGTCGTCGGTGGCCACATCGCCGTCGAAGTACATCTCGTACTGGAACCCCGAGCAGCCTCCGGGCCGCACCGCAACGCGCAGCGCGAGCTCGGGCTCGCCCTCGGCGTCGAGGAGCTCTTTGACTTTCGAGACTGCGGTATCGGTGAGGGTGATCATGATGGTTGGTCTCCTCGAATACTCGGGAACTGCGAGAACGACAGGTCCATGATTCGCAATGGCGAGCCTACGTTACCGCGCACTGACGGCCACCTGACAGGCAGGGTGGTGGGCGAGGGTACGGAAATCGGTGACGGTTGCGTCGCCCATGGCGTCGACGAAGCCCTCGACGATGCCGCGGTGCAGCGAGCACACGAGTTCGGTGTGATCCTCGGCGAGTGCCCGGAACGGGCAGTGGGCGAACCCGATCAGAGCCGTCTCACCGTCGTCGGACGCCCCGACGATGGGGTCGAATCCGGTGCGGTCGAGGTCGGCGACGAGTGCCTCGATACAACTCGGAGCACGCCGGTAGCGCCTGGCCTCTGCACGGCCGTGGTCGCGACCCACCTCGAGGGCATCGGCTCCCGATGCCCCGACCGACTCCGCCAGGCGCACCAGCATCCCGGCGAGCATCGGCATCATCGGCGGCTCGAACCCGAGCGACGGTGCATCGGGGGCGAGGGAGTAGCGGTGCTGGGGCCGGCCCACACCGCCCCGGCTCCCCGCAACCAGTTGTGCCAGACCCACCTCGCGCATCCGCTCGAGGTGGGGACGCACGGTGTTGGCGTGGAGGCCGAGTGCTTCGGCCACCTCGGCGGTGGTGAGGGGCTCAGGTGAGCGGGCAAGTTCGAGATAAATCGCGTAGCGCGTGTTGTCGCCGAGTGTCTTGAGCACGTCGAGGCGGGACTCCACGGGCGGAGCCTACTCAGGAATAAACACGGGATACACCGTTAGTATTCACGTGTGTCCGCGTTCACGCCTCCCTTGGTCGACGAGGTGTTTGCGCTCCTGCGCGGCGTGATCGATCCCGAACTCGGTGGCAACGTCGTCGATCTCGGCATGGTCCCGACGGTGCAGGTCTCGGTTGATGGCGATGTGACGGTGCAGGTGAAACTCACGATCTCGGGCTGTCCGCTGCGGGCCCAGATCAAGAAAGACGTCGAGACCCGGGTGGGCGCACACCCCGGCGTCCGTTCGGTCCGGATCGAGTGGGGCGAGATGACCCCCACCGAGCGCACCGAGGTGATGCAGAGGGCGCGGTGGGCAGCGCGCGAGCAGGCCCCTGATACGGCGATCCCGGCCACCACACGGGTGTTGGCGATTGCCTCGGGCAAGGGCGGCGTCGGCAAATCGTCGGTCACCGTGAACCTGGCGGCAGCGATGGCCGCACAGGGTCTCACCGTCGGTGTGCTCGATGCCGACATCTGGGGGTTCTCGGTGCCGCGCCTGCTCGGGATGACCGACCGCCTCGAGGCAGAACGGGTGGATGGTTCCGAACGCCCGATGATCATCCCCAACGAACGTCGAATCGGTACGGGCCTGCTCAAGGTGGTGTCCACCGGATTCCTCGTGGAGGAAGAGACGGCGCTCATGTGGCGCGGCCTGATGCTCACCAAGGCCGTCGAACAGTTCCTGCGCGATGTCCGGTGGGGAGACCTCGACTACTTGCTCATCGACATGCCCCCGGGAACCGGCGATGTGCAGATGGGCCTCGCCCGCATGCTGCCGCGCACCGATCTCATCATCGTCACCACACCGGCCAAGGCCGCTCAGAAGGTGGCGGTCCGTGCTGCCGACATGGCACGTCGATCGTTCCTGCGGGTGGCCGGCGTGGTGGAGAACATGAGCGCGTTCGTCTGCGAACACGGCGCGAGTTATCCGCTATTCGGCGAGGGTGGTGGTGCAGAACTTGCGGCCACCATCGGCGCTGAACTGCTTGCCCAGATCCCCCTCGAGGCAGCAGTCGCAGCGGGTGGCGACTCAGGTCTGCCCGTTGCGCTCGGGGGAGACGGCCATGCCGCACGGGCATTCCGCGAACTCGCCGAGCGAATCGTCACCGAAACGGTCCCGCCGATCACGATGTCGGGGTGCTCGGCGCGAACCGTCACTGCCGGGCAGGCACTCGTAACCGCCGATCAAACCTCCGCTCCCGCCGAGGATGCCGGGGTTTCGGTCACGCTCCGACCACGCAACTGAATGCGGCGTGGCGGACGCTGCAGAGCAGCGCCCGCCGAACCGCTCAGAGCAAGGGCGCGGCGATTACTTGCGCGGCGACTGCGAGTTCGAGCCGTCGAACTCTGCGCCGGGCTCGCCACCCATGTAGATGCGGCCGAGCTCGCCGTAGAGCGGGTGCGCAACCCAGCGGTGCGTTGCTGCACCGTGAGCGTCGCGCAGCTTGCGCTCGAGCGGGTTGTCCATGCGGATGGCGCTCGTGCCCGCCGCATTGGTGACCCAGTCGACGGCCTGCATGCAGGCATTCGCCGCGTGCGTGCACGCAAGACGTGCGTTCTGCGTGGTCTCGGCGCCCGGCCAGGGCGCACCGGCGTGCAGTTCGTCCTCGACCGCTGCCATTGCCTCCATCAAGTACGCGCGCGCTGCGCGGTACACCGCAGTTGCCTCACCGAACTTGTGCTGAGCGATCGGACGATCCTTCAGCGGCACGGCCGAGAGCATCGGGGTCTTGGTGTTCGCGAGATTCACGAACTCCTCGAGCGCGCCCTTGGCAATGCCGAGCGCAACCGCTGCCTTGTTGTAGGCGAGGCGCAGCGGAACCGGCATGCGGAACACCGGGTTGTCGTGGTGCGGCGGGAAGGTGACGAGACCGACATCGGCGAACTTCGCCGGCACGTGGCCACCCTCGGTGCGCACATCGTGGCTGCCCGAGCCGCGCAGGCCCGACACGTCCCACGTGTCCATGATCTCCCATTGCGAGCGGTGCATGAACCACATCTTCACGATCGGCGCACCCGAGGCATCCTTGGCCATCGAGTTGTCGTCCTCGAGCAGCGGCGCAACCATCAGGCACCACGTTGCGTTGTGGGAACCACTGATGAAGGTGGCCTGGCCCCACACGCGGAAGCCGTCACCGCTCGGGTCGCGCTTGGCGTACGACGGTTGCGTACCCGGACCGCCGCCGCCGCACATGATGACGCGCGGGTTGTCGAGGTACACCTCCTTCGCGAGCGCAGGATCCATGCCGCCGGCGACCATGGCGTTGATCTCCGAACCCAGCATCAGGTTCCAGCCCACCGATGCATCGATGGCCGACACGGCCTCGAGCATTTCGATGGTCTCCATCGAGCTGAGGTCCTCTCCGCCGAGCACCTTGGGGATCGGTGCACGGAAGAGCCCTGCATCGATCATCGCGTCGACGCAGTCCTGCGGGAGCCGACGCAACTTCTGTGCCTCGTTGCCGCCCGCCACGATGGCCGGGCGCAGTGCCTCGACTCGCTCGAGAATGCTGCCCGTCGCCGCCTTCGGGGTGTCCATCATGACCATGAGCGGTTCTCCCTCTCCCCACCGTCGTGGTGACGGCTTTCACGCCAATCTTAGGGACTCCATCCCGGCGAGTCCGTGTCGACTCGCGCGGAGTTCTCATCATGAGTCGGCGTCGAGCACGGAATAGTCCGGTGCCGTGGAATAACCCGGGTCACCGAGAAACAGACGTTTCACGACTTTGCCGTCGCCATCGACCTGCACCTTGGGCCGTACGGCGGGCGGCGGACCGGGAACGGACACGGCGACAGCGGCCAGCGCGTCGTCGGCATCGGAGTAGTCGGCCAGGAACGCGAGATTGCTCACCGTCGGCGGGAACATGTCGAGCGTGCCCGATCGATACCGGTCGAGCGCCTCGCTCGGGCGCACCCAGAGACTCTCCACCGTCTCGTGCTCGTCGTGGAGCGGTTCCTGCGACTCGGGCGCTCGGGCGATGAAGAACCGGGCGTCGAACCGACGGGGCGAGCCGAGCGGGGTGACCCAGTGGCTGACGTACCCGATCGAGTCGGTGATGAGACGAAGGTCCTCTCGACCGCACAATTCGCCGAGACCGAGTCGTCCGCCGTGCACCTCATGGCGGTAAGCGGTGAAACGCGATGCCACGAGGTGATCGTCGAACGACACCACCGAACCGGTGGAGGCGTGCCGGGCGAGCAGCACGCCGGCCTCCTCGAAGCACTCCCGGATCGCAGCCACCCAGAAGGCGAGCCCACCTGCGGGCAGGTCGAGCACGGCGCTCGAGCCCGCATCGTCCCGACCATCGCACCAGGGCTCCATCAAGACCGCTCCGTCGGTGTCGTCCACCCGACCCCCGGGGAACACGTACTGACTCGCAGCGAATGCTGCCGCCGCAGTGCGACGGAGCATGAACACCTCGAGGCCATTCGCCTCGTGATCGCGCACGAGCATCACCGTTGCGGCCGGACGGACCGGCACCGAATGAGGGTCGAAATGGTCGGGGAGTCGATCGGCCACGACGCTCAGCCCGGTTCCCGCTCGTCGCCGGTCACGTCGATCACACCCGTCGGCGGTACGTCTGGATGAATCGGACCGCCATAGGTCACCGTGATCCGACCGCGCTCGTGCCGACGTCGCGAACGGCGCTCGACGAGGGCGCGGACCACAGCGCGCACCGGGGGCAGCATGAGCGAGAGCGCAATCACGTCGGTGATGAACCCGGGCGCCAGCATCAGTGCACCGGCGATGAGCAACATCACGCCATCGGCGATCTCCTTCGACGGCACCGCACCACGTTGGACCTGTTCGTTGAACCGACGCCAGACCCGCAAGCCCTGATGCTTCACGAGCCAAGCACCCACCGCCGAGATGATGAGCAGCAGCGCAACGGTGTTCAGGAAACCGATGGCGCGCCCCGACTGCACGATCACGTAGATCTCGGCGATCGGCATGCCCACAAAGATCACGAGCAGCAGGAGAGCGCCCACGCCGTCACGCTAGCGAGGCGTCCACGAGCGATACCCACCAGCGCTACGCACACGGCACGTCGAGGGAGCGAGTTCGGATTCGCGCCCGGTCGAGATTTCCGAGCGGGTCCCCCGGTACTTGTAGTGTGCAGATATCAGCAACGTCGTTGATCCCGACGTCGGCACGGGGGTGAGCTCGGGAACGAGCAAAGGTGCCTACGTCCTCATCGTCACCTCGGCCGCCACGTTCATGGGCGCGCTCGACGTCACGATCGTGAACATCGCCATCGAGGGCATCACGCGAGGGCTGAAGGTGACGAATCCCACCCACCTTGCCTGGGTGCTCTCGGGGTACAGCATCGTGTACGCAGCGACCCTGCTCGGTTTCGGCCGACTCGCCGACTGGAAAGGCCGCAAGCGGATCTTCCTCACGGGTCTTGCGATCTTCGGTATCGGCTCAGCGCTGTGTGGCGCTGCTCCCACGCTCTGGGTGCTGCTCGTCGCCCGCGTGATTCAGGCCGTCGGTGCGGCGATGGTGACCCCTGCTTCGCTCGCCCTCGTGCTCGGCGCGTTCCCGCCCAACAAGCGGGCCAGTGCCGTCGGGGTCTGGGGTGCCGTCGGTTCGCTCGCCGGCGCACTCGCCCCCACCATCGGGGCGGGGCTCAACCGCGCATTCGGTTGGCGCAGCCTCTTCTTCATCAACATCCCGGTCATCGTCGCCGGCCTCATCGCCGGGCGTTCGGTGCTCACCGAGTCGCGCGACCCGAAGGTCACCAAGCTTCCCGACCTCGTCGGAGCAGTGATTGTCACCATCGGAGTCGGGCTCGTCGTGTTCGCCATCATCGAGTCCGAGACCTGGGGCCTCGCTGACTCGCGGTTCTGGATCATCCTCGCCGTTGCTGCCGTGCTCCTCACCATGTTCGTCCGGCGCTGCAACGCAGTGGACGACCCGGTGCTCGACATCTCGCTCCTGCGACAACGGTTCTTCGCCGTCTCGAACATCTCGGCGATGCTCTACACCTTTGCCTTCTTCGGCATCTTCCTCACCAACGTCCGGTTCTTCTACAACGTCTGGGACTACACCGAGTACGGGTCGGGCATGGCCATCACGCCGATCCCGGTGACGGCCTCGATCGTCGGTGTGCTCTCGGGTCGGATCCTGCGCACGATCGGTGCCCGGGCGGGTGCGGCAGTGTCGGGCTCCTGTTTCGCCGGCGGCCTCCTGCTCATCGTTGCGCTGACCGGCAACACACCGAACTACTGGGAACACGTTGCCTGGCCGATGGTGCTCATCGGCATCGGCATCGGTCTGGGCATCGCCGTGATCAACACCTCGGGCACGATGCACCTCCCGGTGAACCGCTACTCCATGGGGAGCGCCTTCATCTCGACCGGACGCCAAGTAGGTGCGGCGCTCGGGGTGGCACTGGCACTCGCACTCTTTGCACCCGTCTCCAAGGGCGCCGACCCGCTCACGAGGGCCCACCTCTCGTGGGTGGTGTTCGCAATCACCGGGCTCATTGCTGGCCTCGCGGTCACCGTCTTTTACCGGCAGCCTGCAACGGCATCTCAGTAGTCGTCAGTACCTGCCGACCCGTCCGTCGATGCCACCCGACCCCGGGCGCTGCGATGAGGAAGTGCTCGGTGTCAGCTGACGCCGAGCGCACGCCGGGTGCGCAGGTCGGTCATGCCGGTTGCCCGGTACTTCTTGCTGCGCTGGAAGCTCTTCAGCGCAGCGCCCACCTCGGAGGTCAGGTTGCCGTCGATGGCCCCGGTCCAGAAGCCCTTCTTTGCCAGCGCACACTGCAGCACCCGCACGGCCGAGCCCTTGGAGCCGACCCGCAGCGTGGACTGCACCCACCCGCACTGGCTGCCACCACGGGGGTGGGGGTGAATCGCGTTGCGGGCGGTGAGCACGGTGACCGACATGAAACTCACACCATCAGCGTCCGTCACGATGCCGACCCCGATGGAGTTGATGTCGCGGCGCATGAGCACGCGACGCATGGCTGCGCTCGAGGTGAACCACGAGAGCTGCGCGCTGGGCTCGCTCGCAGGAGTCACGCCGACGAGGTCGCCCCACCAGCTCGAACGACCGAGGCCCACGGCAGCCCTCACCACACTGCCGAGGTCACGGCGGTAGCACAGGCGCACATCGGGACCGCACGCTCCGTCGAGGCGGCGCTGGCTCCAGTACTCGGTCTCACGGTCGAGGACGGCGTTGCGGACCAGCGGCCGGAGCCCTGCGCGCTCGCGCAGGTAGTTGAGGTAGTAGACGAATGCGTCCTCGTTGCTCATTTCGCCAGGCAGTTCGGGGAACCCAGCAACCGGGCCAGTCGTGTTCGGCGCACCGTTGGTGGCGATGAACTCGAAGGTGATGTAGAGCATGCCGTTCGCGTCGTAGGCAACGCCCACGCCGACAGCGTTGTAGTAGAGGTTCAACACGTTCTCGCGGTGGCTCGGGGAGTTCATGAACGCGTTGTGCAACGCATCCAGGGAGCCGCCATCGGGGATACGCCCGACGTTCTCGCCGGTCCAGGTCCATCCCTTGGGCGAGGCGAGCGTGGCAACGAGCGAGAGGTTCGAGCGGTGGCACAGGTTCGAGCCCTGCAGCTCCTGGCAGCCGCCGCCGGCCATGAAGGTGGACCACTCACGGGCAAAGGTGTCGAGCGTGGGGATGCGCACGAGCGCCTGGAGTCCGAGTTCGGCGCGGGCGGCGTTCAACCGGTCGAGCATCTGGGTCTCGGCATCGGTCGTCTCGGTGGGCCACGAGACCCACTGAGGCTTCACCACCGGGGCAGCCGACGGCAGTGCCTCGGCGGTCACCGGGCCGGCAACGACGAGCCCGGCGGCCACGATGCCGGTCGTCAGTGCTGTGATCCATCCCTTGCGGCTCATCCTGCTCATTCCTCCACCCGAGACCGCTCGAGACCCGACTGCCGCGGCGGTGATGCTGCGCTTTGTCGTTTTCTCAAGAAGTCACCAACTCCTCTTGAGTCAGTACCGTACTCCCGTCCAACCCAAAAAGCCACAAAAAGTGATGGCCTCAGCCGTTCGGGTGAGATTCGGGACAGTTGTCCCGGGCGACCTGCGGCAGGCGTCAGGCAGGGCGGGGAACGAGGTTTGCCAGCCCGCCCCTGTTGGGCGTACCTTCCGTGCTCGGGGATACCGAACACGATGGGGGAAGTCGTGGAACGAATGTTGCTGGTCGCTCGGGATGCCGACGACCGGCCCTGGCTGCGGGGCGCTGCCTGCCGGGGCCAAGAGCACGCATCGGCCTTCTATCCGCCGATGCACCATGAGACCCGCGATGAGCGGTCCGATCGCGAGCGTCGCGCCAAGGCAATCTGCACCGCGTGCCCCGTGCAGACCGCCTGTCTGGAGTACGCGCTCGGGATTCGCGAACCGTTCGGGATCTGGGGCGGACTCACCGAGTACGAGCGCAAGGCCCTGCTCACGACCGCTGCAGTCTGACGAGCCACAGGGCCTGCCCCGAAGGTGACGTGCCTCCTTGGGAACGGCCTGATCGGGAACGACCTACTCGGGCACGGCCGGCAGCCGGGGCCCGCCGATGCGGAGGTCGTCGCGACGACGCGTGACGCCACGAGCATCGAGTTCGGCGACGAGTGGGAGCACGAACTTGCGCGATGCGCCGGTGGCATCGCGGAACTCTGCGACGGTGAAGCCGTCGGGTCGATCATGCAAGAGCCGAGCCGCAACGAGCGCCGCCTCCTCGATCGCCGCAGTGTGGAACACGATGCCGTCGCGATCCACGAGCAGTCCCCGCCGGACCAACGCACGAACCACGCCCCGGTCCACACCGTCGGGTGCCGGTGGGGCGAACCCGCCTGCCAGAACGGCTGCAACGAAGGGGTGCTCGGCGAGTTCGTCGCGTTGGGTTGCCGTGCGCACGTACCCGTCCACCACCTCGATCCCGTCGACGCGGTCGAGCGCAGCGCGCTCCCGATCGGAGAGCGAGGCAAGGTCCAGCCCGGGTGGCGGAGCCGACGTCACTCGCTCTGCGAGTGACGCAACGAGCAGATCCACTTCACCGGGTGCAGTAACCCAGTTGGCAATCGTCGGTTCCCGTCGGATTCCCGTGAGGGCCTCGAGATCATCGGCGTCGACCCATCCGCGCTCGGCCACGACCCGATCGACCGAACGATCCGGTTGCGCGCGGGAAGCCGGACGGATCGGGGCCACGTCGAGGATCTCACCACCGCCGATGGTCTCGTTCCGACCCGACTCACGAAGTACGAATCGGTCACCGGGAACGAGAGCGACATTGCGGGCGAGGTGCAGCCGAACCCAACCGGACGCCCCGGGTGTGATGGTCTCGGGCCCGAGAACACGGAGTCGGACGGGGAACTCTCCTGCGCCGATGTACGCAACGAACGCACCGCGACGCGAGACCTCGTGGTCAACCGAGTCGAGCACGGTGAGCGAGGCATCCAGCCGACGCGTCGGACGCCAGCGCAACACCTCCACCACCGCATCGCCTCGCGCGATGTCCCCATGATCGACGCCTGCGAGATTGAGGGCCACCCGGTGCCCGGGGCCGATCGAGTCGACAGAGTGGCCGAGCGTCTGAATCGCCCGGATCCGAGCAGGGAGCACCGTTCGCTCCGTGAGCACATCAACCTGTGCACCCACGGCGAGCGAGCCCCCGGTGAGCGTGCCGGTGATGACGGTGCCCGATCCACGGGCGGCAAACACTCGATCGATCCAGAGCCGCGGCCGACCGCCGTCCGGCGGTGATCCGGCCGAGCGGAGCATGTCGACCAGCTCGTCGCGCAGTCGGTCGAGGCCGAGGCCGGTGATCGACGACACCGGGACCACCGGCGCGTTCTCCAGGAAGGTTCCGCCAACGCGGTCGAGCACCTCGAGTTCCGCTATCTCACGCCACTCGTCGTCCACTGCATCGCACTTGGTGAGGGCGATGACACCGCGCCGGATCCCGAGGAGCTGCAGGATCCGAAGGTGCTCCTCGCTCTGGGGCTTCCAACCCTCGGTTGCCGCCACCACGAAGAGGCACGAGTCGACGGCGCCGACGCCAGCAAGCATGTTGCGCACGAAACGCGTGTGCCCCGGCACGTCCACGAACGAGATGCCGACATCATCCGCGAGGGTGGTATGTGCAAAGCCGAGATCAATCGTGAGCCCGCGCCGCTTCTCCTCCTCGAAACGATCTGGGTCGGTGCCGGTGAGCGCTCGGACGAGTGACGACTTGCCGTGATCGACATGCCCAGCTGTTGCAACGACGCGCACGTTCGCCGTGTCGATGGATCCCTGAGCCGGCGTGGTGGTCATGACCCGCAGTCCCGAGCACTCACCGTGTGAGGGAGTGCAAGGCGGAAGCGACCAACGGATCGTCGGCCGGGTCGACCGTGCGGAGGTCGAGATAGGTGATCTGATCCCGGACCCGGGCGATCACCGGCACGTGGTTGCGACGCAACGAAGCAGCGTGATCGCCAGGGAGCGAGACCCCGAACGACGGCATCGTCACCCCCGGCAACGATCCGGCACCGGGGAGTGACTCCATCGCAGTCGGCTCACCGATGCTGAGTGCGTGTGCGCGGTCGCGGAGCGACTCGACCGACACCGTGGCCATGCTCCAGAAGGGAACGGCCTCGGTCACCGTGCGGCGCAGATAGGCGAGCGCAACGTCCTGGAGGCTGCTGAGCACGAGCGAGCCGGGCCGCACAGCGCGCATGAGCGGATGCCGCGCACACCGCTCGACGAGATCGGCGCGTCCCGCGATGACTCCCGCCTGTGGTCCCCCGAACAACTTGTCGGTGCTGAAGGTCACGAGTGCTGCGCCGTCGGCGAGGCTCTGTCGTGCTGCGGGCTCGCCAACGAGCCACGCCGGCGGTCCCGATGCAAGCCACGGACAGGCCGCATCGACGAGCCCCGAACCGATGTCGGCGACCACCGGGACCCCGAGCGAGGAGAGCTCCGAGACCGGAGTGTCCTCGACGAAGCCCTCCACACGGTAGTTCGACGGATGGATCTTGAAGATCAGTGCAGTCTCGTCCGACATTGCGTGCTGGTAGTCGGAGAGGCGAGTCCGGTTGGTGGTGCCCACATCGACCAGACGCGCACCCGACTGCTCCATCACCTCCGGCACGCGGAAGCCACCACCGATCTCGACGCTCTCACCGCGGGCAACGGGAACCTCGCGTCCGGCTGCGAGCGCGCTGAGCACGAGCATCACCGCAGCAGCGTTGTTGTTGACCACGACCGCCGCTTCCGCCCCGCAGAGCCGGGCAATCAGCCCACCGACAGCGCCTTGACGCGAACCGCGCCGACCGGTCTCCAGATCGATCTCGAGATTCACCGACCGCGCATCGCGGTGGACCCGGATCGGCGCCCGACCGAGATTGGTATGGAGCAGCACGCCCGACGCATTGATCACCGGTTGGAGCAACGTCCGTGCGAACTGCACCGCGTCGTGCTCGGCCTCGTCCCAGCGGCCGCGGGCGATCGCAGCACGCGCGAGCTCCACGAGCAGGGGATGCGGAAGGCCCGTACCGACCAGCGATCGGGCAAGGGTGTCGACCGAGGGAGGTCGATTCGATGTGGTCACCGTGTCGTGTTCACCATCCCCCGCCGCGCACGGGCCTCAGTCTGTCGTGTCCGGCTCGGGCGAACCTGACGCGCCATCGGTGGTGGTGCCGGACTCGGATCCGCTGCGACGGCGCTCGCGGTAGTCGCGCGCTCCACCCGACTCGGGCTCCACCTCGAGGGTGACCCCGTCGATCGCCACCACACGGACCCGATCGCCACGACCAATCGGCGTCGCGCGGTTTGTCCGTGCACGCCACTGTGCACCACGGATCTCGATCACGCCCTCGGGATCCACGGCGAGGAGCGCCTCGCCGAACTCACCGATCATCCACTCCCGGCCGATGGTGGGCGTGGCGAATCGCGTACGCACCATCGACGGCATGCCAACGATGAACGCAAGAGCGACCCCGAGCATCCCGACCACGAGGGTGACCCACGAGAGCGCCAGTCCGTCTCGGTAGAGCCAGAGCGCGCCGAGCAGATTGCCGACGAGCCCCACGCCAGTCCAAAAACGCGGTATGCCGACCTGAACATCGACGGCACACGCAAGCATCGAGGCAACGATGACGACGAGTGCCCAGTTCCGCATCGGGAGCGCACCGAATCCGTAACACGCGAGCACCAGACAGCCGGAACCGATCACACCGGCGATACCGACGCCTGCGGTATAGAACTCGAAGATGAGGAGCGCAAGCGCAGTGATGAACAGCAGATAGGCGATGGGCGGGCTGGCAACCGTGTGGAAGACGCGGTCAGTCAGCCCGAGATCGGTGAAGCGGGCGGCGGTCAGCTGCTGCTGGGCCGTTCCGTTCTTCACGGTCTCCGACGCGGTGTCGAGCGTCTTGCCGTCGTAGACCAAACCGTCGAGACCGGCGATCATGTTCTTCACGATCTCGATGGTGGGGTCCTTGCTGCCGATGCGGACGAGGCCCAGGAGTCGGGCGTCCTGCGCCCCAACAGTTCGCGAGCGGAGTTCTGTTGCAGCATCACCGAGCTGCAGGGTGACGCCCTCGGGTTCGAGGAGGTCGCCGAAGTCACCGACCTTCGTCTTGCCCGCAATGCCCGTGGCGGCCGCAGCGCCGAGCAGTTGTCCCGACATCCCGAGCGCACGGGAGCCGGAGGGTCCCACCCAGATCGCAACGGGGATCGGCGCCTTCGCGATCCGCTGGGCGAGACGTTCCATCCGTTCCCGGCTGACGACGGCACCCTTGCTGTTCATCTGCAGCACCAAGGCCTGCGAGCCGTTGTCGACCGCCCGGTCGATCGCCCGTTCGATGCCGTTGGCGAGAACCGGGTCGATGAGACCGGTCACCTTGAAGACATCCACGGGTGCGGTGTTCGGAATCGCCGCAGTCCCGGCATCCTGAGCCATCGCCTGCGCCGCAGGCCCGACCATCGCAGCCAGGAAGATGACGATGGCTAACCTGCGCACAAGTTCCTCCGGAGGGAGTGTGGTCCAACTGCAGTCGCTCACCGCCTCCCGCCTGGCGATCGTCGCTGGCAAGGGCGGAGTCGGCAAGACCACGGTAACGGCCGCACTCGCCAGAGCGGCAGCCGAACGCGGACAACGGGTGCTCATCGTCGAGATGGACGGTCGACCCGGATTGGCCGAACTGGTGTCTGATCACCGCCGCGACACGCCGCTCGGCTACGACGAGCAGGTACTCGTCGACGGCCTCGGACCCGACGGATCGGGCCGAGTCGCCGCCCGCAGCCTGTCGGCCGCCACGGCGCTCGTGGAGTACCTCGACGACCACGGGATGCGCCGTATCTCCCGTCGACTGGTCTCCACCGGCGTGGTCGATGTGGTCTCCACCGCTGCGCCGGGGCTCCCCGACCTGCTGGTCCTCGGCAAGATCAAACAGCTCGAACGGGCCGGTGCCGCCGACCTCATCGTGGTAGACGGACCCGCTGCGGGACATGCCATCACCTTCCTCATGGCGGCAGCGGGTCTGCGCGAGGCGATCTCCACCGGGCCGATCAACACTCAGGCGAACGATGTGCTCGCCATGCTGCGCGACCCAGCGCGTTGCCAGGTGATCCTTGTCACCATCCCGGAGGAGACACCTATCAACGAGACCATCGAGACGGCCTACACCCTCGAGGACCGGGTGGGTGTCCAGCTCGGGCCGGTCGTGGTGAACTCGTTCGATGCCGCCGGACTTGCACTCGTCGACCCCGAGTCCATCGTGATCGACGACCCGGAGTCGGGCCCTGCGCTGC
>JAULYZ010000090.1:0-15818 GCA_032117595.1 Acidimicrobiia bacterium | reverse complement strand
GAGACGCCAACCCCACTGGCTCGACACGAGCCACTTGCTCGCGCGCCACGTGCCATCACCCATCGGGACGAAAGTGGCCTCGTAGATGCCGCCCTGATTGCCCCAGGCGATGGTGGTCACGAAATAACTCGTCACATACGCCTCGGTGATGCCGTCGTTGATGACGATCGAGGTGTTGGCGGGGTTGTGCCGGTGGCCATCGGCAGGGATCGGACCGTAGGTGGCCTTGATCTGGTCGGGTCCCTGCAGCAGGAGGTTCTTGCCGCTCCCCGGTGGGTAGTTGGCGATCTCCACCACGCAGTCGGGCGCGAACACCTCGTTGATGAGCACGTCGATCTTGTTGTTGTCGATGGCGTGGAAGTACCGCGCAAACGCATACCGCACTGCCTCGATCGCCTCGAGGCGGGCAATGCGCCGCTCCAGGTCCTGGCTCATGGTGTTCCCCCGGGTTCTGATCGGTACACCTCGGCGTCCCCGGCGCCGGGATGCGAAACTCTCCCCGGGGAAACTAACCAAGAGGGGGCACACCATGCACGATCTGGTGATCCGCGGCGGCCGGGTAGTGGACGGCACCGGTTCGCCGGCGCGCACGGCTGACGTCGCCGTGTCCGACGGCGTCATCACCGAGGTGGGACGGGTCGATGGTCCGGCGCGACGCATCATCGATGCCGACGGGCTGATGGTGACGCCTGGCTTTGTGGACATTCACACCCACTACGACGGTCAGGCAACGTGGGATCCGCTCATGACCCCGTCGTCGTGGCACGGGGTGACCACGGCCGTGATGGGCAACTGCGGCGTCGGGTTCGCGCCCGTCGACCCGAGTCGGCGGGATTGGCTCGTGGGGCTCATGGAGGGAGTCGAGGACATCCCCGGGACTGCCCTCCACGAGGGCATCAAGTGGGCGTGGGAGACCTTCCCCGAGTACCTCGACGCTCTCGAGACGCTCCCCCGCGTGATGGACGTGGGCACACACGTGCCGCACGGAGCCGTGCGCGCGTACGTCATGGGCGAACGCGGAGCGCGCAACGAGCCGGCAACACCGGACGACATCGCAGCGATGGCTGCCATCGTGCGAGAGGGAGTCCGTGCCGGCGCCCTCGGCTTCTCGATGTCGCGCACCATCGTGCACCGTGCAGTCGACGGCGAGCCCGTGCCGGGAACCTTTGCTGCTGTGGACGAAGTACTCGGCATCGCCTCCGTGCTCGGCGAGCTCGGTGCCGGACTCGTCGAACTCGCCCCCGCCGGTGTGGTGGGCGAGGACCTGCTCGCACCCGAGCGGGAGATGGCGTGGATGCGGGAGGTGGCCGGCTCCACGGGCCGCCCGGTGACGTTCGTGCTCGTGCAGCACGACAGTGCCCCGGGCATGTGGCGCGAGCTGCTCGACGAGTGCACCCGACTGCGGGGAGCCGGTGTCCCGCTCTACCCACAGATCCACACACGCTCGCCAGCGCTGCTGGTGAACCTCGCCACGCGCCTCAACCCATTCCTCGTGTGCCCGTCGTGGTCGGTGCTCGCAGGTCTTGCGGTTCCCGAGGTGGTGGCGCGCCTCCGTGCCGACGAGTCGCTGCGTGCCCGACTGGTGCACGAGGCCGAGGCCGGACGTGACACCCTCACGGGCAGCATGGTGCGCTTCGACCGCATGTACGCGCTCGGCGACCCGCCCGACTACGAGCCACCCGCAAGTGCATCAGTTGCTGCCGAGGCCGCTCGACGCGGCGCGAGCGAGTACGAGGTAGCACTCGAGTGGATGATGCGGCGCAACGGTGCCGAGATGCTCGAGGTGCCCATCCTCAACTGGGCCGATGGCAACCACGATGTGGTGCACGAGATGCTGCTGAATGACACCACCGTGCTCGGCCTCGGCGACGGTGGTGCGCACACCGCATCCATTGTCGATTCCGCAACGCCTACGCACATGCTCGCCTACTGGTCACGGGATCGGCGTCGCGGGCGCGTGCCGTTCGAGACCTGCATCCGCAAGATGACCAGCGAGACCGCCTCGCTCTACGGACTCGGCGACCGCGGTGTGCTCACACCCGGCAAGCGCGCCGACATCAACCTCATTGATGCCGACGGCGTGCAACTCCTCGCCCCCGAAGTGTGGTTCGACCTGCCGTCGGGGGCACCGCGTCTTGTGCAGGGCGCGCGCGGCTATGTGGGTACCTGGGTTGCCGGCGACCAGACCTTCGACAACGGCGAGCCCACGGGTGCCCGACCCGGACGACTCGTTCGCGGGGCACGCTGATGGCACGGGTCGACGTGCCGGTCATCATTGAGGTGGCGCTGAACGGACCGCGCGCGTCCACTCCGGACGACCTCGCAGTCGATGCAATCGCATGTATCGACGAGGGGGCCACCATCGTCCACCAGCACGACCGCGCGTCCGACCCCGACACCATGGAGGCCGACTCCGCGGCGATGTACTCAGCAGTGCTCGCCGCTCGACCCGAGGTGCTGCTCTACCCGACGAGTGCGCTCGGCGGGAGCATCGAGCACCGTTGGCGACACAACGTCGGGCTCACACAACGGGGTTTGCTGCGGATGGCTTTCGCCGACCCCGGTTCGGTGAATCTCGGACGGGTGGGCGCTCGCCCCGGCGAGACACCATCGTCCTTCGTCTACGAGAACACGATGGCCGACTTCGCCTACAAGATCGAACGATGCCGAGAACTCGGACTCGCCCCGAACATCGCGATCTTCGAACCGGGCTGGCTCCAGGTGGTGCTCGCCCACGAACGCGAGCGCGGATTGCCACCGGGCTCGTTCGTGAAGCTCTACTTCTCCGGCGGTCTCACGGGTCGGGGCGGTTATGCCTTCGGGTTGCCCGCAACACGTCGGGCACTCGACGCGTACCTCGAGATGATGGAAGGCGCATCATTCCCATGGGCTGTTGCCGTGCTGGGCGGCGACTGCGTGGCGTCCGGTATGGCACGCATGGCGCTGGAGGCCGGAGGCCACCTCCGGGTCGGCCACGAAGACTGGGCGGGTCCGCGCGGCGCCGACACCCCGAGCAACGCCGAACTGGTACGCGCTGCCACTCGCCTCTGCGCCGAGGTGGGACGCCCGGTGGCGAGCCCGGCCGAGGCCTCAGCACTACTTGGTGTGCCGCGCCCTGCGCTCACCTGAACGCCGGCACTCGCTGGCACACACTGGCACACGCTGGCACACACCGGCGCCGGCGAGGGCTGCACAGGTGTGGTCAGCCGCGTCCGACGAGTTCGAGCGCCCCGAGGATCTGTGCCTCGTTCGCCCGACGGGCATCGATGAGCCCCCGCCACTTGGCGATCTCTGCTTCGCTCCCGCTGCGGTAGGCCGCCTCGACGCCTTCGGACAGCACCTTGCTGACGGTGTTGTACCAAGTGAGTACGTCGTCAAGGTGCAGCGATGCGGGTGCTCCGAGATCGCGGCCCGCTGCCGCACCGACGGCTGCGGCTTCTTCGTGCACCCACGCGGTCTCGTGTGCCGCTCGCTGCGCGCACGACTTGAGCAACTGCACCATCATCCCCACCATCACCTTGGTGGGTTCGCTTGCGCAGTCCGGCAGCACGGTCTCCTGAAGATCACGTGCGATTCCGTTGAGGATCTGTTCGGTGGTGGGTCGGGAGAGCATCGATCAGGCCTTTCCGCTCAGTGCAGCCTCGAGTGCCTTGGTGCCATCGATCCACATGCCGCCGCCGAACATGATCGACTGCAGGTTGAACGCTGACGCAAGGAGCCGGTTCGTCCCATCCGCGTAGCCAGCGATGCCGTTCAGCAACTTGCTCACCACGCCGATGACGCCAAGAATCATGAAGTACGTGATGACCGCCGGGTTGAGCTGCGCCTCGTTCCAGCCCATGAGCTCGCGGTACCGACGGCAGAACGCTTCGGCGTCCTCACCGACGAGTAGGTCGGGGGCGATCGCCATGCCATTGGCCTTGTGATAGCCGATGTCCTCGCGGGGGTCGCCGATGACGGCGAGCTCCCAGTCGATGAGCTCGATGTGGCCGTCGGAGGTGAGCATCATGTTGGCGGTGGAGCAATCGCCATGCACGAGCCCCAGCGGCACTGCCTCGGGCCGGTTCGCATCGAGCCACGCTGCGATGTACCGCAGGATGGGCAGGTCCTCGACATGCGCGACGGCGCTTCGGCGCCACTCGTCGATGCGACGGCCGATGTAGTCCTCCCACGACGCCGGACGGCTCAGCAGCGCCGGAAGACGCTCGAGCGGGATCGAGTGGAACGACGCCATCGCCTCGGCCAGACGCTCCGGGAGCCCGACGAGGCTGCCGCCCCGTGCTGCGTACGGGATCACCGACTCGCTCGACGTGTAGTCGATGATCAGCGCACGGGTCCCGAGACCTGCGCCGGTGTCGTCGAAGTACCGCGGCAGCGGCGTGCGCACTCCTGCAGCCGCAACGGCGGTGAGCACGTCGAACTCCTGGCGGCGGTCGGTGACGATGAGTTGCTTGTCGGCGGGGGGATCACCGCGGAGCACCAGCGTCACAGCGCCAGCCGAGTGATGAACCTCGGCCTTGGCGAGCAGCCGGCTGTAGCCGCCGGTCATCACCTCGTAGGAACGCACCTGAATGTTGTTCCAGCTCGGTTCCTGCGAGGCGAGGAACGCCGCAACACGGGCGGGCATCTCCTTCGGGTCGTGCACGATCTCCCCCTTGGGCTCCCCGGATGCGGCAGACCGCGTCCGTGGCCAATATCAAACAGCCGGACGAAGGCTAACGGTGGTGCCGACCGACGCATCGGTCGGGGGCCCCTCCGCAAGTACCACTCGGGGCGCCTGACGCATCGGGAGTCATGGCGTGGAGGTTGATGACGCGCCGCGCCGACCCGAGCCGATTCGTGTGGAGTGGAGCAGTGTGGCCGGGACGGCGCGGAACGGCGCAGGGTGGAGCGGCGCGCGGCGGAGCGGCGCAGGCGGAACGGGGTCTGGCCGGACCGCGTTGCTCCCGGCGTCGGGCCACATCGCTACTCTGATCCGGTGCCCCCCGGCGATTCGATTCAGCGACACGCGCAGGACTTTCGGGGCCAGGAGGCCGCAGTCGACTCGCACTTCGGAGCACTCGACGAACTCGAGATGCTCGCCTCGGCACATCGGTTCTTCGAGTGGATCGTCGGTGAGTTTTCCGAAGCGATCGGCGAGCTGGTCGTCGAGGTCGGCGCCGGACTCGGCACCGTGAGTCGCACGATTGCCCGTCTGCACCCCAACTCCGAGGTGTTGTCGCTCGAGCCTGCGGCGAACGTGTTTCCGCGGCTCGTCGAGCGACTCGCACAGGACCAGCGAGTGACTGCCCGACACATCACGTCCGCCGAACTCGTGGAGTCCGAGCCCGATCGTCGCTTCGACACGGTGCTGTACGTCAACGTGCTCGAGCACATCGAGCACGACGTCGACGAACTCCGCATCGGGGCCCGGCTCCTCGGACCAACCGGACGGCTGTGTGTCTTCGTGCCGGCGATGCCCGCGCTCTACTCGCGGATCGACGCCAAGTCCGGCCACTACCGCAGGTACACCAAGCGGACCCTTCGCCATGCCCTCGAGCGGGCCGGATTCGTCGTTGACCGGATCGACTACTTCGACGTGGTGAGCGCAATCCCCTACTGGCTCGTGTACCGGGTGCTCCGGGTCGAGAACCTCGGGTCGGGGTCCAACACACTGTTCGACCGGGTGCTCGTACCGCTGAGCCGAGTGATCCAGAAGGTGCTCCGGCACCCCCCGTTCGGCAAGAACCTCATCGCCACCGCCCACCTCCCCCACCCCACTGCGTTCTGACGGGCCGAGAGTGCGTCATAGCTGACTTTTCCTCGCGTGAAATTCACAGCCGAGAACGGCACCAAGGTTTCGCGCGGCAAAAGGGCAGCGATGACTGCCTCCACCACCGTCAGAACGCGGAAGTTGGGGGGGTTAGATGGTGGGGACTTCGACGTGGCGGCCGAACACACCGGCCAGCGACGTCATGATCTCGCCCAGCGTTGCGTAGGAGTGGCTCGCCTCGATGAGCGTCGGCATCAGGTTCACCTCAGGATCGGCGGCCTCGCTCGCCAGCTTGGCGAGCACTGCATCCACCCCCGCCTGGCTGCGATCGTGCTTGACGTTGTCGAGCCGCTTGAGCTGACGGGCCTCGTCCTCGTTGGTGATCTGCAGGATCTCGAGGTTGTTCTCGTCGTTGCCCTCGGTGAAACGGTTGACGCCAACGATGATCCGCTGTCCGGCGTTGAACTTGCGCTCCAGTTCGTATGCCGAGTCGGCAATACGTCCCTGGAACCAGTTCTCCTCGATACCACGGATGCACCCCTCGAGGATCGAGCCGCTACCGATCTCGTCGAGGTAGGCGAAGATCTCCTCGGCCCGGCGCTCCATCTCGTCGGTGAGTTCCTCCACGAAGTACGAGCCGCCGAGCGGATCGGCGACATGCGCTGCATTGGTCTCGTAGGCGATGATCTGCTGCGTGCGCAGCGCGATGCGCGCCGCCTTCTCCGTGGGGAGCGCCAGCGCCTCGTCCATCGAGTTGGTGTGGAGCGACTGCGTGCCGCCGAGCACACCGGCGAGCGCCTCGATCGCGGTCCGCACGATGTTGATCTCGGGCTGCTGGGCAGTGAGCGACACACCCGCCGTCTGGGTGTGGAAACGCAACTGCATCGACTTCTCGAGCTTGGCGCCGTAGCGGTCGCGCATCCAGCGCGCCCAGATACGACGGGCAGCCCGGTACTTGGCGATCTCCTCGAAGAAGTCGATGTGGGCGTTGAAGAAGAAACTCAGGCGCGGGGCGAAGGTGTCGATGGGCAGACCGGCCTGCAGAGCGAGTTCCACGTAGGCAAACCCGTTCGCCACGGTGAACGCCAGTTCCTCTGCAGCGGTGGAGCCGGCCTCACGGATGTGATAGCCGGAGATCGACACGCTGTTCCACCGCGGCATTTCGGCAGCAGTGAACGCAATGGTGTCGCGCACCAGCCGCATGCTCTGGCGTGGCGGGAACACGAACTCCTTCTGGGCCTGGTACTCCTTCAGGATGTCGTTCTGGAGGGTGCCGCCGAGCAGCGACCGGTTCACACCGGACTTCTCGGCCTGAGCGATGTACATCGCGAGAATGGCGGCCGCCGGCGAGTTGATGGTCATCGACGTGGTGATCTTGCTCAGGTCGATACCGGAGTAGAGGTCCTCCATGTCGGCGAGGGTGTCGACGGCGACACCGCAGCGTCCCACTTCACCGAGCGCCATCGGGTCGTCGGAGTCGATGCCCATGAGTGTCGGCATGTCGAAGGCAGTCGAGAGTCCGTCGCCACCCGCACGCAGGATCTCCTTGAAGCGCCAGTTCGTGTCCTCGGCCGTGCCGAAGCCCGCGAACATGCGCATCGTCCAGAGCTTGGACCGGTACATCGAGGCGTGCGGGCCTCGCGTGTAGGGGAACTGTCCCGGGAACTGACCGTCGCTGGGGCCGTAGACCGGCTCGAGCGGGATTCCCGACATCGTCGAGAAGTCGGCATCGCGCAGCTTCGAGGCGTTGTAGGCGTCTTCCCATTGCTCGCGGCGAGTGGTCATCGGTCCCCCAAGGGTCGGTGGCGTAAGTGGGCACCCCAAACGAGTACGTCATTAGTGTAGGAGCCATGGCCTTCCAGTTCGACCTCCGCCAGACCGACCACCTGCTCACCACCACCCGGGCGGTGCGCAAGCGGCTCGACCTCGACCGTCCGGTACCCCTCGACCTCATCGCCGAGTGCATCCGGATCGCCACCCAGGCCCCGGCGGGCTCGAACATCCAGCGCTGGCGCTGGATGGTGGTCACCGACCCGGCGAAGAAGGCAGCGGTCGCCGAGCTCTACCACAAGGCCTACGCCCCCTACATCGACATGCAGCGTGAGGCCGTGAAGGAGGCCGGGCGTACCGACGCCGGACGGATCATGGAGTCGTCCGACTACCTCGCCAACGTGCTCGGCCGGGTGCCGGCGCTCGTCATCCCCTGCCAGCTCGGTCGCCTCCGGCCCGACCAGACGAACCAGGAGATCTCCGGCTACTTCGGCTCGGTGATCCCCGCCGTGTGGAACTTCATGCTGGCCGCCCGGTCGCGCGGGCTCGGCACGGCCTGGACCACGTTGCACCTCAAGTACGAGCTCGAGGTGGCCGACATCCTCGGCATTCCCCACTCGGTGACCCAGGTAGCACTCACCCCGCTCGCCTACTACACCGGCGACGACTTCAAGGTGGCCTCGCGGCTCCCCGTCGAGAAGGTGGCCTACCTCAACGAGTGGAAGCACGGCCTCGACGGCCAGCCGAACTGACCGGCAAGCGCCGCTACACCGGCAACAGCATCTACACCCGGAGAGCCCCTACACCGACCCCTACACCGACAGTACGGTGCAGGCGCTGATGCCCGGGGCGCCGTAGACGTGGGTGAAGCCCACCTTCGGGGAGTTCGGCACCTGACGAGCACCCGCCGCGCCGCGCAGCTGCAGCACGTTCTCGTACACCTGACGCAACCCCGACGCGCCGATCGGCTCGCCGTTCGCCAAGCATCCGCCATCGGTGTTGATCGGCAGGCGACCGTCGATCTCGGTCTCGCCGAACTGGATCATGTCCTCCTGCTCGCCGTCGGCGCACAGTCCGGTCTCGGCCATGTGCATCACCTCAGCACCGCACTCGGTGTCCTGGATCTGGGCGAGGCTGATCTCGCTCGGCCCGATGCCGGCCTGCTCGAACGCCGCTCGGGCCGCCGCCACCGACGGACTGTCACCGCGTTGCGGCGAGAGCCACGGGTTGAAAACCTCGAACGAGCCGTACGGGCGGCTCCGCAGCGTCGCCGAGCGCAGGTACACCGGCTTTCCGGAGAACCGGGGCGCCAGTTCGGCACGTGTGAGCACGAGCGCCACGCCACCCTCACCCGGATTGCAGAACATGTACTGGGTCAACGGGTTCGACAGCATCGGCGCATTGAGCACCTCATCCTCGCTGAGCGGCTTGCGCCGCCACGCGTTCTCGTTCTTCGAACCGTTCTTGAACGCCTTCACCGACACCTTTGCGAGTGTTGATGCGGTGATGCCGTGATCGTGCATGTACCGCTGGATCTTCAGGCCGAAGAACTGGGTGGTGAGCATGAGCCCGGTGTCGCCGTACCACTTGCCGAGCCCGAAGTCGGCCGGGTTCGGGTCGAAGGCACCACGAGGGTGCTTGTCGAAGCCGATGGCCATCACCACATCGGCGGCGCCGGCCTTCAGAGCGTTGTAGGCGCTCATCAGCGACGAACCACCGGTTGCGCAGCCGTTCGCCACGTTGATGAACGGGAGCCCGGTGAGCCCGAGCGCGCTCACCATGGTGTCGGCGTTCCCGGCAGCAGCGGAGCCGCCGAACGCGTACTGGACGTCTTTCCACTCGACGCCTGCGTCGGCCATCGCGCGGCGCGCTGCGATGGCGCCCTGCTCGAGGCCGCTCAGGTCGTGCCGGCCGAACGGGTGCATCCCGATACCGATGATGGCGATGTCGCTCATGATGCGTCTCCCACTGGTGCAAAGGCGAAGGTGATGATGTCCTGTCCGGAGTCGTCGGTGGTGAATGGGATGAGCGTCATCTCCATCTCCATGCCGATCTTGAGGCTCCCTGCGTCGCTCTCGGTGAGTCGTGCCTCCACGATCACACCGTCGCCGTTGCCCGGTGCCTCGAGCTGCACGTACCCGACGCCATAGGGCCGGAAGGTGAGCGGAGTCTCCTTGCCCGCATACGGCGGGTTCTTGGGGAGGAACCCCTGCACGGTCCACGACCACAACCGACCGCGACGCGGCAGTTCGGTGCGCTCCATCGACGTCCCCGTGCAGCGCGAGCACGAGGTCGCCTGTGGGAAGGTCATGACGCCGCACGCCGTGCAGCGAGAACCGATCAGGTGTGGGGTCGGACCCGTGGTGAACAGCGAGTCGTCGACCGCCGCACCCGGAATTGCGTACTGCGAAGACATGGTCGAATGCTCGCAGCCCGGCACCCGCACGGACAACCCGGCCGGTTGGGCGCACCGTGTCGGCCCCGGACCCCTCGCATCGCGGGAGGCACGGGTTCGGCCGAGGACGCGCTCAGCCCTTTGCGTCCTTGCGGCGGGGGCCCGGGTCCACCGGGATGCCGAACTTGATCTTGTTGTGTGCGTGAGCGAGGTGCTGGTGGCTGAACGCGGCGCGCAGAGCCGTCCACTGGCCCTGCGCCTCGAGTGCCTGGTTCACGCCCTCCTTCGCGAGCTTCAGCGCGAACGAGGGGCGCTGTGCGATGCGGCGCGCCATGTCCATCGTGAAGCCGCGCAGCTCGTCGAGGGGCACCACATGGTTCACCATGCCCAGTTGCTTGGCCTCCGCAGCAGACACCCAATCGCCCGTGAAGAGCATCTCTTTGGCCTTGCGCGGCCCGAGCTCCCACGGGTGGGTGAAGTACTCCACGCCGTTCACACCGAGTGCCACCACCGGATCGCTGAAGAGCGCGTCCTCCGAGGCGATGATGATGTCGGCCACCCAGAGCAGCGGGAGTCCGCCGGCAATCGTCTTGCCCTGTGCTGCTGCAAGGACGGGCTTGGGCAGGTTGCGCCAGCGCCAGCACATGTTGAGGTACACCTCCTCCTCGTACGCCATGTGCCCCTCCTGCCCCTCGCGCCCGAAACCGGCAACGGGGAACACGAGGTCGAACTCCGCAAACGACTCGGTGTCTTTGTTGTCGTGCCCCGAGCAGAAGTGCGGACCATCGGCCTGCAGCACGATCACCTTCACGTCCGACCGCCGCGACGCGTTGTCGTAGCAGGCGTTGAGCTCGTAGGTCATGCGCTTGTTCTGCGCGTTGCGGACGTCGGGCCGGTCGAGGGTGATGACTGCAATCCCTTCCTCACCGGGATTCACCACCTCGTAGTGGACGGTCTTGAGCTGTTCGAGGTCGATCGGGGGCATCAGTCAGCCTTGTCCGCAGTCCGGTAGTCGCCGAACTGCTTGTCGCGAACGTCGAGGGCCTTGGTGACGCCCTCGCGGAAGTTCTGGTGGTACTCCTTGCTGGAGCGCTGGTGGAAGCCGAGAGCGTTGATGTCGGCGGTGGCGCGCATGCCGTCACGCATGCCCATCGCCTCCATCGCACGGTGAACGACCCGCTTGTTGAGCGCCTGAAGGTCGGGCGACACCTTCGCCACGCGTGATGCGATGGCGAGGACCTCCTCGTCGAGACGTTCCGCCGGGAAGGCGCGATTGGCGAACCCCGCCTCCACAGCCTCGAGCCCACTCATCGAGTCGCCGGTGAGCATCGCCTCCATGGCCCGCCGCATGCCCATCAGCCACACGTGCCACGCCATGTCGGGCGACGACATCGAGCGCACGGGCGGGTAGCCGATCTGAGCATCCTCGGCCACATAGACAAGATCGCATGCCGTGGCCAGCTCGGTGCCCCCCGCCAGGCAGAAGCCGTGCACCTGGGCGATCACCGGTGTGGCGAGGTCCATCATCTCGAACCAGCCCTGCAGCACGTGACGCGCCCAACCCCCATCGGCGCGGGTGATGCCCCACGGGAGCGGCTCACTCGGATCCTGCGCAAGGTCGTAGCCCGCCGAGAAGCACGGCCCGCCACCGCGGATGATCACCACGCGGACGTCGGGATCGGCATCTGCAGCACGAAGCGCAGCGAACAACTCGCCGCGCAGGCGGTGCGAGAGCGCGTTGCGCTTCTTGGGGCGGTTGAGGGTCAGGCGCCGGACCGCAGGGGCCGGATCGTCGACGACAACGGTGGGTTCCTGCTGATCAGCCAATGGTCCTCGACCCCTCCCAGTACGGGGCACGCAGTGCCCGCTTGTTCACCTTGCCCATCGCATTACGGCCCACCGTCGCCACGATCTCGAGCGTCTTGGGGCACTTGTACCCGGCGAGCTTCTCGCGGCAGAGCCCGATGAGTTCCTCGGGCGTCGGCGGGTTCTTCGGGTCCTTGGGCACGACGAGCGCCTTCACCGCCTCACCCATCGTTGGGTCGGGCACGCCAATCACCGCAACGTCGGCGACACCGGGGTGCTCGATGATGACCTTCTCCGCCTCGGCGGGATAGATGTTCACGCCACCGGACACGATCATGTCGCTGAAGCGGTCGGTGATGTAGACGAACCCTTCGTTGTCCACATAGCCGATCTCGCCGAGCGTGAACACCCCCGGACGGAGGTGCGCCTTTGCGGTCTTCTCCGGGTCGTTCGGGTAGACGATGCCGCGTCCCGTGGCGTCCGCGAAGTAGAGCCGGCCCTCGGTTCCCGCCGGCACCTCGTTGCCGTCGTCGTCCACCACCAGCACGCTGAACGGCGGAACCGGGCGGCCCACCGAGCCGGGGTGCGCCATCCAGTCCTCGCTCCCGATCGAGCACGTCGTGCCCACCTCGGTGGCGCCATAGGCATCCATGAGGACCGGACCCCACCACTTGATCATCTGCCACTTCACGTCCACCGGACAGGCAGCACCCGTGTGCGCCACCAGCTTCATGCTGCTGACGTCGTACTTGGCCCGCACCTCCTCGGGGAGGTCGAGCAGGCGCTTGAAGTGTGTGGGCACCATCACCGAGCTTCCGGTGCGGTACTTGTCGATGGTCCGCAGCACGTTCTCCGGGTCGAAGCGACCCATCACCACCACGGGCCCTCCTGCGGCCAGGATCCGCACACCACCGAGCGGACCCGTGTGGTACATCGGGCCGATCACGATGTGGGTGCCGAAGTCGATGAACCGGTTCTTCATCAGGTTCTCGACGAACTCCTCGAGGTTGGCACCCCCTGCGAACATCGTGGGCGGGAGGTCGACGCCCTTTGGCAGCCCCGTGGTGCCGCTCGTGTACATGAGGTTCGGCCGCGGTGCCACATCGTGCGGCGGTTCGGAGTTGCTCGCGCCGGCGAGCCACTCCTCCCACGAGAGCACCCCAGCCGGACGGTCGGGCGAACGCCAGGCGATGACCGTGACGCCGCTCACACGGGAGGCGGCATCGACCGCCCGCTCGAGGTTCTCCGGGCCGGTGAAGAGCACCTCGGAGCCCGAATCACGCAGGATGTACTCGACCTCCTCGGCGTTGAAGTGGAAGTTCACCGGCACCACGGAGCATCCGGCGAACATCCCGCCCACGTGGGCGAGCGCCGTTTCCGACGAGTTCTCGGCGAACACCGCAACCCGGCGCGCGGGGCCCAACTTTCGTGCATGGAGACCGTTCGTTGCGCGGTTCTCGATGTCGTGCACCTCCGCCCAGGACAACGCAACACGGTCGTCGCGCAGCGCAACCTCGTCGGGTCGCTCCTTGGCTCGGTCGGCGGCGATGAGCGCCATGGCATTCCCCCGTTGTGCGGTGGCCGTTCCGTCGACGGCCGTACCAGTTCGTGCGACGAATGTAACCGCCCGACGCCGCCCGGCTCATGTCCGACCCCGGCCCGCTCATGTCGACTGCCACCCGGTGGAAGTCGAGTCTTGGGCACTAGTTTTTGGGCTATGTCTGCATCGCTCCCCGACCTCGAGACGTTCCGCTCCGAAGCAGAAGCCTGGTTGAAGGCCAACGGGGAGCCCATCCCCACGGCCACCACCACGGTCTCCGAGGAGGACACCGACATCGAGTGGGGTGTTGGCTCCGACAACGTGGCGGTCTTCCACAACCGCTCGGAGGAACAAGAAGCCACGATGCTCGCCAAGGCGCAGGACTGGCAGCGCAAGAAGTTCGACGCCGGCTACGGCATGCTCAGCTGGCCCGTAGAGCTCGGCGGCCGCGGCCTCCCGATGACGTACGTGCGTGCGTGGAACGCCGCCGAGTCGCGTTATGTGGTGCCCGATGCCGGTGAGTTGCCGCCCACCTCGATGGGACTCATCGCCCCCACGGTGGCGGCGTACGGCACACCCGAGCAGAAGAAGCGCTGGATCGGGCCGATCATGCGTCAGGACGAGTACGGCTGTCAGTTGTTCAGCGAGCCGTCTGCCGGCTCCGACCTCGCCTCGGTCACCACCAAGGCCGTGCGCGACGGCGACGAGTGGATTCTCAACGGCCAGAAGGTCTGGACCTCCGGTGCCCGTTTCTCGCAGTGGGGCCTCGCCATCACGCGCAGCGACTTCGATCTGCCCAAGCACAAGGGCCTCACCGCGTTCATGGTTCCGCTCGACGCTCCGGGTGTCGAGATCCGACCCATCCGCCAGATGAGCGGCGGCGCGTGCTTCAACGAGGTGTTCCTCACCGACGTGCGCCTCAACGACGCCGAGTACCGCCTCGGCGGCGTCGGCGACGGCTGGCGCGTGGCGCTCACCTGCCTCGGCTTCGAGCGCGATCACTCCGGCGGCGGTGGCTCGATGGGCGGAGGCCTCAAGCGTGTCATCGCCACAGCGCGCCACTTCGGCCTCACCGACGACCCGCTCATCCGCCAGATGCTCTCCGACCTCATCATCCACCAGAAGGTCTCGCAGTACACCAACCGCCGCGCAGCAGCAGCACTGAAGGCCGGCCAGACACCCGGGCCCGAGGGATCGCTCTCCAAGTTGATGTGGACCGCCAACATGAAGCGTGTCAGCGACGCCATGGGCCGCATCCTCGGCGCACGGCTCACGGCCGACACCGGCGAGTGGGGCACCTTCGCCTGGACCGAGCAGGTGCTGGGCGCGCCGGGCTACCGGATCGCCGGCGGCTCCGACGAGATCCAGCGCAACATCATCGGAGAACGCGTCCTGCAGCTGCCGGCCGAGCCGCGCATCGACAAAGACGTGAGCTTCTCCGAGGCCCAGCGCCTCGCCCGCAAGTCCTGAGCAGCGCCCATCAGGCGTCCTCGGGCGGTACGGGTGACTTCAGGTCGGTTCGGTTTGCTGATGCGCGCTGAGCGCCGCAGCAAGACGTCAGTCGATCTGGCCGATCTGGGTGCCGACCTCGTAGACCTCGCCCTCCACGCCGGAGATGTGCAGCGTTCCGGCGACCGGGGATTCGATGTCGTTCTCGACCTTGTCGGTCTCGAGTCGGTAGATGATCTGACCGACCTCGACTCGCCCGCCATCGGGAACCATCCATTCGATGAGCGTGCCCTCGGTCATGGAGAACCCGAGCTTGGGAATGCTGATCGGCGTAGACATGGCCTCGGTTCTAGCGGCTCGAACCGTCCGATCACGACTCGACGCCCGCAGTTTCCTCCCCGACCCTCGGCCAGATCCCGGAACCGACTCCCGCTCCAACCGTTAGTAGGTGCGTCATGACCCCTCCCGCCAGGTCGACGAACCCACCGCCCCCCGGCGCCGCTGCCAACGGAACGACGAGCGCCAGTCCGGTGTTCGCCGCGCTCGACCTCGGCACGAACAGCTTTCACCTCATCGTTGCGCGCATGCACCCCACGGGCCGGTTCGAGGTGCTCAGCCGGGAGAAGGCCGTGGTGCGCCTCGGTCACGGCGGTGGCGACATGAAGGTGATCGAGCCCGCCGCGCTCGAGCGCGCCACCGTCGCCCTCGAGCGCCTGTCGAGAGTGGCCGAGGCACACAACGCTCCGCTTCGGGCCGTCGCCACCTCTGCGGTCCGTGAGGCACGCAATGCCGAGGCGTTCATCGCCGCCGCTGCGTCGGCGGGCGTGACCGTCGAGGTGATCTCGGGGGTGGAGGAGGCACGTCTCATCCATCTCGGTGTCCTCCAGGCAGTTCCGGTGTACGAACGCCGGATCGCGCTCGTCGACATCGGAGGGGGCAGCACCGAGGTCCTGCTCGGCCACCGTGGCGAGACCCTTGCGGCCCGAAGCTTCAAGCTCGGGGCCGTTCGTTTGACCGACCGCTTCTTCCCCGGGGGCACTGTCACCGATCGCGGGGTGAGAGAGTGCCGTGCGCACGTGCGCTCGATGCTGGCCACGTTCGAGCGG
>JAULYZ010000089.1:0-1662 GCA_032117595.1 Acidimicrobiia bacterium | reverse complement strand
CGAGAAACTCCGCGTGATCCTCCAGATGGCCATCGTGCTGACCTATTCCATGGGCGTTCCCGTGGTGAAGGTCGGGCGGATGGCCGGCCAGTTCGCAAAGCCCCGCTCCTCGGACACCGAGAAGGTCGGCTCGCTCGAGGTCCCCTCGTTCCGCGGCCACATCGTGAACGACGCCTCCCCCACCCAGGCCGCGCGCATCCCGAACCCGGAGCGGCTCGTGCAGGCGTACCACCAGTCGGCCTCCACCCTCAACCTGCTGCGCGCCTTCACCAAGGGCGGCTTCGCCGACCTGAACCGCGTGCACGCATGGACGCAGGAGTTCGTCGGGGCGAGCCCCGAGGGGCAGCGCTACGAGCAGCTCGCCCGCGAGATCGACATGGCCATGGGCTTCATGCGCGCGTGCGGCGTGGACACGGAGAACAACACCATGCTGCGCGAGGTGGATGTGTTCACCAGCCACGAGGCGCTCATCCTCGGATACGAGGAGGCCCTCACCCGCCAGGACTCACTCACCGGGGAGTGGTACGACTGCTCGGCCCACATGCTGTGGATCGGTGAGCGGACACGCCAGCTGGACGGCGCGCACGTGGAGTTCCTGCGCGGTGTGGGCAACCCGATCGGTTGCAAGATCGGCCCGTCGGCAACGCCCGAATGGGTCATCGAGCTGTGCGAGAAGCTGAACCCCGCCCAGATCCCCGGACGGCTCACTCTCATCAGCCGCATGGGTGCCGACAAGGTTGAGGACGCTCTGCGTCCGCTGCTGCGCGCGGTGCGCGACTCGGGGCATCCGGTGGTGTGGGCGTGCGACCCGATGCACGGCAACACGGTCACCGCGCCGAACGGACGGAAGACCCGTGACTTCGAGGACATCGTCACCGAGATCGCCGGCTTCGTGCGTGCGCACAACGCAGAGGGCACCTGGCCGGGAGGCATCCACGTGGAGCTCACCGGTGACGACGTCACCGAGTGCACCGGCGGCGGGCACTCTGTGTCGAACGAGGACCTCGACGAGCGCTACCAGACGATCTGCGACCCGCGCCTGAACGGCCGCCAGTCGATCGACCTCGCGTTCCGGGTGGCCGAACTCATCCGCACCGCGAATGCCTGACGCCCACGACGCTGCGTGGCGGCTCGCTGACGCGTTCCCCGTCGACGCCGTGTCTGTGGCCGTCATCGACCGTGCGGGCACCCACACCCACGGCGACCCGAACCGCACCCAGCGCATCGCGTCGGTGAGCAAGCCCCTCGCGGCGTGGGCCGCGCTCGTCGCCGTGGAGGAGGGCAGCGTCTCCCTGGATGACCCCGTGGGCCAGGAGGGCTGCACCCTGCGCCACCTGCTCGCCCATGCCGGGGGCTACCCCTTCGACGGTGCCGAGCCGGTCGGTGCGCCGGGCGCACGGCGGATCTACTCGAACACCGGCTTCGACATGGTCGCAGCGCACGTGGAGGCGTCCACCGGCATCGCGTTCGCGGAGTACCTCGCCGAGGCTGTGTTTGCGCCGCTCGGGATGGCGTCGAGCGAACTGCGCGGCTCGTGCGCGAAGGACGTCCACTCGTGCGCGGCGGACCTGGCCCTGTTCGCCGCCGAGCTGCGCCGGCCCGCGCTGCTCGCCCGTGCGACCTACGTCGAGGCCGTCACCCCGGTGTTCCCGGGACTGCAGG
>JAULYZ010000088.1:0-3716 GCA_032117595.1 Acidimicrobiia bacterium | reverse complement strand
GATCGCCAGATTCCCATGTGGTGTTGGCACCAGAACACCTCGGGGTGCGATGGGCTCTGCACGACGCAGTGTGGATCCTGCACATCCGGACGGTGTGCATGCTTCGGCGGCACGTAACCGGCAGCCATGCCATCGGTGTGCGGTGTCCAGGTTGCGCCTGCGTCTCGGCTTCGCCACACGCCGCCGATCGACACGGCGACCACCACACATCTCGGATCCCGGGGATCCACACAGATCGAATGGATGCCGGGATGGTCGAGGCCCCCGCCGTGCCAGCGAGGTCGGGACTCGTGGTTCCACAACGACTCCACGATGTGCCACGACTCGCCCCGATCGTCCGAACGGAACAACCCGCCGGGGATGGTGCCGCACCACAGTGCACCGTCGCAGTCGAGCGCTGCCTCGAGCGACCACGCAGTGATGAGCGCCCACTTGCGGTCGTTGCCCCACATGTCGCGGTCGGTTGCGTCGGCAGGTCTCGTCGGGTACTCGGGGACGCCGATCTCCTGCCAGGTGGCGCCCTCGTCGCGGGAGCGATGCATCTTCACGCCGAAGTGCCCGTGGTCGAGTACCGCATACCAGGTGCCGTCCCGGCGGTCGGTCAGCGAGAGCACCACGGTGTCGCCCACGAAATGTTCGGCGACCACCTGCGCGCCTGCGCCGGTTCCCTCCACCACGAACAGTCCCTTGCGCGTCGAGACGAGCATCCTCGGTGTTCTCACGGTCATCCTCCCGACAACGCCTGCATCACGTAGATCTCTGCCTCGGGGCCAACGGGGTCGCCGAGGTGTTCGCGGTCGTCGATGAGTTCGCCATCAACGAAGACGGCCATGTGCTTGCGGAGAGCGCCGCTCTCGTCGACCACATAGCTCCGCAGGCGCGGGTTGTCGGTGAAGACCAGGTCGAGTGCCTCGCCGACCGTTGCGGCGTCAACCGTGACTGGCGGGCACGGAACATGCCGCTGCAGATTTGCGGTGAACACCACTCTGGCCACCGGGCGAGAGTAATCCCCCAAATCGTCAGCCTCGATCTGGCGACTCCGTCGATCGCGTTCCGGGTCAACGACCTCGCCTCCACCCGCGCCGCCCTTGTCGCCAAGGGGGTTCAGGCGACGGAACTGGGCCAACACTCGGGCACGGCGTCGTTCGCGTTTGCCGACAACGAAGGCCGCTGGTTAGCGGTCATCGGAGCCTGAACGCCGCGTTGGCGCTCCCGTTAGCCTGTCCCACGGAGTTCCGCCGCGTGGCACGGGTTTCGCGCCACGTTTCGGTCCATCCCCGCCGGGTTAGCTCAGTCGGCAGAGCACCTGTCTTGTAAACAGGTTGTCGCGAGTTCGATTCTCGCACCCGGCTCCGTGTTGTTGCTCGGGCATAGCCGCCGCTTCGCTGTGCCAATGGTCGGGACTGGCCTCCGCTCCGCTTCAGCCGCTCCCTCCCGCTCGCTCACGTCACGGCCGTAATCGCTTCGCTTCGGCATAGCCCTCGTGCGGCTCGTCGCTGCTCGGGCATAGCCGCCGCTTCATTTCGCGGTGGGTAACCCTGCAACACCCCGCCGCCATACTACGAACATGTGTTCGCTCGCTGAGTTGATCGCCAACCTCGAACAGGCTGCGTCGGCAGTCGCCGAGGCGCTCGCCACCAACGAACACACGCAACACCTCAGCGATGACGAACTCCATCACGGTGTGGTCTCACTGCAGAAGAGCGCATCGATCGTTGCCGTGGCGTCGGCCCGAGCACTGCAGCCGTGGCACGAGCGCAGCGCGTGGGTTCGCAGCGGTCATCTCTCCGCCGCACGCTGCCTGGCGCGCGCGGCGCACCTCAGCACCAGGAGCGCCCGCCGCGAACTGCGCCGTGCACACCAGTTGTCCAAGATGCCCGGCACACAACAGGCCATCCTCGCCGGGCAACTCTCGATCGATCACGCCGACCTGTTCGGGCGAGCCAATCAGTCGTGGCGTTCCGAACTGTTCCGCGAGCACGAACCCACCCTCGTCGATCAGTGCGCCCGGCTCCACTGGGAACCGGCCACCCGGGTCGTGCAGTACTGGGCACAGCATGCCGATGCCATCACCGAACAACCCCCGCCGCCAGTGCCGAGCGCACACTGCTGGGCCGCCGACACCCCTGACGGCATCGTGCATCTGCAGGCCACTCTCGATCCCATCGGCGGCGAGATCGTCACCAACGAACTGTGTCGGCTCGAGCAACAACTCCGGTCGCTCGATCATCAGCACGGCATCACGCGCACGGCGGGGCAGCGTCGGGCTGCGGCACTCGTGGAGATGGCTGCGCGCTCGGCATCCACACCGCAGGGTGCGCAACGCCCGCGCCCGCTGTTCACCGTGATCGTCGGTGATGCAACCGCTGCGCACCTGTGCCAACTCTCCAGCGGCACGGTGATGCACGCAGCTCATGTGGCCCCGCATCTTGCAGAGGCACTGCTCGAGTCCGTGTGCTTCGACGGTCTGCGCAACGTCGTCGCTGTGTCGCCACAACGCACGTTCACCGGGCTCATGCGGCGGGCCGTCATCGCGCGAGACCGCTTCTGCACCCACCCCAGCGGGTGCGATGTGCCGGCACAGCAGTGCGATATCGATCACGTACAACCGTGGTCACACGGCGGCCTCACCACCATCACCAACGCCACGGCACGCTGTGCCACCCACAACCGACTCGCACAACAACTGGTGGGCGCCGGTGCGGGTCCACCGGATACGAGTTGATCCCGGTCGCCGCCGGGCCGGCACCCGGCACTAGGCGGGCTTCACCGTCACCGGAATGGCGCTCATCACCGGCAGACCGGTGATCGGGTCGGCACCCGTGGTGCAATCCGACAGTCGACCCGTGGTGTCGCCCAGGGTGTACGGATCCGCGGGCGGACCCTGCTCGCCCGGGAGGTCGCCCCACGAGTGCGCCATCGAGATCGTGCCCGGCTTGATGTCGGTTGCAGCCTTCACCACCGTACGGATGGTGGAACGCGGACTCGAGATGTCCACGAGGTCGCCATCCTTCACACCCCACTTCGCGAGGTCGTCGGGGTGCGCGTGCGCGTACGACGTGCCTTCCTTCTTGCGGAGTGCCTCGATCTCGCGTCCCGAGGAGTTGAACACGCCCTTCAGGCGTCGCGACGCCATGCGGTGGGTGTGCACCTCGGGGTCGTAGCCGGCGAGATCGCCGTAGCTGTCGCGCTCGGCGCGCACCTCGCCGAGTTCCACATCGAACCCTGCAGGAACCAACTCGAACTTCGAGGTGCAGTCGGGGTCGGCCGCAGCAACCGTTGCGGTGAGTTCGGGGTGCATCTTCCCGCCCTCGGTGGCACGCATCTCCGCCCACGGCACACGGGCCCACGGGAACGCCAACTCGAGCAGATCGTCGGGCGATGCCTTGGTGTCGGGAGCAATGTCGCCGCCCGGCAACTTGAGCGTGAGCCCCATGCGCTGTGCGATCTCGATGTAGAGGTTCGCCTCGTCCACCATCTCGGCGCCGCCCTGCACCACGGCCGGCGTGTACATCACGTACGGCTGCTCGAACCAGCGGTCCACGTTGGTGGGGATGTCGGGCCGCTCGAGCGAGAGGCGAGACGGAATCACATAGTGAGCGAGTCGAGCCGAGGCCGACACCCGAATGTCCAGTGCCACGTGCGTGTCGAGCGTCTCGAGTGCACGCACCGCCTTGATCTGATCGGGCCACGCCAGCACGGGGTTGCCGCCCACG
>JAULYZ010000087.1:0-68196 GCA_032117595.1 Acidimicrobiia bacterium | reverse complement strand
CCATGGGTCGACCGCGCAGGCAGCGTGCACCCGGTCGACGGATACGCCACGCCGCAACAACTCGCCGATCTGGAAAATTCGCTCGGGGGTCGGGATCGCCACCGCCACCAGGAGGTCATCGTCGGATCGCCCGTCGAAGATCCGCTCGCCCGGGTCGCAGTTGAGCCCGAGCCGCCCCTGCTCCAGCGAGCGGAGCGCCTTCTGCAGACTCTCGGGGAACGTGCGACCGATCGCCATGGCCTCACCGACGCTCTGCATCTGCGTGCCGAGCACACCGGACGTACCGGGAAGTTTCTCGAACGCCCACCGCGGGATCTTGGTGACCACGTAGTCGATGGTCGGCTCGAAACTGGCCGGTGTCATCTTGGTGATGTCGTTCGGGATCTCATCGAGCGAATAACCCACTGCAAGCTTCGCCGCAATCTTGGCGATCGGGAAACCGGTTGCCTTCGAGGCGAGCGCGCTCGACCTCGATACCCGCGGATTCATCTCGATGACGACCTGCTGGCCCGTTTGCGGATCGACGGCGAACTGAACGTTCGATCCGCCCGTCTCCACCCCGACGCGTCGGATGCACTTGAATGCAGCGTCGCGCATCTCTTGGTACTCGATGTCGCTGAGGGTCTGGGCCGGGGCCACGGTGATGGAGTCGCCGGTGTGAACCCCCATCGGATCCACATTCTCGATGGAGCAGATGATCACGCAGTTGTCCTTGCGGTCGCGCATGACCTCGAGCTCGTACTCCTTCCAGCCCTTGATCGATCGCTCGATCAAGATCTCGCTGATGGGGCTGGCGGCAAGTCCGTTCGCTGCAATATCGATGAACTGCTCAAAGGTCTCTGCGATTCCCGTACCACGTCCACCGAGGATGTAGGCGGGCCGGACGATCACGGGGAGACCGAGCTCGTCGAGCACCGCTCTGGCCTCCTCGAGGGTGTGAGCGATCCCGGACCGCGGCACGCCGAGCCCGATCTCGATCATGGCGTGCTTGAAGCGTTCGCGGTCCTCGGCCGTGGCGATCGCCTCGGCGTTCGCCCCGATGAGTTCCGGGGTTCCGGGAACGCCCACGAGACCCCTGCCGAACAAGTCCATCGCCAGGTTCAAGCCGGTCTGGCCGCCGAGCGTCGCCAGTACGGCGTCAGGACGCTCACGCTCCACGATCTTTGCGAGGAAGTCCGGGGTGAGCGGCTCCACGTACGTGCGGTGCGCAAAATCCGGATCCGTCATGATCGTTGCCGGGTTCGAGTTGGCGAGGATGACGCGATAGCCCTCGCTACGGAGCACCCGGCATGCCTGTGTACCCGAGTAGTCGAACTCACAGGCCTGACCGATGACGATCGGGCCCGAGCCGATGATGAGGATCGATTCGATGTCGGTTCGACGGGGCATCAGTTCACCTTCCCTGCGGCGAGCGCCGGCAGGCCGATCGGGTGGTACCCGTACGGCTCGGCCCGAAGGACCCCGCTGCCACCCATGAGGCGGTCGAACTCGGCGAAGAGATACTCGGCATCGTGTGGTCCCGGACCGGCCTCAGGGTGGTACTGCACACTGAAGGCCGGAGCGCCGAGGACCCGCATTCCCTCGTTCGTACCGTCGTTGAGGTTGACGTGGGTGACCTCGACCCGCCCCTCCAGAGAAGCGGGGTCCACACAGAAATTGTGGTTCTGGCTGGTGATCTCGATGCGCTGGGTCTGCTCGTGGCGGACCGGATGGTTCCCACCGTGATGCCCGAACGGCAACTTGAACGTGGAGGCACCGAGTGCCCTCGACAGCAACTGGTGCCCGAGGCAGATCCCGAACAGCGGGACCTGGCCCACCAAGTGAGAGATCGTTGCTGACGCATAGGGAACCATCGCCGGATCCCCCGGGCCGTTCGAGAGGAAGACGCCGTCAGGACGCCGCTCGAGAATCGCAGCGGCCGAGGTGCTGGCCGGCACGACCTCCACGGTGCCGAGCCTCGCGAGGTGTCGGAGGATCGTGTGCTTGATGCCGAAGTCCATCGCCACGATGCGGCGCGCTCCCCCACCGACCGAGTACGGGTTCGGCGTGCTGACGCTGGCGACGAGGTCGATGCCGCTCGTTCCCGGTTCGGCCTGTGCCGCCGCACGCAGTGTTGACTCCGGGGCAGAACCGAACGCCGCAGGCATGGCGCCGACATCGCGGATCACGCGCGTCAGGCGACGTGTATCCACACCAGCAATACCGGGAATGCCGTAGCGCACGAGCAGCGCATCCAAGGATGCCTCTGCCCGGTAGTTGCTGTACCGCCTTGCGAGATCACGCACGACGACACCGCGACAGTACGGCCGTGTGGACTCGAAGTCCGTGGCGCAGGTTCCGTAGTTGCCGATGTGCGGATACGTGAAGGTCACGATCTGACCTGCGTAACTTGGATCGGTCAACACCTCTTGGTACCCCGACAGCACGGTGTTGAAGACCACCTCGCCGCTCGCGACGCCGTGCGGCGCCTCGGCGCCGATGAGTTCACCCTCGAAGACCGAGCCGTCCGCAAGGACGAGAAGGCCCTCCCTGATCGCCGACGTCACTGACCGTCCCTCCACCTGCGACTACCGCCGCGTTCCGTCTGTCCGAATTCCGTGCACGCTGTCATCGCTGTGCCGCCCCGTCGATCACTGTCGGCGAACCGTTCAGCACGGTGTGCCGCACACGACCCCGCAGCGTGCGACCTTCGTATGGCGTGTTCCTGCTCTTCGAAGCAAGCTGTGTACCCCGGACCGTCCACGTCTGTTCCGGGTCGAACACCGTGATGTTCGCCGGGCGTCCGGCATCGATCGGTCCGCCGTGGCGGTCGGACACACCGGCGATACGCGCGGGTGCGACCGACATCAGCTCGACGATCCGTCGAAGGTCGAGACCCAACTCGCCGAGGGCGAGCGGGAGGGCAGTCTGGAGGCCGAGCATCCCGGGGGGAGCGCTGTCGAGGGGTTGTTCCTTTGACGCCGGGGGATGCGGTGCATGATCCGTGGCGATTGCGTCGATCGTGCCGTCGCGCAAGCCCTCTTTCAGCGCAGCGATGTCGGCGGGTGTCCGCAGCGGCGGGTTCACCTTGTAGAGCGCGTCGAAGGACTCGAGCAGTTCATCGGTGAGCGTGAAGTGGTGTGGTGCAACCTCGGCCGTGACGGGGAGGCCGTCCGCCTTTGCTGCGCGCACGAGTTCGACTGAGCGTGCCGTGCTCAGGTGAAGCACGTGCAGGCGAGCACCCGTGATTCGGGCGAGTTCGATGTCGCGAAAGACCATCAGTTCCTCGGCGATTGCGGGCCATCCGGGTAGACCGAGGCGGGATGAGCAACAGCCCTCGTGCATGACTGCACCCGTGGTGAGCCTCGACACCTCGCAGTGCTGCGCGAGCACCACATCGAGGTCGCTCGAGTACTCCATGATGCGCCTCATCAGCAGCGGATCCTGAACACCGTTGCCGTCGTCGGTGAAGATGCGCACCCCGACGGACGCAAGTTCGCCGATCGGCGCCATGCGCTCTCCCGCACGCCCCACCGTGAGGCAGCCCGACGGCAGAACCTCACACAACCCGGCCTCGATCCCCCACCGACGAACCTGTTCGACGACCGCGACGCTGTCCTGCGCAGGATCGGTGTTGGGCATGGCGACCACCGCAGTGAAGCCGCCGAGGGCCGCAGCACGCGATCCGGTCTCGACCGTCTCGGCCTCCTCGCGCCCGGGCTGGCGCAGGTGCACGTGCAGGTCGACGAATCCCGGCGAGACGACGCACCCGGAGGCATCGAGGACACGCTCGGCGCGCAGCGAGGGGGCGACCTCTCGGATGACTCCGTCGCTCACCAGCACATCGACCCGACGTTCGCCGTTCGAGTCGACAACCGTGCCTCCCTTGATGACGAACTCGCTCACCACGAACCTCCTGCGGACTCGCTCAGCCCGGACCCGGAGCCGAGCAACTGGAAGAGGACTGCCATGCGTACCGACACCCCGTTGGCGACCTGATCGAGGATCGCCGAGCCGGGAAGTTCTGCAGGGTCGACCACGATCTCCACACCCCGGTTCATGGGCCCCGGGTGCATCACGATCGCCGAGTCGCGGAGCCGCTCTGCACGCGGGGGCGTGAGGCCGAACCGGTCGGTGTATTCGGCGAGTGACGGGACCAACGACTGCTCCTGGCGCTCCATCTGCATTCGGAGCAGATACAGGACGTCGATCTCACCGATCACTGCATCGATGGAGTGCACCACTGAGGAGACTCCCCACCCCTCGAGGCTGGGAGGGAGAAGCGAGGTCGGCGCCACGAGGACCACCTCTGCGCCGAGCATGGTGAAGAGTTCGACATCGCTGCGCGCCACTCTCGAGTGCTTGATGTCGCCCACCACGGCAATGCGGATACCGGCAAGGTCACCTGTGAGGCCGAAACGGCGGCGAATCGTGAATGCATCGAGCAGTGCCTGGGTGGGGTGCTGATGCCAGCCGTCGCCGGCGTTCACGATCGACGCATTGGTCCAGCGTGAGAGCTGCCACGGCACACCGGTGGTGCGGTGTCGAACGACGAATGCGTCGACACCCATCGCCGTGACCGTCTCGATGGTGTCCCGCAGACTCTCGCCCTTGTTCACGCTCGACGTGCTCACCGAGAAGTTCATCGTGTCGGCCGACAGACGCTTGGCGGCGGTCTCGAAGGACATGCGCGTCCGTGTGGAGTCCTCGAAGAAAAGGCTGCAGACGGTCTTCCCGCGCAACGCCGGCACCTTCGGGATCGGGCGGGCATTGATCTCTGCCATCGAGTCGGCCAGCGCGAGAAGCTCAAGGGCAGAGGCCCGATCCAGTTCGCCGACGCTCCGGAGGTGCTTCATGCCCGACCTCTCTCGATCGTGACGCCATCGGGCGTCACGCGCACCCGCTCGTCGCTCGAGGTGGGAAGGTTCTTGCCGACAAAGTCGGGACGGATCGGCAGCTCACGATGACCGCGGTCGACCACCACCGCAAGCTGGACCGACTGCGGACGTCCGTAATCGTTGAGGGCGTCGAGTGCAGCACGAACCGTTCGGCCTGTGTAGAGCACGTCGTCGACGAGCACCACGACAGCCCCGTCGAGCGGAACGGGGATTCGGCTTGCCGCACCCGCCTGCACCGGACGCAGTCCGATGTCGTCGCGATGGAAGGTCGGATCCAGCGAACCGACCGGCACCGGCCGAGCGTCGATGGACTCGATGAACCCGCCCAGTCGCTCCGCCACCCACACACCGCCACGTTGGATCCCGACGAGCACGACGGACTCAGGACCGCGGTTCTTCTCGACGATCTCGTGAGCCATCCGGCGCAGTGCACGGCCGATGTCGTCGGAGGAAAGAACGGACTTTCCGACCGCAGGGTCTCGACCCCCAGCCAGGGCACCAACGTCAGGGTGCGCGTCGTCCGGTTGTTTCCCGCTCACAGCGATGTACTCCTCCGTACGGGCCTCACAGGACCTGTTTCACGGCGAGGGTTAGGTTAGCAGCACCCGCTCCACCTCGACGAGACGCCGGTACCCCGACGGAACCCACACGGGACGGTAGGTTCGACGACCGTGCACGTGGTCGTGGTGGTGCCCACCTATCAGGAACGGGAGAACATCGGCCCGTTCCTCGAGTTGGTCCGCACTGAGGTTCCCGACGCCCACATCCTCGTCGTCGACGACAATTCGCCCGATGGCACCGGCCTGCTTGCGGAGGAGGCCGCCACCCGTCTCGGCCAGATCGATGTGATGCACCGCTCGGGAAAACTCGGCCTCGGCTCGGCCTATCGGGAGGGATTCGCAAGGGTCCTCGAGGGCCGTGTCGGTGGCCCTGTCGATGTCGTGGTATCGATGGACGTCGACTTCTCCCACGATCCGCGGGTGATCCCCCAACTGCTCGCCCACGTATCGGCTGGGGCGGGGATGGCGATCGGTTCCCGTTACGTACCGGGTGGCAGCACCGTGAACTGGCCATGGCATCGGCGCCTGCTGTCGAGGTGGGGCAACCGCTACACGGCCGCAGTGCTCCGCCTGCCGATCCGGGACTGCACGTCGGGCTTCCGCGCCTATTCAGCTCCCACCCTTGCTGCGATCGAACCAGCCTCGACCCGCTCCGAGGGGTACGCGATGCTGACGGAATTCGCTCGCCGGGTGGTCCACCAAGGAGGACGAGTGGCGGAGGTGCCGATCACCTTCGTCGACCGACGCCACGGCACCTCGAAGATGTCCGGACGCATCGTCGCGGAGTCGATGCTGCGCGTGACGCTCTGGGGTCTGCGCGACCTACTCAGCCTGCGACGAACCGTCCGCTGAGCCCCTCGACAGGCCGGCGGCGATTGCGGCCAGCACACCGTTCACGAACCGCCCGCTGTCGTCGGTGGAGAAGCGCTTTGCGAGTTCCACGGCCTCGTCGATGATCACGGCCGTCGGCGTTGCGGGCTCGGCAATCAATTCGAAATACGCAAGCCTCATGATCGCAAGGTCGAGCACCGGCATGCGCTCGATCGACCAGTTCCGTGCATGATCGCGGATGGCGGCGTCCGCCTCCTCAAGACGCGCCTCCACGCCATGCACCAGTTCGAGCACGCGATCGTCGGGAGTCAGAGGCAGTGAGGAGAGCACCTCTGACGGGGTGACCCCCTTGGTCTCCGCCTCGTACAGCAGGGTGAGTGCCCGTTCTCGCGCCCCGGACCTCGTGTCGTCGAGGCGGCGACTCCTCGAACGCCGCTGCCGGTCGGAAGACGCCATCAGACGCGGGTGATGTACTCGCCGGTACGCGTGTCGACCTTCACGCGCTCGCCGACGTTGATGAAGAGCGGGACCTGAATCACCTTGCCGGTCTCGAGGGTTGCCGGCTTGCGGGCGCCCGACACACGGTCGCCCTGGATTCCGGGCTCGGTCTCGGCAATCCGCAGCTCGACCGACGCCGGGATCTCCACACTGACGATCTCGCCCTGGTACATGGACAGGATCGCGGTTGCGTTCTCCACGAGATAGTCGGCGGCCTCTCCGAGGGCGGAGGGCGCCACCTGCATCTGCTCGTAGGTCTCGGTGTCCATAAAGACGTACTCGTCGGCATCGCGGTACAGGAACTGCATATCGCGCTTGTCGAGAATCGCCTGCTCGACGCGAACACCGGCATTGAACGTCTTGTCCACCACTTGACCCGTGCGGACGTTCTTCAACTTGCTGCGGACGAACGCCCCGCCCTTACCGGGCTTGACGTGCTGGAACTCCACCACGGACCACAGCCCGTTGTCGAGCTCGAGTGTCATCCCGGTCTTGAAGTCGTTGGTGCTGATCGCAGGCATGAGTTCCTCGTCTGGGTGCGAAATAGGCCGCCGAAGCCTACCGAGGCGGTCCTCGCGCCAGACGTCCCAGACCTCCCGGACCGAGCAGGCGGGCGCCGCGCGGTGCGGTGGGATCCGACCGTCACATCACGCCGTTGTCACCCGATGCGGGGTCTTTCGAGCCCTCGACGCCCTCTCCCGACGCGCTATCGATCCCGCGAACCCGACCGTGGCGTTCGGCCTCGGCTACCGCAGCCAGGAACGCTCGACGCACCTGTTGGCGTCCTTCGACCCGACTGATGAGCCGAAAACGCAGGATCGCCCGGTCGTCGTGAAGTTCCTCGACGCCGAGGTAGTCGGGCTCGCCTGCGAGGTACTGCCCCACCGTCGGATCAGCCACCAGCGCCCGACCCAGTTCGCAGATGGTGGAAGCTGCTGCGGCGAGGTCCTGACCAAGCGCAACACCGATGTCGACCGTCGTCGCGACCGGGCCCTGGCTGTAGTTGGCTACCCGTGTGATCTGTCCGTTCGGCAGGTACCAGACCCGCCCGTCGTCGTCACGAACGCGTGTGACACGGAGCGACACTCGCTCGACGGTTCCCGTTGCCGTCCCGACATCCACCACGTCGCCCACCCCGAATTGATCCTCGGCGATCATGAAGAAGCCAGCGATGAGATCGCGCACGAGGGTCTGGGCACCGAAGGCAAGTGCGCCACCGATGATGGTGGCAGTTGCCACGAACGCCCCGAGGTTGACCCCCACCTCGCCGAGAACCGTGATGACCGCCGTGATCCACACCAGACCCACGGCCGTGCTCGTGAGCACGCTGGTGATCGTCCTGCGACGCTGGTCGATCCGGGCGTGATCGACCCGATAGGCAACTCGCTCGTGCGCACGCTGCAAACCACGGATGAAGCGCGCCACGACGATGCGCAGAACCAACGTGAGCACGACTGCGATGACGGCGATGATGACGATCCGCAGCGGGGTGAGCAGGTGCAATTCGCGGAGCCGGCGGATCCATCCTGCGTCGTCGGGGGCCGACACGAGCCCCGTCGGAACGACCTCCCGAAAGCCGCTCATGCCGGGTTCTGGAGCCGCTGTGCAATCGCCTGGACTGCGAGTTCGTAGCCGTGGAGGCCCAGGCCAGCGATGGTGCCGGTGGCCACCGGCGACACCACGCTGGTGTGGCGCCATGCCTCGCGGGCGTTCGGGTTCGAGATGTGCACCTCGATCACGGGGCCGGAGAACGCAGCGAGCGCATCGTGGATGCTCCACGCATAGTGCGTGAACGCCCCGGGGTTCACGAGCACGGCTGCACACCGCTGCCGGGCAGAGTGGATGCGGTCGATGATCTCGCCCTCGTGGTTCGACTGGAAGTCCTCCACGTCGAGACCGTGCTCGTCAGCGACCCGCCGGACTGCTGCGACGTAGTCGGCCAGAGTCGTGCTGCCGTAGATGTGCGGCTCGCGCTCGCCGAGGAGATTCAGGTTCGCCCCGTGGAGCAGCAAGATCACCGGCCGGACGGTGGGATCGTTGCTGCTCATGGACGAATCCTTGCACGGGAGCCCCGCTGCGAAACGGGCATTTGCGCCAGCGCTGCGTGAACCGCCTCCTCAGGGACGCCGATGACGGTCTCCACCCCGCGGGGACCATCGAGCACGAAGGTGAGCCCCGAGGTGGCTTTCTTGTCTCGCCCCATGAGCGAGACGAGCGTCGACGGGTCGAGACCCTGCGGCAGCTCGGTGGCGAGCCCGTAGACCCCGCCCACCACATGGTCGTGCTGGGCGACGCGCTCCTGATCGACTCGACCGAGCACGGAAGCCAAACGCGCGGCGTAGCAGAGTCCGACAGCGACCGCCTCCCCGTGCGCCATCTGGTGCTCCGTTGCGATCTCGAGTGCATGCGCGAGCGTGTGGCCGTAATTCAGGATGGCGCGCCGTCCTCCCTCGCGCTCGTCGCTGCCCACGACCTCGGCCTTGATCGCCACACACCGAGCTACACGCTCGTCGAGGGGAAGCGACAGGAGAGGATCACCGGTGAGGAAGTGGTACTTGGCCATCTCCCCCATGCCACAACGCATCTCGCGCTCGGGAAGGGTGGCGAGAGCATCGAGGTCACAGATCACGCCGCTGGGTTGCCAGAACGCGCCGACAAGGTTCTTTCCCTCGGGGAGGTTCACCCCAGTCTTGCCGCCGATAGCGGCGTCGACCATGGCAAGCAGTGTTGTTGCAACGTGCAGCACCGGCACCCCGCGGTGGTACACGGATGCAGCAAACCCCGCCACGTCGGTGACAAGACCACCACCGACGCCGACCACACAGTCGCTGCGCGTCAGGCCCAACTCGACAAACCGGCGACAGAGGAACTCGATCGTCGCGAGGGTCTTCGCGTCTTCGCCATCGGGAATCTCGACCATCTGGAACGGCACACCCGGGTCGACGAGCGACGCCATGGGATTGCCTGCCTGGGTGACGACGACGGCGCGACGCACACCGTTCGGGATGAGATCCTTCAGCCGCCCGACCGCGCCGGCCCCGACCAGTACGTCGTACGAACGATCACCCAAGGGGACACGGACAGCGATGGGCCCGCTCATCGGAGCACCGCCTCCACAACGTCGTGAAGGCTGCGTCCCTCGATCGTGACGATCGCATCGGCGACCTCGCGGTACAGAGGTTCACGTATCTCCCACATCTGCCGGAGCACCGTATCGGGGTCGTCGTCGAGCAATGGGCGATGCCCCCCGCTGCGGACGCGGTCCGACACCACGCTCGGGCCGCCGCAGAGCCACACGACCCGGGCCGATGCCGCCCTGAGCAGTGCTCGATTCTCCTCCCGCACTACCGCGCCGCCTGCTGCAGCGATGACGCTCGGCTCACCCGAGTCGAGACACTCACGGAGCACGGCCGACTCGACATCCCGGAAAGCGGCCTCGCCGTCCTCGGCGAAGATTTCGCGAACCGTCCTGCCCGTACGGGACTCGATCACGGCATCCGTGTCGAGAAACGGCCGCCCAAGCCGGTCGGCGGCGAGGCGACCCACCGTGGTCTTGCCCGAGCCGGTGAGGCCCACGAGCACAAGGTGCATCGTGCCGAGGCTGCCGGACCGCTGCGTTCCCACGCCGTCTCTCAGCGCAGACCCGCCGCAAAGGCCTCTGCGTTGCGCACGAACTCGTCGACGGAGTCCCCGCCGAACTTGCGCTGGGCCTCCCCGGCAAGCACGAGGGCCACCATGGTCTCGGCGACGACGCCCATCGCCGGAACTGCCGTGACGTCGGTGCGCTCCTTGAAACTCACCGTCTCTTCCTTGGTGACGACATCCACGGTCTTGAGCGTGGGACGGTTGAGCGTGGCGAGTGGCTTCATCGCCGCACGCACCACCATCAACTCTCCGGTGGACATGCCTCCCTCGGTGCCGCCGGCGAGTGCCGACTCCCGGCGATACCGACCGGACGCGTCGTCCCACACGATGGGGTCGTGCGCTGCGCTCCCCCGTCGACCGGCCACCTCGAACCCATCGCCGATCTCCACACCCTTCACCGCTTGGATGCTCATGATGGCCTGAGCGAGCAGACCGTCGATCTTGCGGTCCCAGTGCACGTGGCTGCCGAGGCCCACCGGCACCCCGTACGCCAGCACCTCCACGATGCCTCCGAGGGAGTCTCCCTCCTTGGCCGCGGCCTGGATCTCGGCGACCATGGCCTCCTCGGTGCCTGGGTCGAAACAGCGCACGGACGACCCGTCGACCGAAGCCAGGTCCTCGGGAGCAGGGCGGGCATCGGTCTTTGCTCGTACGGCCCCCATCTGGATCACATGGCTGATGATCTGGACACCGAGCGGGGCGAGCAACTTCTTGGCGACTGCGCCCGCCGCAACCCGTGCGGCGGTCTCGCGCGCGCTGGCGCGCTCGAGGACGTCACGTGCATCGGTGAAGCCGTACTTCTGCATCCCGGCGAGATCGGCGTGGCCGGGTCGAACCTGTGTGAGGGGCTCCTTGGTCTCCCCGGGGGCGGGAGACATCTCGGCATGCCACTTGTCGGAGCGGAACCACTCGGTGTTCTCGATCTCGATCGCAACCGGCGAGCCGAGGGTACGCCCGTGGCGAACCCCTCCGAGCAGCGTCAGATTGTCCACCTCGAAGCGCTGTCGCGGACCTCGGCCGTATCCCAGTCGACGGCGGGCGAGCTCGCCCTGGATCTCCTCGACGGTGATCGGGAGACCGGCAGGCAGGCCCTCGATGATGACCACGAGCGCCTTTCCGTGGGATTCGCCAGCCGTGAGGTACCTGAGCACCCCGACAGGATACCGGCAGGGCATGCGCGGCCGGGATGATCAGCGCCCGGGGCAGGAGGTGGGCGCCGGCGAACGCGGCGTTGCGGGTGCCTGCACACGTTCAGCGGCGAGCACCCCGTTCTCGTCGAGCCGAACCACGAACTCCGAGCGGAGCAGTCGGTCGAGCAGCGACGTCTCGACCACGCTGCTGCCGATGATGGCCCGGTCGATGATGATCCACTGCACGTCCTTGGGATCGTGAAGATTGTCGATCTCGCAAATCCCCCAGTTACGGCCGAGCCACGGATTGGGCCACTCGTACACGTTCGTCCGCTCCGAAAGATGGGGGTTCACGTTGTAGACGGCGCTCACCGACGCGTCGGACGGCACCAAGTCGACGGCCTTTCGCTTGCTCACCGCCTTGGGGAATCGATCGTCCGGGTCCAGTGTCCCGAACAGCACGTCGTGGAAGCTTTCGGTTCGGGTGTGCGGCCAGTACCCACGATGCCAGTTCTTCGAATAGGGCCCGACTCCCCAGCCCTGCGACGCGAGCACCGACGTGAGACACACAACCGCCACCACGACGCGTCGCCGCAGCGGCGTGCGGAGACGGCGCAGCGCCTCCACGAGCGCAATGAACGTGACCGCCAGCGGGATCGCGACGTAGTGATAGCGGTAGTCCTGCACCCAGACGATCCCCGCCATCACGATGACGAGCAGCATCGGGAGCGCAATGGCGAGGACCTCGGGGGCGATGAAGGGCACGAAGGCCACCGGGCCCCAGAGCTTCAGGTACAGATCCCGTCGCCCCGACTCGGTGATGTCTCGCCACAGGCGGCCGGGATGACGGAGGACCGTCTTGGCAACCTCGCCCAGGGATCCTCCGTAGTGCGAGAAGAAGTGACCCTCGTAGAACGGGCCTGCAGGGTTGCGCCACGGGATGAGCACCTTGGTGACGGCGAGATACCACCACAGCGCAGCCCCCGAGATGATCGCCCCGAGACGGAACTCACGACGGAACATCAACAACAGGCCCAACATGAAGAAGAACAGGGTGATGTCCTCCTTGCATGCCATGGCGAGGATGGCCATCGCCCAGAAGGTTCGCATCCGTCCGGTTCGGATCGCCCAATAGGAAAGCACCATGGGTCCGATCGCAAAGGTCTCGGGGTGGAAGTACTCCCACGCCAGGAACTGCATCGAGGGGTGCAGCAAGAACGCCGCCGCGAGCAGCACACCGATCCAACGGGAACCCTCGAGGAGATCGCGGCTCAGCAGGTACACGCCCACTGCCCCGGCGCACTGGGCGAGCAGCTGCGCAACGAGCAGAAAGCCCACACCCGCTCCCAGCCAATAGAAGGGGGCGAACAGCAAGAAGATGAAGTTCCCGTGATGGCCCCACGCGTCGAGGCCGCGAACAGTGACGAACGGCTCCTTGAAGTGTGCGATGAGCCACGCAGCCTGGTTGAAGATGGCGAGGTCGAAGCCGAAGGTCCAGAACCTCCGGTGGCGCAGCAGGCCGAGCGCGCAGAACGTCCAGAACCACATCCCCACGACGAAGACCAGCGAGGCGAGCGGACCGTGCCTGCGCACGAGTGCCACGCATGCGTCACGCGTGCTCGCCGGTCGTGCGTCGACGACCAACTCGTCGAGGGCTGAATCCGTCATTGGGCGCGACGTGTGAGCTCGACCTCGGCCGCCCGGCGCATTTCTTCCACCGGTGCCCTCTCGCCGGTCCAGATCGTGAACTGGTGTGCCGCCTGGTGCACGAGCATGCCCAGCCCGTTGAGCGTCCTGGCTCCGACCGAGGCCGCCGCACGGAGGAGAGCGGTCTCGAGCGGGTGGTACACGACATCGGCAACGAGTTGGTGCGGCCTCAGTACCGAGACAGGAATCGACAGTTCGTCAGTCCCGAGGCCGACGGACGTCGCGTTGACGACGATGTCGCACGCCGCCAGATCGTCGAGTGTCCCGACCCGCCCGCTGCCCGGTGCGAGGGCGGCAGCATCCGCAGCTCGAGAGGTCGTTCGGTTCACCACCACGACGCTCGACGCGCCATGCCGACCGAGGGCCTCGACGATGGACCGCGCCGCGCCGCCCGCGCCGACCACACCAACCGTCCGTCCCGAAGGATCGACGCCCGCATCATTGCGCAACGAGTCGACGAACCCGTCGCCATCGGTGTTGTGCCCCACGAGGCGGCCGTCGAGCAGTCGGACACAGTTCACGGCTCGCATGGCCCTCGCTGCGGGTGTGGTCTCGTCCACGGCCTCGAACGCTGCATCCTTGTGCGGGGTCGTGACCGACACACCGGCGAGCCCAAGCGCGCGGATCCCGACAAACGCGTCAGCGGCGCGTGCGGGCGCGACCTCGAGTGCGACATACACCCAGTCGAGCCCCAGCACCGAGAACGCCGCGTTGTGGATCACGGGAGAGAGGGAGTGCCGGACGGGGCTGCCGATCACTGCAGCGACACGCGTGGTCCCGGTAAGTCGGATACTCATGGCAGCACCCCCGCCGAGCGCGCCGCCTCCACATTGCGCTCATGCTGTTCGAGAGTGGCAGCGAAAGCGTGGTTCCCCGCTCGGTCGGTCAACACGTAGTACAGGTACCGACATGCCGTGGGGTCCGGAAGCTCGCGACAGATCGGGTCCCCGGGGGGCGGATCGACCGAGGGATTGAGGGCGGCGCGGATCGAGGCACGGCCCGGATTGGCGATGGGCGTTGGCGGCAGACCGGTGCGTCGGTACAGGTTGTACGCAGTGTCCCGCGCCTTCAGCTCGGAGAATGGAGTCGCCGGATCGTTGCCGTAGTACAACGCAGCATCGATGTCGAGTGTCATGCCGAGCGCCAGTCGGTTGTAGATGACACGGGCAATCTTCGGGCGATCGTCCTCGGTCTTGGCTTCGCGCTCGATCAACGAAGCAACGATGAGGATTTCGTACGGCGTGCGACCGTTCCGCTTCAGCGGGTCGTCGAGACCCTCCTGTCGGCCAACTCGTTCCATGAGGCGGACCATGCGTTGCACCACCTGCAGGGCTGTCTCGGCGTTCGAGACCTGGTACGTGTCGGGGAAGAGCAGGCCTTCGAGTGACACGGTTCCTGCTGGCCGGTACTCGGAGAGCACCTCGTTCGACCGGGATGCCGCAAGCACCTCGGTCGCCGCGATCCGCTGCACCCTCCGCTCGAGCCGCTGTGCGATCTGGGCGAGGGTGAATCCTTCGGGGAACGTCACCGTGGTGAAGGTGGCGTTCGGCGGGGTGCGCAGCGCTGCTGCGATGTTGCCCATGGTGTCGCGTGGCCGGAGTGTGTAATAGCCGGGGACGAAGTCGATCTCGTCCTGCCGCTTCACGTACCACTGGAACACGCCCGAGTGAGTGATGAATCCCTCGGCTTTGAGGCGCGTCGAGAGCGACACGAGGTCGTCGCTCTCCTGCACCACAAAGTTCCTTGCCTCGCCCACCCCGCCCGGCGGGTTCACCTGCCGGATCAGCCACCAACCAACCAGACCACCCACCGACGCTGCCACCACGATCAGCATCGAAACACCCAGCAGTACCCACCGCAGCACACGCGAACGCGCTGGAGCCCGGGCGGTCTGGCGCGGTGTGAGGGCCGCCGGGTCGTCCCAGCCGTCGTCGTGCCACGGCGAGTTCGTACGTGACTGCGGGCTCCAGAGCCCGGGCTCGTCGAGGTCGGTCACTGCTCGGTCCCCCCGGCTGCGGACCGGCGACGGTCCAACCACGACTGGAGCATCACGGCCGCTGCGACCTTGTCGACCACCCGTCGGCGCGCCTGGGCGCGCATGTTCGCCTGCATCAGCGCCTGATCCGCAGTCACGGTGGTCAGCCGCTCGTCGTAGGTCTCCACGGGCACGTTCAGGACGGTAGCCAAGGCCTCGGCCTCGGCGACGGCAGCCCGCGCAGCAGGCCCATGGGAACCATCGAGGCTGAGGGGTAGCCCGACAACCACCACATCGACCTCCTCGTCGGCCACGAGGCGCGAGATGGCGCGGTGATCCTCTGTCTGCGAGCGGCTCCGCTGAAGCACCGTGAAGGGCGTAGCGATCGTTGCGCTGGAATCGGAGAGGGCGACACCCACACGCTTGGACCCCAGATCGAGGCCCATCACCCGCAACCGCCCCGCCGACACCGGTCAGCGGCTCCGCAACGACTGGACCGCAGCTCGGGCGGCGTCGAGCGCCGCATCGATCCCGGTCGGATCCTTGCCACCCGCCACTGCGATGTCGCCACGACCCCCGCCGCCACCGCCAACGGCACGAGCGGCGTCCTTCACGAGGTCGCCTGCGTTCAACCCGCTCTCCTTGGTGACGGCAGCGGTCAGTGCAACACCACCTGAGTCGGTCTCGCCGATCAGGACAACGATGCCGACTCCGGCCTGGCGCACAGCAACAGCCAGGTCGCGAAGATCGGCCTGTGCAAGGCCGTCGACTCGTGACACCAGAACGCCGTCGACCGCCGAGCCAACCAACTCATTGGCGCGGCCCACTGCTGCGGACGCACGCAACTGCTTCAGCTCGTCCTGAAGTGCCTTGATCTCGTCGAGCTTGCGCTGAATACCCACCACCAACTCGTCGGTGCGCGTACCGACGAGTCGCGCTGCGTCGGCGAGCGCCCGACTCTCCTGCTGGAGCAGTACCACGCTGTGGGCCCCGGTCACTGCCTCGATGCGGCGCACGCCCGATGCGATCGAGCCCTCACTCACGATCTTGATGGTGCCGATGTCGCCGGTGGCGCGCACGTGCGTACCACCGCACAACTCCATGCTGTTGCGCCCTGCCTCGAGCACCCGCACGATGTCGCCATACTTGTCGCCGAAGAACGCAATCGCCCCCATGGCGGCGGCCTCGTCCTTGGTGGTCTCGTAGGCGCGCACCGGCTCGTTGGCCAACACCTCGGCATTGGCGAGACGCTCGATCTGCTCGATCTCGTCTGCTGATACCGCCTGGAAATGGCTGAAGTCGAATCGAAGGCGATCGGGCGCCACGAGGGAGCCCTGCTGTTTCACGTGATCGCCGAGCACCTCGCGCAGCGCCCAGTGCAGCACGTGGGTACCCGTATGGTTGCGACGGATCGCTGCGCGTCGCTCGTTGTCGATCTGTGCCTGGGCAACTTGACCAGCATCGATAAATCCCGACACGATTCGCCCGGAGTGACGGCGCAACCCCGGGATGGCAAAGCTGGTGTCGCTCACGGCCACGGTCCCGGTCTCGGTGCTGATGGTTCCGGTGTCACCCATCTGGCCGCCGCTCTCGGCGTAGAACGGTGTTCGGTCGAGGAACACCTCCACCTCGCCGTCGTCGGCGAGTGGCAGCACGGCGAGCACGCGCGCCTCACAGGTGTCTTCCGAATACCCGAGGAACTCCGTCGTCCCGAACTGCTCCATCACCGACCGATAGTCCTCGAGCCGACCCTCGCCCTGGGCCCCGGCGCGGCGCGCTGACTTGGCACGCTCACGCTGGCGCTCCATCTCGGTGTCGAATCCAGCGCGGTCCACCTCGACACCGCGTTCGGCGGTGACCTCAGTCGTGACCTCCAGCGGAAATCCATAGGTGTCGTGCAGCATGAACGCAGTTGCGCCGCTGATCGTCGTGGCACCGTCGGCCAGTTCCTTGTCGAGAATCGACAAGCCATTCCGAAGCGTCCGCCGGAATGCCTCCTCCTCCCGCGTGATGACGTTGAGGATGAAATCACGATTCTTGCGGAGGTCGGGGTAGGCGTCAGCCATCACGTCTACCGCCGTGCCGGCGAGTGACGGCATCACCAGGCGGTCGGCACCGAGGAGATAGGCAAAACGAATCGCGCGCCGCAGGATGCGGCGCAGTACGTAGCCACGGTTCTCGTTCGACGGGAGCACCCCATCGTTCACGAGCATCGCCCCCGAGCGCGCATGCTCGGCGAGCACGCGGAGCCCGAAAGAATTCCGGTCCTCGTAGTCACCGACGATGTAGCGCTTGCCGGTGAGCGACGACGCCTGCTCGATGAGCGGCCGCATGAGATCGGTGTCCCAAACCGCGTCCTCGCCCTGGATGAGCGTCAGGATGCGCTCGAGACCCGCACCGGTATCGATAGACGGCTTGGGCAACGGAGTGCGAGAGCCGTCTGGCGCCTGATTGAACTGCATGAAGACGAGGTTCCAGAACTCCATGTACCGATCGCCGTGTGGATCGTGGAGTGGCCCACCCTCTGGGCCGAAGGCCGGTCCGCGGTCGATGTGCAGTTCGGTGCACGGACCGCAGGGGCCGGTATCGCCCATCTGCCAGAAGTTGTCCTTGTCGCCGAGGCGCTGGATCCGGTCCATCGGCACGCCGACGACCTCGTGCCAGATCTGCTCAGCCTCATCGTCGCTCGTGTGGACAGTGACCCAGATGCGGTCTCCGTCAAAACCGAACACCTCGGTGACGAGCTCCCAACTCCACGGGATGGCCTCAGCCTTGAAGTAGTCACCAAAACTGAAGTTGCCGAGCATCTCGAAAAAGACGAGGTGGCGCTTGGTGCGGCCGACGTCATCGAGATCGTTGTGCTTGCCGCCCGCTCGCGCGCACTTCTGCACACTTGCGGCCCGGCGGTATGGCGATGCCTCGTCCCCGGTGAAGTACGACTTGAACGGCACCATCCCGGCCACGGTGAACAGCACGGTCGGGTCGTGGGGGATCAGGCTCGCCGAGGGCACCACGGAGTGTCCCTTGTCGGCGAAGAACGACGTCCATGCATTCCGGAGGTCGTTCGCAGTGCGGATCGGCGGTCGAGGCATGGGCCTCCCAGCCTACGACGAGACCGCCCGCAGGCGTGGGCAATTAGAGCCCCGGGGCTCGCCTCTCCCGCCGCTCCCGCGGCCGCAGGGGCACCACACGTCCCGGTTCAACCGGAAGTCGCGCCGCTGCCGCACGATCCATGCCGTGCTGTGACCGCAACTCGGTTTCCCGGTCGTGCATCGCAGTGCGGGCGCCCCGGACGGCGTCGGCAAGATCGCGCGCGCGTGTCCGTGCTCGATCGGCTGCCCCACGTGCGATGTTCACCGGCTTCATTGCGTCTGCGGTCTGGCGGACCTTGCGGCGGGCCATGCGCATCGCAGCGATACCGGCAACGACTCCGCTGGCGAACCAAGTGAGACGTTTGATCATGACGCGCCGCCCCTCCTTCTCAGTCCGCGCCGCCGAGCGTCGCTCACTTGCAGTTCGGGTACGCCGGGTCCCTTGCGGCGGAAACGACGAACACCTTCGGCAGTGCCACTCGCAAACGCCACGGTCTTGATCACCGGGGTGCTCAGCGCGCTTCTCACGAGGCGCGAACTTCCCGAGACAGCGTCGCTGATCGACTCGGCGGATCCCAGGACACGGTCGAACCGCTCGAGATCCTCGCGCGCCCGGTCCACCGTCTCACGGGCTTCACCGGCAGCATGACGAAGTTCGTCGAGCAGCGGCAATGTCTCGGCGCGAAGACGGTTCACCTCGCGCTCCACCGAGCGAAGGGCGTCGAGTACCCGCACGAGCACCACGACGAGGGCGGCAAAGCCGAGCGAGCAGAGGACTGCGGCGAGGACGACCGCAAGCTGACCGGCGCTCATTGCTGGTCCCCGGGGTCTGAGCTGCCTCGCACGCCTGCCTCGTCACGGACATCTGCAGCCCTACGGGTGCGGGATCCACGGGGCTCAGCCCCCTGGTGGTGCGTCACGTCGGCCTCCTCTCCGTTCGGACCCGGCACGTAATACCTCCGGCCCAGGAGGACGTCGGGGAGGTACTGCTGCCCGACCGCCGCTGGATCGTCGTGCGGATAACGGTACCCGACTCCGTGTCCGAGGGTCTGTGCCCCGGAGTAATGGGTGTCCCGAAGATGAGCCGGTACTTCGCCGATTTCACCACTCGCCACATCCGCACGGGCCTGCCAGATCGCAGCAGCCGCTCGATTGCTCTTCGGGGCAAGGGCCAGATGGATGCACGCTTGGGACAGGTTCAACTGCGCCTCGGGCAATCCCACGAGATCGAGAGCCTGCGAGGCAGCGACCGCCACGAGCAGCGACATCGGGTCGGCACGGCCGATGTCCTCGCTTGCGAAGATCACCATCCGACGGGCGATGAATCGGGGGTCCTCCCCCGCCTCGAGCATCCGGGCCAACCAATGCACTGCGGCATCGGGATCGCTTCCACGCATCGACTTGATGAACGCGCTGGCGACGTCGTAGTGATCGTCTCGTCCGTACCGGAGTGCGGAGGTCCCGAGGGCCGCCTCGACATGGGCCAGCACGACGCGGGAGCCACCGGCGAGCGCACACGCCACTTCGAGAGCCGTGAGCACCTGGCGGCCATCGCCTCCAGCGCGCATGACCAACATCTCGACAGCATCGTCGTCGGCCCCGACCCCTTCGACCTCGAGCCCACGGCGCACCAGACGCTCTGTGGCTACGGCATCGAGCGGCTCCAGACGGAACAGTGTGGAACGACTCCGCAGCGGCGGGTTCACCTCGAAGAACGGGTTCTCCGTCGTTGCGCCGATGAGCGTCAGCGTCCCGTCCTCCACTGCGGGCAGCAGCGCGTCCTGCTGCGCAGTGTTGAAGCGGTGCACCTCATCGAGAAAGAGAATGGTGCGGCGGCCCTGCTCGCCCAGGCGGGCGCGCGCCCGTTCGATGACCTCGCGCACGTCGCGGACACCGGCTGTCACCGCCGAAAGCTGTTCAAAGGACCGCTCGGTGCTCTGCGCGATGACCAGCGCCAAGGTCGTCTTGCCGGTCCCCGGAGGACCCCACAGGATCGACGACGTCAGCCGGTCGAGCTCCACGAGACGCCGTAGGGGTCGACCCGGGCCGATGAGGTGCTCCTGCCCCACCACATCGTCGAGCGATCGTGGCCTCATCCGGGCGGCGAGTGGGGCGCGTGAACGAAGTAGTTCTGCCGCAGCGGCACTGAAGAGATCGTTCCGCTGGGGTTCCATCGTCAGCGGCCCGCCGGCTCAGCCCGACTTCGGGAGGACACGGACGCCGAGTTCGGTGAGTTGCTTGGGCTCGACCGGCGTTGGGGCGCTCGTCATGGGGTCAGTGCCACTCTGGGTCTTGGGGAACGCAATCACCTCGCGGATGTTCTCCTCACCTGCGAGGATTGCCACGAGGCGGTCGAGCCCAAACGCAAACCCGCCATGGGGTGGCGCCCCGTACCGGAAGGGGGTGAGGAAGAAGCCGAACCGACGATCGGCCTCCTCGTCGCTGATACCGAGCAGATTGAACACACGACGCTGCAGTGCCGCCTCGTGGATACGGATCGAACCCGAGCCGAGTTCCCAGCCGTTGAGCACCAGGTCGTACGCCTGCGCACGCACCGACATCGGATCGGTCTCGAGTCGATCGAGGTCCTCGGGCTTCGGGTGGCAGAAGGGATGGTGACCCGGGCGCGGACGCCCTGTCGTTGCATCGACGCTGACGAACAGCGGGAAGTCCACGACCCACACGTAACGGTACGGACCCTCGTGGACCGGCGGGCGACCCAGATCATTGCGCAACTGGCCGAGGACCTCACACGTGGTCATCCACGAGTCGGCGACGATGAGCAGCAGGTCGCCGGGTTGCGCCCCAAGACGCGAACTCACTGCCGCTTGTTCCTCCGACGACAGGAACTTCGCCACCGGCGAGTCGAGGGAGCCGTCACCGCCTACCTTCAGCCACACCAGACCCTTCGCCCCGAGCTGCTTCGCACGGTCGGTGAGTCCGTCGAGCTTGTTGCGCCCGAACTCCTCGGCGCGGGAACCGGCGTTGATGCCCTTGATGCAGTCGGCGCCAGCGAATGCCTTGAACGAGGTGGAGGCGAACACCTCGGTGAGCTCGACGAGCTCCATACCGAAGCGCAGGTCCGGCTTGTCGATGCCGAACCGGTTCATCGCCTCGTGCCACGTGATCCGTCCGATCGGCTCCGGCCGTTCACCAGTGACTGCCTCGGCTGCATCGAGCACGGCCTCCGAAATCGCCCCGAGGACATCGTCCTGAGTGGCGAAGCTCATCTCGGCATCGAGCTGCATGAACTCGTACTGACGATCCGCTCGGAGGTCCTCATCGCGCAGACAGCGAGCAATCTGGTAGTACCGGTCAAGCCCTGCCACCATGAGCAACTGCTTGAACAACTGCGGGGACTGCGGCAGCGCGTAGAAGGATCCGGGTTCCTTGCGGGAGGGCACGATGAACTCACGTGCGCCTTCTGGGGTGGACGGTACGAGCATCGGCGTCTCGACCTCGACGAAGCCCTGACGCTCCATCGCCCGCCGCACGGCAGAGTTGACCGCAGCCCGGACCCGGAGGTTCCGCTGCATGCGTTCGCGCCGCAGGTCGAGATAGCGATACTGCAGACGCGTATTCTCGGCGACCTGATCTGCACGCTCGCTGATCGGGAACGGCGGGGGCTCCGCACTGTTGAGCACCTCCACCCGGCAGTCCTGCAGCTCGATCCGACCCGTTGGGAGCCGCTCGTTCACGTTCTCGGCAGGGCGGGCGGACACGGTGCCGGTGATCCGCACGACGTACTCGGGACGGACGTCGACGGAGTTGTCCACCACGGCCTGGGCAATTCCGGTGTGGTCACGCACGTCGAGGAAGGCAAGGTGCTCGCCGTGCTCCCGACGCGTGGCAACCCAACCGCAGATCGAGACCGTGGACCCGATGTGTGCATCGCTCAGTTCACCGCACTGATGGGTGCGCATTCCGGTGGAAGTCATGGTTCGAGTGCTCGCTTGATGGTGGGGACAATCTCGGATCGCTGGACGCTGTACTGGGACCGGTCGTCGCCGATCCGTCCCACGAGCTGGCGCACGACGACGGTACCGGCTAGCAGCTCGTCATCACCGACGATGAGCGCATACGTCGCACCGGAACGGTCAGCGGCCTTCATCTGGCTCTTCATGCTCCGCTGTTCGTACGCGCGGTCAGCCGCAATCCCGTGCGAACGGAGCTCGTTCACGAGACCGAGCGCCTCGAGCCCACCGGTGACGTCGACGACGAAGACGCTCACTGCCCTTGCCGGCGGGGCGAAGACGCCCTCGGCATCGCACTCGAGGAGAGTCCGGTCGACGCCCAGCGCAAACCCCACACCGGGGGTACGGGGACCGCCGAGGTCCTCAGCGAGACCGTCGTACCGACCGCCTCCGCCCACGGCGTTCTGCGACGCCTCGAGAGCGCCACCCACGAACTCGAACGTGGTGCGCCGGTAGTAGTCGAGACCACGAACGAGCGACGGACGAACCTCGTACGGCACACCGAGCCGGTCGAGCGCCGACAGCACCGAGGCAAAGTGTTCTGCTGCTGCTGCTGAGTAGAACTCACCGATGAGTGGCGCCCCTGCCACCACGTCTCGATCGGCCTCCCGCTTGGAGTCGAGGACACGCAGTGGGTTGCGCGCCAGGGTCAGGCGACTCTCGGGAGAGAGTGAGTCGAGATTCGACTCGAAGTAGGCCCGGAGCGCGTCGACGTACTTCGCCCGGTCGTCCGGCTCCCCGAGGGAGTTCACGAGGATCCGCACCTGGGAGAGACCGAGCCGACCGTAGAACTCCCAAGCGAGCGAGATCACCTCGGCGTCCAGGTGCGGGTCGTCGACACCGAGCACCTCGACACCTACCTGATCGAACTGGCGGTAACGACCCTGCTGCGCTTTCTCGTACCGGAAGTTGGGTCCTGCGTACCACGCCTTCCAGGGCGTCACCGGGCGGTGCTGGACAAAGGCCCTCACCACACCGGCCGTCATCTCCGGGCGCAGCGCGACCCGCCGCCCACCTTTGTCCTCGAAGTCGTACATCTCCTTGGTGACGATCTCGGTGGCCTCGCCGATCCGGAGGAAAACACCGAGGTCCTCGAACATCGGCGGGATGATCTGACCGAAACCGGCGGACTCGACCACCTCGGCGAATACCGAGACAAGGCGCCGCCACCGTGCGCTCTCGGGCGCAAGGATGTCGCGCGTCCCCGGACTGGTCTGGAACTCGGGCACGATCGACGAGGCTACCGGATCGGCACTTTGGGCCGGGCTACCCCGTCGGGCTCAGCGGCCCGCACCGGGGAGCTGCCGATACGCCTCGTACACCCCGTCGATCTTCCTGATGGTTCGCAACACCATCTCGAGGTGAGCCGGGTCGGCGAGTTCGAACTCGAACCGCATCTTTGCAACACGGTCGGAGCCGGTGTGCGTGGAGCAGGCGACGATGTTCACGTGCTGGTCCGAGAGCGTATTCGCAACGTCCCGCAGAAGGCGTGTGCGGTCGAGAGCCACCACCTCGACAGCCGCGCGGAACTCCGCTCCGGTCGACTCACGGTCCCATTCCACCTCGATCAGGCGGGCGGGCTGGCCCCCTGCGAGCGAGACGGCGTTCGCGCAGTCGGCCCGGTGCACCGAGACACCGCGCCCGCGGGTGACGAACCCGAGGATCGGATCACCGGGCACGGGCGTGCAGCACTTCGAGAGACGGACGAGCACATCGTCGAACCCCTCGACGTGGATCCCTACCCGGTTGCCACCGGGACGCGTACTGCGTGGCTTGGTGACCGTGGTTGGGGCGAACTCTTCGGTCTCCTCGACCAGTGCCCGGTGGAGTTGTTGGGCAATACCGCGTGCTGAGACATGGCCCTCCCCGATCCCGACGAACAGCGACTCGACGTCTCCATAATTGGCGTCCTCCGCAAGACGAGTCAGCGCATCACCATCGAGCGTCCGCGCCACGGGGAGGTCGAGCCGCCGGAGTTCCTTCACGAAGGCTTCCCGGCCGGCCTCGAGCATGTCGTCGCGCCGTTCACGGGAGAACCACTGACGGATCTTGTGGCGAGAACGGGGCGAGGCAACGATCTGCAGCCAGTCCTGCGACGGCCCAGCGCCCTCCACCTTCGAGGTGAAGATCTCACACGTCTCGCCGGAGCGGAGCCGGTAGTCGAGTGGGGCGAGGCGGCCGTTCACACGCGCCCCGATGCACGCGTGCCCAACCTCGGTATGCACGGCGTACGCGAAATCGATCGGGGTCGCCCCAGTGGGCAGCGACACCACCTTCCCCTTAGGGGTGAACACGAACACCTCGTCGGGCTCGAGGTCGATCTTCAACTGCTCCATGAACTGGGCCGGATCCGAGGAGTCGTCCTGCCAGTCGATGATCCGGTTCAGCCAGTCCATGTCGCCGGCCGGAGCATTCTGCTTGTAGGCCCAGTGCGCAGCGACGCCCCACTCGGCGCGCTGGTGCATCTCCTTGCTGCGGATCTGCACCTCGATGGTCTTTCCCTCGTGGTCGACCACCGTTGTGTGAAGCGACTGATAGAGGTTGAACTTGGGCATCGCGATGTAATCCTTGAAACGCCCCACCACCGGTCTCCACATCCCATGGATGCAGCCCAGCGCGGCGTAACAGTCCTTGACCGAGTCGACGACGATACGGATGGCGACGAGGTCGAAGATCTCCTCGAACTCCTTGCTCTTGTGGACCATCTTCTCGTAGATGCTCCAGAGCTGCTTCGGACGTCCGCGTACGTCGGCAGGGATCTTCAGGTCGCCGAGCCGGGCGTTGATCTCCGCGACAGCCTTGGCGAGATACACCTCTCGCCCCGGGGTGCGCGTCGAGACCAGATGGTCGAGCTCGGCGAAGCGCTTCGGGTAGAGCGCCGCGAAGGACAACTCCTCCAATTGGGTCTTGAGCTCTTCCATACCCAGTCGGTTGGCGAGCGGCGCATAGATGTCGAGGGTCTCCTGCGCGATTCTGCGCTGCTTCTCGGCAGACATTCCCGCAAGGGTTCGCATGTTGTGGAGCCGGTCCGCAAGCTTGATGATGAGCACCCGGAGGTCGCGGGCAATCGCCACGAGCATCTTGCGCATCGTGGCGGCCTGCTGCGCCTCCTTGGAATCGAAATGAATCCGGTCCAGCTTGGTGAGGCCATCGACGAGATCGGCAACCTCGGAGCCGAACTCCCCCTCCACATCGGCGAGTGTCAGGTCGGTGTCCTCGACCGAGTCGTGGAGCAGCGCTGCAGCGAGCGAGACATCGTCGAGGCCGATCTCCGCAACGATCTTGGCGACCTGGATGGGGTGGTTGATGTAACTCTCGCCCGTGAGTCGGCGCTGATTCAGGTGCGCCTGCGCTGCCACCTCGTAGGCGCGCTGGACGAGTCCGACATTTGCCTTGGGGTGGCGCTGCCGGAATGGGACGAGAATCGGGGCGAGTTCATCAGCCGAACTCGGCGCGCTCCGGCGCCACGGCAGCACACGGTCGACGGTTGCCACGCAATCGCCTCAGCAGACCAACAACGCTTCGAGGTGTCGACCAGCGAGTCGATCCCTTCCACCGAGCGCAGCAATCTCGAGGACGACGCCGACGCCGGCAACCGTCGCCCCGAGGGCTTCCACCAACGCACAGGTCGCATTCGCCGTGCCGCCGGTGGCGAGCACATCGTCGATGACGAGCACCTGCTCGTCGGGATGCAGCGCATCGCGGTGAATCTCGAGCCGGTCGGTTCCGTACTCCAACTCGTACTCCTCGCGCACAACAGCCCACGGCAGTTTGCCGGGCTTGCGCACAGGGACGAATCCGGCACCGAGGCAGTACGCAACCGGAGCGGCGAGGACAAACCCCCGCGCCTCGATGCCGATCACTCGATCGACCCTCACCGCCGAGAAGCGCTCGACCAGGAGATCGACGGACCGTCGGAACGCCTGAGCGTCCCCGAAGAGCGGGGTCAGGTCACGAAACACCACTCCCGGCTTCGGGTAGTCGGGAATCTCTCGCACGAAGTCCCAGAGACCGGTTGGGTCGACCTTCATGTCCGCAGGCTAGCGGTGGCGCTATCGCCGCCGCTTCTTGCGCGGGCGCGGTGGGTGTGTGAGCACTGCCTGTGCGTCGACGGCAACGCTCGCTGCTGGCTCCGTGGTGCTCGCTACACCCTGGCCGCGAGGCGCACCCTTGGGGGCCGAGGCCATGGCGGCGGCCCCGGCAACACGCAAACGGGCCAGTTCCTCGCCCGAGGCATGACGGTGACGCGTCGCCGCCCACTTCTTCTCGCGGCCCTTCAGCCACACGAGGATGGGGGTCGCGATGAACAGCGAGGAGTACGAACCCGTGGCGAGACCCACGAGCAGTGCCAGTGCAAAGTCAACCAGGACCTCCACGCCCATGATTGCAGCACCGACCACCAGCACCGAGACCACCGGCAACACGGCGGCGAGACTCGTGTTCAACGAGCGCATCAGCACCTCGTTGGAGGACAGGTTCACGATGTCGCCGTATCCCACCCGCGAGGTCCCGAACCGCCGGGCGTTCTCGTGCACCTTGTCGAACACGACGATCGTGTCGTAGAGGGAGAACCCGAGGATCGTCAGGAAGGCGATAACGGTGGCCGGCGCCACCGTCAGGTTGAGGATGGCGTAGACGCCGACGCTGATGGCCACGTCGTGGAGCATCGCGACAATGGCAGCGACCGCCATCTTCCACTCGAAACGCCACGAGATGTAGACCGAGAGCAGGACGACGAAGACAATGAGGGCGGTGATCGCCTTCTTGGTGATCTCCTGACCCCACGTGGCGCTCACCTCGTTCTTGGTGACGTCGTCGGTGGTGACGCCCGCAGCCTCCGCGAGCTGCGCACTGACGGCGTCACGCACTGCCTCGGTCTGCACGGGCACCTGCACCCGAACACGATCGCCACCGTCGCCGCGGCTCGAGAGGAACTCGATCTTGGAATCACCCGGGTCGATCCCGTTCTTGCGCAGGATCTCCTCGACGTCACCGGTGGTGACCCCCGCCGAGGAGACCTCCCACGAGATGCCGCCCTCGAAGTCGATGCCGAGGTTCAGCCCCCGAAATCCGATGAAGAGCGCGCTCACCACGATGAAGAGCACCGAGACGGCAACGGCGATCCGGGAGCGCCCCACGAAGTCCACGGTGGTCTCGCCGTGGTACAGCCTTCCCCACAGGGAGCGCCGAGCAGGCGCCTGAGCAGCTGTGTCGGTCATGCCGCACCTCCCTGCGGGGCGGTCGCAGCGACCTTCACGCCGAGCACGCGACGCTGGAAGCGCTGGCTCCGGGCGAGGAGGTTCACCGCAGGCCGGGTGAAGAACCACGCAACGACCATGTCACAGACGGTCGAGAGACCGAGGAAGAGGGCGAAACCGCGGACCGAACCCACCGAGAGGTACCACAGCACCACCGCACCGAGGAGCGAGACGAAGTCGGCCGCCAGAATCGTGCGCCACGCCGAGGCGAACCCGCGTTGCGCAGAGGTGCGCACCGAACGACCGCCCCGCACCTCGTCCTTCAGACGCTCGAAGTACACCACGTAGGAGTCCACGGTCACACCGACCGACACGATGATTCCCGTAACGCCGGCGAGCGTGAGCACGAAGAAGTTGTCGAACATCGTGATCATGCTCCAGATGAACATGCCCGAGATCGCCAGACCACCGACCACGACGAGTGCGAGCGACCGGTAGTACAGCAGCATCAGGATCAGCACCAGCGAGACGCCGATGATGCCGGAGATGATTCCGGCGCGCAGGGAGTCCTTGCCCAGCGTGGCCGACACCGTGCGGGACTCCTCGGCACGCATTTCCACCGGAGTCGCGCCGTAGCGCAGCACTCGGGCGATGTTGGTCGCCTCGTCCTCCTTGAAATCACCGGTGATGCGGATCTCGGGCGAGTCGAAGAACTGCTGCTGGGGAACGGGCGCCGAGATCACCTGATGGTCGATGATGATCGCCATGCCACCGTCGGTGCAGGACCCCGCGCGCTGGAAGCATTGCGACGCCGCCGAGTTCCATGCCCCCAATCCCTTGTCGCCGCCGTTGAGCGTGAGCGACACCTGCCAGAAACCGGTTTGCTGGTCGATCTCGGCGGAGGCTGACTCGACCGCGTCCTCTCCCTGGGCGAAGACCGGACCGAGCGAGTAGATCGTGGTGCCGTTGCGGTCGGGCAGGGTCACTCGCTTGTCGGGAAGGTCCTGATCGGCCGGCGTCAGCAACGCAGAGAAATCGAACGGCGGAGCAGAGGTGGTGGGGCCGCCGGCAGCGGTGGTCGGGACCCCCGTGGTGGGGGTCGCCGCCGTGCCCGGAGCCGCCGTGGTCGGAGCCGGAGTGGCGGGTGATGCCGTGGTTGTCGGAGCCTGCGCTGGGAGACGGCCCGGACCCGGCGCAGCGGTCGTGGGGGCGCCCGAGGCTGCTTGGGTGGTGGTGGGTGCCGTGGAGGACGATGACGTTGGCGATGTGGTGGCTGGGGCGGTGGTGGGTATGCCGGCACCGGTTGCACCGCTGACCCCACTCGGTCCGGTGAGCGGCACCGTCAGGCCGGAGAACCCGCCCTGTCGCGAGAGCACCGGGCGGAACGTGACCTTGCCGGTGGTGCCGATCAACTTGAGCGCCCGCTCCTGATCCTTCACACCGGGCAGGTTCACCACGATGGTGTTCCCCTGGCGCACCACCTCGGCCTCACCGATGTTGAGGCTCTCGATGCGCGAGCGATAGAGCCGCACGACTTCGGCCATGGCGGCGGGATCGGGATCCCCGTAGGCGGGACGCAGCGTCACCGAGGCCCCGCCCTGCAGGTCGAGACCCAGCAGTGGCTCGTTCCCCACCGCAAGATTCGTGATCAAGCCGCCCAGGGCAACCACGATCACCCCGATGAGCGACGCAAGAAGACGTCGACGCATCGCTTACTTGTCCGACTTTCCCTCGTCGGTCGAGTCGTTGCCCGAGGACGGCTCGGGAAGGGGCTGGCCACCAGCAGGCTCCACCGCCGGCACGATCTTTCGCTGGATGGCGGAACGGTGGATGCGGATCTCCACCTCCTGATCGGCATGGCCGATGTCGACCCAGAGCGTGTCGCCGTCCACCACCGTGACGAATCCGTACACCCCGCCCGTAGTGATGATCTCGTCACCCTTCTCGATGGTCTTCAGCATCGATTGCTGGTCACGCATGCGCTTGCGCTGCGGGCGGATGAGCAGGAAGTACATGGCCGCACCGATGAGCACGATCGGGATGAAGGTGATCAACCCGGACGCGGAGGAGGAACTCTTCTCGGACTCCTGAGCGAGCAGTGAGACGAACGACAGCATGTGGGGGCCACCTGAGTGATCGGAGGGATGCCAGCGGCCGAGGCTAGCGGGCGAGGGGGCGCCGGTGGTGACCATCGGAGGGTGTTCCCGCCGGGGTTGCGCCCGCCACCAGCCTTCATCACACACCCAAGGCCCGCTACCGGGACCTTCCGGTGCGGGGCGCTCCTAGCCCCAGACCTCGAGGACCTCGCGTCGCAGGCGGTCGAGGTGACCACCGCTGATCGCGGACCGGATTCTCGACATGAGGTCGATCGTCCACGCAATGTTGTGGATCGAGACCAGACGCGCTGCGGTGGGCTCGTTCACCTGAAACAGGTGCCGGATGTAGCCGCGAGAATGACGGGCGCAGACCTCGCACGGGCAGGTCTCGTCCAGCGGGGCGTCCTCGAGCGCGTGCCGGGCATTCTTCACGTGCAGCTTCCCGGCTGCAGTGAGCGCTGTTCCATGCCGCCCGATGCGGGTCTGGAGCACACAGTCGAACTGGTCGACACCGAGCGCCACGGCCTCCACGATCGATGCGGGATCACCAACGCCCATCAAGTAACGAGGTCGGTCGTCGGGCAGGTGGGCGATCGCGGCAGCGAGCGCCGGCAGCATCTCCTGGCGCGTCTCCCCCACGCTGAGGCCACCGATGCCGTACCCGTTGAATCCGATCGAGACGAGCGCCTGGGCGCTCTCGGCCCTCCATCGGTCGTCGAGGCCACCTTGGACGATCCCGAAGAGCGCCTGATCGTCGCGTTGGTGTGTGGCGCGCGCGCGCGTCGCCCACGACAGCGTCAACCGATGCGCCCGTTCGACTACCTCGGGTGTCGACGGCAGGGGCGGGCACACGTCGAGCACCATCTGGATGTCGGCACCGAGCAACTCCTGGGTGTGCACGGCCAGCTCGGGGGTGAATCGTTGCCACGAACCGTCGTAGGTGGAGCGAAAGGTCACGCCGTCGTCGTCGATCTTGGGCTCGAGCGAGAAGACCTGATACCCGCCCGAGTCGGTGAGTGTCTGGCCGCGCCAACCCGCGAACGCGCCCAGACCGCCGAACCGTGCGACCGTTTCGGCACCGGGCCGCAGCATCAGGTGGTACGTGTTCCCGAGCACGATCTCGGCACCAAGACGCTCATAATCGGCGGCGCTCAGGTACTTGATCGCTCCACGCGTGCCGACGGGCATGAAGAGCGGGGTTTCGTAGGTGCCGCGCGCCGTGGTGGCCTGCCCGCGTCGCGCCGCGCCGTCGCGGGCGATGATCTCCATCGTGACGTCTCTCATCAAGCCGCTCCTCGGTCGAGCAGCATGGCATCACCGAAGGACAGGAACCGGTACTGCTCCGACAGCGCCGATTCGTAGAGGCGCCGCCAGCGAGGGCCGACGAATGCGTCGATCATGAGCAGGAGCGTGGTGCGCGGGAGGTGGAAGTTGGTGAGCATGAGATCGACGACCTTCCAGTCGTACCCCCGGTGGATGAACAAACGGGTACGACCCGACGTTTCGCCGAAGGTGGCTGCTGACTCGAGGGCGCGCACGCTCGTGGTACCCACTGCCACCACACGTTCGGCTGCACGACAACGCTCGAGCACGACCGGATCCACGTGGTACCGCTCGCTGTGCATCACGTGTGCAGTGGGGTCGTCGGTGGACACCGGGCGGAACGTGTCGAGCCCGACGACAAGTTCCACGCGCAGCAGCGGTATCCCACGCCCTGCCAACTCGTCGAGCAGGGAGGCAGTGAGGTGCAGGCCGGCCGTGGGGGCCGCGGCCGAACCCGGCCGAGTCGCGTACACGGTCTGATAGCGCTCGGGGTCCTCGAGTGGCGCCGTGATGTACGGCGGCAGCGGCATCTCTCCGAGGCGCGCCAGGGTGAGGAATGGATCGTCCTCGCCGAGCACAGCAACACGCACGGTGTCGCCGGAAGATGACCGGCCGCCGAGCTCGAGCACGGGGACGCCGAGCGAATCGACGAGCACCTCCCCGATCCGGAGTTTGCGCGCAGGGCGAGCGAGCGCCGTCCAGCAGCGTTCATCGGTGTCGTCCTGCTCGAGCAGGAGCACCTCCACGGCACCGCCGCTCTGCCGGCGCAGCCGCAGTCGCGCTGGAATGACCTTGGAATCGTTCACCACCAGGACGTCACCGGGTTGCAGCAGGTCGAGCAGATCACGGATGTGGCGATGTTCCGGCGCGAGCGTTCCCCGGTCCACCAGCAGGCGGGCGCTGTCACGCGGCTCGAGCGGGGTCTGCGCTATCCGCTCGTCGGGGAGGTGGTAATCGAAGTCGTCGAGATGCACAACAACTCAAGGGTACGGACTCGACCTCCTCATTCGAAGAGGTTCGGTGCCGATCCCCGATCGACCGAGGGCGCAGCCAGGCCTAGGTGCGCCCATGCCGCAGGCATCGCGATCCGTCCTCTGGGTGTGCGCGCCAACAAGCCCTGCTGGATGAGGAACGGTTCGTACACGTCCTCGAGCGTCTCGGGCTGCTCCCCCACGCTGATGGCGAGGGTCGAGAGTCCCACCGGTCCGCCGGCGAATTGTTCGCAGAGCGAGCGGAGAATGGCCCGGTCGACCTTGTCGAGACCTCGCTCGTCGACGCCGAACAGCATCAGGGAGTCGTGGGCAACGGATTGGGTGATCGCGCCGTCTGCCCGCACCTCGGCGAAGTCCCGCACACGACGCAGGAGACGGTTCGCTATCCGGGGAGTGCCCCGACTGCGTGACGCAATCTCGGACGAGCCGCGCTGGTCGATCTGCACACCGAGGATCCGTGCGGCGCGGGTGACGATTGACTCGAGTTCGTCGGCGTCGTAGTAGTCGAGACGGGCAACCAGGCCGAAGCGGTCGCGCAATGGGCCGGTGATCATGCCGGTCCGGGTGGTGGCTCCGACGAGCGTGAAGCGTGGCAGCGTGAGGCGGATCGAGGATGCGGCAGGGCCCTTCCCGACCACGATGTCGAGCTGGAAATCCTCCATCGCGGGATACAGGATCTCCTCCACGGTCCTCGAGAGACGATGGATCTCGTCGATGAACAGCACGTCGCCCTCGTTGAGTTTCGTGAGGATCGCAGCGAGGTCACCGGCACGTTCGAGCGCAGGGCCCGACGTCACGTGCAACTGAACATCCATCTCGGCTGCGACGATGGCGGCGAGGCTGGTCTTGCCGAGCCCGGGCGGGCCGGCAAAGAGCAGGTGATCGGCGGGCTGCCCGCGGCGTCGAGCTGCCTCGAGCACGATGGAGAGGTGCTCCTTGAGCACCCGCTGGCCGACAAAGTCGGCCAGCACCCGCGGACGCAGCCCCTCCTCGACGGCGACCTCGTCGTCGCCGGGGTCGGGCTGGAGTAACTCATCACGCACGTCGGGCCCCCAACAGTTTCAGCGCGTCGCGCAGCATCGACGATGCGTCGCCGGCCGGAGCAAGATCGCGCATCACCTCACGGATCTCCTCGGTGGAGTACCCGAGTTGCGCCAGTGCCTCACGCACATCGACCGCCGCGCTCGCAGCCGGGGAGATCTCGCCCACCACCGATGCACCCACCCCATCGGGCACGGACAGGCGGTTGCGCAGTTCGATGATCAGTCGTTCGGCGGTCTTCTTCCCGACCCCGGACACGAGGCACAGCGATGCAAGATCGGCAGCCGCCACGATGTCGCGCAATACCGATGGCGAGTGGGTGGACAGGATCGCCATGGCGAGGGCCGGGCCCACGCCATTCGCCCGCAGGAGCATCTCGAACGTGGCGCGTTCATCACGGGAGGCGAACCCGTACAGCAACTGCGCATCCTCACGAACATGGTGGTGGACGTAGAGAAAGGCGTGGGACGTGGGTTCGAGCTCGGCGAGAGTCCGGGGACAGACGATGATCCGGTACCCCACCCCGCTCACCTCGAGGAGTACCTCACCGTCGCCCGTGCGCTCGAGGACGGTCCCGCGCAGGGAGCCGATCACGGCCTCGCCCCCGCGATCCGCCTCGTGAGCGGTGCCATGGCGAGGTGGCACAGGGCGAGGGCAGCAGCATCCGCGGCATCGGCCGGCTTGGGCGGCGCACTCAGGCCGAGACGCATCTGCACCATGCGCTGGATCTGTTCCTTGGGCGCAGCACCCCACCCGGCAATTGCGTCCTTCACCTGATTGGGCGAGTACTGCGCAACGTCGCAGCCCGCAGCAACGGCCTCCACGAGGGCAAGCCCACTCGCCTGTCCGACGCTCATGGCGGTGCGGACGTTCTGCTGGAAAAACACCCGTTCCACCGCCACGGCGGCCGGTCGGTACTCGGCGATCAGCGCCCGGAGTTCGTTACGCAGCACAAAAAGCCGCTCCGGGAGGTCGTCGGCGGGTGGGGTCCGAATCACCCCGAGCGCCACGGCGCGGGCGGACCCGGAACCAAGGGGTTCGAGGCACGCATACCCGCACCTCGTGAGGCCGGGGTCGATCCCGAGGACGAACACAAGTTCGATCTTACCGGCGCGGGCCGGTGGCGTGGTGGATCAGACGGCACCAGGTGATTGCGGGAAGACCGGTGGGCGGGCAGTCAGTCGGCGAACCGGAGTCGGTCGGTGCTCTCCACCACGCGGTAGTAGCAGCCGGGCCGCGCAGCACCCGAATCGTCCTTGGTGTGGCACGCACCGCCCGTAGCCCGACGAACCCTGTAGAGCAGCGAGTTCTGCTCGCAGTTCACCCGAACCTCGACGAGTTCGAGCACATCCCCCGAGGTAGCACCCTTGTGCCAGAGCTCGTTGCGCGACGTGGACCACAGCACGGCGCTGCGCCGCTCGAGCGTTGCCCTCAGGGCCTCGTCGTTTGCGTACCCGATGAACAGGACCTCACCGGACTCGGCGTCCTGCAGCACCACGGGAACCACCGCCTGCCCGGCACGCCCGATCTTGCCGAGCTTGTCGAAGTCGAGACGGAACTCGACGCCTTCCTCCAGGTCGTTCATGGGAATCCCCGGTCAGCCCGATTGAGCGACGCGGATCGCCTCGACGAGTTCGGACACCGGACGGTAGGTGAGCCCGGCAATAGCCCGGTGGGCGTAGCGGATCACCCCGGCACCATCGACGACAAAAACACTTCGCCGGTAGAACCCGATCGGCCCGAGCGTGCCGTAGGCAGACCCGACGGCCTTGTCCTCATCGGCCAGCAGCGGGAACTCGAATCCGTGCTTCTCCCGGAATCGCTCGTGGCTGGCCACGTCCTGTGGGCTGATGGCGAGGAGCACGGCGTCGAGGCCCGCGAACTCCGAGAGGTCGTGGTTGTAGGAGTTGAGCTGCTTGGTACACACCGGCGTGTCATCGCCGGGATAGAACACGAGAACCACGGGCTTGCCGCGGAACTCCGAGAGCGTGTACGAGCGCCCACCCGTACCGTTCAGCGCAAAGTCAGGTGCTGCATCACCGACACCAACAGACATCAGATCACCCCTTCTCGACGTGGACTGGCGACAGACCGAGCGACCCGGAGACTACCCGCAGGGGCTGCATCAATCAGAGCTCCACCTGAGACATGACCTCATCAGAGATGTCGAAGTTGGAGTACACATCTTGGACGTCATCGTGATCCTCGAGCGCATCCATGATCCGAAGGATCTTTCGGGCGTCGTCGAGGTCGGAGACAGCGATGGAGGTCGACGCAAGCATCGTCGACTCCGCCGACCGCACCTCCATGCCGGCGCCCTCGAGTGCTCCCTTCACGTCGAACAACGAAGACGGCTCACACAGCACCTGCCAAGCGTCCCCGATGTCGCTGATGTCGTCGGCCCCGGCGTCGAGCGCCACCATCATCACGTCATCCTCGGGCACGGTTCGCGCCACCTGAATGACGCCGCGCCGGCTGAACTGCCACCCGACTGCACCCGGTTCGGCCATCGCCCCGCCCAGTTTGGAGAAGATCGCCCGTACCTCCGAGCCCGATCGATTGCGGTTGTCGGTGAGAACATCGATGAGGATTCCAACGCCGCCGGGCGCGTAACCCTCGTAGGTGATGGCCTCGTAGGTACCCCCGTCTGACTCACCGGTACCGCGCTTGATCGCGCGGTCGATCGCGTCGTTGGTCATCTGAGCGGCCTTCGCCTTCAGCACCACCGTCCGCAGCGTCGCGTTCGACGAGGGATCCCCGCCACCCTCGCGCGCCGCAACCTCGAGCTGGCGTGCGATCTTGGCAAAGAGCTTTCCGCGCTTTGCATCGAGCGCGCCCTTCTTGTGCTTGATCGTTGCCCATTTGGAGTGACCGGACATCTCAAACCCCCTGGAGTGTCGAGAGGAACAAGGCGTGGAGCCGACCGTCGCCGGTGAGCTCGGGGTGGAACGACGCCACGACGACGCTCCCCGCGCGCGCTACCACGACGTGGGACTCGTGCTCCGCAAGCACCTCCACGCCGTCGCCCACGGCGGTGATGATGGGAGCACGGATGAAGACCGCGTGGAACGGTTCATCGAGACCACGGACGGACAGCTCGGTCTCGAAACTGTCGACCTGTCGGCCGTAGGCGTTACGCCGCACGGTGATATCAACGGCCCCAAAACTTCGCTGGTCGGGTCGGCCGTCGAGCACATTGCGTGCGAGCAGGATCATGCCGGCGCAGGTCCCGAACGCAGCGAGCCCGTCGTCGAGTCGCAGCGCCAGGGCATCGAAGAGCCCAGAGGTCACGAGCAGCCGCGACATCGTGGTGGACTCCCCACCGGGAAGCACGATGCCATCGATGCCGGCGAGATCGGCCGGCACCCGCACCTCGACGACGTCAGCGCCGAGTGCCCGTAGGACCTTGGCATGCGCGCCGAACGCGCCCTGCAGCGCCAGAACCCCAACCCGAGCGCCCACCTGGGGGCCTTCCTGCAGACATGGACTTGGCCTACCAGCCCCGCTCGGCGTACTTGACGGCAACCTCGTCCATCCCGATGCCGGTCATCGGGGCGCCGAGCCCACGAGAGACCTTGGCAAGAATGTGCGGGTCGCGGAAGTGCGTGGTGGCCTCGACGATGGCCTTGGCCCGGCGTTCCGGATCGCCGCTCTTGAAGATTCCGGATCCCACGAACACCGCCTCGGCGCCGAGTTGCATCGCGAGCGCTGCATCGGCGGGCGTCGCAAGACCGCCTGCACAGAAGATGGGCACCGGGAACCGACCGGTCTCAGCGATTTCCTGCACGAGCGGGAGCGGCGCCTGCAGTCGCTTCGCCCACTCGAACAATTCCGCCGAGTCGGCCTGCGTGATCTTGCGGATGTCGCCGAGGATCGAACGGAGGTGACGGACTGCCTCCACCACATTGCCGGTACCGGCCTCGCCCTTGGAACGAATCATCGCGGCGCCCTCGCTGACCCGGCGGAGGGCCTCGCCAAGGTTGGTGGCTCCGCACACGAACGGCACGGTGAACGCAAACTTGTCGATGTGGTGAGCCTCGTCGGCCGGGGTGAGCACCTCGGACTCGTCGATGAAGTCGACGCCGAGCGCCTCGAGGATCTGGGCCTCTACGAAGTGACCGATGCGAGCCTTGGCCATGACGGGGATCGAGACCACCTGCTGGATGCCCTCGATCATCTCGGGATCGCTCATCCGCGCTACCCCACCGTCCTTGCGGATGTCGGCGGGTACCCGCTCGAGCGCCATCACCGCGCATGCGCCGGCGTCCTCGGCGATCTTGGCGTGCTCGGGCGTGACCACGTCCATGATGACGCCGCCCTTCAGCATTTCGGCGAGACCTCGCTTGACGCCAAATGTCCCGGTGCTGCGCTGGGGATTGTCGCTCATGGGCTCAAGCGTAGCGGCGCGCCGTCGGGACCCCAGAGGGGTTTGTCGTCGGTGTGACGACGAACTCAGAGCTCGCGCAGGAGAGCAATCCGGTCGTCGAGCGGAGGATGGGCGCCGAAGGGACGGCGGAGTCCGGAAAGAAATCCGCCGTCGCCAGCCCCTGCAAATGGCTCGGCCAGCCAGAGGTGGGCCGTGACACCGCACGAGGCGTGGGTGACGGTGTTCTCTGCCCGCAACTTCTCGAGAGCCGAGAGGAGTCCCGGTGGGTACCGGGTGATCTGGCACGCCGCTAGGTCGTTGGACACTGCGGTGGAGGGCCCGACGATCCGTCGCGTCAGCGGTGACGTGAGCGCGGACAGCGGGAGGAGGAGATACCCGACGAGGGCGAGCGGATTCGACCGGTCCGGCTCGTCGCCCGGCCTCGACGCACGCCCACCGTTCCACGACCGGAGCCGGAAGCACAGCTCAGCCAACAGCGAAGACGCCCCTACGGTGGTGACGACGAGCGTCGAGGCGCCGAGCTCGTTGCCCCGGATTCGAGCGAGCTCGTGTGCCATCACACCCTCGAGTTCGACCCGGTTCATCATGTCGAGCAGACCGGTGGTGACGGCGATCGAGGCATGCCGTGCGTCCCGTCCGAGGACGAGGGCATTCGGGGCCGGGTCGTGGATCACGTAGAGACGTGGCTTTGGCAGACCGTTCGAGACGCAGAGACCCTCGGCGAGGTTGTGGAACCGCTGGTAACGATCAGGATCGGCGGGTACTGCGCGACTCACCCGCAGCACGATCGCATCACCCCGGAGGTACGACACCACCACCAGGAGCACGGCCACCAGCCCAGCCACCACCAGACCCACCACGAGCAGGCCAACGAGGGCCCCGATCAGGGTGCCGAGACCCGCGACGACCACCACGAACCCGACGATCAGCACGGCGAGTCGACGACGGCCGTCGGCGACCGGTGAGCCGGGCAACGACGTTTGCTTGGCTGTCTCACGTACTGCCACGGGCACCTCAGAAACTCACCGACGGAGGCTGCTGCGCCTCTGGCTCGGCCTCGAAGTAGTCGCGCTTGGTGAACTTGAGCGACCGTGCAAAGAACACGGTGGGGAACGTCTCGATCGCAGTGTTGTAGTCGAGAACGGAGTCGTTGTAGAACTGCCGCGCGTAGGCCACGCGCCCTTCGGTTGCGGTCAACTCCTCCTGCAGCGACAGGAAGTTCGCATTCGCCTTGAGGTCGGGATAGGCCTCACGGAGGGCGAAGAGCTGGCGCAGCGCTGCGCTCACCACGTTGTCGGCCTCCTGCTGCGCAGCCGGCGTCGAGGGCGCCGCAAGTGCAACATTGCGGGCGTTGATGACCGCCTCGAGCGTCTCGCGTTCGTGGGCTGCGTATCCCTTGACCGTCTCCACGAGGTTCGGGATGAGGTCGAGACGTCGCTTCAACTGCACGTCGATCTGGGACCACGCGTTGTCCACCCGGTTGCGGCGCCGGATGAGCCCGTTGTAGGCCACGATCGCCCAGACGACGAGCAGGGCGACCACGACAAGGATGATGATGAGCGCAATCATGAGTTCTCCTTCATTCCCGGGATGCGTGAGATGCGGGCCGGCGACCAGCGTTCCACCCGTGCCAACAGCCAGCGAGTCACCCAACGGGCTGCACGCACGACGGATCGCACACGACGACGAACGGATTGATCGCCGCTGCGATGGGTCGCGCGCCAGTCAGACGTGAGTACTCGGTCGTAGATCTCGATGTACTCGGCCGCGAGGGCCTCCATCGAGAAGTTCTCGGAACGACGCTCACCGGCCTGACGAAGGCGCTCCGCCGTCGCTCGCTCGAAGAGCGCTGTGCGAAGCGCCGAGCCGAGCGCAGCCGGATCACCGGGCGGCACGAGCAGCGCGTCGACATCGTGTGTTGCGACGTTCTGGTAGCCGGGCAGCGATGAGGCAACCACTGGAGTACCGGCCGCCATTGCCTCGATGAGCACGACACCGAAGGACTCGCCATGGAGCGACGGAGCACAGAACACGCTCGCTCCCTTCAGTCGAGCGATCTTCTCCTCATCGGTGATGCGCCCGAGCCACTCGATGCGCGGATCTCCTGCGTACCGTGCCCGGAGCGCCGGAGTCTCGGGCCCCTCCGAGGCAACCCAACAGCGAACCTCCGGCGGGAGCGTGCCGAGTGCATCGAGCAGCACCGCGAGGCCCTTGCGTTCCTCGTGACGGCCGCAGAAGAACACGGTGGGGTGCTCGGTCTTGAACGGCTCCGCAGATCGGTAGCGCTCCACCTCGACGCCGTTGAAGAGTGTCTGGTAGTCGCCCGGCAGATAACGCTCTGCGAGGTCGAGGGCGTCCTTGCTGACCACGACTCGCGCGTCGATGTGCGAGGCAAGCGACCGCACGATCGGGTTGAAGATCCGGTACGACGCGCTGTCGCCCGCCGCATGGAAGGTGGCCACCACCGGGGCGATGTCGAGGAACAACGTGGTCATCGTGGGTCCCGGTGCGAGGGGTTCGTGCAGATGCAGCACGTCGAACTCCTCGTCGCGCAGCGCCCGGATGGTGCGCAGCGCACAGGAGAAGTCAGGGGCGATCGGCGCGACCGACCCATTGGCGGCGGTCGGGATGCTGTTGCCGAGCGGGGTGACGAAGGTTGCGGGGGGCGGGCCGTCGCACGGAGCCAGCACTCGCACCTCGTGTCCCATTCGACGAAGCACACGGGCGAGTCCCATCACCTGCCCCTGGACGCCGCCCGGCACCCCGACGCTGTACGCGCAGACAACACCGATCCTGAGTCTGCGTCGGGGCGGACTGCTCACCGCGTCCACGGGGGTCCGGCCCGAATCCATCGCTGCATACCGTACCCGTCTACGTTGACGGCATGGCTCCTCGTCTTCCCGCCCTGTCCCTCGTGGCCACCCCGACCAAGCGCCGAGCGATCCTGGACCTCGCAGCGGAGGCCGACCGGCGCGGCTACCCGGCCATCGCCTGCCCGTCGCTCGGCGGGAGCCTCGCCCTGTGTGTCTCACTCGCCCACTGCACGGACCGGATTCGTTTCTTCACGTCGATCCAACCGATCTACAACGCAACGTCGCACGAGGTGGGTGCCACTGCAGCACACCTGCACGAGGTGAGCGGCGGTCGCTTCGCCCTCGGCCTCGGTGTGAGCCACGCCCCGATGAACCAACGTCTCGGGGTGAGCGTGGGCTCGCCGTTGGGCGACACCCGCAACTATGTGGAGCGTCTCCGCTCGAACGAACGATTCTCGGGCCCCCTGCCCCCGATCTACCTCGCCGCGATGCGCGACCGCATGCTGCAGCTCACCACCGAGATTGCTGAGGGCTCGATCTGGGCAAATGCCGCCCTCAGCGACGTCCCCAAGCAACTCGACCGGGTCAGTGCTGCGCGCCGCGACGGCTTCGACCTGTATTGCATGATCCCGACCGTGATCTCCGACGACGTTGCGGCAGCCGCGGCCGTCAACCGCAAGACGATGATCAACTACGTCTCGATGCCTAACTACCGCAACTACTGGGCCTCCGTCGGGTACGCCGACGAGATGAACGCCGCAGAGGCCGCCATCAAGTCAGGCGACCGCGATGCAATCCAAGCGGCGATGAGCGACCGCTGGCTCGATGACTGCACACTCTTCGGCCCTGCCGGCAAGGTTCGCGAGCGCCTCGAGGAGTGGTACGCAGCTGGGGTCACGCCCGTGGCGGTGATGTCGTCGGTCTCGGGCGGCCAGGCAAAGGCGGTCGGCGAGCTCTTCGACCTCTATTCGTGAACCCCTCGGCGTGAGCTCCCGCCCAGCGACCAACATCCAGAAGCAACTGACCAGGCACAAGGGGTGAACAGCATGCGAGTCGGCGTCGCAACACTCGGCGACCACCTCCCCGATCCGAGGACCGGGCAGCGCGTGAGCACCGGCGAGCGGTTCCGCGAGTTCGTCGAGCTCGGCGTTGCAGCCGAGCGTCTCGGTTATCACGCGTACCACGTCGGCGAGCACCACTTCTGCGAGTACGTACTCTCCTCCCCCACCCCGATCCTTGCGGCGGTGGCGGAGCGCACCAGTTCGATCCGCCTCTCGACGGCCGTTGCGCTGTTGCCGAACCACGACCCGGTCCGCATCGCCGAGGACTACGCAACCGTCGACTTGATCTCGGGCGGACGTGTCGAGGTGGTAGGTGGACGCGGCGTGTTCAACGGTCTCTACGACCAGTACGGGCAGGACCACACCCAGTCTGCTGCTCTCCTCGACGAGGCGGTGAGACTCCTGGTGCGGCTCTGGACCGAGGAGAACCTCACGTGGACGGGCTCGATCCGCCCGCCGTTGTCGGGCATCACGCTGCATCCGCGGCCCGCACAGCAGCCTCACCCGCCGATCTGGATCTCGACGAGTTCGGAGGAGTCCGTCGACCGCGCCGTCGAACTGGGCTGCGGAATGATGGTGGCCACGATCTCGACCGGCGTCGAGCGCCAGCCGGCGCTCGTGGAGCGGTATCGAGCAGCGTGGAGAGCGTCGGGTCGGGATCCTTCCGAGGCTCGGGTGGGATTGCATGTTCACGGGTACGTGGGCGACGGCACCACCGCCGAGGCGCGCGACCGCTGGGCGATCCATCAGCGCTCGTACCTGCAGTGGGTGTTCGACCTCGTACGGCCCGGACTCACGCTGCCGCCGCACCTCGCCGAACTCGATCATCCCCAGTCGCAGGCGGTCTGCGGATCGGTCGATGATGTGACCACCGAGGTGCAGAGACGCCTGGACGCAGTTGGTGGGGTCGACCTGTTGCTGATCCAGACCGACCAAGGAGGGCTGCCGTACCCAGAGGTCGTGGCGTCGCTCGAGCGATTCGCCACACAGGTGATTCCTGGCCTACGGCCCTGAGTCTGAACGAGCGGTTGAACGATCAGGCGAGCGGCATCGGGCGACGGCGACGACCGGTCAGCACCGCCACCGCACCCACGCCGAGCAGCGCGAGTCCGAACGGGAGCATCGACGTCGAGCCACCACCGGTAGCCGGGATGTCGCAGTTCTCGAGGGTGACCCGATCGCCCCCGTTGTAGTCGAGGCCGTGCACACGGCGGCTCGGGCCGTTCTCCTGGCTCAGCCCCGTTGCGCCCGTATCGCCCGCCGGCCCGGTCGGCCCCTGAGGGCCGCGAACCGGGTACCAGCACTCCCGGGGGATCCCGTCACAGAAGTCCTGGCCGCGCACGTGCGGGAATCGAGCGGGCCCGTTCGGGCCACCGACCTCGGGCTCACCCGTCGCCCCAGTCGGCCCCTTCACCCCGGGGATTCCGTCGGTCGGGACCACGCACAACCCGGTCAGGAGTTCACACGGCGGAAGGGGTGCCCCGGAAACCCGATGGGCGATGCGATTCGGGCCTCCCGTACCGTTGGTGTACGCAGGCCCGGTAGCACCGGTGTCACCCTGGTCGCCGATCGGTCCGATCGCACCGGTAGACGGTGCAATGCATTGCACGGCAGACGGAGCCGACGAGACCTCAGCGGCCTGCACCTGCGGTGCCGCAACGAGCACGACCGACGCCAACGTTGCACCCGACAGCACGACCCGAAGTGTTCTCATGTCGAGCGAGAGTACTCGCGGGAAGCGACGCTAGGGCGCATCGCCGGGTGTCGCCGAATGAGGCGAGGCCAACGACGATCAGGCTGCGACGTTCGGGCGACGGCGACGACCGGTCAGCACCGCCACTGCACCCACGCCGAGCAGCGCGACTCCGAACGGCAGCATCGACGTCGAGCCACCACCAGTGGCCGGAATGTTGCAGTTCTCGAGGAGCACCCGACTGCCCTCACCGTACGAGCCGCCGTGCACCAGCCGCCCGGGACCGTTCGCAAAGCTGAAGCCCGTGGCCCCCGTATCGCCCACCGGCCCGGTCGGCCCCTGAGGCCCGCGAACCGTGAACCAGCACTCCCGCGGAATCCCCTCGCAGTAGTCGCTGATGCCATTGCCCCGAACGCGCGGAGTACGAGCAGGTCCGTTGAGCGGCACCGGCTCGTTGAGGCCGGTTGCCCCGGTCGGTCCCTTGACGCCCGAGTCGCCCTGCACCGGATACGCACAGAGACCTGCAAGCAAGGCACACGGCGCCAGGAGCTCCCCTGCAACGAGATGGGCGACCCGGCTCGGTCCATCGCCGTTGGTATACGGGAGGCCGGACGCACCGGTGTCACCCTGGGGGCCGGTCGGGCCGATCGCACCGGTAGACGGCGCGATGCATTCCACAGCAGACGGCGCCGATTGCACCTCAGCGGCCTGGGCCTGTGGTGCCGCAATGAGCACCACCGATGCCAACGTTGCACCCGACAGCACGACACGAAGAGTTCTCATGGTCAAGCACCTTACGGCATCTGCCGAGCACAGGGACGGTACCGCGACGCCCGAATTCGTCCCGATCTGCTGACGGCTCAGGGAAACTGTCCGGCGCGGGCGACGGCACCGCCGATCGGGCGCCCGCCGTCGGCGAGGACGCGCTGCATCCACCCCACCGTCTCGATGGCTTGCTCGAGGTCGATACCGGTGCGTACACCCATCCGCTCCAGCGCCCACACGACGTCCTCGGTGGCGACATTGCCGGTCGCGCCCGGGGCGAAGGGACAACCGCCGAGCCCACCGAGGCTCGAGTCGAGCCCGGTGGCCCCTGCTTGGAGCGCAGCAATCGCATTCGCCACACCGGTATTGCGGGTGTCGTGCAGGTGGCAGCGAACCGAGACCTCTGCTCGCTCGACCGTCCACGCCACAAGGTCCCCCACCATGGTCGGCACCGCCGCACCAATGGTGTCGGCCAGCGTCACCGAGGAGGGCCCTGTATCGAGTGCCGCAGCAACTACATCCCGTACCGCACCGGGGCTGAGGTCGCGCTCGTAGGGACACCCGAATGCAGCGGAGAGAACCACCGAGGCCGAGACACCGTGCTCGCTCGACCTCTGCACAATCCGGCGGAGCACTGCCAGCAACTCGGGCACGGACATCCCTTGGTTGCGCTGTGCGAAGGTCTCCGACACGACCACCACCATGTTGACGTGGCGGATCCCCGATGCGATGGCACGGTCTAGGCCTCGGTCGTTGAGCACGAGCGCCACGCGCGTCACGTCGACGAGGTCGGCAGTGGCAGCAATCACCGCCTCGGCGTCAGCCATCTGCGGCACTCGGGTCGGATGGGCGAAGCTCGCCACCTCGATCGAGCGAATACCTGCTGCGGCGGCGCGTCGAATCAACTCCACCTTCGTCGCTGTGGGTACGGGAACTGGGAAGTCCTGCAGCCCGTCGCGCGGCGAGACCTCCATGAGATCGACTGCTGCCGGGAGCGCGCCTGCCGGGCGTAAGGGGCTGGCTCCGGTGCTCATGAGGTCACCGTACTCACGCGGACACGGTCCCCTGCTCGACCAGTTCTGCGAGTCGTCCGGCGTCGACCCCGGCAAGTTCGGCAAGCACGGCGCGCGTGTGCTCCCCCAGACGCGGCCCCCCGCTTTTCACCGCCCCCGGGGTCCTCGACATCTTGGGGACTACCCCAGCGAACGGTGCCGAGACACCAGCCGAGTTGGCGATGCGGAGCACCATCTCGCGTGCGAGGTACTGCGGATCGTCGATCATGTCGGGCGCCGTGTAGATGCGCCCGGCGGGCACACCCGCAGCTGCGAGCAGCGACAGCACGTCGTCGGCAGCGTGACGCGAGGTCCACGCTGCGACACGGGCGTCGAGCACCTGTTGGTTCCGCCCCCGCGCCTCGTGGTCGGCGAAACGACTGTCTGAGGAGAGCGCCGGTTCGCCCATTGCGGTGCAGAGTCGGGCGAAGACCTGATCGGCGTTCGCCGCGATCACGATCTCGGAACCGTCGGCGGTGGGGTACGAGTTTGCTGGAGCAACACCGGGCAGGACCGACCCCGTCCGGCCCCGTGTGACACCGAGCCGTTCGTAGTCGGCCATCGTTGTCTCCATCAATGCGGCCACCGCCTCATAGATGGCAACGTCGACCTCCTGCCCACGACCGCTCCGGCTGCGTTCGTGCAGTGCTCCGAGCGTGCCGATCACGGCGAACAACGCCGCGAGGGAGTCCCCGAGGCTGATACCCGTGCGCGCCGGCGGGCGGTCGGGATCGCCAGTGGTGTGGCGGATACCGCCCATGGCCTCACCAATGCTCCCGAAGCCGGCTTGCTCGGCCATCGGGCCCGTCTGACCGAAGCCCGACACGTGCACCATGACGAGACCTGGATTGACCGCAGCGAGCTCGGCGTAGCCCAGACCCCACGAGTCGAGGGTTCCCGGCTTGAAGTTCTCGAGCACGACATCGACATGAGTCGCCATGGTCCGCACGAGGCCACGTCCCGGTTCGGTGTGCAGATCAATCGCCACCGACTCCTTGTTGCGGGCGATGCTCGGCCACCACACACCTTCGTCGTCGAGAGTTGGCCCCCACCGGCGCATCGGGTCGCCGCTCCCGGGCGCCTCCACCTTGATCACCCGAGCGCCATGGTCGCCGAGCAACTGCCCGGCGAAGGGACCCGCAATGAAGTTGCCCAGTTCGAGCACCACGATGCCGGAGAGCGCGCCCACAGGATCACTGTAGGAGCCCACTGCTGCCACGCGCCGCACCCGGGCGGGTCACTCAGGTCGTTGGTCCTCGACGACGAAATCGTGCGCATCGAGCGGCGCCAGGGGCGGCGAGGTTCCGGTGGTCGGGCACAGGTCGGTGGGCCGACTCGGGGTGGTGTGCCGCGGTTCGCCGACGTACTCGAAGTGCATGCCATCACGCGTGAGGAAGTTCCCACCCCATGCAAAGCCGAGTTCGCGGAAGATCTGCACGACGCGGCACGAGATCTTCGGACGGCAACCCATGCAGTTCTCCGTGGGGTTGAAGTCGATCGCCCCGCCCCAGGTGTGGGTCGACACGTTGCCGCCGGAGGTGCCGCCCACGGCACGCACGGCTCGCGGGTGGAAACAGCCGCCGTAGCGCTGGCTGTTCTTCACGTCGATTTCCGACGCGAGCCCCTCGGCGGTGATGCGGTCGAGGGCCTGCTGCACGAACGGGATCACCAGCTTGTGACAGGACTTGATGATCCGCTTTCCACCCACCGTGAAGAAGGCCGTGGTGATGTTGGTCCGGCGCCACGTTGCGTCGACGGAGATACTGCCGTCCCCGCGGATGGCGAACTCACCGAGCATCGCCTTCAGCCCGACCGACGACAGGGTCTCATCCGCAGTCGCCTCATCCCAGCTCCTGCTGATGCGGACGGGAGCCTTGCCGGCGAGACGGGTCGTGAGGGCCGAATCCACCGCGGCCCGGTCGCTGAAGCCCCACACGAGCACATACGACGGTCGGCGCAGTCCGAGTTCGTGCGCACGCGACTTCGAGAACAGCACCTCGGCTCCCACCACATCGGTGAGCGCGCCGACCCGCACCTGTCGAACCGCACGGTTCCAGCCGACGAGACGCACCTCATCGCCGACCTCCACACCTCGGCGTTCGGCGGCGGCGACGTTCATGACGACATCACCCCGGGCGAGAGCACGAAGGATGTCGAGGCCGAACAGGCCCCGCGCGTCATCGATGCTCACCGCAGCGAACGTCACCGGGTACCGGAACCCCGTTGGCGAGGCCGACTTGACCGTGGACTCGCGCAGCACCCGCGTGAGTCCGATGGTGCCCCCGTAGAAGAACGTCGATCGCCCCCCGACGTCGGCGGCCACGAGCCGTACGGCCTGGGAGATGGAGCCAGAAAGCTGGCGGAACTCGTTGACCCGCACATAGTCGCCCGAGCTCCCGGGTGGTGGTGGTGCGGTGGTACCTGGTCCGGTGGTGGTGGACGGCGGCACGGCGCGCGCGTCGGGCAGCGCCCACGCAGCAACGATGAGAGCCGAGAGCGCAGCGAGGAACGCCGAGACGATGCGTGCTCGCCTCACGACCCGTACCCCGGGTCGCTGGGCCAGTTCGGCTGAAAGAGATGCCACTGCGAGGGCGCTCGACGGATCAGCCACTCGAGCTCGTGAGCAAGGCTCTGGGTCACCCGCTGCACGTCGTCACGCAGGCTCGCGGCAGTGCGGGACACATCGAGCGGCGGGCGAATGATGGCGTGATGCCCGTTGTACCGGTCCTCGAAATACACCGCCACCGGGAGCACCGGAGCACCCGAGCGAAATCCGAGCATCGCCGGACCGCCAGGCAGCGTGGTGCGCTCGCCGAAGAACTCGACCTCCACTCCACCCCCTTGGATGTCGCGGTCGCACAGGAGGCACACGACCTCGTTCGCCTTGAGCGCACGCCCCACGGCGGCAGCCGCATCCGGCCCGACGGGCACCACGGTCATGCCGAGGCGCGATCGAAGACTCTTGAACCACTCGAAGAGTTCTTTGTTCTCGAGTTCCTCCACCACCACGGTCAGACGCTGTCCCTGATCGGCCAACCAGCGCCCGGCCCACTCCCAGCCGCCCAAGTGCGGCAGCGCAAGGATCACCCCCTTGCCGCCAGCGATGCCGTCGAGGACGTGTTGAAACCCATCGCGGGTGAACGCCCGGTCGACCACCTCTGCGGGGAGATACGGCAGTCGAAAACTCTCCACCCAGTAACGACTGTAGGAGTCGAAGGCTTCTTGAACGGCCCGCCTGAGGGCGCGGCCGGACAGCGTCGGGTCGGCTCGGCGGAGGTGGCGCTCCACCATCTCACGCCGGTCGCGCATCGCAACGGCGAAGCCACTGCCGGCAACACCCGACATGAACTGCGCCACGGGCCCCGGGGTGAGGTTTGCCGCCAGCGAGGCGGCCCGGTACCCCATCGTGGTGAGCGATTGCCCGAGCGACGGTGCGCCGCCGACGTCGGCCACGGCGTCAGCCCGGTGACGATGGGCGCGGCCGGCGGGGCTTCACCCGTGCGCTCGCCCGACGGTCGACCCGAGCGACACGCCGGGACTGGCGGCGGGACCGACGCTGCTCGATCCGGGCCGCAACAACCGGCGCCACCGCGGCCTGGCGCCAGACCTTCACGAAGCGCTGCACGGCGGTGATGACGACGAGCACGAGCATCAGCCACATGACCCAGACGAGCAGGTTGTCGAAGAGGAGCCCGAAGCACAGCAGGATCACCCGCTCGGCCCGCTCCATGAGTCCGCCCTTGGCCTGGAGGCCGAGCGACTCGGCCTTTGCCCGCTGGTAGGAGATGATCGACGAGACGGCGAGCACCGCCATCGGGAGGACGCCCAACTCCGGATTGTCCGGGTGGTCCGTGATGAAGAACCACGCAAGGCCGCCGAAGAGGAAGGCATCGGTGACCCGGTCGATCACCGAGTCGAAGAAGGCTCCACGCTGGCTCGAGGTGCCGCTCGCCTTCGCAAGCGCTCCATCGAGCAGATCGGGCAGGGCAGCGAGCACCACGAGCAGGAACCCGAGGGTGAGTGCACCGGCGCCGATGGCCACGCCGGCCCCGGCACCCACGAGGAGACCCATCACCGTGAGGTGATCGGGGCTCAGTTTGGTCCGCCGGAGCGTGTCGCCGATGGGCTTGACCGCTCGCTCCACCGGTGCCCGGAACTTTCCGTCGAACATGTGGACAGGTTACCCGAGGGTATGAACCCGCTCGGCGCGCACCTCGTTGACCCCTTGACTCCCCGACCGCCCCGACCGAGGCCCGTGCCGATCCACCCCAGCGTGCGCACATCGTCATCACGCAGGCTCAACGGCGTTCTCGGTGCTGTGTGGGAGAGCATCGAGTGCCCCGAGAGGCAGCCGGGCCGGCTGGGACGTCCCACCTCGACGCGTCACACTGTTCCCGCGTGGACAACACCGACGAGCCCGATGACCGCACCCTCGTCGCCCGTGCCCGCCTCGACCCCGATGCCTTTGCGCTCCTCTACCGCCGCTATCTGCACCGGATCCACGCCTTCACCGTCCGACGCTGCGGGGACCGCCATCTGGCAGACGACATCACGGCACTCGTCTTCGAGCGGGCGTGGAAGAACATTCATCGCGTGGAGGTCGGTCCGGCCGGCCTCGGTCCGTGGCTCTATCGCATCGCAGCGAACGAGGTTTCCACGCACTTCCGCCGCAACGGCCGCAAGGAACGGGCACTCGAACGCCTGGCCGGTGCACCCGTTTCCCTCGCTGCAGATCCCGCAGACACGGTCAACCTGCGCCTCGACCTCGAGTCGCTGCGTGCTGCGCTGGACCGCATCCCGGCCCGGCACCACGAGGTCATTGCACTCCGGTACCTCGCAGGACTCAGCCCCCAGGAGACCGCCGAGGCCATGGGAACCACACCACAGGTGGTCGCAGCACTCCTCTACCGCGCCCTCGGGTCGCTCGAACGTGTCATCGGACCCGAGGCGGACAGCCATGAGCGGTAGTCGTCCGGGGATGCACCGCGGAGGTCGCCGTTCATGAACCGCGACGATCTCGAGCGTCTGCTCACCGAACTCGGCCGGTCGCCTGTGGAGCCGCCCGACGAGATCACGGCAACCCGGATTGAACGGAACTGGCGCCGCTCTACATCGGTGCCTTCGGCCCGGCGCCGCTCACGTTCCGTCGCTGCGGGCGGTGCAGCCGTGCTGCTCGCTGCGGCTGCCTCGGTGTCGGTCGTCGTTGTCAGCAGGTCGACAGAGCGCGTGCAGCCCGTCGTCGCTGCTGCACGCGACATCACCGTCGAGCTTCCCGACGGGGAGAGCCTGTCCGCCCAGGGCGGCGAGGCGCTCCCCGAGGGCGCCATCGTGCTCGGGGGCCCGGGCGCGAGCGGGGTCATCGGTGGCGTGTTCGTCGGGCCGAGGAGCGAGTACGTGGTGCGCGACGGCCGGCTGGAGCGGTCAGGAAGTTCCTCGGGCCCCGATACGAGCGCTGTTTCGCCCGACAGCACCATCAATCAACCGGGCCCTCAGCCGACGACACCGTCGACAACGCCAACGACGCCCGCAAGATCGACGCCGAACGGTCCGCCCGCCACGAACTCCACCGGGCGGCCACGACCAACGCCCCAGCGCAGACTCACCGTGAATGCCGCGCTGCAGTCGGGTGCGACCACCATTTCGTGGGCTGCACCAACAGGCAGCTCCGTCGTGCGCTACGTCGTCGTGCGCACCAAGAAGTGGAACGGCCGAACGTTGCCGGCGGGCCGCCGGATCGCCGTGATCCGTGCCGGACGACCGCTCGTCGCTGTCGATCCCAAACCGGTCCGGGGCACCTTCTACGTCATTGCGGCCTACGGGCCGAGAAACCGACTCCTTGCACTCGGGTCGGTTGCAGCACCGGCGTGATCACTCGGGGGTGACCCACTCCTGCTCAGGGTTGTCCTCGGTGATCTGCTCGATCATCCGCCCGTCGACAGCGTCGACGAGCACGAATCCGCGACGCCGCGGGGGGTCCTCGGCCGAGTAGCAGAGCACTCGCCACGTCGGCCTCGCCCGCAGTCCGCGCCACACCTGTTGAGCAGAGGCATGCCCCACGGGGAATCCGACGCTGCGTGTGGCCACCACGAGCGCTTCTTTCTCGTCGATGCGCATGCGCCATCCCGAGGTGATCGAGAACGCACCGGCGATTCCGAGCAGCACCGCAGCGAGCAGCATCCCCCGGTTCACGAAGACGGGTTCGTCGCCGGAGCGAACGATCCACAGCACCAGACACCCGAGGCCCAGCGCCAAGTAGATCCCACCCGGGATGCGGCGCCGGGAGTTGTCGGGGAACCGGTAGGGGCCGACGTAACCGGCGGCGTTCAGGTCAGACGGAAGTTCGTCGCGGACATCGTCGGGTTCCATCACCAATCACGCTACCGGCGCAGCACAGGCCCTACCGGGGCCAGGCCGCCCGAACCTTGGCGGCCGTGTCGACGAGGGCCTCGGGAAGCGTGCGGGTGTTTGCGATCGCCTCCATGAAGTTGACGTCGCCCGACCAACGCGGCAGCACGTGCACGTGCAGGTGCTGGCTCACGCTCCCGCCTGCAGGCTTGCCGAGGTTCACGCCGAGGTTGACGCCGTCGGGTCGGTAAGCAACCTTGAGTGCCCTCACCGCGTCGGTCACCGTGCTCCACAACTCCGTGGTCTCGCCGGGCGTCAGCATCTCGAGGTCGGCCACCTCGCGGTACGGCAGCACGAGAAGGTGCCCGACGGAGTACGGAAAGGCGTTGAGGATCACGAAGACCCCCGACCCGCGATGGACGATGTAGGTCTCGTCGTCGCTCAGACCCGAGGCAAGGATCCGGGTGAACACCGAACCGCGACCCGACGATGCATCATCGCTCCCCACGCCACCAACGGCACCGGCCGAGGTGACATACGCGTTCCTCCACCCGTTCCAGAGTCGCGCCACTTCGCTCATGACACGTGATCAGGCACCGACGCTGGCGACAGCAACGTCAGCGCGCAGCCGCTCGATGAACGAATCGACACTCACGTCGCGTTCGACGTCGCCGCCGCGCGGGTTGACGCCCACCGTGCCGGACGACACGTCGGTGTCGCCCACCACCAGGACGTACGGAATCTTCTCGAGCTTTCCGTTGCGGATCCGCTTTCCGAGCGGATCCGACGAGTCCACGAGATCCGCGCGGAAGCCCGCCGCTGCGAGGCGGGCGATGATCGACTCTGCGTACTGCTGGTGACTGGCTGCGACCGGGAGCACCCGCACCTGCACCGGGGCGAGCCACGCTGGGAACGCTCCCGCGTAGTGCTCGACGAGCACGCCGAAGAAGCGCTCGACGGACCCGAACAGGGCGCGGTGCAGCATGATCGGCCGGTGACGGCCGCTGTCGGCGCCCACGTACTCCAGACCGAATCGCTCGGGCAGGTTGAAGTCGCACTGAATGGTGGACAACTGCCACGTACGTCCGATCGCATCCTTCACGTCGATGTCGATCTTGGGTCCGTAGAAGGCGGCGTCGCCCTCTTTCACCTTGTAGGAGAGGCCGTAGCGCTCGAGGGCATTCCGGAGCGCGTCGGTGGCGCGATCCCAGATCGCATCGTCGCCGACGTACTTGGCAGGGTCCTTGGTGGAGAGGTTGGCGGTGAACTCGTGGAAACCGAAGGTGCGCAGCACGCTCATCACGAAGTCGAGCAGCGACGCGATCTCGTCCTGCAGCTGGTCCTCGGTGCAGTAGATGTGGCTGTCGTCCTGCGTGAAGCCCCGAATACGCATGAGGCCATGCAGGGTGCCTGCCCGCTCGTAGCGGTAGACAGTCCCGAGCTCGAAGAGACGCAGCGGCAATTCGCGGTACGAGCGCTGCCTCGAACGGTAGATGAGGCAGTGCATCGGGCAGTTCATCGGCTTGGGGTAATAGACACCGTTGTCCATCTCCATCGCCGGGTACATGCCGTCCTTGTAGAAGTCGAGGTGACCCGAGGTCTGGAAGAGGTTGGCGTTCGCGAGGTGGGGCGTGAAGACGAACTCATAACCGCCCGTCTGGTGACGGATGCGGCTGTAGTCCTCCATGAGCTTGCGGACAATCGCGCCCTTGGGGTGCCACACAGCGAGCCCACCGCCGAGTTCCTGGGGAAAGCTCAGCAGGTCGAGTTCGGTGGCGAGGCGGCGGTGATCGCGCTTCTCGGCCTCCTCGAGGCGGTGCAGGTGCTCGGCCAGCGCATCTTTCGACTCCCAGGCTGTGCCGTAGATGCGCTGCAGCATCGGGCCCTTCTCGCTCCCCCGCCAGTACGCACCGGCCACCTTCATGAGCTTGAAGTGCCCGAGTCGCGCCGTACTGGGCACATGCGGGCCACGGCACAGATCGACGAAGGACTCCGAGTTCCGGTAGACGCTGATGGTCTCGCCCGAGCCGACCTCCCCGGAATCGGCGCCGTCGGCGGCTCCCGAGGAGACCCGCTCGATGATCTCGCACTTGTAGGGCTGGTCGGCGAACACCCGGAGCGCCTCACCAGCGGGCAGCTCGTCGCGCACGAAGGGCTGGTTCGCCTTGATGATCTCGCGCATACGCACCTCGATGCGTGCAAGGTCGTCTTCGGCGAACGTGGCACCGCCGGGCAGCTCGAAGTCGTAATAGAAGCCGTCCTCGATGGCCGGGCCGATCGTGTACTTGGCCCCCGGAAACAGTTGGATGACCGCCTGCGCCAGAACATGTGCCGTGGAGTGACGCAGCACGTGCCTGCCCTCATCGGTGCCCTCGGTGACGATCGCTACCCGACTGCCGTTCCTCAACGGCGACGAGAGGTCGCGCTCCTCGCCGTCCACCACCGCCGCCACCGCAGCCTTCGCGAGCCGGGACCCGATCGCCGCAGCGAGGTCGTACGCCGTTGCGCCGGCCGGCAGCGAGCGGGACGAGCCATCGGGGAGCAACACAGCGATCTCTGACATACGGCCGTTGAGCCTACTGAGAGGCCGCGAGTCCAACTGCGTTGTTTCGTTCAGTCCGGAGCGGCCGCGCCCCCGGCGCCCTCGCCGATCCCCGAGTCGTCCGCAGTGCCTGCGTAGATGTCGCGGTACTCCTGACCGGTCAGGGCCTGGATCGCGCGCATGACGTCGTCGGTGATCGATCGCAACGCGCCCGGATCGGTATCGGACGACGGATAGTTGGCCGGATCGATCGGAGGGCCGATTCGCAGACTGCACGAGCGCAACGGCTTCGGGATTCGGGCATCGGGCGGCTGGATCTCAGCCGTGCCCACGATGCCCACCGGGTAGATCCGGCATCCAACGTCGACCGCCAGGCGCGCGGCGCCGGTCCTCCCGCGGTACAGCACTCCATCGCGACTCCGGGTGCCCTCCGGGTAGATGCCGAACAGCTCACCACGGCGCAACACCGCTGCGGCTGCATCGAGCGCTGCGCGGCTTCGCTCACCCCCGGCCCGATCGATCGGGATCATCCCCATGAACGGGAAGAAGTACTTCGTCTTCCAGGAGCCCATGTATTCGGCCTTGCCGACAAAGCTGATCCGACGCGGCACAGTGAGCATCAGGAACGCTGAGTCCATGAACGAGATGTGGTTCGGACACAGAATGGCTGGACCCGATTGCGGCAGACGTTCGAAGCCCTCGAGATGGATCTTCCAGACGCACCGGGCGAGCGGGGCCAGCACGGCACGCAAGCGGTCCTGCGAGGGGCCCGCGCCCCGGTACTCGGGGATCGTCATGTCCGGAGTGTACGACGCTCGCTGCGGCCGGTTTGCCGGAACCCGGCGTCATGCGAGCTCGACGCCGAGCAACGACGCTGCGGGCCAGACGTTTCGGCCTGCAGCAGCGGCGGCATCAACCTCGGCGACTGCGCCTGCGCTGTCGAGGTCGTCGTCGAGTCGCTCCCGCACCGACGCGAGCACGTCCTCACCGTCACCACCGCGTGCAGCAGTCCGCCAACGGGCGAGACGGTCTGCATTGCGCGGCATCACCGAGTCGTCCCACTCCCACGGTGTGCGGTAGTGGTGCTCGATGATGGCAAGACGGATCGCCCGCGGATCCCACGTCTGGCGGAGACGGTCGACGAAGACCAGATTGCCGAGGCTCTTCGACATCTTGTGTCCGTTCATGTAGATCATCGCGGTGTGCATCCAGTGACGCACGAAGGGCTCGCCCGTGGCCGCCTCGCTCTGGGCGCGCTCGCACTCGTGGTGCGGGAAGATGAGGTCGCTCCCGCCGCCGTGCAGGTCGATGGTGGTGCCGAGTTCGCGCAGGGCGAGGGCGGAGCACTCGATGTGCCAGCCGGGCCGACCGGGGCCCCACATGGTGTCCCAGGCAGGTTCGTCGGGCGCAGACGGCTGCCAGAGCACGAAGTCGAGCGGGTGACGCTTCGCCGGGTTGTCGACATCGCCACCGCGCTCACGGGCGAACTCGATCATCTCGTCATTGGTGTAGTGGCTCACCTGGCCGAAGGAGGGGAACTTGGTGACGTCGAAGTACACCGAACCCCCCGCTTGGTAGGCATACCCGCGGTCGAGCACCATGCCGATGAAGCCGCGGATGTCGGGAATTGCCGACGAAGCACGGGGCGTGCTGTACACCGGGAGAGCGTTGAGCGCCACCATGTCACGCTCGAAGCGCGCCTCCTCGCCCGCTGCGAGGTCGAGGTAGTGAACGCCCAACTGTCGGGCCTTGGCGAAGAGCGGGTCGTCCACATCGGTGACGTTGCGCACGCACTTCACGGTGTGGCCGAGGTCGATGAGTCGACGCTGGAGCACGTCGTAGGCGATGAAGGTGGCGGCGTGACCGAGGTGCGTTGCGTCGTAGGGCGTGATGCCGCACGTGTACATCAGGACCGTGGGGCCCGGCTCGAACGGCACGACGGCCTGCCGGGCGGTATCGAACAGTCGCATCACCATCTTGCAGGGCCTCAGTTCTTGATCCCGTTGAGCTTTGGCGCCACGCGGGTCCTGTACTTGACGTTCAACTGCAGCAGCACCGCCGTGAAGGCCTCGATCGCCATGGCGTTCGAGAGCTCACCAGCATCGAGGGGCCGGCAGCCGGGAATCCGATCCACGATCTCCATCACCACCGCAGTCGCCGACGGGTCGTCCGAACAGATGAGCACGTCGGAGTCGATCGGGTGATCGATCCGACCGAGCTCCTTCGCCGGGAGGTGGTGCATGGCGGCCACGAGGCGGCAACCGGGCACCGCTGCACTCACGTGGGCCGCCACACTCCCGCGAGGTGGGACGAGCGGCTGGAACTCGCTGCCCACCCGAACAAGCGCGTTCGCCATCGAGATGACGACCTTTCCGCGGAGCGCAGCCTCGTTTTCTCGTGCGGTGGTGGCAGCCGAATCCCAAGGAGTTGCAATCACGACCACATCGGCACCGGCGGCGGCATGGTTGTCACCGCCCCGGATCCGACCGCGGAGCTCGGGGTGCTCGGAGATGATCTCGTCGGCAGCAGCGATTGCTCGATCTGACGAGCGCGACCCGAGAATCACGTCATAACCCACCGACGCAAGCCGGGCCCCGAGCCCGCTGCCTGCACTGCCGGTTCCGCCGAGAATCCCGATCTGCATCGTGGTGCTGCGCTCCTCAGGCGCCGACGGCGTGGTAGCCGCCATCGACGTGGACGATCTCACCGGTGGTGGCGGGGAACCAGTCGCTCAGCAGTGCCACGCAGGCGCGGGCAACCGCCGAGGAGTCCGTCACGTTCCAGCCGAGTGGCGCACGGTCGTCCCACACGTCCTCGAACTTCTTGAACCCGGGGATGGACTTGGCTGCCATGGTCTTGATGGGCCCTGCGGCGACGAGGTTGCAGCGGATTCCCTTCGGCCCGAGTTCCTTGGCGAGATACCGGCTGGTCGACTCGAGGGCCGACTTGGCGACACCCATCCAGTTGTACGCAGGCCACGCAACGGTGTTGTCGAAGTCGAGCCCGACGATCGAGCCTCCGCCTCCCATGAGCGGGACGAAGGCGTCGGCCAGCGCCTTGAGCGAGTACGCCGACACATGGACCGCAACCGACACGTCGGACCATTGTGCGGCCATGAAGTCGTCACCGAGGCACACCTCGGGCGCGAAGCCGATCGAGTGGAGCACGCCATCGACGCGACCCCAGTGCGTGGCGACGTGGGAGCGGACCTCGGCCACGTGATCGACCGAGGTGACATCGAACTCGAAGACCGGGGCCGGCGAGGGCAACTTTCGCGCCGTGCGCTCGGTGAGGCTGAGACCGCGCCCAGCCCCCGTGAGCACAACCTGAGCACCCTGCTCCTGAGCAAGTCTGGCAACGCCGAATGCCAGCGATGCATCGGTGAGCACGCCGGTGATCACGATGTTCTTCCCGTCGAGCAAGCCCATGCGCCCACCGTAGCGGGCACGCCGGTCGGGTCAGCGACCAGAGAGCTCGGCAAGCACCGGGGCAAAGGCCTCCATACCCGCTTCGAAGACGGTGTAGTACGAGATCCCGTAGGTGGCACGCCGCTCGAGCAACTGCTCGGCCATCTGGGCGACCGTCCCCACCACGGCGTGGGGAACCGCGAGCGCTTCAGCGTCCGTCTCGAGGCCGTAGCCGCGCTTCACCTTGGCAAGTCCTGCCGCCCTGTCGTCGGTGGCGATCACCTGCGTGAGGTTCGTGTGCAACTCGATTGCATCTGCCCGCTCGCCGGCAGCCTCGTGCACCCACGACACCTTTCTCGCCGTGGCGTCACCGCGTCCGTCGGCGGCCGACTCGGGCCCGAGTCGGCCTGCCGCCATGTTCGGCACGAGACTCACGATGTCGGCCGTGCGCGCTGCGAGGCGAAGCACCCGCTCGCCGCCGCCACCCACGAGCAGCGGCGGACCGGGCTGCTGCACCGGGAGCGGGTCGTTTCGGACACCATCGAGCGGGAAGTGCCGACCCTCCCTCGATGCTGTGGCTCCCGACCAGCACGCCTTCAGTACTTCGATTGCCTCGGCGAGTCGATCGACGCGTTCGCCGACACCCCGCCACGGCTGGCCGATGGACGTGTGGTCGGCCGCAAGCCAGCCAGCCCCGATCCCCACCTCGAGCCGACCGCCCGAGAGCACGTCCAGCGTCGCAGTGTCCTTGGCGATGACGCCCGGATCGACCGACTCGTTGTCGAGCACGAGCGTGCCGAGCCGGAGTCGGTCACTGATCTCGGCCGCCGACGCCATCGCGACCAACGGCGAGAACCCGGGAGCTGCACGGTGATTCGGCATGTTCAACACGTGGTAGCCCAACGAATCGACCCGACGGACGAAGTCGCGCCAGTCGGCCTGCGTCTGTTTGCCCGAGGTCATCACCCCGAACCTGAACGGGCGGCTCATCGCCGCGCCTCGAGGACCTTGGTGATCGCGTACACATCGTCGACGCGCAATGGTCTCGGCATCGAGACGATCACCAGGTCGAGTCCGAGTTCGGCATATCGGTCCACCGAACGTGCCAGTGCGTCGAGCCCGTCCCGTGACCAGACGTTCGCGGAGCGCACGATCCCCGATGGATCTCGACCGATCAGCGCGCACTCCTCGTCGAGGACCGCCGCGAGGCGTTGGTACTCGGCGAAGGGATCGTCTGAGTTCCCGGGGAAGTTCCAGTGCTGTGCGTACTTCGCCACGAGCGGAATCGTCCGCTTCTCGCCCCGCCCGCCGATCGTGATCGGCGGATAGGGCTGCTGGAGCGGCTTGGGATTGCAGTAGGCGCCCTGCAGCTGGAAGTAGCGCCCGTCGAAGTCGGAACGCTCCTGGGTGAGCAGCAGGCGGATCACCTCGAGTCCCTCGGCGAAGCGATCGAATCGCTCGGTCATGGTCCCGAGTTCGATGCCATAGGCGTCGCACTCGTCGAGGTTCCATGCGGCGCCGACACCCAGTTCGAGCCGGCCTGCGCTGGTGAGGTCGAGCGTCGCCGCCATGTTCGCGAGTACAGCGGGGTGCCGATACACCATGCCCGTGACGAGCACCCCGCCGCGCAGGCGCCTCGTGGCAGCCAACAGTGCGGTCAGGGTGATCCATCCCTCCATGCAGGGGTCGGCGCGGTTGCCGGTGAAGATCGCCTCGAAGTGGTCGAAGGTCCAGCCGCTCTCGAAGAGTTCCACCTCGTCGGCGGCGGTCCAGATCGGCAACAGCTCCTCCCAGGTGCACATCTGCGGAGCGGTCGAGAAGGCGAAGCGCATGGCCGAAACCTAGTTGGCCGGTGGGCAGTGGGCCCCGACCCGGCGGCACCACTCCCGTCCCGTTTCGGCGGGGTCGGTCGGTCTGGTACACAAGGGACATGTCTGCACGTGTCATCAACGGTGCCGACGAGCTCAAGTCGCTCGTCGGCCAACACCTCGGTTACAGCCCGTACATGGAGATCACTCAGGAGCGGGTGAATCAGTTCGCCGAGGCAACCGGCGACTTCCAGTGGATCCACGTCGACGTGGAGCGCGCCAAGAAGGGCCCGTTCGGTGCGCCGATCGCACACGGCTACCTCACGCTGTCCCTCGGGCCGGTGATGTACCCGCAGGTGGTACAGATCCACGGCTTCTCGATGGGCGTCAACTACGGCGGCAACAAGGTCCGGTTCCCCTCACCGGTCCCCGTCGGCGCACGCCTGCGCCTCGGGGTGAAATTGCTCGACGTCAAGGACATCGCTGGCGGTGTCGAGACCACCATGGAGTTCACCTTCGAGTGCGAGGGCGCCTCCAAGCCGAGCTGCGTGGCCGAGATCATCTTCCGCAGTTACGTCTGACCCGCAGAGCGCGTCGCCTCACCAGCATCAAGAACGGTTGCCGTCGGGGTGACGCCCCGTGGTGACCGGTCACCACGGAATCATCACCGACAAGGGGGAATCGATGAAGGATCTTGCAGGACGCGTTGCGGTCGTCACCGGAGCCGGGAGTGGGATCGGCCGAGCGGTCGCCAACCTGCTCTGCGCCCAGGGCATGAAGGTGGCACTCGCCGACATCGAGGTCGCCGCGCTGGACAGCGCCGTCGCCGAGTTGCGCGCCGCCGGGCACGAGGTCATCGGGGTGCGCACCGACGTTGCGGACCGCACCCAGCTCGAGGCGCTCGCCGACACGGTGATGAAGCAGTGGGGTGCCGTCCACGTGGTGCACAACAACGCGGGCGTCGTCCGGGGTGGACTCGTCGCGGAGATCCCGCAGGAGACCTGGGACTGGGTGCTCGGGGTCGATCTGTGGAGCGTGATCTGGGGGTGTCAGATCTTCCTCCCCCTCATCCGCTCCTCGGGTGGGGGCCACATCGTGAACACCGCATCGGTCGCCGGCCTGCAGGGCCCCGCCACCATCGCCCCCTACAGCGTTGCGAAGTTCGGCGTTGTCGGCCTCACCGAGTCGCTGCGCGCGGAACTCGACGCCGCCAGGGAGCCCATCGGTGCAAGCGTGCTGTGTCCCGGCGCCGTCAACACCAAGATCGTTTTCAGCGACCGGAACCAGCCGAACACCGTGGCCCGCAACGAGCTCTCCAACACCGAGAAGCAGTTCCAGGACCGGGCCGGCAAGATGCTCGCCACGCTCGGCAAGGACCCTTCGGACGTCGCCGAGATGGTCCTCGACGCAATCGTCAACAACAAGTTCTGGATCGTCACCCACCCGGCCTGGATCGATGTGATGGAGCGCCGCGTGCAGGGCATGCGCACCGGACAGCTCATCCAGGGGAGCGGCGGCTGAGCCGATCTCGGCCCGACCACGCGGCAGAACGGGCTCCCGAGACCTGCCGTTAGCCTCCCGGTCATGAAGCGCGCCGGGAGCAAGTCCACCGTTGCATCGGATGCGCTGCCCACGGGTGCCGAGAAACACCGTGCGGTCCAGCAGATGTTCGACACGATCGCCCCGCGCTACGACCTCGTGAACCGTCTCATGACGTTCCGCCTCGACGTGCGCTGGCGCCGACGAGCGGTTCGTGACCTGCGGCTCGCCACCGGCAGTTCCGTGCTCGACCTTGCGTCGGGAACCGGCGACCTCTGCATCGAGCTGAACCGACAGGGTCTGGTGCCGCTCTCGGTCGACTTCAGTTTCGGCATGCTCAGCGCCGACCGGCGGAGTGGGACCCCGCGCGTGCAGGCCGACGTGTGCCGGATGCCGTTCCCCAATGCTTCGGTCGACGGGGCGACGTGCGGGTTCGCGCTGCGCAACTTCGTCGACCTCGGTGCCTTCTTCGATGACCTCGCGCGGGTGGTGAGGCCCGGCGGCCGGATCGCTCTGGTGGACGCATGCGAACCCGAGAACCGGCTCCTGCGATGGGGGCACGGCCTGTACTTCCACCGCATCGTGCCCCGCATCGGAGCACTCCTCTCGAACCGCTCGGCGTACCAATACCTCCCGAAGTCGCTCGCCTATCTGCCCCCCGCACCGGAGATGCTGTCCCGTCTCGAACGGGCCGGGTTCCACGACGTCGAGCGGAGACTCCTCACGGGCGGGGCTGCCCAACTCATCACCGCTACCCGGGACTGATCCGTTGCGCGCGGTCACCCGACCCCTCGATCACGACGTCGACCTCAACGACATCGCAGCGGATTCCGGATTCCTGTTCGTTCGGGATGGAGTGGGCCTCGCAGGCAGGGGCGTCGCCGCAGTCGTCGATGCAGCCGAGATCAGGGACGTCCTCGCCGAGGTCGATGTCGACGACACGGTCGGCATGCCGGGAACCGGGCCCGTGGCGCTCGGAGCGAAGCCGTTCGTGCCCGGACAGCCGTGGTCGCTCGTCATCCCCCGCCTCACGGTTGGCAAGGGTCCCAACGGGGAGCGCTGGATCACCACCATCGACGGAGCAGACGATCGGCTCGAGATCCCACCCCCGCCCCGCCCGCAGACGGCGTCGTTCCGCATCCATCCCGGCGTCGACCCCGACCGATATCTCCGTGCCGTGCTGGCAGCACGCGACGCCGTGCGGGAAGGGCGCATCACCAAGGCCGTCATTGCTCGGGACGTCGTCGTCGAGTCCGACACCCCGATCGACGTGCACGCCACGCTCCTGCGCCTGCGGGCCTCGTTCGGTTCGTCGTACCGCTACAGCATCAACGGGCTCATCGGTGCGTCGCCGGAACTCCTCGTGGAGCGCCTCCACGACGTCGTGCGATCTCACCCGCTCGCAGGCACCGCACCTCGGGTCGGCGACCCCGCCACCGACGAACGGCTTGCTAGCGAGCTCATCGCCTCGACCAAGAACCAGGTGGAGCACCGCATCGTCATCGACATGGTTCACGACACCCTGTTGCCGTGGTGCAGCTACCTCGACTGGGAACCCGAGCCCGCCATCATCAAGGTTGCGAACGTGCAGCACCTCGGCACGAGGGTCGAGGGCCGCTTGTCGCAACCGAACGCACACGTACTCGACCTCGTCGATGCACTGACCCCAACGCCTGCGCTGGGCGGACACCCGAGGAGCGCTGCGCTTGCGCTCATTGCCGAATTCGAGGGCGTTGATCGCGGTCCGTACGGCGGGGCCATCGGCTGGGTCGACGCCAACGGCAACGGCACCTGGGCGGTCACCATTCGCTGTGCCCTGCTCGACACCGACCGCCGGGTTGCACGACTGTTCGCAGGCGGCGGCATCGTGGCGGAGAGCGACCCGCACGCAGAGCTCGCCGAGACCCAGGCGAAGCTGCAGGCGATGCTCTCGGCACTCATCCGTGCCTAAGTTCGGCAGCGAGGCTCCGGTCACCAGGTGTCGATATTCGGTCGCTTCTTGTGGTCCCGCCGCGCCGGTGTTGGGGCGGCGGACAGGGTCCTGCTGATGAGTCGGCGGCTCTCGGCCGGGTCGATCACATCATCGATCTCGAAGTAGGTCCCCGTGCTGAGCGCCTTGCCGTGCTGGTACATGCGGTCCACCAGTTGCTGGTACAGCACCTCACGCTCCGCCTCGCTACCCGCCGCCTCGAGCTCCTTGCGATAGCCGAGGCGCACGGCCCCCTCGAGTCCCATGCCCCCGAACTCTCCCGTGGGCCACGCAACGGTTGCGAGGGGCGCCTTGAGCGTCCCGGCCGCCATCGCCTGGGCCCCGAGGCCGTAGCACTTGCGCAGCACGATCGAGACCATCGGAACCGTGATGTTCGCCCCGGTGACGAACAGCCGCGAGCAGTGCCGGACGAGTGCAGTCTTCTCGATCTCGGGCCCCACCATCATCCCCGGCGTATCGATGAGCGACACCACCGGCAGGTCGAAGGCATCGCACAACTGGAGGAACCTCGCTGCCTTGTCGGCGTTGTCGCTGTCGATGGCACCCGCAAGGTGATTCGGGTTGTTCGCAATGACGCCCACCGGACGACCCTCGATACGAGCCAGCGCGGTGATCATCCCCACCCCGAACCGTGGGCGCAGCTCGAGGACCGAGTCGGTGTCGAACATCAGCGTGATGACGTTGCGGACGTCGTACGACCGGAGGCGGTTCTCGGGGATTGCGGAACGAAGCAGACGCTGATCCGCACACGTCCACTCGGCCACCGGACCCTGGAAGTAGGACAGGTACTGCTTCGCTACAGCAACCGCCTCCGCCTCGTCCTCGACCTCGATGTCGACGACACCGTTGGGAACCTGCACGCTCATCGGCCCGATCTCGTGCGGGTCGTACACACCGAGCCCGCCGCCCTCGATCATCGCCGGACCACCCATGCCGATATTGGAGTCCCTCGCCGCGATCACCACATCGGCACAGCCAAGGAGAGCGGCGTTCCCGGCGAAGCAGTAACCGCTGTTGATGGCGACAATCGGCACCCGACCACTGAGACGGGCGAACAGGTAGAACGCCAGGCAGTCGAGGCCCGAGCCGCCGATGCCATCGGTATCACCGGGCCGCCCGCCACCGCCCTCGGTGAAGACCACCAATGGCAGGCCGAGTCGCTCGGTGAGCTCGAAGACGCGATCCTTCTTGCGGTGGTTCTGCGCACCCTGGGTTCCGGCGAGCACCGTGTAGTCGTACGAGACCACCGCCACCTTCGAGGAGTGTCCGGCGAACAGGTGCCCGTTCACCTCGCCGATGCCACCGACCAGGCCGTCACCGGGAGTGTTCGCGATGAGGTCGTCGAGCGAGCGACGGCGACGCTGCGCTGCGATCACGAGCGGCCCGTACTCGACGAAGGTGCCCGCATCCACGAGATCGGCCACGTTCTCCCGGGTGGTCCTGCGCGCCACCTTGCGCCGCCGCTCCACCGACGCGGGACGCGCCGCGTCGAGACCAACCGCGTGGCGCTGCAGCACCTCGGCAAGATCGGGGCGGATCAGGTCGAGGTCGACTTCCTGCGCAGCGGCCTCCACCACGGCAGCAACCTCGGCCTCCTCCATCGTGACGAGCACCTGTCCCTCGAGCACCGTGTCGCCTGCTGCGACGCCGACCGAGCGAACCGAGCCCGACTGTTCGGCCTCGACCACGTGCTCGAGCTTCATCGACTCCATGATGAGCAGTGGTTGCGAACGGCGCACCAGGTCGCCGACGCGGACCAGCACCTCCACGATCGTGCCCTGCATCGGTGCGCCGACATCGAAACTCGAGCCCATCGAACCAACTCCCCGACCCGTCTGACGCAGGTGCGCCATCCCCTGGCCCCGACGGTACTTCTCGCCGAGCCGGCACAGGGAGTCCCGGCATGCTCGTCTGCGCGCCCGCCTGCGTGCTGGCGTCGCTCCCTGGATCATCTACGTTCCGTCCTGTGGTGATGGGATCCCTCGTCGAACCGGACGGCGGCTCATGGCGTGATCACGTCTCGGCCCGCCTCATTCGACATGAACGCCTCGAAGTTCCCCTCGAGGGCAGGCGCCATGCCGCCGTCGCCGTGGTGGTGGTCGACGATCCGGGTGGGGCCTCGCTGCTCATCACGCGACGCGCAACGGCGATGCGTGCTCACGCCGGTCAGTGGGCGTTGCCGGGTGGGCGCATCGACGAGGGTGAGGACCCTGTGGCTGCGGCACGCCGGGAACTCTCCGAGGAGGTCGGCGTCGTCCTCGGGCTCGACTCCGTGCTGGGCCTGCTCGACGACTACCCCACGCGCTCGGGCTATGTGATCACCCCCGTGGTGCTCTGGGGTGGGAGTGGACTCACCGTCATGGCGAACGCCGACGAGGTGCATTCGGTGCACCATGTCTCGCTCACCGAGTTGCAGCGACCGGACTCGCCGCGCTTCATCCGCATCCCCGAGTCCGAGCGCCCCGTCGTACAGGTCCTGCTCGGCGAGTCGGTCGTCCACGCACCGACCGCAGCAGTGCTGCTGCAGTTCCGCCGGGTGGCGCTCGAAGGTGTCTGCGAGCGGGTCCACGAGTACGAACAGCCGGTGTTTGCCTGGAGGTAGGCCGTTCTGTCCCGAGCCGACGATCCCGGCGGGAGGTGACGGTGAGTGACCTAGACTGCACCATGCGTATGGGCGGGTGGAGTTGACGACATGAAGGACCGGACCAAGCACCGCATTCGGCCGGGTCTCGGGTTGGCGGCCATTGCACTGACCGTCGGCCAGGCCTGCACGGCGGGGACGCCCTCGACCGCACCCGGGGAATCCCCGGTCCGGCCGATCGCCGTATCGCCAGCGGTGCTCACCGGGGACGACGTCGAGATCCATCCCACTGACAAGACCGACACGTCGCCACCCCTGCGCGACATCACCGCTCCCGTGGGCGGGGCCTCGAGCGCACCGGGCATTGCGCCCTCCGATGCCGCTCCCACCAAGCGGGGTGCAAAGGCCCAGAACCGCAAGAAGCGACTGCCGCTCCCCGAGGGCACTCCGGGCGAGGGAGCCGTGCAGCGCGTCCGGATCGGGGGGGCCCGCTCCATCACCACGGCCGGCACGGCGAGCACCGCACCCACGACCGGCTCGGCTCCGGTCACCGCAGCAGCACCGACGGTGGGCACGTCGTTCGACAGCATCGGACGCGGGTACTCGACGTTCACGGTGAACAGCGCACCGCCCGACCCGAACTCGGCGGTGGGCCTCGACCAGATCATCACGATCGTGAACAGCGGACTCACCGTGCAGACCAAGAGCGGGACCCGGATCTACGGACCCGTCAACACCAACGCAATCTTTGTGGGCTTCGGCGGCCCCTGCGAGACCACCAACGACGGTGACGGCGTGGTGCGTTACGACCGCCTCGCCGACCGCTGGCTCGTCTCGCAGTTCGCCAACGTGTCCTCGAGCTCCGGTCCGTACTACGAGTGCGTCGCCATCTCGACGAGCGGCGACGCGCTCGGTACGTGGTACCGCTACTCGTTCCAGTTCACCGACTTCCCCGACTACCCGAAGGTGAGCGTCTGGCCCGACGCCTACTACATCACCTACAACATGTTCTCGGCCGCAGGCGCCTGGCGGAACGGCAAGTCGTGTGCGCTCGATCGAGTCAAGATGCTCGAGGGCCTCCCGGCCACGCAGGTCTGTTTCAACACCAGCTCCTCCTACGGCGGACTGCTCGCTGCCGATCTCGACAGCCCGACCCCGCCGCCCGCCGGGGCCCCGAATGTGCACGTTGCGCGCGGCGCCACCACGAGCACGCTCGCAGCCTGGAAGTTCAAGCCCGACTTCGTGAACCCGGCAAACTCAACCTTCACCGGACCCACCACGATCTCGGTGTCGTCGTACTCGATTCCCTGTTCGGGGGGCGGCGCATGCATCCCGCAGCTCGGCACCTCCAACACCCTCGACTCGATCGGCGACCGCCTCATGTTCCGGCTCGCCTACTGGAATTTCGGTGACCGTCAGGCGCTGCTCGCTTCGCACGCGGTTGCGGTGAACAGCACGGTCGGCGTGCGGTGGTACGAACTTCGACTCGGCGGAACCGACGGCGCCACCCCGAGCGTGTACCAGCAAGGCACCTTCGCGCCCGACTCGAGCCGACGGTGGATGTCGTCGGCTGCATTCGACAAAGCCGGCAACATCGCCCTCGGGTACTCGATCTCCAGTTCGGGCATGTATCCAGGAATCGCGATCACCGGCCGGTTCCCGCACGACCCGCGCGGCCTCATGACTCAGGGCGAGACGCTCGTTCAGGCCGGCTCAGGGTCCCAGACCGGCTCGCTGCGGCGCTGGGGCGACTACTCCTCGATGAACATCGACCCTGCGGACGACTGCACGTTCTGGTTCACCTCCGAGTACCTCAAGTCGAGCGGATCGTTCAACTGGTCGACGCGCGTCGTTCCCTTCACGCTCCCGGGCTGCAAGACGCCGTACCCCTCGACCTTCGCCATGACGGCGAACCCCAACTCCGGAGCCACCTTCGGCGCAGCAACGCTCACCTCCACGATCTCGAGCACTGTCACCTTCGGCGACCCGCAACCGGTCACCCTCTCGGCCAGCGGACTTCCCAGCGGCACCACGGCCTCGTTCAGCCCTGCATCGATCACGGCTGGGGGCACCTCGACCTTGACGGTCACCACGTCGAACAGCACTCCCGCGGGCGCGCACCTCATCACGGTCACCGGCACCGGGACCGACAGCGCGTACTCGGTTGCCTACACACTCAACGTCAGCGACTTCGGCGTGAGCCTCTCGCCCACCACGCTCACACTCGCACAGGGCGCCTCGGGCACCTCCACCGTCACGGTGAGCCGCACCGGGACTGCGCAACCGGTGGCACTCAGCGCATCGGGTCTCCCCACGGGTGCTACGGCAACCTTCACCTCCCCCACCGTGAACTCCGGGGGATCCACCGTGGTCACCGTTGCCACCTCGCCCACAACCCTGCCCGGGACGTACCCGATCACCATCACAGGTGCCGGCACGGCAAAGACCAAGACCGCAACGCTCACGCTGGTCGTGCAAGCGCCACTCACCAATCCGTTCGTGAACCCCGGTTTCGAGACGGCCAGCACCAGTGGCTGGACCGCCAGTGGAACCACTGCCGCCGTCACGGCGTTCCCGCGATCCGGTACGTACAGCGCACAGGTCGGTTCCTCCACGCCGCGACAGGCCACCTCTGGTCTCAACCAGACGGTGAGGGCACCGACGGGAGCAACCAAGCTCACCGTCTGGTACCGCATCACGTGCCCGTCGACCCGTGACTACGCCCTCGTCACACTCTTCAACGCCTCCACCAACAAGACCACCACTGCGCTGAAGTCCTGCACGAACAACCAGGGCTGGAAGCAGTTGTCGATGACGGTCACCGCTGGAGTCACGTACCGACTGAACCTCGCAAACTATGACGACGGACGAGCCGGTCTCGCCACCTACACCCAGTACGACGACGTCCGCTTCGGGTAACGGTCAACGGTCACTCGACCCGGTGGCGGCCCACCGGGTCGATTCGCAAGAACCCGCTCGAGTGACGTGCCCAAAACGGCGTGTCGCCCGGCTTGCACCGGGCGACACAGCAGAGGATTGTGACGCTCAGCTGCAGCCGCTGGTGCTGCCGCAGGACGGGCACGCATGGCACGCACCCGCACGCTGCATCTGCACACCTCACTGCATGCACATCGGCGCATCGCTCTTTTACACCGGCCGCGACATGCCGAGGCCCGGTGTGTGATCCGAGACCGGTGCGGGCGATGCCAGGCCTGTCTCCATGGCGGCTGCGAGCTCGCTCACCGAGGGAACCGACTTGGGATCGGCCACCATG
>JAULYZ010000086.1:0-2152 GCA_032117595.1 Acidimicrobiia bacterium | reverse complement strand
GATCGGTGCAGAGGTCTGCGGCGAGCTTGGCGAAGAACTGCCAGTTCGCGTCGGGCTCGAACCCGGTGAGCAGCAGCAGGTCGTTGCCTGCGTCGTCGTGCCCCACCTTGAGCTCGATCGACGGCCAGACGAGCTTCGACGAGATGCCGTCGCGAAGTTGCATCACCGGCCGACGGGCGCGGTAGTCGATGAAGAGATCGGGCTCGAAGGTGGCGATGGTGCGGGTGCCGGCACCGAGCTCCACCGACTGCATGGCGGCGGCTGCGGCTCCCGCCGCATCGATCCAGCCCGACATCATCACGAGCAGTACCGGACTGTCGAGATCGGGCTCCTCGAGCACCCTGATGCCCTGGGGGTACGTCATCACGCGCCCCGGCGTGCGTAGTCGAGCGCCATCGCGGCTGCAGCGTCGACCTGCAGTTTGAACGGCTCGAGTTCGGCGGCCGATCGCTCGCCGAGCGCGCCGCCCAGGTAGCGGGCGTACACGCCCTCGAGGATGCACGCCAGCTTCCAGAAGGCGAAGGCGACATAGAAGTCGATGTTCGACAGATCGCGCCCGGAGATCTCTGCGTACCGATCGAGGAGTTGGCGGCGGTCCCAGAAGCCGGTGGCGGTGGTGGCCGAACCGGTCCACGCAGTGTGCGGATCGTTGGGGCCGGTCCAGTACACCTGCAGCAGCCCCACATCGGCGAGCGGATCACCGAGCGTGCAGATCTCCCAGTCGAGCACCGCAACGACCTCACCGGTTGCGCTCACCATGCAGTTGTCGAGTCGGTAGTCGCCGTGCACGATCGTGGCCGGGCCCTGTTCGGGGATCTGACCGATCAGCAGATCGTGTGCCTCGTCGACGGCGCGTAGATCCCGGGTCTTCTGCTGGTTCCACTGCCCGTACCAACGCTTGAGCTGGCGTGCCACGTAGCCCTCGTGCTTGCCGAGGTCGGCGAGCCCCGCCGCCCCGAGATCGACGGCGTGGATGGCCGCCATCGTGTCGACGATCGACCGCGAGGCATTCGAGCGGGCCTCGGGGGTGAGCGCCGCCTCCGCCAACTCACGTTCGCGCAGCACGAAACCGTCGACGAAGCCCATGACGTAGAACGGAGCGCCGTTGACCGCGAGGTCGTCGCAGAACCCGAGCGCCGGTGCCACGGGGACCGCCGATCGCTGGAGACCGGAGATGATTCGGTGCTCGCGCCCCATGTCGTGCGCGCTCGCCAAGACGTGGCCGAGCGGCGGACGGCGCAGTACGTAGCGAGTGCCGTCGGCGCCGGTGACACGGAAGGTGAGGTTGCTGTGACCACCCGCGATCACGTCGAAGACGAAGGGACCTCGTGCGCCCGTCACGTGTTGCTCGAGCCACGCCGAGACCTTTGCTACGTCGATTCCGGGCACGTCGCTCACCGCGGGCAGGGTAGTGCAGCGGATGCAGCAGGCGGCCTAACGGGCCGCACGATCACGAGAACCGCACCGCTAGCGTTGGATCCCATGGCCATTGACGTGACCGACGCGACCTTCGAGACCGAGGTGATCAACCGCTCTCACCAGACCCCGGTGGTGGTCGACCTGTGGGCCAGCTGGTGCGGGCCGTGCAAGACCCTCGGGCCCATCCTCGAGAAGGTCTGCGACGCCACGGGCGGCAAGGTGGTACTGGCCAAGGTGGACGTGGATCAGAACCCGGGCCTGTCGCAGGCGTTCCAGGTGCAGTCGATCCCGGCCGTCTACGCGATCAAGGACGGCAAGGTGATCGACGGGTTCATGGGTGCCTACCCCGAGCACGTCATCCAGCAGTTCGTGGAGTCGCTGCTGTCGGCCGATGCAGAGGTTCCCACCGATGAAGACGGACTCCGCGAACTTCTTGCGCGCGAGCCGGGCAACGAGCAGGCGGTCCGAGCGCTCGCAGAGCTGCTGGTGCTGTCGGCCTCCGATCGCCTCGAGGAGGTGCTCAGGCTGCTGGCCCGAATCCCGGAGACCGATCAGACGCGGCGTCTTGCGGCAGCCGCGCGCCGGGCCCGTGCAGCGATGGATGCCCCGGGAGCCGCGACTGCGACCGCCGACTCGACCACCGAGGAGGCCGAGGAGCCCGCCGCAGACATTGCGCCGGACGACTCCTACGACGCAGAGCTCGGTGCCCTGCTCGAGTTCGTGAAGGCCGACG